>NZ_RKKU01000040.1 GCF_003797945.1 Pseudomonas neustonica
AGCTGAGGCCTTGGGCATGACTAACTTGAATGGTGGCACGCTCTGCAACGCTGAGTTCGGAATAAGACATAGGGCAGCACCGTACCGGAAAGGTCAGGTGTTGCACTCAGTTTTTGCCGCCGCCCTTTGATAGCGTGAATAATCTTGATCGTTATTTTTCGGAAGCAGGCTTCATTCGTGAAAGCGTATAACAAGTCGCTCAAATCGTTCGCTCCGCTCACTGGGACGGGCTAAAGCCGGCCCCTTAGCTTATCGTTAGCTGGTTCGACTGCTGAAGTTCATGCTCGCCGGAGGTGAATCATTGGACGAAAAAACTGGAGAAGTACCAGATGACTTCGCCAAATTAAGACGAAAGGTTCTGGATGCGTTGGGTGATATCGAGCCAGCGGGTAAACCTCGATCGGATCATGAGCCGAAGGCACTGATGCTGTCATCTACGACAAGAGGCAGTAAGAGACTCCCTTCTTATTATCTTGTGTACTTCATGTTCGTCGATTTTCTTCAGTTTCCTAGGATGGGGGCTTGGACAAAAAGCGCGTGGACTGTGCCAATCAGGTACCAGGACAGGCTCTACGCAATAGAGCACCAAAAGATGGGGCTTCGAATTTGTGCTCCAAATAGAGATCCTGGTGCTCGCATGAGCGGTCGCCCGAATGAGCAACAGGAAGAAGATTCGGATTTGATAGCGAATAAAATACGGAAAGCCGTAAACTTGGCAGGACCGTATTTTGATTGGCGCGCAAAACAAGAGGCCAAGGGCAACAGGCTTAACGTACTCAACCATAGCAAATGGCTCTTCGAGCGGTACCAATTTTTCAAAGATAAATTTATAGAGCAAAAGGCTGAAGCGGAGAGACGGAGTGCGGAGCTAAGGCAAGAAAAGGATTCCTCTGATCTCCAGTCACTGCTAAGAGCGCTCAATTCAGGTGTTTTGGAACTTGCTTCTGAAACTGATTGGATAGGTCAGGCTGCCGTCGATGCATTTTTTAGCTGGTCTGAGCATGCGTTTATTCATGTTGCGATACTGAGGGGACGTATAGAGAACGGATATCAAGTCGCCGAACTGGCTGCGGCCAACTGGAAAGAGAAATTTCGAGCGGCATTAGATTTAGATGATCCTTGCTTTAAGGGTCATTACGATAAGCTCCTACTACTGCGGGTACAGATGAGAAACTTCATGGCCCATGGTGCTTTTGGTAAACGCGGGGAAGCATTCTCATTTCACTCGGATGCCGGGGCAATTCCGGTGCTTTTGGCTGAATCCGGAACGAATCGTTATTCATTCAGTGGGGCGCCTGCTTTTGATGAGGTGGAGGCAATCAGAAATATTGATTCCTTCTTGTATGATTTTTGGTCAAGTGAGTTGTCGCCCGTGAGATCGCATCTTTTTAGCACCGTACCAAGCATACTTACTTTTGTTGCTGATTCTACATACTCAAAAGCTATGCGCTCAGATGAGGCTATGTCAGAGTTTGTGGAATATCTCGAGAATCAAATGGACGCAGCAGCAAACATGGAGTGGTGAATATTGGATGTTCTCTATTTCGCCAAGAATCAGCTAACAAATGGCTGTTGTCGGACGTGCCTACGCTGCGCTCCGGAACGCCGCAAAGCCAAGCGTTATGAGTAGCTATGGATAGAAAAGATGAAGTTATTAAGATTTTAGCAGGTCTTGTATCTGACCTAGGGACGCCCATTTCAGTATTGCGTGATTATGAGTCTATGACTGCTTTCAAGGATCCCATTAAAGCGTCATTCCGCTTAGGTGTTTATAGGTTGTGCATAAACTCCATAGTAATAAATCTTAATAAATATGTGGAGTTATGGAGGAAGTATTCAGATATCAAAAGAACTTTCCTTTCCGCACACGACAGTGCGATTAATTTATATATTTCAAAAATAAACAACTTGGGTGTTGCGGGGTTTAGGAATGATTACGCAGCACATGTTCAGAATAATAAAATTAAGAAGATCCTTACAGATGAAGATGTAATGGCTTTCGTGCAAAATCTTACAGATGGTGATGCAGAGAACCTCTTTTCTTGGATCTACCCGAAGAATTACCTTCAGCTAGATAGAAAAGATTCGCTTATGGGCGTGGTAATGTTAGCCAAAGACACCCTTTTGAAGCACTCATAACAATTGGTTTAATTTGTTCGCTTTGCTCACTGGAACGCCCGCAAGCGGGCGCCCCTTAACCAAACGTTAGGCCAAAAAGGAAGTGTCGTGCCAACACCATCAAAAGTTCTCGCGTCATTACTTTTTCTAACTTTAAGCTTCTACGCAAATGCAGAAGACAGTTTAATTGACCATTACGCCATCTATTCTACTTGCGTAGATGAGCAAGCACCTATAAATAATAATGTCGTTCACGGCTGTGCAGAACTGGCATCTGACAGTGCAAAAAAAGAAATAACATTGCTTTATAGAACAATTTATAAGTATATTTCCGCCTCTTCTACTGATGACGCTCTGAAATTTGAGAAGACACAGCAGGCTTGGATAGCCTATCGGGATAGCCACTGCGAGCTTTCTGGTTCTTATATAGGCTCTCCGATGTACTCATATTGCCCAATGATGCTAAACATCTCCAGAGCAATAGAGCTTCGCGAGCTTGCAGGTTATCAATGATTACATAGGCCTAATAACGGGTGCAAACCGTTCGCGACGTTCAGCTGGGACCGGCAGAAGTCCGCTCCTTAACTAAACGGTATGCTTATAGAAACACCTGCCTGGAGTTCAGTAAGAGTAGATGATTTTGAATTCGAGATGAGGGCATCGATTAGTTAATCGGCAATTGCGCATAAGCCTGAGTTAAGAAGACACCTAGTCATTCGCCACACGGGACAAGCTCTCCCCCGCTCCGCGAATGCAAACCAGCCCGTAAGATCGGGCGTTAAATAAACCATACGGAAAAAAGCAAAGATGAATCGCGTAGAAGAAATAGAACCTCAAACGCTACCTTGGTTTTATGAAGTCAATGGAGTGAGAAAGGGAGGCGTTTCTGAAAGTGAAATGATTGAATTGATAACCAATGGAACCGTTTCTCAAGGGTCATTTATTTGGCAAAAAGGGTTTCCTGATTGGATGAAGGTCGAAAATACAGCACTGAAGATTCACCTCGACGATACCTCACCACCACCGCTTACAGGGGAAGGCGTTAATAACACAATTGTCTGGTTTCTTGCCTTTGCGCCGCTTATTGGTCTATTTCTTGAAGGGTTTTTGGCTGGAATTATTTACGGTGACAACGAGTACCGAGTCGAAGAAGCCATATACGATGCTGAATTCTGGTATGTCACAGTGGCCCTGAATATTGCACTCTCACTATTCGACAGCAAACGCTTAACCAATGCCGGGCACAATATTGATAAGTTCAAGGGGTGGGTTTGGCTGGTTCCGGTGTATCTCTTTCAGCGAGCCAAAGCGCTAAAGCATAATTACGCCTATTTTGCAGTATGGATCGTCTGCTTTGTTATTATGCTTAGCGTATAAAGTTTAACCAACTTACATCTAGCCTGCACTTATTGTGCGCTGCACAGGGCGGGTGTCGATGTTGGGGGATGATCGAGGTCAGATGAGCAAGTCAAAGCCAGACTTTTTTATCTGACCCTCGTTACCGATATGATTGCGCGCACATTAACAAATGCCTCAACGACGACAGTGATTAGCTGCCCTGGTTTTGGCAAACAAAGGAAAAGCCATGCCAACACATCGTGTGTCAGGCAGGCGTTAGCAACATAAAAAAGGAAACGATAATGAACAATAAAAAAATAACCCCTTTCCTGGCAAAGGTTTTTTACTTTACGTATCCACTCAGCATGCTGTGCACTGTTCCAATTATTTTAATACCCGCTTTCTCTGACCCGGGCACTAAACCAGGCGGCCTGGCTCTAGCTATCGCCGTAGTATCACTTATTTTAATGCTTGTAGCTGGGTGGGCCTGGCTTATCTCGCTAGGTATCATCGCGAGTAGGCTGGGTAAAAGTTGGATCTCGTGGTGTGGGCTTAGCGTTATATTCTCCCCAATAAGCCCCATCATCATCTATTTCCTGATGATAGGTAATATTAAAACCGCTTTAGATCAATCACCGACTTCACTTACTGAAACAGCCTGACGTAATACCAAGATCGCCGAGCAACTGGGTGCGGATGAGCAGGTCAAAGCCAGCATTGATTGTCATCCGCCCCCAGCCCCTCCTCATGAATCTTCCCATCCAACCATTAGCATTGCCACATGCATATCCAACAGAACGGCGGCTTTTGCTTTTACCCAGCCTCGGTTGGGCGCTGCTCTGGATGATCTGGTTGAACCGATAGTAGAGTACGACTGAGTGACCATGCCCAGGCGAGCGGCTACTATGGCCAGCGACATTCGTCTGCCGGGCATTAGCCTTAGAGGCCTTTATGCCGCCGATACCCATATCCAATATCCGAGGAAAGCATCATGGTGAATGATGGAGAGCTAAAGTACCTGCATCGCTGCATAGAACTTGCAACGCAGGCGCTAGAGCTGGGTGACGAGCCATTCGGCTCTGTACTTGTAGCAGCGGACGGGGAGGTTCTATTTGAAGACCGCAACCACGTTGCCTCCGGTGATCTAACCCGCCACCCAGAGTTCGAGATTGCACGGTGGGCTGCGGCGAATATGACCGCGCAAGCCAGAGCCGAAGCAACTGTCTATACTTCTGGAGAGCATTGCCCAATGTGTTCTGCAGCACACGGCTGGGTCGGACTGGGGCGTATCGTGTACGTAAGTTCCTCCGAGCAATTGACCGAATGGCTTACCGATCTCGGCGTTCCAGCACCTGCCGTACGAGCGCTACCAATAGGTGAAGTAGTGCCAAACCTGGTAGTTGATGGTCCCGTTCCGGGTCTTTTCGAACAGGTGCACGCGCTACACCGTCGCTTCCATGGCTCATCATAGTCATCACTCGCGTGCCAATAACCTGAAAAGCCTCATGCTGCCCAACATGCGGCTATCTGACGCCAAAAGCCTGCGGCTGCCAGGGGTGGACGGGGGCACTGCCAGGCGTTTCCATTCACCAGAACACTGCTGAGGCCAACCATGAAATACCTGCTCACCCTGTTTCTGTGTCTCTTCAGCGTGATTGCGCAAAGCCAGGAGCGAGTCATGCTCAATGACCTGTCCAGCCTCAAATGGCAACACCGCATCATCATCGTCAGCGAGCCGCAGGCTAACGAGCGCGCGGCTCAAGTATTCGAGCAGAAAGCCGCTGAGATAGCTGAGCGCGATGTCATCTGGTTGGTTATCACAGGGCAGGCTATTCAGACCAACTATGCGGGCGATCTCTCAGCCGGTTTGCGGGATACCCTTTTGACGCAATACGCCTTGGATGACGGTGAAACCATTTTGATCGGCAAGGATGGCGGTACCAAGGTTCGCTTAAATACGCTGGATCTGAATGCCTTGTTTTCGGCTATTGACGCTATGCCGATGCGGCAGAGCGAAATGCGCAACTGAGGTTGCGTTCAGGTAGCAGCGCAGCAAGTCATCTCGCTGCGCCTGTAGGGCTGGTAAAGCTCGCCTTTTGCCCGGCCTAAAGCCCTTTTTGCTGAAAACCGCTACTGCGTAATAGAAGGCTGGCAGGGAAACAGGCAAGATCCGCATCAGATTACTTGAACAAGGAACGGCAGTCCGTGGGAGCAGCCCTGAAAGTACTGATTCTTGGTGGCCATGGTTTTATCGGGCGACATGCCGCCAAGCATTTAGCGATAGCAGGGGCGGACGTCACTGTTGGCACCCGCAACCCCAAAGCAGACAGCCAGTTCAGGCAAGCGCGATATCGGCTTGAGGAGCGGCAGTCCCGCGCAGACTGGGCGCAGGACGTTGAACAATACGACGTGATCCTGAATTGCGTGGGTATTCTTCGGCAGCGTCGCGGCGAAAGCTATGAGGCGATTCACCATCTGGCCCCGCAAGCCCTTGCGCAGGCCTGCCATGCGGCGCAAAAACGCTTTGTGCATGTGTCTGCGCTGGGGCTTTCCGCTGACTGCAAAAGCCGGTTTTTGACCTCTAAATACCATGGCGAACGCGCGATCATGGCGTCGCAAGGTGACTGGATCATTGCGCGCCCTTCCCTGCTGGAAGGTGATGGCGGCTTTGGCGCCGAGTGGCTGCGTGCGATTGCCAAGCTGCCGGTCTTTGTGGTGCCGGCATCCGCCAGGGGCAATATTGCCGCATTGACTGTCGATGATGCAGGCTTGGCGCTAGCCCGGTTATGTATGGGCAACGCCAGCGAGATTGGTCTTGATCACTCCCGCATCTATGAGCTTGGCGGAGCAAAGGCACTCAGTTTCGAGCACTATATCCGCGCGCTGCGTAGCCGCTACTCGGACAAGAACGCGGTCTGCCTGTCGGTACCGGGCTGGATTGCCCGTGCCGCTGCTCACCTGTTCGATGTGATCCATTTCAGCCCCTTTTCTTTTGGTCACTGGGAGCTGCTGTGCAAAGACAATGTGCCCGACGAAAACCGCCTGCCCAGTCTGTTACAACATCAGGCAGAAGATCCGGTGTTGGCCTACGCCGCTGACAAACCCGCTTAAGGATGGAGCCTACTATGGGAAAACGCATTGCCGCACTGCTCGCCCTGTTTGTTCTGGCCATACTGCTGTCCATCACCGCCATCCCGGCGCTCATAGCGCTGATCGTCATCGGCGTTGCGGCATGCATCTACGCGGCGTTCAAGCCCAACCCCATGTCCAGCTTTGCCATGCAGGCAGGGCTGGTGGTCGGCGTAACGCCCTTGGCAATGATGGCTATCGGCTGGTTGTTGCTGCAAGGTATGGGCGGCGGCATTCACTAAGCGGAGCAAGTCCACTATGAACGAGCGACTAACCTCTTCCTGGAGCCGTTGCTGGGCCGCGCTGGGCGCTGCCGGTAGCGGCGATGAGCTGATGCAGCGCTTGATCGCAGCCTACGCTGAACCGCAGCGCTATTATCATACGCAGCAGCACCTGGCCGAGTGTCTGAGCCTGTTTGACCGCTATCGCTCGCACGCGCAAGAGCCCGGCGAGGTGGAAATGGCGCTGTGGTTTCATGATGCCATTTACGATGTGTTTGCCACAGACAACGAAGCACGCAGTGCAGACTGGGCGGTAGCCGCACTGCGGCAAGCGGGTGTGGATGCGGAACGGGTGGCAACCATCCAGCGCCTGATCCTGATTACCCGCCACGATGCCCGGCCCAAGACGGCAGATGAAGCCTTGCTGGTGGATATTGATCTGGCGATTCTCGGCGCCGAGCGCGCCCGCTTTGCGGAGTATGAAACGCAGGTGCGGCAGGAGTATGCCCATGTGCCCGAGGCTGCCTTTCGCGCTGGCCGAGCCCACATCCTGCAAGGGTTTCTGGCGCGCCAGCCACTCTACCAAACGCCCGCCCTGCAACAGCGGCTGGAGCCGAAAGCGCAACAAAATCTCAGCCACTCGCTGCAGCAACTAGCGCTGGACTGAGGTTTTGTTCCGCCTAGTTGGCAGCAGGCGACGGCATTGATGCATTAGACCGATTTTTCGGTATCTACCGTAGCCTGCGCCAATACTTCACTCGGCTCGCCCACCGCCAGCTTTTGCGGAAAGCGCCGAATCAGCAGCGCCAGACCAAAGCCAATCGACAGTACCACCACGGTAAAGGTGAAGGCCGCGATAAAGCTCTCTGTGGTTTCAATCAGCCAGCCAGCAATCGCCGGACCCAGGAACTGCCCGACAGCAAAAAACAGCGTGGCAAAGCTAAAGGCGATGGGAATGTAGCGCGGGGCGACCTGATCCGTAGCACTGGTCTGAATCATCGAGAACACGCCGTTGAGCGACAAGCCAACCAGCAGGTAGTGACAGAAGAAGAAAGACTGCGTCTGGCCGATCAGCGGCAAGCCCACGGCCACAATGACCAGAAAAAGGGCTATAGCCAGCGCGTTACCACGGCCCCAGAAATCCGACACCCAGCCCCACAGCGGCCCAGCGAAGATCGAGAGCAGGCCCATCATGGCGACATAGCGCCCGGCCAGGGCCTCGGTGAAGCCGCTCTCGACCATAAAACTGACCATGAATACCGTTTGCACTATATAGCCCAGGCCGATAATGCCGTAGGTAGCGGCGACAATAAGCACCCGTGGGTTGCGGTAGATCAGCCACTTTTCATCGGCGGGTATCGGGCCGCGCTCGCTCGCCGCGCTCTGCGGCGGGTTCTTCACAAACACAAAGATGATGGCGCTGACGGCAAAGGCAGTAGCGGCGAACACACCCCAACTGACCCGCCAGCCCTGCTCGCCAAACATGGCAAACAGCTGCGGCACCAGCAGCCCAGTCACCAGCACACTGATACCCACACCGCTGCTCATGCAGCCGATCACCAGGCCGCGGTGGTCCGGGAACCAGGCGGCCAGCAGCGCGATCATGGGGGCAAAGGCAAAGGCCGCGCCAATGCCCAGCAGGGCCATCAGCACAGCGATCAGCCAAAAGTTGGCTGCCAGTGTCAGCCCGGCAAAGCCCACCGCCACCAATAGCATGCCAAACAGAATGGAGGCCTTGGCACCCCAGCGCGCAGCAGCCAAACCACCGGCCAGTACAAAGCACACATAAGACAAAGCGGCTACCGTGCTGAGCAAGCCAGCTTGCTGGTACGAAAGCCCAAGGTCGCTGCGCATCGACGGCAGGATTACTCCATAGGCCAGGCGGGCAAAACCAATCACCACCAGGGACGTAAGGGTGCCGCACAACACGGTCAGTACCATGTTGGGACGGTTCGTACTCTGGGACATCGTGACTCTCTTGTTATCTTGCTGATTGTTTTATTTTCGCAGCCGCAAGGCGGACGGTTTGCCTGCTTGCCAGGCCGCGCAGATGTGCCGCTAGTCTACCCGCACCAATTTGATGCTCATTAGCCCGCCGCCCTGCATCAGGGTGTTTTTATCCACTATCTTCCAGACTTCTTCGGTCTCACCGGTCTTGAATACCAGGTAGTGCTCACCTGCCGACTCACGCTCAAAGATCTCATCAAACAGGGTGCGCTTGCCCTGTGACTCGATATAGTCCGAGCCAATCACCAGCTTCTCGCCACCGGCCATCTCGACGAAGGAGTTGAGCAATTCGTTGTTGGAGCCGGCGCGGGTTTCATAGACGCCTTCATAATCGTGGCCGCCGCAGGCACTGAGCACGGCGGCGAACGCCAATATGGCACTGAACTTGATGAATTTCATGCTGGTTTCCTGTCGATGAGGTAGCCGCCCAGCGGCTGTTAACGGGCCATCATATCGCGCAACGCCTGTGTTGTCGGCAGTTGGCGCGCCGCCGCCGGACTTGATAGATAGCAAAACGACTCCGCTTCATAACCGGCATGAATAACGCGCAACCGAGTATTTGCCCCGCTTAACCCGCCCCGCCTAAACTCAACGGGTTAACTTACCCATATTCCTGCACCTACTCCGTAAGTGCACAGGCGAGGCTTGCGCATCATGAAAACCCGTATCACAGAACTCTTTGGCATCGAGCATCCGATCATTCAGGGCGGCATGCATCACGTTGGTTACGCCGAGCTGGCCGCTGCGGTTGCCAATGCCGGCGGCCTGGGCATGATCACCGCACTGACGCAGCCCAACCCCGAGGCGCTGGCCGAAGAGATCCGCCGCTGCCGCGAGATGACCGACAAGCCATTCGGCGTGAACCTGACCTTTTTGCCATCGGTTAAGCAGCCTGATTACCCTGGCTATATCGAAGCGCTGATCAAGGGCGGCGTGAAAGCGGTCGAGACCGCTGGTAACAACCCGGCCAAGTGGTTGCCGATCCTCAAGGAAAACGGCATTAAAGTAATCCACAAGTGCACCGCCGTGCGCCACGCGCTCAAGGCCGAGGCGATTGGTTGTGATGCGGTCAGCGTGGATGGCTTTGAATGCGGTGGCCATCCGGGTGAAGACGACATCCCCAACTTCATTCTGCTGCCCCGCGCGGCAGAAGAGCTGAAAATCCCCTTTGTTGCTTCCGGTGGCATGGCCGATGGTCGCTCGCTGGTTGCCGCGCTGGCACTGGGCGCCGAGGGCATGAACATGGGCACGCGCTTTATCGCTACTCAGGAAGCCCCCGTACACGAGAACGTGAAGGCGGCCATTGTCGCGGCCAGCGAGCTGGATACCCGCCTGGTCATGCGCCCACTGCGCAATACCGAGCGGGTGATGGTCAACGATGCCGTTGAGCGCCTGCTGGAGAAAGAGCGCCGCCTAGGTGCCGATCTCAAGTTTGAAGATATCGTCGATGAAGTCGCTGGCGTGTACCCGAAGATCATGAAAACCGGTGACATGGATGCCGGTGCCTGGTCTTGCGGCATGGTCGCAGGCCTGATCAACGACATCCCCACCGCCAAAGTGCTGATCGACCGCATCATGGCCGAAGCCGACGGCATTATTCGTCAGCGTCTGGCTGGCATGCTGGGCTAAGCGCCGCACAGCACCAGGTCCCCTCTGAGAAGCCAGGCAGACCAGCCTTTTTTCCAGAGGGCCGCACCGATTGATTACAGGAGTTGCACATGAGCTTTGATACCCCGCTTTACCTTTGCGGCCCGTTGCGCGAGCCGAAACAAATGCTGGCCGATCAGGAATACAGCGGCCACACCTCGATTCACGACG
The DNA here is from genome assembly GCF_003797945.1 of Pseudomonas neustonica. Classification (GTDB taxonomy): domain Bacteria; phylum Pseudomonadota; class Gammaproteobacteria; order Pseudomonadales; family Pseudomonadaceae; genus Halopseudomonas; species Halopseudomonas neustonica. Next base: position 10,632 of record NZ_RKKU01000040.1, read on the forward strand.
ACAGCATGGCCGAGAAGCTGGGCTTTCGTGCGGGCCCGATTGAAGGGCCTACGCATTTCAGCATGTTCACCCCGATGCTGGTCGAGATCTGGGGCCAGGAATGGTTTGAGCGCGGCTGCTTCTCAGCGCACTTCCAGAACATGGTGGTCGAGGGCGAACAGGTACGCGCCTTTGTAGAACGCCCTGCCCCAGGCGCTACCCGTGTGCGCTGCTGGGCTGAGAAAGCCGACGGCACAGCAGTACTGGAAGCCAGCGCCAGCATCGGCGCGGCGCCAGGTGAAAGCCTGTTGTATGAGCGTATGGCCAAGCTGCGTGCACCAGAGAAGTTGGTGATTCTGTCTGACCTGCACGTGGGCATGAAGGGTGCGGCGGATGAGCAGGTACGTATGGATGCCGATCAGCACATGGGCAACCTGTATCCCTTCTCGCTGAATCAGAAGCTGGAAGGCATCACCGAGAACTCCAATTGGTATTCCGATGCCAGCGCGACGCCGTGGGGCCGCGCCGTCATCCCAACCGAGATGGTTAGCGTACTGGCGGAATACACCAGTAAGGCCGCCGAGTTTCCGGTCAAGCAGCCGGTGATCGGGCTGTTTGCCGATCAGGAAATCCGTATGGTCGATGGCCCGCTGCTGGTGGGTGAAGACTACCTGATCCGCCGTGAAGTGGTCGCGCTCTCGGAGAGCAAGCGCACCGAGTCTTACTGGGTGCTGTCGCGCATTTATGATGCCAGCGGCGAGGTGCTCAAGGCCGAGATGCTGCTCAACCACGCTACCCTGAAGCACTCCTACGCCAACTACGAGGCAGAAGCTTCAGCGTAAGTCTGTGCCTGCGGCAGCCGCCCGGTTGCCGCGCTGCGGTAGACAGGTCGCCTTGATTGCACCGCCGCGCGGTGGGACTATCAAGGCACGACCTACTGCCACAGGAGGCGCAAGCCATGCTGCCACGTCGCCGTTTTCAGATATCCTTTCTGGTTTTGCTGGGCTCGCTGCTGTGCAGCATGAACGCCTACGCATTACGTTGCGGTACCAACCTGGTGCGCGAAGGCGATCTCAAATTCAAGGTGCTGCAATCCTGCGGCGAGCCTATCTCCCGCGAAACCATCGGCTACATTGACCGCCAGCAGATAGGCAACCGGGTGCGCGTGATGAACATCGAAGAATGGATCTACAAGGTCTCGGGTAATTATCAGAGCCTGGAGTTTGAGGGCAATGAGCTGGTGAAGATAACCCTGATCCGCTGATGTTGGACCCAACTCTGTTCGCCGCCAGGCTTGGCTAGCTGTCGGAAAATACAAAACCGTGTGGGCTTTGCAAGGCGCAATTTAATGCCGTCTGACCAGCCCGTCACTGGGTAAACGCGCGAACTCCACTGGCCGGTGATGGTCTAGAGTGACAGTACAGACCCATGATGCAGTCTGCTCCCGTTTTCCACACTCAAGGTAGGCACGCCATGTTCAAACCCGCTTCATTCGTTGTGCTGCTCAGCCTCGTTGCCACGCCCATATTTGCCGCCACCGACTGCGCGGCCATGCAGGGCTGCGAACGCAAATTCTGTGAAATTCAGCATGAGCTGGCCCAGGCACAGGCCGACGGTAACAACTACAAGGCGGCAGGCCTGTCCCGCGCGCTTGAGAACGCCAAAACGCACTGCTCGAACGAGCAACTCAAGACCGATCTGCAGCAAGAACTGAGCGAGGCCGAGCAAGATCTGGCGGAGTACCAGGCGGACCTCAAGCAAGCCCAACAGGATGCGGATGCAGACAAGATCACCAAGTATGAAGGCAAGATGGCCGAAGAACGCCGCAAGATAGCCGAGCTGCAACAACAGCTGACCGAACTGGAGTGAGCTATCGCTATCAGCTGCGGCTGCAACGCGCAGATAACAGCGCAAGCCTGCTGAGCGAACTCATCGACGATATCGTACTCAACATGCATACAATGCACTAACGCAAGGACCTAGGGTATGAGCAAGACACTGGTTATTGGCAGCACGGGCAACATAGGTTTGTTAACGCTGCCCATGCTGAAAGACGCAGGCATCGAGCTTGCTGCACTGGCCCGCAGCCCCGACAAACTGGCTGGCATCTCGGGTATCGATGTGATTGAGGGCGACCTGGAGAGCGACTTTGAATATGCCTTCAAAGACTGTGATCGCGTGGTCTTTACCGCCGGCTCAGGCGCCAGCACCGGGCCCGATAAGACGCTGCTGATTGACCTGTGGGCAGCCTGCAAGGCGGTGGATTACGCCCGCAAGCACCACGTAAAACACTTTGTGATTGTCAGCTCACGTGGCGCAGACAACCCCGACGCTATCGACTCGCCCATCAAGCCGTACCTGGTCGCCAAGCACATGGCGGATGAGTACCTGATCCGCTCCGGCGTACCCTATACCATTCTGCGTCCCGGCAAGCTGACCGATGACGGCGGCACCGGCCAGATCACAACACGTCGCCCGGAAAATCCTGATGCGCAGAGCATTTCCCGCACTGACGTCGCCAAGGTGATCACCCGTGTATTGCAGACGGGACAAAGCAAGAACGTGACCTACGAGCTGTACAAAGGCGAAACGGCAATAGCAGATCTGATTGCCTGAACGCACCAGCAAGCAAAACGTGAACCGGGTTTGGACCCACAGGCGGGCCGCGGGTTAAGCTACGCGGCCCTGTTTGACGGGGTCGGGACCGCCCGTCTTCGTTTTGTTATCTGGAGCCTACTTTGTCTACCCAAGCTGTTTACTCCCCCAACCAGGCCGCGGCCGCGGCCTTCCTCGGTGGCCCTCTGGCCGGGCTGTATTTTCTGAAGCACAACTTTCGAGCACTCCAGCGCACCGAGCAGGAACAACTGACGGTGCGCTATGGCGGCATCTTCATGGTTGCCATGATGGCTATTCTACCGTTCATCCCAGAAAGCGTACCTGGGCTGCCATTTGCCGTCGCCTTTGTCGTTGTTTCGCGCATGCTGGTCGAGAAGTATCAGTTCAGCAAGCAGGACATCATTGATGCGCCCGAGCTGGAGTTTCAATCCAACTGGCTGGTATTGGGTGTGTCCTTGTTGTGCATGGTGATTTTTCTCGCGGTTAGCTTTGCGGTAATTTTTGCGTTGATCTCAGCCGGTATCATCCCAGCCGAGTATTAAGCCATGCCGCTGCGCTAGCGGGCTGCAAGGACAGTAATTGACGGCGTATCCGAGGTAACAGCTGTAATCAAAGGAGTGACCATGCACTGTTTTAACCATCCCGATAACGTTGCCGTTGGTCTGTGCAAATGCTGCAGCCGCGGGCTGTGCGCCGATTGCGCCGCTGATCTTGGTCACGGCCTGGCGTGCCGTGACCGCCACGAACAGCAGGTTGAAGCCATGAATATGATCATTGAGCAAAGCGCACGCATTTACTCGTCCGCGCCGAAGAACATCCTTATTGGCCCGATCTTCTTTCTGTTCATGGGATTGTTGTTTGCCGGCTTTGGACTCTTTTCGCCCAACGGCATCAGTGCTTTCCCGCTGCTGTTAGGGGTCGGCTTCATACTCTTTGCCGTGGTCGCCTTTGTGCGTAGCCGGGCACTGTTTCGTGGTCAGCCATGAGCGTGCGCCGCATACTGATACTGGGCGGCTACGGTAACTTCGGGAAGCGCATCGTCAGCTCACTGTGCGACTGCACGGAAGTCACGCTGATCATTGCCGGTCGCAACATAGCCAAGGCCAATGCGCTGCGCGATTCGCTTAGCGCGCAGGCATCGGCGAGGGTAACCAGCGCCGCACTGGATCTACAATCACCGAACTTGGCAGCGCAACTAAAGGCGCTGCAGCCGGACCTGCTGATCCACACCGGCGGCCCGTTTCAGGGGCAGGACTACCGCGTGCCACAAGCCTGTATTGCGGTGGGCTGCCACTACATAGACCTGGCCGACGATCGCCGCTTTGTCTGTGATATTAGCCAGCTGGATGCCGCCGCTCAGGCAGCCAAGGTGTTGCTGGTGTCGGGCGCCAGCTCGGTCCCGGGCATGTCGTCGTGTGTCATTGCGCATTTTGCCGAGCGCTTTTCGCGCCTGGATGATATCGATTTCTCTATTGCACCAGGTAATCAGGCTGAGCGCGGCGAAGCGACGGTCGGCGGCATCCTGTCTTACACCGGACACCCCATTCGTGTCTGGCGCGACGGCAAGTGGGCGCAGGTGTATGGCTGGATGTCACCGCGCACAATGCTATTTGACGACACCATCGGCACTCGACCACTGGCCAACATCGACATACCCGACCTGGAGCTACTGCCACTCGCCTACCCCACGCTGCGCAATGTGGCCTTTCAAGCTGGCCTTGAGTTGCCGCTGCTGCACTATGGCATGTACCTGATGGCATGGATGGCAAGGCTGGGCCTCGTGCATGACTGGTCGCGCTGGACCAGACCGATTGTCAGCGCCAGCGAGTGGTTCATACGCTGGGGCACCGACACGGGTGGCATGCAAATCAATCTGCGCGGCGTTGATCAGCAACAGCAGCCGCTGCATATCAAGTGGGTATTGGGCGCCACCGATGGTATTGGTCCTTACATACCCACGCTGTCAGCCCTGATTCTGGCGCGTAAGCTGATTGCTGGCGAGCTGACCTCGGTTGGCGCTACGCCCTGCATGAACCTCTATTCCATGGCCGACTTTGCACGCGAAGTGGAACCACTCGCCATCTACCAGCACAGTGAAGAAACCCGTGGATAAGCGGCATGGATAATTATCTGCTGCTGAAACTGCTGCATATCCTGAGTGCTGCGGTGCTCGCTGGCACCGGCACGGGTATCGCCTTTTTCATGTTTATGGCGCACCGTTCAGGCAACCTGCAGGCACTGGTCATCACCACGCGTCACGTGGTGCTCGCCGACTGGCTATTTACCGCACCGGCGGTGGTGGTGCAGTTCACTACCGGCCTAATGCTCATGCAGCGTATTGGCCTGAGTTTTACCTCGCCCTGGTTCTTCACCGCGCTTGGGCTGTTTCTGTTTATTGGCCTGTGCTGGCTGCCGGTCGTCGTGATTCAGTATCGGCTGCGCGCGTTGGCGGCCAGCGCGTTACACAGCGGTCAGCTGGACCCGGCCTTTGCGCCGCTGATGCGCTGCTGGACGGCACTTGGCATCCCGGCCTTTGCCGCCATTGTGGTGCTTTTCTGGCTGATGGTATTCAAGCCGCTGCCGCTGATCTGAGCAATGACCATGACATCACAACAGCAACGCGTTACCCGCTGGAGCCTCAGTTTTCTGTGGATTGTTACGGCTGTGGTTTCCGTCACCCTGGGCCGTGATATCGGCTTTGACGTTCTGGCGCGCATCAATCTGCACGCCGATGCCGCCGCGCTGACGATACTCGCTGGCAGCCTGCTCGACCTGATCATTGGACTCTGGCTGCTCAGCGGCCGTGCGCTGCGCGCCTGCTGTCTGCTGCAGCTGGCGGTTATCGTCAACTACTCGATCCTACTGACGCTGATTGCACCCGCCTTTTGGCTACACCCCTTTGGTCCGCTCACCAAAAATGTGCCGATTCTGGTGCTGATCTGGCTGCTTTACAGCAGCCAGCAACAACCCACACGCGCCATAGACGGCACCTGACAACAGCACCGGCAAACTGCTGGAGCATCATCAGGCAAATGGATTCCCCCATCAGAAGGATTGACGGAACACGCATTTAGTTGAAGGCTAGGCGAGTGGTTAAAGAATAAAATCCAACAACGAAAGGATCCAATATGTTCAGTCATGTCATGCTTGGCGCTAACGATATCGAAGCCTCCAAGACCTTCTACGACGCTATTCTGGGCGTAGTCGGCTGCAAGCCGGGCGTTATCGATCCCAAGGGCCGCTGCTTCTACTTCACCAAGACCGGCACCTTTGCTCTGAGCAAGCCAATCAATGGCGAGTCAGCCAGCCACGGTAACGGCAGCACCATCGGCTTCGCTGTTGAAAACCCAGAGCAAGCTGATGCTTGGCATGCGGCTGGTCTCGCCAACGGTGGGGTTACCTGTGAAGATCCGCCGGGTGTGCGTGAAGGCGGCGGCATGAAGCTGTACCTGGCCTACCTGCGTGACCCGTCCGGTAACAAGATCTGCGCTATGTACCGCATGCCCTAAGCGTCAAAGCGTTAGCGCCGTGACCGGTCTGCACACTGCCGGCCTGTCATGGCGACACACAACTCAAACACTACACGGAAAGCCGTAATGGAATACAAGGTCGTGATTTACCAGGAAGGCATGCTGGGCTCGTTGCTACTGGGCAACTCTAAGGTCAACCCGGTCAAGTTTACCGATTTTTTGAATATGAACGCCGCTGACGGCTGGCGCGTACAGACCATGGAAAAAGATATCCGCCGCATGCTGCTGTTATGGAAGCGCGAGGCTTACGTGGTCATCCTCGGGCGCGAAAGATGAAATGGGGCGCCGGTATTTGCCTGCTATTATTTGTCGCTGGCGGCCTGCTGGCGATTGCGCAGATCTGGTTCGCGCTGTTAAGCCCTGATGCCTTTTTCAAGGTTCTCATCACCCTGGGCATTTTGTTTGTCATCAGCCTCGGCGTCACCCTGGTAACGCGCGAGTACCTGCAGGACAAGGAACTGCGCACCAAGGGCTTTATCGACTAAATTGCGCGGTAGCGCGTTAAACCGGCCCAGCGGCCATAGATACAACCGGGATGCAGTGCATGAACCACTGGTTTTACCTGGCGACTGCCATCGTGACGGAAGTCATTGCCACCTCGGCACTGAAAGCGAGCGAGGGCTTCAGCAAACCGCTGCCGTCAGTGGTTGTGGTTATTGGCTATCTGGTGTCGTTCTACTTTCTGTCGCTGACACTCAAAACCATCCCTGTCGGCATCGCCTACGCGATCTGGTCAGGCGTGGGCATTGTGCTGATATCGCTGGTGGCCTGGATGCTCTATGGGCAAAAGCTGGACCTACCGGCACTGATTGGTATGGGCATGATCATGGCCGGGGTCATGGTAATCAATCTATTCTCCAACAGTACCGGCCACTGAGGGTTTCAGCCATGCACACGGGAAGCTGTCTGTGCGGAGCCATCCGCTATCGCGTCAACGGCCCCATCGGTGACATCGTTCACTGTCACTGCGTAACCTGCCGCAAGGCACATGCCGCTGCCTTCTCCAGTGTTGCCGCCGTAGCTGACAGCGACTTCGAATTGCAGGGCGCCGACATGCTTAGCCACTACCGTTCTTCGCCAGACAAGGCGCGCTACTTCTGTGCTAGCTGCGGCAGCCAGATCTACGCCAAACGTGATGGCACCGCCCATCTGGTACTGCGTCTGGGGACGCTGGACGATGATCCGCAGAGCACCGAACGCTGCCATATCTGGCTAAGCGAAAAAGCGCCCTGGTATCAGCTCGACCAGCACCTGGCGGAATACGACTGCGCCGAAACGGGGTAAGCCGCTGCAGGACTCAGGTCGCCAATAGCTGCGCCACGTCGTCACCAAAGGCCGCGCCAACCGCTACCTGAATATCCCGCGCGCCCACCGGCTCAGCACACTCGGAACAGACCATCACCGGCTTCATGCGTTTGCCGCATCCCTTGTGAATATGCTCGATGGGCGCGCCACGCTCATCGGCCATATAGGTATCGCCCCAACTGACCAGCGACATGATCACCGGGTGCAGCGCCAGACCCTTGTCCGTCAAACGATACTCCTCTCGCAGCGGCCTCTGCTGATAAGGCACCTTCTGCAGTACCTCATGCTCTACCAGTTTTTTCAAACGATCGGCCAACAAGTGGCGAGTTACGCCGAGTCGTTTTTCAAAGCCATCAAAGCGGCGCACGCCGAGAAAACAGTCGCGCAGCACCAGTAGCGTCCAGCGGTCGCCGATGACGGACAGAGTGCGTGACAGGGAGCAGGGCTGTTGATCGAGTTCTTCCCAGCGCATGATTGGTCCTCGGTTGTGAAGGCTCCAGCCTAGCTTGACAAGTTCCAAAAAGAAACCGACTATCGAGTTAGTTCTTTAAAGGAACCAACTGACAACAAGAGGAACTGCGTATGAATGCTCCCTGCCCCGTCGCCGTAGTAATCGGTGCCGGCGACGCCACCGGTGGCGCCATTGCCCGCCGCTTTGCGCGCGAAGGTTTTACCCTGTGTGTTACCCGTCGCAATGTCGACAGCCTCAGCGAGCTGGTCAGCCAGATTGAGCACGAAGGTGGCAAGGCGCATGCCTTTGGCTGCGACGCGCGCAGCGAAGAAGAAATGACTGCGCTGTTTGAGCAGATCGAGCGCGACATCGGCCCGGTAGAGGTGGTGATCTTCAACATCGGCGCCAACGTGCATTTCAGCATCACCGAAACCACCGCGCGGGTGTATCGCAAGGTATGGGAAATGGCGGCGTTCTCTGGCTTTCTGACTGGCCGCGAGGCTGCCAAGGTAATGCTGCCGCGCGGCAAGGGCACCATTATCTTTACCGGCGCGACCGCATCACTGCGCGGTGGCTCTGGCTTCTCGGCCTTTGCCAGCGCCAAGTTCGCACTGCGCGCACTGGCCCAGAGCATGGCCCGCGAGTTGGGCCCCAAAGGCATTCATGTGGCCCATCCGATCATCGACGGTGCCATTGATACCGCCTTTATCCGTGACACCTTTCCTGAACGCTATGCCCTGAAAGAGCAGGATGGCATCCTCAATCCAGAACACATTGCCGATCAATACTGGGCCATTCACGCCCAGCCACGCGACAGCTGGACCCACGAGCTGGATCTGCGCCCCTGGATGGAAACGTTCTGACAACGCACAAAAAATTCCTTTAGCGCTAACAACCTATTCTCTGGGAGTACCCACATCATGAGCAAAACAATCGAGTTCTACTTCGACGTTGGCAGCCCCGCCAGCTATCTGGCCTGGACCCAGCTTGATGCCCTGGCGCAGCGCACCGGTGCCCGCGTCGAGCTGAAGCCTATATTGCTCGGCGGCGTGTTTATGGCTACCGGCAACAGCTCTCCCGCCACCGTACCCGCCAAGGGCAATTACAGCCGCATCGACATGCAGCGCTACGCCAATCGTTACGGCGTGACCCTGAATCAGAACCCCTTCTTTCCGATCAATACCCTGCAGCTGATGCGCGGCGCAATGGCCTATCAAGGCACCGCTGATTTCGAGCGTTACCTGACCACGGTTTTCAACGCCATGTGGATCGATGAGCTGGATATGGGGCAACCGGAGGTAGTCGGCAAGGTATTGGCCAAGGGTGGTTTTGATCCAGCTGAGGTGATGGCCAAAGCCAGCGATCCGGCGGTGAAAGAACAACTCAAGAAAGCCACCGAAGAGGCAGTCAGCCGGGGCGTTTTTGGCGCACCTACCTTCTTTGTTGGCGATGACATGTTCTTTGGCCAGGATCGGCTGGAGTGGGTCGAGGCGGCAGCCAGTAACTAAGCTCAGCGCTCCCTGCGGCGCATATGTGCGCCGCAGGTCACATGCAGATCATTTGCTACAAAGTGGTAATTGACGGAACCAGGCGGCAGGCATAAGTTAGCGCTTAATCCCCTCTTGGTCGGAATAATCACCATGCTGTCCCTTGCGCTAAAGTGTGTGATGGGTGCGCTCGCAGTGCTGTTGATCGCACTGCTGGCGAAATCAAAAAGCTTTTATATCGCTGGCCTGGTGCCGCTCTTTCCGACTTTCACCATCATCGCCCACTACATCATCGGCACCCAGCGGCTGTCGAGTGACCTGCGTAGCACGGCGCTGTTTGGTCTGTGGTCGCTGATTCCCTATGCGCTGTATCTGATTTCGATTGCCTGGTTTAGTCAGCGATTCAGTTTGATTACCACGCTTGTATTGGCGGTGGTGGCCTGGACTGTGGCGGCGGCGGTGCTGATTTATGTTTGGTCGCGGGTTTATACTTTGGGGTAATTCCGCTCTGGACGGTTATCGGAGCAGTGCCGTTTTGAAACGTCTTTGGTTAGCTCATTTCCGCTTTCGCCTCTAGGCGAGTCAGGGGGAGATGCTTGCCCATCTCCCCCTAACAACCCCCTCGGGCACCCAACTGCGCGGCCCTGAGGGTTCGCTGCGTTGCTCGATCCGCCGGGGCCCTGCGGAACTCGTCGCTTCGCTCCTCAGACAGTCCTCGGGCTTGTTCCCGACAGCTCTGCGCTACTCGCCCGCTCAGATGGGACTTTTAAGGCCGTGCAGCGACGGGTTTCTAGGTTCTAGGCAGGACCAAACAACCAAACCTGAAAACCACGCCGTGCTCGACCAGTGATTCCCCCTTCCAAGCTGCCGAGTAACGCAGGGGTTGAGCGATTGAGCCGAGGAATGTTGGGGGCGCCTAGCCTGAGCGAAGCGAGTTCCGCAGGCGCGCTCAACACCGAGTAACGCAGGGAAGCCGCAGGCCAGCTTGGTGGCCCAAGCTGGTCGCGTGCTGTATGATTCAAAAACATAGGTAACACATCATTTCAAATACATGGGTTACACTTTTAACGTCCAATACGGAGTTAGATTCCCACCGGCTTTGCGCTGATCAAAGCCACCAAGCCTGACAGGCCCAA
>NZ_RKKU01000041.1 GCF_003797945.1 Pseudomonas neustonica
TTGGGATTGATCTCGCTGCTGGATACCCAGCGGCGCCTTCAGTGTCAGTCATGAACCGCCGTATGCGGAACCGCACGTACGGTGGTGTGAGAGGGCGGCGGGAGTAATCCCGCTCCCTACTCGATCGCGAAAGAATTTCGCCAGCTTCTCTTACTGCTTCTGTTGTGTAAAGCCAATAGGTTGTTCACCACTGGTAGCTGACTAATGGTTGGCAGGCCACCTAGCCTGTCTTGTACATTCACAGTAGCGTCAGATACTAAAGCCAAGGGATGTTTTTGTCGTTCGCACTCCCCTGAAAAAGTTTTCCTGTATTGGCAGCAAGCGGCGCGGTCCCGGGACTGTTACAATTCGCTTCAATATCACCCAAGAGGAATTTTCATGGCTACCAACCGTTCACGTCGTTTGCGCAAAAAACTCTGTGTTGATGAGTTTCAGGAGCTGGGTTTTGAGCTGAACCTTGAGTTCAAGGACGGATTGACCACTGAAGAAGTTGATAGCTTCCTCGACCAGTTTTTGATCCAGGCCATGGAAGCCAACGGCCTGGACTTCGTAGGTGGCGAAGACTTTGGTCTGGTCTGCTTGGCAGAGCGTGGCTCTGTCAGCGAAGAGCAGCGCGCCGCTGCAGAAGCCTGGCTCAAGAGTCGCAGCGAACTGGCTGTCGTTGAAGTCAGCCCACTGCAGGACGCCTGGTACCCAGACAAGCCGATCTCTGCGGCCGTCTGAAGCATGTTCAAGACCATCCATCGTGATGGTCTTTTTTTGTCTGAATGCAACGGCACATAAAGCGGTCACGTTCTCAATAGCATAGCTTCGAGCAACTCCATTCCAGCAAGTGTCAGGTCTGATGCAGTGGTACTTGTCCTGTGCTTTGGTCAGTTGGTGCAATCATTTTTTCGTAGGCATAACCGACTGATTATATTAGCCTTCTTACTTCTTTTAGATCAGCAGGAGATCCCTTTGATGCGAGCGAGTACCCAAATCCGACGAATCGCTTTTGCGCTAATGACTGTGATGGCAGCGCCGCTAGCCTGGGCAGGTAGTGATTCGGCTGTCGGCTTGTGGAAGAGTATTGATGACAATAGCGGCAATGCTCGCGCGCTGATTCGCATTGTCGAGCAGCAAGGCTCTCTGCGTGGCACTATTGAAGAGGTCTTCCCGCAGCCAGGTAGAGAGGCGCACACGACGTGCGAGAAATGCGAGGGCGATGACAAGGGCGCGCCGATAGTGGGGCTGACCATTCTTACCGGCCTAGAAAAGCAGGGCGATGAGTACACCAACGGCAAGATTCTCGACCCGGAAAACGGCAAGGTCTACAGCAGTAATGCACGACTGATCGACGACGGCGCCAAGCTGGAGGTGCGCGGCTACATCGGTTTGCCCGTATTGGGCCGCACGCAGACGTGGATTCGACAGTAGCAGTCTAACTGTGTTTTGGGTCGCACACGGTTAGCCTTTGCGGCACCCGATAGAGGGGTCGCTGACTTCACAGGTAGGGAGTAGGGCGCTCAGCTTACTGTGGGGTAAGGTCGAGAGGCGTCTCAGCATCCGCCTGCTGTCGCCAGTCGTGCGCCCGCAGTTGTTTGATGTATTGGCTGACTGAGTATTGCGGTGCCCAACCCAGAGCTTGAGTCTTCTCGCTGTTCAGGCTGGCGTGCATCCGATTGCCAGGTCTGGGCGGCAGCATCTTGATTGGGCCGCCAAACATCCTGGCTATATCAAGCACGCTATAGCCTTCCTCGCTGCCGACCGCATAGCCGTCACCTTGTCCGTGTTCACCAACCAGATAGACACCTTCGACAATATCGCGCACATGCGTAAAATTCCTTACCTGGGCGCCAGGATGCACCACTTGCAGCTCTGAGCCGTCGCGCATGTGCCGGGTGAAAAGGCCGATCAGCGTCGCATACGGGCCGCTGCTGATTTCCCGCGGGCCGTAGGCGTTGTAGAAATAGGCGATAGCATAAGACAGCCCGTACCACTTGCCATACAGCTGGATGAGTTGGGTATTGGCTGCTTTGGTCCAGGCATAAGGGCTCTGTTCCGGGCCACTGCCGGCATCGGCGAACTTGGTGCTGCTGCCAGCGTAAACCAGTTTGCAGCCCCGTTGGCGGCAGAATTCGATCACCGCTTGCGTGCCGCTTTGATTGAACTGCAGGACCTTTTCTACATCGGCAAAACTCTGCTCGGTTCGCGAGTACTCCCCCAAGTGGAAAACCAGATCGGGAGTAAAGTCTATGCGCTGATCTATGTCGCGCGTGTCACCGTTGAGATAAGTGACACCCTCAACATGGTTGTCTGTGCTGCCGCTGGAGTAGTTGTCCAGCGACCAGACAGCATAGCCTGGCAAACCGGCCAGTTTTTCACAAAGATGACTGCCAATGAATCCGGCACCGCCGGTAACTACCACTTTTTTCATGTGCTTGTTTAGCCTGGATACGGTGTCGGCTATGCCTCTATCACATTATGAAGTCACACCAATGACAGAGAGCCGAACGATGCGTGAAGTGTATAGAAGAGCGGCTCTTTGGTGAAACCGGATTTGCTGAAGTGCTGTATTATCTACCGCGTCAACAACGCGAACGCGAGCTACCTTGTCTGCCCTCAAATACCTCAACGGATATAGTCAGAGCTTGCAGCAGCAGGTCTCCCAGTTGCTTGCGGCGCAGCGGCTCGGTGCCTGGCTGGAGCAGCGCTATCCGCCGCAAGAGCAGCATCCGATCCAGACCGATGCGGCTCTTTACGACTATACCCAGGCGCTTAAGCAGCAATTCATGCGCAGCAGCGGTCCGGTAAGCAAGGTGTTCTTCGATACCCGTATGCACGTGATCGACAACGCCCTGGGTCAGCACCAGTTTGTTAGCCGTGTGCAGGGCAGCAAGCTCAAGCGCAAAAACGAGATCAAGGTCTCGGCCATCCTCAAGACGCTACCGGAGCCGCTACTGCGCATGGTGGTGGTGCATGAGCTGGCTCACCTGCGCGAGAAAGACCATAACAAAGCCTTCTACCAGCTATGCCAGCATATGGAGCCTGACTACCACCAGCTGGAATTGGATCTGCGCTTGTTCTTGACCTTGCGAGACTAAGGCAAGCCTGGGCTACTAGCTAGGCAGCCGTCAGCTACTTTAAGCCGTCCCCGTCAATTCAGGTCTGCTTAGTAATGAGCGTTGGAGATGCCTGGTTGATGCTGCTTCAATTTCTCTACAGTACTACTTCGCTTTTGAGGAGTGTGCAGCCTGTTCTGGCGTCTCACCGTCCTATGTCCGTTACCGAATAGTCACCCTGCCAAGGCAACGTGCAGACAATTCTTTGATCCCCATCGTGCCAGTCTGTGGTGCACCTATTTTCGACACGCACTGCACGGGTGCGTTTTCCCGGTTGGGGATGGCTGCATCGCGCATAAACGCGTTCTAGAGGGCTGGCATGATCAATGCTTAGCAAAACCCATCTTGTATACAAGTTGGTATGCAGCGAGCGCTGGGCGCCTAGGTGTCCAGCGGATCAATCAATTTACGCACTGCTTAGCCTACCCAGGAGCGCTCCATGTCGAATATCGATCGCCGTACTCTTCTCAAACTCGCTGGTTTGATCGGCGCCACCGCCGCTTTGCCATTCAGTTTTGCCCGTGCTGCGGACAAGCCTTTGATTGTTGGTTTCATCTATGTGGGCGCACGGGACGACTTTGGTTACAACCAGGCGCATGCCGAGGCTGCAGCCATCATCAAGACGCTGCCTAACGTGGTAGTGGTCGAAGAAGAAAACGTGCCGGAAACCGTCGCGGTACAGAAATCCATGGAGGCGATGATCCGTCAGGATGGCGCCACACTGATCTTCCCAACCTCTTTTGGCTACTTTGATCCCCACGTCATCAAGATGGCCGAGCGCTTCCCTGAGGTGCATTTCGCCCATTGCGGTGGCCTGTGGCAAGAAGGTGTACACCCCATGAATGCCGGTAGCTTTTTTGGCTACATTGACGAGGGGCAGTACCTTAACGGCGTCATTGCGGGTTATGCCAGCAAGAGCAAGAAGCTGGGGTTCATTGCTGCCAAGCCGGTACCGCAGGTACTGCGCAACATCAACGCCTTCACCATGGGCGCGCGCTCGGTTGATCCGGAAATCACCACCACGGTTATCTTCACCGGCAACTGGTCGCTCCCGATCAAGGAAGCCGAGGCTGCCAACAGCCTGATCGATCAAAGCTGTGATGTGCTTACCTGCCATGTTGACGGCCCCAAGGTCATTGTTGAAACCGCAGAGAAGCGCGGCGCCATGACCTGTGGTTATCACGCAGACCAGTCGGCCCTGGCACCCAATGGCTATCTGACTGGCGCCGAGTGGAACTGGGAAACGCCTTATCGCGCCCATGTGAGCGCATCCGAGAATGACCAGCCGATGATCAACTTCCTGCGTGGTGGTTTGAAGGAAGGCTTCGTCAAGACCTCGCCCTACGGTCCGCTGGTGACTGCCGAGGCCAAAACCAAAGCTGATGCGATCAAGGCGCAGATGATGGCGGGCGAGTTTGCCATCTTCACCGGGCCGCTGAAGGACAACCAGGGCAATGAGGTGGTTGCCGCTGGTGTGGCACTTGATCAGACCGATGTCGTGCTGGAAAGCATGGACTATCTGGTTGAAGGCGTTCGCGGTCAGATCTGAGGCAGTAATGAATTTTCGTAACCAGTTTTACCGGGTGGGAGTAGCACTCTTGCCCGGCCTACCATCGCTGCTCGCAGCCTTGACCACCTTTGTGCTCTTTATGCTGTTTCTTACAGTGCAGGGTAAACCGGCGTGGGAGGCGTGTCAGTTGGTCGTGCAGGGCGCTTTCGGTTCGGCTTTTGCCTTGGAAAGCACCTTGCAGCGAGCCGCTCCGCTGATGCTGACGGCTCTTTGCGTGGCGTTGCCCGCGCGGGCGGGGCTGATCATCATCGGCGGGGAGGGCGCCTTGGTACTCGGCGGTCTGGCAGCTGCCGTGGCACCGCTTTGGCTACCCAGTATGCCAACGCTGCTGATGCTGCTGTGCATGGCGTTCAGCGCCATGCTGGTGGGTGGCTTCTGGATCGGCCTTAACGGCTGGATGCGGCAGAAGCGCGGGCTCAACGAGACCATCGGCAGCCTGCTGCTGTCCTACATTGCGATTGCGTTGTTCAACCAGCTGGTCGAGGGGCCGTTACGTGACCCGGCGAGCTTGAACAAGCCCTCGACCGTACCACTTGGAGACGATTTGTTGATTGGTCCGATCAGTGATCAGTTTCAGGTGCACTGGGGTCTGGTGGTCGGCATCATCGCCTGCGTTCTGGCGCAGATACTGGTACGCAACAGCGTAACCGGCTTCTCGCTGCAGGTGGTTGGCGGCAATGTACGCACCGCACGAATGATGGGCCTACCGGTTGATCGTCTGGTGATTCTTACCTGCGTGTTGGGCGGCGCCTGCGCTGGCCTGGCCGGTATGTTTGAAGTGGCCGCGGTGCAGGGTAGCGCCAACGCCGCGATCATCGCCGGTTACGGTGCCAGCGGCATCCTGGTGGCGTTTGCTGCGCGGCAGAATCCGTTGGCGATCATCGCCTGCGCCATTCTGTTGGGCGGCATCGAAGCCAGCGGTAGTTTGCTGCAGCGGCGCCTGGGGCTGCCGGATGCCACCACGCTGATCCTTGAAGGTATTTTGTTTACCAGCTTGCTGGCCTGGGAAGCGTTGACGCCGCGCATTGTCGCCTGGCGCCTGCGTTTGAACGAACGAGTGATACAGGCGCAGGGGGCGTTGCAACATGGCTGATCTGGATCTGGCGACGTTTTTTCTCGCCTTGCTGGCTGGCGCCATTCGCGTCGGCACCCCCTTCATCTTTGTCAGCCTGGGTGAATGCCTGACGGAGAAGAGCGGGCGCATCAACCTCGGCCTCGAGGGCATTTTGGTCAGTGGCGCTATGGCGGGTTACGCCGTGGCCTACCTGACTGGCTCTGCCTGGATTGGCGTACTCGCCGCCGGTGGTGCTGGTCTGATGCTGGGCCTGCTGCACGGCGCGATTTGTTCTTTGCCAAGGGTTAACGATATTGCCGTGGGTATTGCGCTGATGGTGCTGGGCACCGGCCTGGCGTTTTTCCTTGGTAAGAGCTTCATTCAGCCGCAGGCGCCGTCGTTGGTGGCCATTCATCTGGGTGGCTGGAGTGACGATGAGCGGGTCCGTTCGGCGCTCAGCATCAACGTGCTGTTCTTCATCGGTGTGGCGCTGGCCTTTGTTCTCAGCTGGGGGCTACGCAGTACCCGCTGGGGGCTGATGCTGCGGCTGGTAGGTGACCATGCCGAGTCGGCCCGCGCGCTGGGTTATCGCCCAGTACTGGTGCGGATTGCGGCCACCGCAGCGGGCGGGTTTCTCGCCGGTATCGGCGGTGCTTATCTCTCGCTCTATTACCCCGGTAGCTGGAACGAAGGCCTGTCGAGCGGGCAGGGGATCATGGCCGTAGCGCTGGTGATCTTCGCCCGTTGGCAACCGCTGCGCTGCTTGTGGGCTGCGCTCTTGTTTGGTGCTGCTGGCGCCATCGGGCCAGCGCTGCAATCGGTCGGTATCAGTAGCGGCTATTACCTGTTTTCGGCAGCGCCTTATGCGTTGACCCTGGCGGTGATGTTCATCACTTGCCGTCCCAATCAAACACTGAGTGGCGCCCCTGGCGAACTCAGCCTGACTCGATAGGAGTAATGTCATGTCCAGTGGTCTTGGTGGTCTGAATAAATCGCCTAATGGCGTGGTAGTTGGACTTGCGCAACTGTCGTTACCTGATCCGCATACCCGTGCCGAGCTCTGGGAGCAGACGCAGAAAGTTGTCGCTATGGTCGGCAAGGCACGGCGCAGTGTGGCCGGCATGGATCTGATCGTCTTCCCGGAGTATTCACTGCACGGGCTGTCGATGGATACCTCCGATGACATCATGTGCACCCTCGATGGTCCCGAGGTCGCGGCATTGCGCCAGGCCTGTATCGACAACGCCATCTGGGGCTGCTTCTCGATCATGGAAGCCAACCCCGACGGCAACCCCTACAACAGCGGAATTATCGTTACCGATCAGGGCGAGATTCAGCTCTATTACCGCAAGCTGCACCCCTGGGTGCCGGTCGAGCCATGGGAGCCCGGCAATATGGGGATTCCGGTCTGTGACGGACCCAAGGGCAGCAAGCTGGCATTGATCATTTGTCATGACGGCATGTTCCCGGAAATGGCGCGTGAATGTGCGTACAAGGGCGCCGAGATCATGATCCGCACGGCCGGTTACACCGCGCCCATTCGGCATTCCTGGAAGATAACCAATCAGGCCAACTCATTCTGCAATCTGATGCAGACCGCGAGTGTCTGCATGTGTGGTTCAGACGGCACCTTCGACTCCATGGGCGAGGCGATGTTTGTTGATTTTGATGGCACCGTGATGAATGAAGGCGGCGGCCGCGCGGATGAAATCGTCAGCTGTGAGCTGCGGCCTGACCTGGTGCGTGAGGCGCGGATTCACTGGGGGGTGGAAAACAACATCTATCAGTTTGGCCATCGCGGCTACGTGGCGGTCAAGGGCGGTGCGCAGGACGCACCCTACACCTACATGCAGGACCTGATGGCTGGGCAATATCGTCTGCCCTGGGAGGCGGAGGTGGTCCACACCGATGGCAGCTCCTGTGGCTATGAACCGCCGGAGCGTGAATATCAGGCGCAGGAGAAGTAAAGATGACGCAACGCTATCTCGAATCCGCCCCGTACCCTTGGCCGTACAACGGTGATCTGACGCCGCAAAACACCGCGCTCATCGTGATCGACATGCAAACCGACTTCTGCGGCGAAGGCGGTTATGTTGACTCCATGGGCTACGACCTGTCCCTGACCCGCGCACCGATTGAGCCGATCAAACAAGTACTTGAGGTGCTGCGCGCGCAGGGTTTCTGGATTATTCATACCCGCGAAGGTCATCGCCCGGATCTCTCCGATCTGCCAGCCAACAAGCGCTGGCGCTCGCAGCGCATTGGCGCCGGTATTGGCGATCCCGGCCCCTGCGGGCGCATCCTGGTCAGGGGCGAACCCGGCTGGGAGATTATCCCCGAACTGGCGCCGCTCGATGGCGAAATCATCATCGACAAGCCCGGCAAAGGCTCTTTCTGCGCGACGGATCTGGAGCTGATTCTGCGTACCCGCGGCATTGAGAACATCATCCTCGCTGGCATCACCACCGACGTGTGCGTGCATACCACCATGCGCGAAGCCAACGACCGGGGCTTTGAGTGCATTCTGCTCGAAGACTGTTGCGGCGCGACTGATCACGACAATCACTTGGCAGCACTGAGCATGGTCAAGATGCAGGGCGGCGTGTTTGGCGCTATTGGTGATTCGGCCATGCTCATCGACTGTCTGAAGCGGAGCTGATCATGCGAGCGCTTAGTCTGGAAACCATCGGCGCCGGCAAATCCTTTGGCAGCTTTCGTGCCCTGGGTGATGTCTCGATGAAAGTGCGCGCCGGTACGGTACACGCCTTGCTCGGCGAGAACGGCGCCGGTAAGAGCACGCTGGTAAAGGGCATCGTCGGTTACGGCCCGCTGGACGAGGGCAGCATCCTGATTGGCGGACGCGAGCAGACTATCGTCTCGCCACGGGACGCGCACGGGCTTGGCATCGGCATGGTATATCAGCACTTTACCGTGGCGCCCGGCCTTAGCGTTGCCGAGAATCTGGTGTTGTCACGCGGTGAGCTGCCCTGGCGTATCGACTGGAAGCAGGAGCGTGCCCGGCTGGCGGAATTTATGCAGCGCATGCCGTTCAACATTGATGTGGAGCGGGCGGTCAGCTCGCTGGCGGCCGGCGAAAAACAGAAGCTGGAAATACTCAAGCAGCTCTACCTGGATCGCCGCTTTATTATCCTTGATGAGCCGACCTCGGTGCTCACGCCGCAGGAAGCAGAAGAAGTGCTGGGCCTGATGCGTGACCTGACCCGCGCGGGTGATCTGTCGGTGCTGATGATTACGCACAAGTTCTCCGAGGTTACCCGCTTTGCGGACGACGTTACCGTGCTGCGCCGTGGTCAACTGGTGGGCAGCAAGGCCGTTGCTGATACGGATGAAACCGAGCTGTCGACCTGGATGATGGGCGAAAGCCGCACGCAGGCCGCTGTGCTGGAGCGCACCCGCAACGATGCCGAACGTGTACCGGGGCTGGAAGTGAGCAATCTGCAGGTCGCCAATGATCGTGGCACGCTGGCGGTCAAGGGCGTTTCACTCAGTGTATTGCCCGGTGAGATCGTCGGCATTGCCGGTATCTCCGGCAACGGTCAGCGCGAGCTGACCGAGGCACTGCTGGGACAGCGTCGGCGCAGTGCTGGCGAGATTCGCGTCAACGGTAGGCCCTATCAGGCTACCCGTACCGAAATGCAGCGCGAGCGCGTGTATAGCTTGCCGGAAGAACCCCTGCGCAATGCCTGTATCGCTGGCATGAGTGTGGCGGAAAACCTGGCCCTGCGTGATTACGACCAAGCGCCGCTGTGCCGCAGCGGTTGGCTGATCAATCGCCGGGCCATTCGCCTGCGCGCGCGTGATCTGATTGAGCGCTTCAATGTGCGCCCCAATGATCCGGATCGCCCCATCGGCACGCTATCGGGGGGCAACGTACAGCGCGCCGTGCTGGCGCGTGAACTGACCGAGGATGTGGCGGTATTGATCGTCTCCAACCCGGTATTCGGGCTCGACTTCGCCTCGGTAGAACTCATCCATCGCCGCCTGCTGGAAGCGCGCAATCGCGGCGCAGCAGTGCTCCTGCTCAGTGAAGATCTGGATGAACTACTGGAGCTGTCGGACCGCATCCTGGTTATCCACGATGGTGAGATCAATCACCAGACGGTACCGGCAGAAGCCGAGCGCCAGGTACTTGGCCGCTATATGGCAGGCACCGAACAGAACGATCAGCAGGTAGCTTCATGATTGCCATAGACGCACAACCGGACGCCTTTGCGTTTGACCCTGAGCGCACGGCGCTGGTGGTGATCGACATGCAGCGTGACTTCGTCGAGCCAGGCGGCTTTGGCGCCGCACTGGGTAACGACGTCACCCTGCTCAGAGCCATCATCCCTGCGGTACAGCAGCTGCTGGCAACGGCCCGCGCGGCGGGGCTGCTGGTGATACACACGCGCGAATCGCACCAACCGGATTTATCCGATTGCCCGCCAGCCAAACGCGAAGGCGCACCCGCTGGCATGCGTATTGGTGATGAAGGCCCGATGGGCCGCATTCTGGTGCGCGGCGAGCCAGGTAACGACATCCTGCCCGAGGTCGCGCCCTTGCCGGGTGAATGGATAATCGATAAACCGGGCAAGGGCATGTTCTACGCCACCGGTTTGCAGGAGCGACTGGCGGAACAGGGCATTGAGTACCTGATCTTTGCCGGTGTCACCACCGAGGTGTGCGTGCAGACCAGCATGCGTGAAGCCAACGATCGTGGTTACCGCTGCCTGCTGATCGACGAGGCGACCGAAAGCTATTTCCCTGAATTCAAACAGGCAACGCTGGCAATGATTACCGCCCAGGGCGGGATCGTCGGCCGTGTTGCCCAGCTGCATGAATTGCAGCGCGCATTAGGAGCTACCCATGACCGAGATTAACCTGCCGCAGGTGGTTCAAGAGGTGACAGACGCCTTTGTCGACTACGAACGCGCCCTGTTGGTAAACGAGATGGAAACCCTGGATGACTACTTCTGGGACAGTGAGCATACCGTGCGCTACGGCGTAGCCGAAAACCTCTACGGTGCGCAGACTATTGCCGCCTATCGGCGTACCTGTGTGCCCGTCGGGCCGGGCCGTGAGTTGTATAACACCGTGGTGACCACCTTTGGTACCGACTACGCCACGGTGAGCACCCAGTTCCGCGATGGTGAAACCACCCTGGGTGGCCGCCAGATGCAGACCTGGGCGAAGCTGGAAGGGCGCTGGCAAGTGGTTGCGGCGCATGTCAGTATCGATTTGTCGACAGTCCAGAGATAAGTGTAGATGGCGCAACCACAGCCCGCTTCATTGGCAGAGCAGGTTTATCATCGCCTCAAGCAGGATATCTTCGATTTTTACCTGCTGCCGCATGATCGCTTCAGCGAGAACCAGATAGCCGAACGCTACCAGGTATCTCGCACGCCAGTGCGCGATGCACTCTACCGGTTGGAACGCGAGGGCTATCTGGAAGTCGGTTTTCGCCGTGGTTGGTCGGTCAAGCCGATTGATTTTTCGCGCATAGACCAGCTCTACGAAGTGCGCATAACCCTGGAGTCGGCGGCCATTGAAAAACTCTGTGTGGCGCAGGATGTGCGCGAGCTGCTTGCGCCCTTGACCGCCACATGGCTGGTTGAACCGGCGCAGCGCGAGACCGAAATGCAGGTCATGGCGGAGCTGGATGAGCAGTTTCATTGCGAGCTGCTGCGGTTGGCTGGCAACAGTGAAATGACCCGCATGCATCTTGAGGTGTGTGAGCGCATTCGGATCGTGCGCCGCCTGGACTTCTACAAATCACACCGCATCGAGCAAACCTACGTCGAGCACGCGGATATCCTGCGTATGCTGGCTGCTCGCCGCAAGGATGAATGCCTGCGCATGCTGCGCGCGCATATCGAGCAAAGCCGTCAGGAAGTCCACAAAATCAGCGTTTCCATGCTGGAGGCCGCGCGGCAATTCTATTGCGCCGGTTAAACGCGTGATAACCCCATCCCGCATCACCGCGCCGATCTTCCTGGCTGAGCGCGCCGGACTTGCCACCGGGTCTTATTCTGCTTAGCTGATTGACCTGCAAAGTGCCCGCGGCATTCTCTGCTTGACCCTATAGCCGCTGCAGGGTTTTTAATAGCCCTGTTGATTGAACGCAGAACGCGCGGTGATCTTTCAGGCGCCGCCAGGTTTGATCAACCACTGGCTTTATAATCCTCAGCAGAGCGCCGCCACGAGGCGCGTAACAGGGCGTGAACGAGATGACCGAGCACAAGCATGATCATTCCCACGCGCATGACCATAGCCATGGCGCACACAGTCACAGCCATGGCAGCGGTAAGACGCTGTTTTTTGCGCTTATCTTCACCACCGCCTTTGCGGTGGTCGAAGTGTTTGGGGGGCTCATGGCCAACTCGCTGGCCTTGCTGTCCGACGCTGGCCACATGTTTACCGACTCGCTCTCACTCGGCGTAGGCGCCTTTTCCGCCTGGCTGGCCAACAAACCCGCCTCACGTCAGCATTCCTTCGGATTTCAGCGCGCCGAAGTATTGGGCGCACTCTTTAACGTCATCTTCATGTTTCTGGTCATCGTCTATATCGGCTATGAAGCCATACTGCGCATGCTCGACACGCCCGAGGTCAACGGTGCGACCGTGCTGCTGGTGGGCGGCCTGGGTTTGCTGGTGAATATCATCGTTGCCTGGGTGCTGATGCGCGGTGAGCAGGATATGAACGTGCGCGGGGCACTATTACACGTGATGGGTGATCTATTGGGCTCGGTCGCCGCTGTCGCCGCCGGTGCCATTATCTACTTTGGCGGGCCAGCGATCATGGACCCCATTCTCTCGCTGTTCGTCTGCCTGCTCATTCTGGTGTCAGCCGTCCGCTTGCTGCGCGCTGTTACCCGCGTACTGATGGAAGGCGTCCCACAAGGCATAGACCCGACAGAGGTCAGTCAAGCGCTGACGCAGATCGACGGCGTACACGCCGTACATGATCTGCACATTTGGAGTCTGTCTTCCAACAGCCATGCGCTGGCCGCCCACGTAGACCTGGATCACATGAGCCAATGGCAGGCGACGTTGCCGCAAATGCAAAGCACGCTGCGTGAGCGCTTTGGCATCGCGCACAGCACCTTGCAGCCGGAGGACGCGGCGCTCAGAATGGCGTGTGTGGTGGAGGCGGGGTGTGGCGCTTAACCAGCATTAAACAAGGTGGATGCCATGCGTGAGACCAGCGTTACTGGTGTGTTTGCCTGCGGTGATGCGGCGGTGGCTAACGGTAATGCCGCGACTGCCGTAGGTGAGGGCGCCTGAACCGGGGTGGCGGCGCATCAATCGTTGATGTTTCGTTAAGCCCTGTGGCAGGGGTCCGGGCTAAGTCGCTTACTAGCGGTAACCCGTCTACGCGGGTTACCGCTCGGCAAGGTCTTGTCAGCGCATCTCTTCATGCACCTGACCATGGGCAAGCATGGCGAACAGGCCCGTGCCACCCAGTACGTTACCGATAAGTACCGGCAAAATATGGTAGGTCAGGGCGGTGAGTATGTTCATGTCGTCGTTGAGTACCAGGAAGAAAATCTCGTTTGATCCGGCAATTACATGGGTGAAGCCCGCTACTGCGATCAGCCAGGTAAACATGACAATAACCAGCACCTCCGAGCCCTTGGCTGATGGCAGCATCCACACCAGTGCGGCAATCAAAAAGCCCGCCGGAATAGCGCGTAAAAAGGCCTCTGCGGGTGCCAGCTCCGCCACGTGCCGCGATATTTCGAGTACAGCCGTCAGCGTATCCGGGGTGATCACGCCGCCATAGGTACTGATCGCAGCCGTCAGGAAGGTGCCAACCAAATTAGCCGCGAGCACCACGCCCCATAGGCGAGCGGTGCAGTAAAACCGATTGCGCGATGGCTCAGCCAGCATAGGCAGTACAACGGTGATGGTGTTTTCAGTAAACAATTGCAGGCGGCACAGAATCACCAACACAAAACCAAAGGCGTAACCAAAGCTTTGCAGCAAGTCCAGGTAGGGATGATCCAGCCCGAGCTTGGCCTGGATAACGCCCTCGGTCAGCACCGACGTCGAAATACCAACCCCTGCCGCCACACCGGACCACCAGAGCGAGGTGACGGGCCGCTTCAGCTCTCCTTCACCTTCGCGCAAGATAACGGCGTACACCGAGAGCGCAGACAAGTTGCCATGCTCGTTTACCGCTTCGCGCTCGCCTTCGCTCAGCGACTCTTCGCTGGGATTTTGCGGCTGTTTCCTGGCTTCGCGCTCGCTCATTGGCTCGCGGGACTGATCTTGCTCCACATGCTCTGAATCGTCAGGCCGGGCGTTATGCCCACCACCTTCTTCGTGCTTCATTCAAGCGTTCTCCTGCTAACGAATACGCGTATTAGCTTGTTGCGGGCACGGGCCAGTGTCATCGATGAAGCTGCCTAAATGCTGCGTTGGCGTGCACTTGGCGTAGGCCTCACTTCAACTCGCTGCTTGATCATGCTTTCGTTCCAGCGCCTCGGCTTTGTGCGCTGCCGGACGCGCCAGAATGCGCTGCAAATAGGATTCAATATGGGGGAACTGTTTTAGACCGCGGCTTTCGCTAATCTTCTCAAACACAAAGGAATTTAAAATGTCTGCGCCGGTAAATTGCGCGCCGGTCAGATACTCCTTGTTAGCCAACTCGTCGTTCACGTAGGTCAGTACGTCTAGCATCTGCTCGCGTGCAAAGTCACCCAAAAAGCATTTCTGGCTGCTGTCGGCGCTCAACAGATAAAGCGTAATCAGCGGATAGGCCGCCGTGCCGTCTGCAAAATGCAGCCATTGAATATAACGCGCGTGCTCAAGCGTATGCGCTGCAGGCGCCAACGTATCTGCACCGTAGCGGCTGACCAGGTAATCAACAATGGCGCCGGATTCCGACAGCACCAGATCGCCATCTTCAATCACCGGCGACTTGGCCAAAGGATGCACGGCTTTAAGCGCAGCGGGCGCACGGCGAGTGACGCTGTCGCGTTGATAGGCAACCAATTGATATTCAACGCCAAGCTCTTCCAGCAACCAGATAATGCGCTTGGAACGTGATTGGTTCAGGTGATGTAAGGTGATCATGTGTGAGGCCTGCGCTGCTAATTAAGGAGGGTGGGGCGTGGTTCAGGCGTTCATCCTATCCACATTTGCCCGGTGTTGAACACCTGAGCGGGTTTTCAGACGGTAATGTGCTGTTAAAACTGCGCGGTGGCTCAAAAGGATAGAGTCGTTGCCGGAGTATTGGGCCGCGCCTTGAACAAATACACGCCTTTTTACATGTCTTGGCGGATTACATCTTCCAATAACCAGGAGTTAACGTTAATTAGCGATCAGCTCAAAGCGCGCGCTGGCGCATTTTTTTTGTCCGCGATAGTTGGGCTTGAAAGGGCTGAAATTGTCATGCCTGAACGCTTTTTGCCTGCTGTCGAGTTTGCGGGGAGGCATAGGGAAAATGCATTTCTGGCATGACCACATAGAGGTTCGCTGTTCTGCTAATCCCCGGTACTGCCTGGATACTGGCCGGGCACATCGGCTCTTAATGATGGTCTCCGGCAGGAATGCTGGTTCCTTTTCGCACGTCAGCCATTCTCTGCGTTTTATCGCACCGTACGGCGTTCTATCGCAAATCCGTCTTTGCCCGCGGGTAGAGCTGTCAGATTGAGCTTATCGATCACGACACGGAGCACCTAGCGATGCGATATAACCCCACACTCCTCAGATTTTCCCTCTTTGCAGGCACGCTGGCCGTCTGTTTAAGCGCACAGAGTGCCGATCTTCAGATTGATATCAGCAATGCGGAGCAGGGCAATGGCCTGGTTTATTTCGCGCTGTATGACTCGGCAGAGGCTTATGCAGGGCAGCACATGCGCGAAGTGGCGGTTTCCACAGAGACTGGTCAGCTTCCGTCTGCGGTCTTCACCGGTTTGCCGCCTGGTGCTTATGCAATCACGGTTTTTCAAGATGCAAACGCCAACCGCAAGCTCGACACCAACCTGATCGGACTACCCAGCGAACCTTTCGGGTTCAGCCAAAATGCCATGGGCGCTATGGGCCCGCCGGATTTTGCTGCAGCCGCAGTCAACTTGTCGGCAGACGATGAAACCCAGGTAATCAACATTGAGCTGAGGAATTAATCATGAATCGTCGTGAGCTATTGCAGCAGATGTTGATGGGTAGCGCCGCCGCCATGTTGGTGCCCATGAGTCTGGCCCGGGCCGCCGGGAAATCTGACAGCATGATCGGCGGTGGGTCAGCAAAGCCATGGCTGCTCGGTTATCAAAGCGTGCAGCAGAACAGCCTGAGCAGCGATTCGTTGCGCGTGAGCGGCCGCTGGCCAGCGGCGCTGCAAGGCAGCTTCTATCGCAACATGCCGGCCCGATTTGAGCGCGGCGGGCAACGCTACCAGCACTGGTTCGACGGTGACGGCATGCTTCAGGCGTTTCGGTTAAACGGCGGCAGCGTTGCCCATCACGGCCGGTTCATCGAAACGCATAAATTCCGTGTTGACGAGCGCGCTGGACGGCTCCTCACGCCCGCTTTCGGTACACGGCTGGCGGGTATGGAAGCGGTCTCCGCTCCAGACGACATGAACGTGGCCAATGTGAGCGTGACCTGGCATGGCGAGCGCTTGATGTCCCTGTGGGACGCAGGCTCAGCCTGGGAACTCGATCCGCGGACGCTCGATACCATCGGCCCGGTGACTTGGCGCGACGATCTACAGGGTGTGCCGTTTTCTGCCCATCCGCGTAAGGATCCCGATGGCAGCCTGTGGAATTTCGGCGCGGCTGGCCAGATGCTGGTGATCTATCACATTGCCGCCGATGGCACGCTAAAGAAAGCTGAAGGCATCCCGGTGCCTGATTTGCCGATGGTGCACGATTTTGCCGTGACGGAGCGGCACCTGATATTCCTGTTGCCGCCCATGGTGATGGAGGTAGATCGTTATGCGGCCGGCCACAGCGTGCTCGATAGCTACCAGTGGCACGCGGACCAGCCAATGCGAATACTCACTATGGACAAGAATGATTGGTCCAAACAACGCTGGTATGAGCTGCCGCCCGGCTTTGTGTTTCATCTGGGTAACGCTTGGGAAGAAGCTGGGGGTACTATTCGGTTTGACTACCTGCGTTACGCCGATGCCCGCGTGTTGACCGAGAGTTTCCGTGAGGTCATGACGGGCGATTATGTGGATGGACACCATGCGCAGCTTGCACAGGTCACGCTCTACCCTGACAGCGGCCGTGCCGAGCAGGCGCTGTTGCCGGGTAACTGCGAGTTTCCGACACTGGATCCGCGTGCCATTGGCCAGCGGCAGCGTTACCTGGTGTTGGCCGAGGCCACCGGCGACATCAGCCACCCGGGATTCAATGCGCTGAGGAGAATCGATCTGAACCGACAAAACGAGCAACACTACCGTTTCGACGAAGGCATCATAGTAGAGGAGCACCTGGTGATTCCCAAAACGACCGATGCCCCTGAAGGCGAAGCCTGGCTGCTCGGTACCGTACTGGACACCAAAGCCGGTATCACCCGCCTGACATTGTTTGATGCAGCGCACCTGCAGGATGGCCCCATCGCTCAGGCGGCGCTGCCCTACAGCCTGCCTTTGGGCTTTCACGGCCACTTTGTGCGCAGTTGATGACGAGCCGATCAGGTCATTCTGACGCGCAGCGCGCGCATCAGCCCTCACTCTGGTTGAAGCTGCCAGCAGTGGCCCTTTGGGGCATGGCTATCGTGTTCAACACGGTGATCGCCCTGTTTTTGACGGCCATCGACTACGGCGGCTCGCTAATGGTGAACTGGGTATTTTCCCAGTGCATCGGATTGACCATAACCGCCTTGGTGGCCCTGAACCTGTGCGTTATCCATGTGCGCCCCTGGCGCGCAGTGGGCCTGGGCTTGGCCGTGGTAGTGGGCTCCATGCTGGGCACCGGGCTCGCACTGGTGGTTACCGGTGTTTCCGAATTCGATACATCCGGTGCACGGGCGTTCTGGCAGGCGGTGTTTATTGGCCTGGTGTTTGGCGCTGGCGTTACCATGCTTGCCTTCTATCGCGAGCGTACCTTGCGCAGCGAGCAAGCCCTTGATGCCGAGCGCCTTAAGCTTCTGCAGGGTGAAAAGGCGCAGGTAGAGACCGAGTTACGCCTGCTGCAGGCCCAGGTCGAACCGCACTTTTTGTTCAATACCCTGGCGATTCTGCGTGGTTTGATCGGCCGTGATCCGCTGGCCGGCAAACAGCTGCTTGACCACTTGATCGACTATCTAAGAGCAAGCCTGTCTCATAGCCGCTGCGATCAGGCAACGCTGGGCGAAGAACTGGCATTGCTAGACAGCTACCTCACCATTATGCAGTTCCGCATGGGCGAGCGACTGACGTTCAACATCAATATTACCGATGAACTGCGCAGCCAGCCGCTGGCACCTATGCTGCTGCAACCCCTGGTGGAAAATGCCATTCGCCACGGCCTGGAGCCCAAAACCGGGCCTGGCCGGGTGTGGATAACGGTGTCGAGTATCGGCGATGCTATTCAGATGCAAGTAGGGGACGACGGTATGGGCTTCAGCAACAGTGGCTCCGCCGGGACCGGGTTGGCCAATATCCGCGCCCGCCTTACCACCCTCTATGAAGGGCGCGCTGCCCTCACTCTGGAAGACAATGACCATGGTGGCGTGACCGCCACCTTGAGGGTGCCACGCACATGAGCATCAAGGTGCTGATTGCAGACGATGAGCCGGAACTGGTCCGCGAGCTGGATCGTCAACTGCGCCAGGCCTGGCCGGAGCTGGCTGCCATCGTGCATGCTACCGATGGGCTGGAGGCCCTGCACTTGCTGGAACAGACGCAACCGCAAATCGCCTTTCTGGATATCCGCATGCCCGGCCTTAGCGGCCTGGAGGTGGCCGCTCAGCTGCGTCAGCCGTGCCAGATCGTGTTCGTGACGGCCTACGATCAATACGCGGTCGAGGCCTTTGAACGCGAGGCCTTGGATTATCTGCTCAAACCCGTACGTGAAGACCGCCTGCAAGTCACTGTTGAGCGTCTAAAGCAGCGGCTGGCCAGTGGTGCTCCCATGGGTGGCGATCTAGTCGCGCTTATGGCAAAAGTTACCCAGATGCTTGAACCCGCACCGGTGGCGCCGCTGCAGTGGTTGCAGGCCTCGGTGGGTGAACGCATACGGCTGATTGCGGCCGATGAAGTGCTGTACCTGCGCTCCGAAGACAAATACACCGTTCTGCACACCGCAGACGGCCATTACCCCATCCGCACGCCGCTAAAGGAGTTAGAGCCGCGACTGGATGGCGAGCACTTCTGGCGCATTCACCGCAACTGCATTGTGAATGCCCGCTATGTGCAATCCATTAGCCGGGACTTTCGCGGTTGTTTGAATCTCAGTTTGAAAGGCTGTGCAGATAAACTCGTCGTCAGCCGCAGCTACGCCGAGCGATTTAGACCACTGTGAACCAGTCCTAGGCCACTTTATCTTTCGCTGGTCTATCTATTGATGCAGTGGCTGGGCTGCAGCTCTAGGCTCCGTAAGCGCAACGAGGTCTGGTACCCTAAGCCCAAATTCCCGAACACAACTGAGGTGCCGCATGATCTGGACTGTTTATCTATCCGGTGAGATCCACACTGATTGGCGCGAACAGATTCAAGCCGGTGCAGAAGCCGCCGGGTTACCGGTGGAATTCACCGCCCCTGTCACCCACCACGAATCCAGCGATGCGGCTGGCGATGTGCTGGGCAAGCCCGAGGTGCCGTTCTGGCGCGATCACCAGTCCGCCAAGGTCAACGGCATTCGCACCAAGACGCTACTGGAGCAGTGCGATGTGGCTGTGATCCGCTTTGGCGATAAATACAAACAGTGGAACGCCGCCTTCGACGCCGGCTACTGCGCCGCCATGGGCACGCCCTACATTACCCTGCACGATGCAGACATCATCCATCCGCTGAAGGAAGTGGACGCAGCAGCGATGGCCTGGGCGCAGACGCCGGAGCAGGTGGTTGAGGTATTGAAGTACGTTACGTCAGCCAAGTAGCCCCGTTGTCCTATATGCCTTGTTTGGGTGGAGCTCTATTGCGGTGTAATTGCCTTAGCAATTGAATAAAAGCTGGCCGACTAAATGCACGCCTTATACGTGCCCAACCGCTGGGCACGCTGGCTCTGCACACTGGGAGTGCCAACGATATTCCCTTCGAGCTGGCAATCAGTCAGAGCAGGATAAAAACAGCTCGACCAGCACAGAGTCAGAAGAATTGATGTTCATCTGACTCCAATTACTGTTGGAGGAGCTGGTATTGGTTTTGGTTTGAATGACTGCTATCGGCCCAGGGTGTGTAAAAACGTCCTGACAAATCCTTGCTATGATTTCCGACACTTCCATCGCAAGGATTCCCATGAAACGGTTTATCCAGGGTGAACACCGAGGTCAAAGCACCTTGCTTCCCGAAAGCCTCGACGACTACGTCAGCGATACCAATCCAGTGCGCGTGGTCGATGTCTTCGTCGATGAACTCGAC
>NZ_RKKU01000042.1 GCF_003797945.1 Pseudomonas neustonica
CTCGGCCTGAAGCTCATCGTCCTGCTGCCGCTGCTCCGTGGGCTTGGAGTAGCGCTTGATCCACTGATAAAGACTGTGGCCTGACACACCCAATCGGGCGGCGACCTCGGCAACAGAGTGGCCTCGGCCAGCCACCTGTTTGACGGCTTCAATTTTGAATTCTTCGGTGTAGCGTGAGTTGCTCATTGGACCTCCTAGGTGCCTTGATTATAAGGCCTGGAGGTGTCTACGAAACTAGGGGCTATTCATATTGCAAGCTTTAAGCGCCCTTATTGGTCCGCGATTGATGCAAGGAACATTCTTTCTTAGAGATTGTGAGCAGCTGACGCCTTTCGGGGCGACTAATTTTGTTGACCGTTTACATATTAGAGAAGTGCTGTTAGATGATCCCACTGAAGCCCCGTATGGGACTTATTCTGTAGAAAATGGGAAATTACTGATAAAGAAATCAACGGCTCGTTATTTCTTGCCGCCCGATATAAATCTCGGGACGGAACCAGGAGCAATCAGCGAGATATTTGATAGGAAGTTCTCGGACGCAGACGCACTGAGCAATCTATGGCTTGATTTTGCCGTCGCCGACGTTATGAGGTATATGGACTATCAATGCTCGCTTCATAATCAATATTTTGATATAGAGTCTATCCAGAAAATCGAGGATATTATACGCAACGGTTTGCGCACTTACAGCGTGGCTCAAATGTGGTTCATTATGTGGAAAGTCACAAGAGACGCTGCGGCTCTAGCCAGCCGTACTTATTATAGTCAAGAGAAAGCGACTGCGACGATCCCTACAAAAATTCGTAAGCAGTTAGAAGCAGCCTGTCAGGGTGCAAAGTTGCGTAACGACTGGTCCCGGCCAGAATTTCACATCGCAGGTTCTATAGCGATGGTGTTCAATTCGAAGTTCGGAATAGATGAGTTTACGAAAGGTGATGAAGTTATAAAAATGTTCTTGGGAGTCCGTAGCCAAGGAATTGAAGAACAAGATATCCATAAGGCGGCGGCCATTTTCATAGAGAATACATGGGAAGGACAGGAT
The DNA here is from genome assembly GCF_003797945.1 of Pseudomonas neustonica. GTDB lineage: Bacteria > Pseudomonadota > Gammaproteobacteria > Pseudomonadales > Pseudomonadaceae > Halopseudomonas > Halopseudomonas neustonica. The sequence goes on from NZ_RKKU01000042.1 coordinate 1,043, forward strand.
CCGCTTGCCGCATTAAATACGTTCGCCACGCTGATCCGAACAGGCTTAACGACGGAAAATGCGATACTTGAGCTTGTAAAATGATATGCAAAGCTATTTCGTTCACACCCATTCGCTTAAATTTTACGTCCGGTTGAAGCTGATAATTAAACATTACTCTGGGTAGGATAGTTCCGAAATGCGGCATCATATTTTTCTGAATTAAAAAATTATGCTAAAAACTCTATGGTGTGACTGACTTTCTGTATAGGGGAGCTATTCATAAGTATGTCACGGTTCAGCCGAGGTCGAATGCAAAATAGACTAGTTACGCACAAAATTTTAGCTACCAACACGGTGGGCGACGACTGGATATGCTCAGACATACATGGGCAGATAGATATCTTGCAATCGATGCTTCTTGAAATTGATTTTGATCCCAAGGTAGACCGACTGATATTTGTTGGCGACTTGATTGATCGTGGTCCTGATTCGCTCAAAGCTCTAAACTTCGTACTCAATAGCCCTCAATACTATAGTGTAATTGGAAATCACGAATTGTTGTTTTGGGCCAGCTACCGGGATTCAAAATTAGTAAATAAAAGGCGTGGCTTGGGCGGTGAATGGGCAGACAGTCTTTCTCGTGCCGAACATCAACGCTTGATGCAAGAGATAGAACGACAGTTTCCTCTCGCTATCAGCTTGCAAACTAGTCAAGGCGTCATCGGCATTGTACATGCCCAATCTCCTTTTGATTCTTGGAGAAAATGGAAGACGGAGCCTTTTTCCTCCGAACTGGCCAAAAAGTGCACTTGGGATTGGTCTAAATCACGAGCCGGAGGAGCTATGGTCAGCGAGGTTGATGTGGTTGTTTCTGGGCACATCGGAAGAAATACTCTGATTCGGGGAAATCAGATTTGGATTGACACACTGGATACTACTGGACGACCCACAATTTTGTCCGCATGCGATCTGATCGGTATGGTCAGTCAACGCTGATAGCCTATTGTTCTGCACAGAATTACAATAGAGAGCTAAGGCGAGTTAGGTAAGTTTTTGAAGAAAACTCATAGCGGTGGCGAGGTGAAAGCTCGGTCTCATTAACTGTGAAGGTGGTTTTAAGTAATTAGTATAAAATGAAGATGTGCCAAGGTATGGTGGTGTTAATGTAAAATAATATATCTTTTAATTATGGTATTTGGTTCCGACTAATGTTGCCATTACGTTTTTCAAAACGTGCTCGCCCAGATTTTCACCTATTAATTCCTCGCGGAGTCCAAAAAACATGAGCAAACAGTTCTCGCCGAGCGACCGCTTGGTGTTTTCTGATGAAGAAACACGTACTGCCTTGGGTGTGGCTATTGAAATTTTGCAACTGTGGGGGGGGGCGCGAACCAGAAAGCTTCGTTATTCTCGGATTTGACCTGGGTGTTATCACTAAAGGTAGAGCGCGAAAAGATATAACCGAGGAGCAAAATTATCGTATCAGCGTGATCCTAAATATACATGCAACTCTCCGCTTAGTATTCCTTAATCCAGCCAACCAGCACGGATTCATGAGAATGCGTAACAACAACACGTTCTTTAATGGTCGTACTCCTTTGGAGATAATCAAATCGGGAGACCTTAACGCTTTGCACGAAACCTGGCATCGAATTAAAAGCTTGGAGCAACCGATGTAACTGATGAAATAAAAAAACTCCTGACGCCTTAAGAAAAACGGCTGAGCGTTTTAAGGTATTTTACGATCGTCCGGCAGCACTGTTTTGCTGTTCTCAAGCAAGCGAAGCGCTAACTCTTGTCTAACGCCCGCGTCAGAAAGCCCTAGGCTGGGAACCGTCAGCACCAAATGATCAAACTTGTCGTCAGGCCAACCAGCTGCGTCATCATCGCTTGCCAACCATTTTTGACTGGAGGTTAAGCGTTTCAAATAAGAATCAATCTGCTCGTAGCGGCTTTGCTCGTCCCAAAGGATATGACCCGATCCGCTTAGTTTCATCGCAGAGTGCCAAGTGGCACCCACCACTTTAGATGCCAACTGTTTTGGCAGTGCTTTGAGCGCTCGCTTGAAACCAAGCTGCCTGACCCAGCTGGTGGATAGCACAACCTGGAGATCAAGATCAGAAATCGTTTCTGCCAATATTGGCGCCCACATGAAGAGATCACCTAGCGCTCGCAACTCGACACTGCCGTCGCTCCTAAGAACAACATCATCGGGGTGGAGGACTCCGTCGTAATCCAGAAACAGCAACATCTCACTTACCTTTGATTTATTTGAATACGGTTTTCACAGTTACTCATTAACAGCATCGCAGTGCCAGGCCACGTATATAGGTCTCAAGCTTATTGGGAGCCTGAGTATTCGAAGCATAACGTTACCAGTACAACTCAACTAATGTCATTGCTGACATGCAGATCAATCCATTAACTGATCATAGCTTAATACAAAGTGATATCTGTACGCTACTGAACAATCACCCCAGCACCAAGCTACGGATAATGTACAGTCACCCTCACGGCTAACTGTTTGTGAAGCACAGAAACGCTATCTCGCTTGCGCCACCAACAAATAGTGTTCTATTGTAATTTAATTCATTGCCGGCTTTAGAGCGAGAGTAATGCATCCACCTAACTTATCTGTTTTAGCAAAAAAAAGAATCGAGAGAGGCGAACGACACATGACTCCACGGTCGAACACGGCAATCTCCATATGCCAGTAGATACATTAATACTGCCGAACAAACTAAATCTGACGTCAAAACGAGATATCGACGACGCTGAAGCCGAACTCCTTTTCGAGCTGTATAAACACGTTTTTAAACAGCCTCTGAAGAACCTAACCTTTCAAAATATTATACGGTGGCATCAGCAATGGCTCGGCAGTCTGTATGACTGGGCAGGGGAGCTGCGCTCGGTCAATTTGAGCAAAAATGGATTTCAATTCGCCGCGACGGCGCAGCTATCCAGACTGTCAAAGCAGTTCGAACTGGACTTCCTAAAATCTTTTGCGCAATTGCCAGAGATGCCGAGAGACCAACTCGTTCGTTTCCTCGCTGGAAGCCATGTAGAGCTGGTGCTGATACACCCCTTCCGTGACGGCAACGGCCGCCTATCACGATTGCTTCTTGACGTCATGGCAGTAGAGGCTGGAGGTGCACCGCTAGACTACGGCGTATGGGTGGAAAACAAAGAGTTCTATTTCAAGGCGATCCAGGCAGGAGCTGGCGGCGACTCAATGTCATCAACTTAAGCAATTTTCCTATAAATATCATATAATTAGCACTCAAATCAGCGCATAGGAAAAGTAACTTTGCCCCCTCAAAACACACCGTTTGACACTGCCCAGCAAGTCATGCTTGAAAATTGTAAAAAAAATAACCAACAAGCTTGATTGCCCCGTCTTTATTGATACCTACCGCCAACGCCCTCAAGACTTTACCCGCCGTCGTCAATTGACCTTCAAGAACCTCGTCCTATTCTTGCTCAACCAGCCGCGCACTGCCTTGCAAACCGAGCTAGATCAGTTTTATCGCGTGCTCAATCAGTCCTCAGTCGAGACCCAAGTCGTCACTGCGCAAGCCTTCAGCAAGGCACGCAACAAGCTCAAGCCCGAGGTGTTTGCCGACCTCAATCAACACCTCCAGCAACAGATCGACAGCCTTGGGCTGCGCCAGACATGGCGTGGACTACGGATACTCGCCGTGGATGGTTCGACCGTTCACTTGCCGTTGGAGCAGGCTGTGACTCGCTTTTTCGGCAGCCACTGCGAGTTCCCCGTTGCACGCTTTTCCACGCTCTACGATGTCGCCGACGGTCAGACTCTACATAGCCTGATCGTGCCCTTCCAGGTCGGCGAGCGCGATTGTGCTCACTTACATCTCGACCATGTGCCCGCTGACAGCCTGACGCTGTTTGATCGCGGCTACCCCGGACACTGGCTGTTCGCACTATTCGAGCAGCAGAAGCGGCATTTTCTGATGCGTCTACCTTGCGGCTACAACGCGCAGGTTAGACAGTTTCTCCAGTCGGGACAGACCGATGACACGCAGCTCTTCACTGCCAACCACCCCGAGGCGCGCCTGTTCTGCACAGAGGCCGGCGTCGACCCCGGACGTCCGATCCGGTTGCGACTGATCCGGGTCGAGCTGCCGGGCGGCGAAAGCGAGGTGCTGCTGACCTCCTTGCTGGATCGGAAAACCTTCCCGGCCGACGTGTTTGCAGATCTTTACCATCGTCGCTGGGGTATCGAAACCGACTACCGTCGCATCAAACAGACCCTGGGTCTGGACAACTTCAGTGGGCGCAGCGTGACGGCAGTGAAGCAGGACTTTTATGCCGGACAACTACTGAAGAATCTGGCACTGCTGATGCAACATCTGCTGCAACCGGTCATCGAGCAGCGCCACAAAAATCGCAAGCTGCGCTGGAAAGCCAACTTCACACAAGGGGTCTCACGCCTCAAGAATACTCTGGTCGACTTGCTGGTGCGCCCCTGTGTGCTTGGGCTGTCCAACGTGCTGACGCTGATGGCCAGCAGCCTAAGCGCCGTACGCCCCGGGCGCAACTTCGAGCGTAAACGAAAACGCGCGGCCAGTCGTGGCTGTGAGGGTTACAAGCCGGCGCGCTGATAACACCGACCACCTGAGCTACCGCGTAAAACAGCTGGCCAGAAGCGGCCGGTACGCGCTCGCCTGTAAAACGCGAAAACTGATTGACGGTGCGATTCGACAACCGCTGGATTAACATCAGCAGCGCTGACCCACCAGACAAACGCTCGGCGTGCAGTGAAAATCGATCGCAGCGGTCAAGCCAAACCCAGGGCTGCTTGCCTTTTGCGGCATCGGCGGCTTAAGTTGATGACATTGGGTTCGAGCCCCGTCCGCTGCGCCATATAACTCAAGGGTTTACAGCGTTTTTGCTGTAATAGCTCTACTTGTTATCCGAATTGTCACTTCAGCGTCACGCCATCGTCATTTAATTACCTTAGTGTTGAATTCTGATTCGCAATAAAGCGGGTCGTAACATTGCTAAAGGTGATCATATGGCACCGGAACATGTGACGAATTCTGTTCTCAGGGTAGAAGGGTTGGGTGTCACCTACCCAGGGGGCGTTGTGGCGCTGCGTTCGACTTCCGTGAGTTTTGCTCACGGCGAATTCACTGTGCTGCTGGGTTTGTCCGGTGCGGGCAAGTCAACCTTGTTACGCACACTCAACCATCTAGTACAGCCGTCCAGCGGGCGGGTGGTATCCAGCGAATTTGGGCCGCTTGATGCGCGAATTGGCCTACGTAACCACCGGCGCAAGACCGCTATGGTATTTCAGCATCATCAGCTGATCCTACGTCACACGGCGCTGGCTAACGTGCTAACGGGCCGGCTGGCCTATCACAGTACGTGGCGCAGTCTGTTCCCCTTGCCCCGGCATGACCTTGATCTGGCTCTGCATTGTCTCGACCGCGTGGGTTTGGCCGACAAGGCACTGATGCGCGTCGATCAACTCTCCGGCGGGCAGCAGCAACGGGTGGGCATTGCCCGCGCACTAGCCCAGGAACCTAGCATGATTCTGGCCGATGAGCCCGTTGCCAGTCTGGACCCGGCCACCTCGGAAATAGTGTTGTCGTTACTCAAGCGTATCTGCCAGGAAGATGGCATCACTGCCGTGGTGTCTCTGCATCAACTTGAATATGCCCAGCGTTTTGCCGACCGCATTATCGGACTGGCCAACTCCCATATCGTTTTTGATGGCGCAGCGGGTGAATTGAATGAGGCCCAGCTTGCGCGCATCTACGCGGCTCCTGAAAAGGCCAACACCCTGGCAGCTGACGCCTGCCCTGGAAATGCGAACCCTGCCCCCCACCTTCACTCTGTTACAAAGCTGGAGATTGCTCAATGAAACTGCTTAACAAAATAGTGCTGGCCGCAAGTATTTTTGTCGCGGGTGCGAGTTCCACACTGGCTGCGGATGCCAATCCGGACACCCTCAAGGTGGCACTGCTACCCGATGAAAACGCGTCAGAGTTGATCAAACGCAACCAGCCATTGAAGGACTATCTTGAAAGCACGCTGGACAAGAAGGTCCAGCTGATCGTCACCACGGATTACTCGTCCATGATCGAGGCGATGCGTTTTGGCCGGATTGATCTGGCCTATTTCGGTCCCTTGTCCTACGTCCTGGCGAAGAGCAAAAGTGAAATCGAGCCTTTTGCCGCAATGCTTGTCGATGGCAAGCCTACCTACCGTTCTGTATTGATCGCCAACGTTGATTCGGGAGTGGAATCCTACGCGGACCTGAAAGACAAGAAGATGGTCTACGGCGACCGTGCTTCAACCTCCAGTCACCTGATCCCCAAAACGGTGCTGGTGGAGGCTGGGTTGAAAGCCGACGAGGACTATCAGCAACATTTTGTGGGCAGCCATGATGCGGTGGCGGTGAACGTAGCCAATGGCAATGCCGACGCTGGTGGGCTGTCAGAGGTGATCTTTAAGCACGTATTAGAGACTGGTCTGATCGACCCGGCCAAGGTCAAGGTGCTGGGTTACAGCGGAGAGTACCCGCAATACCCCTGGGCCATGCGCTCGAATCTCGACGCCGATCTCAAGGCCAGCATCAAGAACGCTTTTGTCAATCTGGACGATCCGACCGTTTTAGAGAGCTTCAAGGCCGAGGGTTTTGCTCCGATCGAGGACGCCGATTACGACATCATCCGCGATATGGGTAGCCTGCTTGGGCTCGATTTCGCCACCATGTAAGGAGCGGTTATGAGCGTTCATTCGAGCGTTGCGTTGACAGAGACGGCTGATCGCCAACAGGTGCTGACTGATTATGGTCGGGGCTGGAAGCGCAAGCTGGCACAAGCCGCTGCGGTTCTCGGTGTGGTGCTGGTTGCCAGCTGGTATGTGAATTTATTGGACTTTGACACCCTAGCCCAGGGTGTGCCGGCCATTATGACCCTGGCCGGAGAGTCCTTTCCTCCTGATTTCAGTAATGCGGCAAACTGGTTTTCGCCATTGATCGATACCTTGGCGATGAGCATCGCGGGAACCGCAATTGCTGTCAGCCTGTCTTTGCCGCTGACGTTTCTGGCGGCGCGCAACACGTCGCCGCATCCGGTGGTGTTTCAGTTGACGCGGGTTGTGCTGAACGGACTGCGGTCGGTGCCCGAGCTGATCATGGGCATCATCTTTGTAGCGGCGGTTGGTTTTGGGGCCTTGCCAGGCGTGCTGGCGCTCGGGCTGCATTCAATTGGCATGGTCGGCAAGTTTTTTGCCGAAGCCATAGAGCATGTGGATGAAGCGCCAGTGGAAGCCGCTCGGGCTGCTGGCGCCACGCGACTGCAGGTGCTTTTCCATGCCGTATTGCCTCAGGTCCTGCCGCAGTTTGCGGATGTTTCAATCTACCGCTGGGAATACAACTTCCGCGCTTCCACAGTGATGGGCATGGTCGGCGCTGGGGGGATCGGCTTTGAGCTGATGGGCTCTTTGCGAATCATGCAATACCAGGAAGTGCTCGCGATCTTGCTAGTCATACTGCTGATGGTAACGCTGGTGGATGCACTTAGCGGCTTTCTGCGCAAATCATTCAAGTAAGAGCTGAATATGAAACCACGTGTCGTAATAACCCATAAAGTGCATGACGAAACCCTTCAGTTACTCGCTCCGCATTGCGAGTTGATAACCAACCAAACTACCGAGACGCTGCCCCGGGATGAGGTGTTGCGCCGGGTTAGCAGTGCGCAGGCTATGATGGCGTTCATGCCTGACCGTATCGACGCTGATTTTCTCGATGCTTGCCCGCAACTCAAGATTGTCGGCGCGGCGCTGAAAGGGTTCGACAATTTTGATGTGCAGGCCTGTACGCAACGGGATGTATGGCTGACCTTTGTACCGGACCTGCTTACCGTGCCAACGGCCGAACTGACCGTTGGGCTGACTATCGGATTGGTGAGGCAAATCAAAGCCGCTGATGAGTATGTCAGGTCGGGTGATTTTCAGGGTTGGACGCCGCAGTTCTATGGGTTGGGCATAGAGGGGTCGACTGTAGGCATCGTCGGTATGGGAGCGATCGGCAAAGCGCTGGCGCAACGGCTTAAGGGCTGGGGCGCACGAGTCCAGTACAGTGAGCCGCAGGCGTTGGGCTCTGATGAAGAGGCTGCGTTAAACATTGAATTCTGTTCGCTTGAAGCGCTGCTGGAAACATCCGATATCGTAATCCTGGCGCTGGCACTCAATTCCTACACCCTGCATACGATCAATGCGAGTCGCCTTGCTCTAATGAAGGCGGGTGCGTTTCTGGTTAATCCCTGCAGGGGCTCGGTGGCGGATGAACAGGCGGTGTTGGACGCATTGCGCAGTGGCCACTTGGGAGGATATGCGGCGGATGTATTTGAAATGGAGGACTGGGCCAGGGATGAGCGGCCGCGCACGATCAACGCGGATTTGCTGGCGCATCCGAATACATTGTTCAGTGCGCACATAGGCTCGGCGGTCAGCCGGGTGCGCATGGCAATCGAGCGCAGGGCTGCAGAAAACATACTACAGGTGCTGCGGGGTGATATACCGCAAGACGCTGCCAATCGGCTTGCCAAGGTTGGAGAGCTTGCATGCTGAATCTGGTCTGGCTCAAGACGCTGGTCGCCTTGTTTCAGTACAGGAATTTCCAGACCACCGCAGACCGGCTGGGTATCGCCCAGCCGACGGTGACGCAACATGTTCAGAAGCTGGAGGAGCAACTTCAGGTGGGGCTGGTTGTGCGCGGGCGCGCTGGTTGTCAGCCAACGCCCGAGGCGCTGCTGCTGTTGCCTTTTGCCGAAAGCATGTTGAAGCTGAATGATCGTGCAGTGCGTGCAATCAAGGGTCGGGACCTGCGCGTGGGAGCAAGTTCGAATATCGGCATCTATATGCTGCCGCCCTATGTGCGCTCGTTCGTTACCGCAGAGTACAACCCTGATCTAGAGCTGGTAATCGGTAGTAATCCAGCTATTGCGCAGAAGTTGGGGAATGCAGAGCTGGATGTGGCCGTCATGGAGTGGTGGCAGCCTCAAACCGGCTTTCAGGTCCGAAGTTGGAGAAAGGAGCCGCTGGTGCTGATAGTGCCTCCGACGCACTCCTATGCGGAACTTTATGAGGTGGGCCCAGAGCATCTGGCTGGTATGGAACTGATTGGGGGGGAGTCTGGCACCGGTACGGGCCGGCTGCTGGATCGTTATTTTGCTGATAAAAGCGCCATCCCCGGAGTGTCAATGCAACTGGGCAGTACGGAAGCGGTTAAGCAGGCAGTCAAAGCGGGGCTGGGGGTTTCGCTGGTGCTGGCTTCCGCCGTAACAGAAGAGGTTGGGTCAGGCAGTTTGTGTGCCGTCCCGTTCAGCGGGGCGGGTCTGGATAAGGAGCTGATGGTCGTCTGGCGTGAAAACCCGGCTAAATCGGATCAGTTGCCGGGTTTTGTCAGTCACTTGCTTAATGAGTCGGAAGTTAGCTCCTGCACATTGGCAACACCTGAGCTGTGATAACGTCTTGTTTGGGATTTAGCTTGCCTATAAGAAAACACTCCGCCCAATGTTTTGTTCCCCCACTTGGTTTCGGAAACGGGTAGATAATAGTGGATGCTCGCAGAGTGATATTAGGCTGAAAGCCATGTGTCGCCTATGGTCTGGTGGAGTTCTGTGGGTTTTTACAGAATTCATAAAGGCGGACTGATCCTCCGCCACTATTCAACGACAAAGCCCCGTAAATCGGGGCTTTGTCGTTTCTGGGTGTTGCTAACTCAGATACGCAAATACCGCGCCTCACTCAGATTGAGTAGGTCGGTAGAGGTGCTGACTGGGATTGTTTTGCACCACGACCTCTGCTGACGTAAGGGAAGGCACCCCCGTTCAAGTGAGTTGATAGAGATGACCGGTACGATGCTGTAAAGTGCTGCTTTGATACGGTTTTATACGGCCTGTTCTCTGTGGGTTGGTGTTGTACGACCCAAGCATCGAGGCGTTGACACCTCTGCCCTGTGAAATCGCGGTGAGACGCTATAATCTGCTATAGGCATTTTCTCTTAAGTAGGAGGATTAGATTATGGCTGACCAATGGCTAACCACACTCTCCACAAATACGCCGCAAGAAGGTTTTGAGCTCGCAATAACACTGAGCCGTCGCGGCGTAAAATATACCCAACCGGACCCAGAGGTCCTACATAAACTGCGGCCTGAGTACGCCAATGACGCGCATGAGCTTACCGCTGCGTCCCAAGTTATCGCTATAAACTTCCAGACAGTGGCTGCGGCAAATAATTACTGGAAGAAGTAACCAAGAAAGGCAACGATAACGTCTTTGCCCCACGACCAATGTCATCAACTTAAGCAATTTTCCTATAAATATCATATAATTAGCACTCAAATCAGCGCATAGGAAAAGTAACTTTGCCCCCTCAAAACACACCGTTTGACACTGCCCAGCAAGTCATGCTTGAAAATTGTAAAAAAAATAACCAACAAGCTTGATTGCCCCGTCTTTATTGATACCTACCGCCAACGCCCTCAAGACTTTACCCGCCGTCGTCAATTGACCTTCAAGAACCTCGTCCTATTCTTGCTCAACCAGCCGCGCACTGCCTTGCAAACCGAGCTAGATCAGTTTTATCGCGTGCTCAATCAGTCCTCAGTCGAGACCCAAGTCGTCACTGCGCAAGCCTTCAGCAAGGCACGCAACAAGCTCAAGCCCGAGGTGTTTGCCGACCTCAATCAACACCTCCAGCAACAGATCGACAGCCTTGGGCTGCGCCAGACATGGCGTGGACTACGGATACTCGCCGTGGATGGTTCGACCGTTCACTTGCCGTTGGAGCAGGCTGTGACTCGCTTTTTCGGCAGCCACTGCGAGTTCCCCGTTGCACGCTTTTCCACGCTCTACGATGTCGCCGACGGTCAGACTCTACATAGCCTGATCGTGCCCTTCCAGGTCGGCGAGCGCGATTGTGCTCACTTACATCTCGACCATGTGCCCGCTGACAGCCTGACGCTGTTTGATCGCGGCTACCCCGGACACTGGCTGTTCGCACTATTCGAGCAGCAGAAGCGGCATTTTCTGATGCGTCTACCTTGCGGCTACAACGCGCAGGTTAGACAGTTTCTCCAGTCGGGACAGACCGATGACACGCAGCTCTTCACTGCCAACCACCCCGAGGCGCGCCTGTTCTGCACAGAGGCCGGCGTCGACCCCGGACGTCCGATCCGGTTGCGACTGATCCGGGTCGAGCTGCCGGGCGGCGAAAGCGAGGTGCTGCTGACCTCCTTGCTGGATCGGAAAACCTTCCCGGCCGACGTGTTTGCAGATCTTTACCATCGTCGCTGGGGTATCGAAACCGACTACCGTCGCATCAAACAGACCCTGGGTCTGGACAACTTCAGTGGGCGCAGCGTGACGGCAGTGAAGCAGGACTTTTATGCCGGACAACTACTGAAGAATCTGGCACTGCTGATGCAACATCTGCTGCAACCGGTCATCGAGCAGCGCCACAAAAATCGCAAGCTGCGCTGGAAAGCCAACTTCACACAAGGGGTCTCACGCCTCAAGAATACTCTGGTCGACTTGCTGGTGCGCCCCTGTGTGCTTGGGCTGTCCAACGTGCTGACGCTGATGGCCAGCAGCCTAAGCGCCGTACGCCCCGGGCGCAACTTCGAGCGTAAACGAAAACGCGCGGCCAGTCGTGGCTGTGAGGGTTACAAGCCGGCGCGCTGATAACACCGACCACCTGAGCTACCGCGTAAAACAGCTGGCCAGAAGCGGCCGGTACGCGCTCGCCTGTAAAACGCGAAAACTGATTGACGGTGCGATTCGACAACCGCTGGATTAACATCAGCAGCGCTGACCCACCAGACAAACGCTCGGCGTGCAGTGAAAATCGATCGCAGCGGTCAAGCCAAACCCAGGGCTGCTTGCCTTTTGCGGCATCGGCGGCTTAAGTTGATGACATTGGGCGGCGACTACACCCATATAGAACGACTGATAAACGACGTTATTGAGCTGTAGCACCAACGTCTACGTCAGAAATCACCGCGCCAACCTCAGCTTCGGAAACCTTCTGACACCCTTGGCCAAGCGAGCTTCAATCTGCTGCACTGGCTCCCCAGTCTCTATTGCCGTCGAAGACGCAACTGAGCGGCATAGCCGTTCAGTACTGATTCGATCAACCGAGTTCGACTTGGTCATACGCCCTCCTGGTAAGAACACTCTTTGGCGCTAATACTTCTGACTCAAGTACGTGGGGCGGCAAGAAAGTCGCCTCACTTAATCGTGAGCGCACCATCCACAACTGCCTCGCAAAGGTATGGCCGCTGCAGTAAAGGGCCGTACACGGGGTATAGCGACCTGGCAAGCTCAGCACTCCGCCTCGAGGAGCCTAAAACCTAACTTATAGGAATCGCCTGCGTACCGCTCACTGAAAGGATGCCGCGGCAAACTTGCTTATAAGCATCTGCAGACAAGAAAGCCACTTTGTCAGTCAGCAGCGTATCAATCGCTTTGTAAAAAGCTGCGTCGAGCATGAAATCTGACGCTGACTGGTTACACAATCTTGCTGCGAGCTCGATCGTTTCAAGCGCGTCTGAGCGGACAACAATATTGAAATTAGACGTTTCTCCGGTCATTTGTCACCACCGTAATTAAATTTACCTGCATGGGAAAAAAATCAACAGATCCTCCAAGAGTGTCGTGTAATTTGGACTCAACACTTACGTCGCATGGCCCGATTAGGGTTGAACGGTTCTCGTGCAGGACGTAACGTGCGCCGCCGCAACTTTGAGTTAGTCTAATACTATACCCGTACACTAGGGTCCATCGCTGCCGCACGATTGCAACGGGACCAACTGGTAACCTATCGCAGGCTTGCTTGAGCTTCTATCCGTGCTTAGCCCTCCCTATCATCGTTCGATGATGATGCCCCACCTAACCACGTCGGACTTTCGGAAGTGGCGCCATTAATCTTTGTTGGGAGATTCCGGCAATGCTAGCGTTGTATATAAAACGCTGAGCGATTTCAGCCATCTTTGCTAGTTCAGACCTGAGGGCGTCGTTCTCCCGCTGTAGGCGTTCAATTTTGTTCATCGCGTCCAGCATGCTTTGCGGCCTCGGGACGTCCTTGACCATTGTAATCGCTTTCCTTAGCTCTTCTTTTTTTACATGGTAGGCGTTTTTGACGATTGGCTTTTTGGAGAGCGCTTGTCGAGTCGGGACATAGCTCAGAAAACTTTTTGAGGCAGTGCAGATGTTGTTCCAGTTGAATGCCTCTTCCTGTGGCCAATTTCGGATCATCTTAGCGATTTTATTAAGCTGTGAGTCTGTGATCGTCTTAGACATCGTCTGGGTTCCATAACAAATCAAAGCAGGCCAGTAGGTCATCGCCATACTCTATGCCCAGCTCATTTCTATCCAGTAGCCTAACTTCGGCGACTGAGGACTTCGTCTCAAGAAGGGTCTGCTCGTGACTAAAGTTAGTGCTGTCTGCTAATTCTATAGGACTGCCATTTGGGATGCTCGAATCATTGAGCATGTTTACAAGCTGGCTTAGTCGTCCGATCTGCGGTCCTGCCACTTGCAACCAACGTGAGGCTGCTCGTTCGCCACTATCAACTGCCTCTTTGGCTGCATTGTATGTACGGATCAAGTGCTCGCGGTCTCTGGTTACGGCTTCTGCTACAAGCTTGTCGCCCTTACATATCAGCAGCTCGGAGCAGTTGAGGCAGTCAGCGAAGCGGTTGCACGGTCCTGCACGCCAAGACCTGCGGCACAACCCGTACCGGCTACGATGAAATGGTCCTTGGCTGTGTATCTCCGCTACTTCATCGGTAATTGGCTGCTTATGGTTTTGTTTTTGCTGCATACCTAATAAGACAGAACTTTTGTTAGCCGCTTCTTCGGGGGAATCATTAAGGTATGTCAGCGTTTGATGAGAAGAGGCGCGGCTGCTCCAAGCAGTGATGGTGTCAATAGACACCTCGCTTTGCCTCGCAAGTCGGTTGAGCAGATGGCGCAAACTGTGAGATTTCAGCTTGATCGACTCAAAGCCGTGCCGGGAAAAAAAGCACATAATTTTTTGATGATGCAGAGCCGAGCCCTTCAAACGCATTGTATAATAGTGCTGGTTGAAGGGGACCAGCAGGACTGGGCATACGCTGCTTCGTAGACCAAACTGGAAGCGCAAAAAGCACATCAGTGACTCAGACATTTTCAACGGCTTATGGTTTTCATTTATCGGTTCTTGGTAAGGAAAGTGCGGATTCAACTTGCGATGCTCTGCGAGAACTAGTTGCCAGAGTGAGTCAAGTGTGAACCCCTTAAGTGAATATTTGCCGGTATGCCTGTGAATAAAGTCGTAGCATGAATTAAGATTAGGGAAGCCTAGCGCAGCTGATACCTGATGCCGTGTTAGTTCTTGATCATCAGCAACGTCGGGACAGTTCTTGTGTCGATAGAACTTGTTCGGATTCCCTTCCATGTAACTGGCAAGCCTGCGACCTTCTTCTGATATGCTCTTTAGTCGCTCTATGGCAATTACTGCGTTAGGTGCCATAGTTGTAGGGATCGCCTTAGGTATAAATTCTTTTATTTTTGGTGTCCAATAGTTGAGGTGATGCTGAACGTTATCATCCTTATCTGCACCTTGACGGAGGCAATCTACGCGCAGCTTTAGTGTCTCACTAATCCGCATTGGGACACTCAGAAGAATACACGTAATGCTAGTCACCAAAATATCGGCGTCTTCCAATCGTTGAGAGTGCCCGCGGCTGAAAACGCTGGCAATGGCAAGGAGAGCATCTTGGTCGGGAAGCTTGGCCGCCTTTTTTTCAGCATTCGCATATGTGCCGTTTGCGTAGGTGTATGAAGCCGTCCGGACATAGGGGTGTGTCCAGTAGCGAACAGCTTCAGTAACAATGAAGAAGTCGGAAAGTGTTCTTAGTATATACAGCATCTCGTCAGCAATGTGCTGTCGCGTTTTCTCCGTTCGTATTATCGCAACGACGTGATCGAAATGGCGCTGATTTATCTTGGTGATATCAGGCACGGACATGTCGTTCTTGAGCACCATTTCGAGTAGCCGAAATGCAGTCATCTCTCGACCTGGGTTTTTATGCGGTTTAATTGTATGACGGTAGCGCAAATAAGCCTTGGCGAACTCTACGAACGCGGGATGCATTAGTTGATGTGGCTTGGGCTTCTTGCTCGGATGCAGCTTCCGGTGCTCATGGTTGGTGAACCTTACGCTGTGATACGGTAAAGGCCAGCGATTGTTCTCCCAAAAAAAATCTGGTTGATCGGCCCAAAGTTCCAAGTGCTTTTTTGAAAGCTTGATCAGGTTATGCAAATTTTCTTGCGCAGTTAACTCTTTCCTTGGCGTAAATTGAATAATTTTAGCCATCATATAAGCCCAAGTTCTATCTTACGTGCCTCGCAGCGGCGAATACAGTTTTGTACTGCGAGAATGTCTGCTGAAAGATCTATAGGTACGAGCAAGTTTCTAGCACCTCCAATGCATAATGACTGGTTTTCTTCTTCCTGCCTGGTTTTTAGTGCTTCAAGTACCTCTTGGTGTGGGGCGGAGACTAGGGGCTCGAAATGCTTGCAACGATAGCAGGGAATCGGTATGGAGGTGGTGGCGCAATAGCTATGGTTACCGCAGCTACCGACGTTTTTCAGCTCGCCGCTTTTTGCGAATTCGAGTCGGCTTGTTGGGTCATTGAGACGACTAGCCTGTTGTTCGTTGTCGATAAGGTTGCCAGCAAATGCCATCGCCAGCGGTGCAAGAGCAGGCGCTAAAGCTTGATCCAGTTTGCGTGCGTCCTCGGCTGGATCGTTGTAGTAAGCCTGTAGGCTCTTCCATTGAGTATGTCCAAGCCAGTGGGACAAAGTATGCAACGGCACCCCTTTACGTGCTAGTTGGCGAGCTCTGGTGTGTCGGAGCCGGGTTGCATTAACGAGAATTGGGCGATTTGTTCGGTGGCTGAGAGGCGGCTCGATATCGATACGTCCTCCAGGTCGCCAAGCAAGAGTTTGAGAGACTTTAGTTGGCCGGAGATGGAAAAGCTGGTGGTCGAGATTGCGGCAAGGGACTAGCTTATAGTGGTCTGTAAGCACGGATATAGCTGCTTTAATGCGATTTTTATCCGTAAATACTGGTAGGTTTTTAAAATCAGAGTCGGAAATGAGAGGGCGGTTGCAGGAGCTGAGTGCAACACGGTTATTGAATTGACGCAGGAGCATCATATTGCATAGCCAAGGCTTTCTGCATCACTTCGCTCATGACTTCGATAGGACATTTGAAATCGAAGCGCTTA
>NZ_RKKU01000043.1 GCF_003797945.1 Pseudomonas neustonica
AAAGGGGGCCGTGTGTCCGGACAACAGGAATTGATCGATTATTGATCAGTCACGGCCGCCAATGAGCGGTAATGGCGGTAACCCGCACAGTCTGCGAGACTTGCTGGGGACCTATGAGAAATCCGGGTTAGAGTATCCAACTCCGTTTTGACCCTGAGCATTTCACTTTGCGAGCCGATGCCATAGTCAAGCCTCTGTTCCGTTACGGTGGCCAGTTGCTCGACCAAAGCGCGTGTCTCATGATGGAGATTGATCGCTTCATTGGTATACCACCAATATGCATACGCCTCCTTAACGCGAGCTGTCAGCTGCCTTATTAGCCACTGAGTCTCCTGCTGGGCGGCAAGCATTCCGGCCTCCGCTGCCTTGCGAGACGCCGACAGATGATCCGGCCAGGGCAGCTGCTGGCTTACCTCAAAGCGATGCCCAACTGTATTAGGTCCCTCTAGAGTTTCAGGCGCAATGCCATACTTGATGACCGGGTCGGCCCAAGTATCTGAGCCCTCCACTTTGGCTTCTGACATTTCGGCGACAGATCTTTGCGCGCCCAGAGTCGCGTTATTGGTCAGAGCCTCTTGAACCCAATCGTCAACGACCTCAATAGGTTCGGCGTTTATCGGCAAGGCCATTGTGATCAGCAGGATCAGAACGGTTTGGATGCCAATGGGTCTAATCATCGGAATGTTCCTTTTTTGGCGATTTTTTTTCAGCCGTGCGCGCTGCCAGAGATAGAAAATCACCGGAATCAGCAGCAGGGTCAGGATCAACGTGGTGACCATGCCACCGATCATCGGGCCGGCGATGCGTTGCATGACTTCTGAGCCGGTGCCACTGCCCAGCATGATGGGCACCAGGCCAGCTACAATGGCCGCGAAGGTCATCATGATCGGACGCACCCGTTGCGCAGCACCGTCACTGATCGCCTTGCGCAGGGCATCTGCCGACAGCTGGCCTGATTGATGATCCACGGTTTCCAAAGCGTTATGCAGAGACTGGTTCAGGTACACCAGCATCAGGACTCCGATCTCCACCGCCACCCCGGCCAGGGCAATAAAACCGACGGCCACGGCCACGGAGAGGTTGTAACCCAGCAGATACATCAGCCAGATGCCACCGATCATGCCGAATGGCAGGGTGCCGAGAATAATGCCCACCTCGGTCAGGTTGCGGAAGTTCAGGTACAGCAGAATGATGATGATGGCCAGGGTCAGCGGCACCACCAGCGTCAGGCGTTCCTTGGCCCGCTGCATATACTCATATTGGCCAGACCAAGTCAGGGAGTAGCCAGCAGGTAGATCCACCTGTTCTTGCACCACGGACTGCGCCTCCCTTACCCAACTGCCCAGATCCCGGCCCTCGATATCCACCAGAGTCCAGCCATTGATACGGGCGTTTTCCGACTTGATCATGGGCGGCCCCTGGTCGATCCGGATATCCGCCACATCGGCCAACGCGATACGCTGGCCATTGGGTGTCACCATCGGCAGCAGGCGCATCTGCTCCACCGAATCCCGGTAACCCTGGGGATAGCGCAGATTGATGGGATAGCGCTCCAGACCCTCCACCGTGTTGGCCACGTTCATGCCGCCAATCGCGGTACGTACGACCGATTGAATGTCTGCGATATTCAGCCCGAAACGAGCGGCAGCCTCGCGCTGTATATCCACCTTGATGTAGCGTCCGCCGGCCACCCGCTCGGAAAACGCAGAGGCTGTGCCGGGTATGTCAGTCAACACCCGCTCGAGCTCTTCCCCTATACCCTGGATCACCGCCAGGTCAGGACCGGCCACCTTGATGCCGACTGGGGTCTTGATGCCCGTGGAGAGCATGTCGATGCGGGTTTTGATCGGCATGACCCAGGCGTTAGTAAGGCCCGGAAGTCTGACGGTCCTGTCCAGTTCCCGGCGCAGAGATTCCGGCGTCATGCCGGGTCGCCACTGGTCCCGTGGTTTGAACTGGATAAAGGTCTCAATCATGGTCAGCGGGGCAGGATCGGTGGCCGTATCGGCGCGGCCAATTTTTCCGAACACGGTCTCCACTTCCGGAATACTGGCAATCAGCTTGTCGGTCTGTTGCAGAATCTGTCGGGCCTTGCCAATGGAGATACCAGGATAGGTGGTGGGCATGTACATCAGATCCCCCTCGTCCAGAGGCGGCATGAATTCACTGCCCAGCTTGTTGGCCGGCCAGAAGCCGATGATCAGCACCACCAGGCCTCCGGCAAGCATCAATGCCGGCCGTCGCAAAGCCCAGCCGATAATCGGTCGGTACAGGGCGATCAGCAGTCGGTTGATGGGATTGCGATGTTCTGGCAATACCTTGCCACGGATGAAATAGCCCATCAGCACTGGAACGAGAGTGATGGCCAGCCCGGCTGCCGCCGCCATGGCGTAGGTTTTGGTGAACGCCAGGGGGGCGAAGAGCTTGCCCTCCTGAGCCTCCAGGGTGAAGACCGGCAGAAAGCTCACGGTGATGATCATCAGTGAGAAAAACAGCGCGGGCCCCACCTCACCCGCGGCCCGCGACATCACGGCCCATCGGTTTTCCGGTGTCAGCGGGGTTCGCTCCATGTGTTTATGGACGTTCTCCACCATCACGATGGCCCCGTCCACCATGGCGCCGATGGCAATGGCAATACCCCCGAGGGACATGATATTGGCGTTGATGCCCTGGGCGTGCATCACCACGAACGCCGCAAGGATACCTACGGGCAGACTGACGATGACCACCAGCGACGACCGTAGATGGAACAGGAATACTGCGCAAATAAGGACGACCACCAGGAACTCTTTCAATAACTTGCCATACAGGTTGTCCACGGCGTTATTAATGAGTGTGGAGCGATCGTAGGTAGGAACCACTTCTACACCATCGGGGAGGCTGGTTTTGATGTCCTCCAAGCGTTGGTTGACCCCTTCGATGGTTTTCAAGGCGTTCTCACCGAAACGCATCACCACAATGCCTCCGGCCACTTCCCCTTCCCCATTCAGTTCGGCGATACCGCGACGGACCTGTGGGCCAAGCTGCACATCGGCCACGTCTTTCAGTAACAGGGGCTTGCCGTTGTCGTTGACCCCCAGGGGGACCTGTCGCAGATCGTCTTCGTTCTGCAGGTAGCCGGTGACCCGTACCATGTATTCCGCCTCGGCCATCTCCACCACCGAGGCGCCGGTTTCCTGGTTGGCGCTGTTGATGGCGGAATGGATGCGCTGCAGGGTAATGTCGTGGGCCCGCAGTCTGTCCGGGTTCACCACGACCTGATACTGTTTCACCATGCCGCCAACGCTGGCGACCTCGGATACACCGGGCACGGTTTGCAGTTCAAACTTCAGGAACCAGTCCTGAATAGCCCGCAGTTCCGACAGGTCATGCTGACCGGTGCGGTCCACCAGGGCGTAGGAGTATACCCAGCCAACGCCGGTTGCATCCGGCCCCAGCTCTGGTTTGGCGGCATCGGGCAATTGCCCGGCCACCTGGCTCAGGTACTCCAGTACCCGGGAGCGGGCCCAGTACAGATCGGTGTTGTCATCGAAAATGACATAGACAAAGGAATCACCAAAAAAGGGGTATCCGGATTTTTTGGTTGATTGGCTCATATCATGATGACGGAACCAACCATCAGCTCAGCGGATTACCTGGTTGATGACGACTCTTCTTCACGGCCCCTGCAAGTTTGCAGCAACGCCCAGGTTCGCATGCCGAGATACGCAGTGAGGCTTCGCGATCAACACACCATGCATTCACAATGTCACTGCAAGGTCCGGCATGTCTCTGCTCAGTCCTTACGGCCTGAGCTAGCCCTATACAGCTGTTGTTTGCTCTCCTCGCTGATCCCCGTCAGGATGCCGCAGGCATTGATCTCTCGACCCTCGTTGCAACTCGCCCTCAGTGAAACGAGTTGTTGCTCAAGCGCTTGCAGAGCAGTTATCTGCGACCGCACATGAGAGATGTGGTCATCGAGCATGGCGTTGACGGCGGTACAAGGCTGGCGAGGGTCGTCCTGATAGCTCTGTAGCTCGCGAATCTCTGTCAGTGACAGGTCCAGAATTCGGCAGCGGCGGATAAAGGCAAGCCACTCGCCATGCTTCTCGGTATAGACACGGTAACCATTCTCCTGCCGTTCTGGCGGCGGCAACAGGCCCTGCTGCTCATAGAAGCGGATCGTCTGCGTGTCGATACCCGCTATCTGGGCTAACTGACCAATGCGCATCAGGCTTACTCCTCAACGGATCATCTGTCCCATTGACCTTATAGTAGCTATATAGTTTTTAACACTAGCAATCTATGTTGGTTAACTGGAGCCGTATCGTGAGTAAAGCCTGTGGTGGCCCATGTAGCTGCGATGCAACGCCTGCAGCGGATACCGATATGCCGGTCTCCTCCGAAGCGTCAGGGGAATGGGTCAGCGTGTATGCTGTGCCGAAGATGGATTGTCCCTCAGAAGAACGGATGATCCGCTTGGCGCTGAACGGCTTTGATGAGATTCGAACGCTGTCCTTCGACTTGTCGAACCGCCGATTGGAGGTCGTGCATGACGGCGAGGCTGAGCCCATTACCGCGAAACTGGCGACCTTGGGGCTAGGCGCCTCTCTTCAGGAAACCGTCATTGCCGACCCAGAGACGATCAAGGCCGCTGAGAGCTCGGCAGTCTCTGCTACGCAGGAGTCAGGCACTCTGCGCGTGTTGCTCGGTATCAATGCGATCATGTTCGTGGTGGAAATGACTGCTGGCCTGATCGCCCAGTCTACCGGCCTGATCGCTGATTCCCTGGATATGTTTGCCGATGCAGCCGTCTATGGCCTGGCTCTCTATGCCGTAGGGCGCAGTGCGAAAATGCAGGTACGTGCCGCGCATCTGGCAGGGGTACTGCAACTGATTTTGGCTATCGGCGTACTCGTCGAGGTGGTGCGACGCTTTGTTTTCGGTAGTGAGCCTGAATCGCTGATGATGATGGCGATCGCCTTCGTCGCGTTGATCGCCAATACCGGTTGCCTGCTGTTGATATCCAAGCACCGCGAAGGCGGCGCGCATATGAAGGCAAGCTGGATATTCTCGGCCAATGATGTGGTTATCAATCTGGGAGTTATCCTTGCGGGGCTTCTTGTTGCCTGGACCGGTTCAAACTATCCGGATCTGGTTATTGGCGGCGTTGTGGGAGGCATTGTATTCATTGGTGCCAAGCGCATCCTTGCACTAAAAGGATAATTCGATGTCTGAACACCGTGCTAGTTTTTCTACGTTTATCTTTCTCGGCTTTTCCACACTGGTAGCGCTGGCCGACCAGCTTATTAAATGGCTCGTCCAGCAATCCATGGCTTACGGGCAATCGGTTGAGATCACTCCTTTCTTTAATTGGGTGCACGTATGGAATAAAGGCACTGCCTTTAGTCTCTTCGCCGATGGCGGGGGCTGGCAGCGATATTTTTTTATTGCGATAGCCGTGGCTGTTCTGGTCAAATTGATGCGGGACAGCCATAAGCGAACAGAAGCCCTGGCCTATGCGATGGTACTTGGCGGTGCATTCGGAAATGTCATCGACCGAGTTTTCCGAGGCTACGTTGTCGATTACCTGGATTTCCATTGGCAATCTTGGCATTGGCCGGCGTTCAACCTTGCCGACGTGTTCATCCTCCTGAGCGTGGCCATGATTTTGGTCACGGGCTTCACAGCCGAGAAAGGTGCCGGGAATAACATGGAAAATCGCCAGAATGGCTAGTTTTCGCGCGGTCGCAACACTCGCTAAGCCCTCTGAGCCAGGCTTAGCGAGTGTTGCGACTACGTTTAATTGAACAGCAACGACCAAGGAGAAAACAATGGGCCACGAGCATGCTCACATGTCACCGGATACTAAGGATAAGAGAGTTGCAGTAGCTATCTGGGCGAACGGTATCCTAACCTTGGCTCAGATCGCTGGAGGGATCTTCGCTGGCAGCTTGGCGCTGATAGCCGACGCTATACACAACTTTTCGGATATGGCGTCACTATTTATCGCATTTGCGGCGCGGAAGATTGCACGCCGCCCGGCCGACTCGAAGATGACCTTTGGCTACGGGAGAATTGAGGTTGTTGCGGCACTCATAAATTACACCACTTTGATAATGATCGGGGCATATTTGATCTACGAAGGTGGCATGCGATTCATAGATCCCCCGGAAATCAAGGGGTGGTGGGTAGTTTGGCTTGGCATTATCGCATTGGTAGTGGATGGTTTGACCGCGCTGCTTACTTACTCCATGCAAAAGGACAGCGTCAACATCCGTGCGCTGTTTCTACACAACTTGTCTGATGCGTTTGCGTCAATTGCAGTCGTTGTAGGCGGCGCCCTGATTCTCCTGTACGACATGCGTTGGGTTGATCCCGCGATCACAATTGGTATCGCAAGCTATATTCTCTACCTGGGTCTAACGGAAATCGGCGGAACCATCCGGACACTCATGCTGGGTAGTCCATTGGATATCGACACAGATTCTGTCATCGAGGCTTTATCAAACGTAGAAGGCGTTTTAGACCTTCACCACGTACATTTCTGGCAGATGGGTGAGCATGATGCCTCCCTCGACGCCCATGTGGTGGTCGAAATAAGTGCCTGGAATGAACTTGAAAAAGTCAAGGGTGGGATAAAACGAACTTTGGAAAACGAGTTCGGCATCACTCATTCAACATTGGAGTTTGAACATCCTGATCACAGTCACAAAGATGCCCATACTTATGGCCATGGCTAGCAGGGCTGCTGAAAAGGGTACCGTGTGGCAGATATGCTGCGAATGGCCGACATTCCACTCGGTTACGAGCACGCCATGCGAGACGTAATTGAACGCCACCAGGTCTGGGCCTACCTCATCGCTGTTGTTTTCGGACTGTCTGTGGATTGGACATCGTCCCTCGGTGACAGTGTGCCGGATTACTTAATCTGGGGGTTGCTCGGAGTTCTGCTCTACGCCACATTTACTCAAACACCGTTGACCCACCTGTCTGATATGTTCCGGGACCGTCGGTTCATGGGTGCCTTGCTCACCGGAAATTTTCTGGTCATGCCGGCGATCACTGCCTTGCTGATATTGGCGCTGCCGGACAATGACGCGCTGAAGTTGGGAGTGCTTCTGGTATTGCTGATGCCCTGTACCGACTGGTTTGTCACCTTCACTCACCTAGGCAAGGGGGACAGCACCCGAGCCATTGCGGCAACACCGGTTCTGCTGATTGCTCAACTGGGTCTTCTTCCACTTTACCTCTGGCTTTTCATGGGTAATCAGTTCGACGTGAATCTTGAGCTTGGGCGGCACCTCCTGCCGGCCTTTGGCGGGCTGATTATTGTCCCGCTTATCCTGGCATTTCTGACTGAAAAATGGGCCGAAAACTCCAGAAAAGCCATCGGGTTCATTCGCTTCATGGGTCTGATGCCGGTCCCTCTGCTGACAGTCGTACTGTTCATCATCTCAATGACACAGGTCAGCCAGATCGACAGTACCGGCTCACTTATCTGGCCCTTGATGATTCTGTTTCCGGCCTATCTTCTAGCTGCGGCTCTGGTTGGAAAGGCTCTGCGCCGGGTCTTTCGATTACCGGTAGAAACCGGTCGCACCGTCATCTTCAGCCTAGGAACACGCAACTCCTTCGTGGTTTTACCTTTGGCACTGTCAATGCCAGAGGCCTGGGCTGTGGCCGTCGTGGTGATTGTCGTCCAGTCTTTGTTGGAACTGTTTGGAATGATGCTTTATCTGCGGTGGGTGCCTAGTCGGCTGCTACCGGACACCTGAATAATCTGAAACCCGTAAACTCATTTAAAATAGGAAGATCTCCCGTGCAAACCCGAACCCTGGTCATCAGTCTCCTTCTTTTTTGTCTGGTTGTCTTTGCTGGTGCTTTTGTTATTTACGATCGCTCCCAGGGCACTAATGAACCCGCCGTTGTTGAAAAAACGCCACTGGTGAGGGATTACTCTCCCGTTATTGGCCCTGAGGACGCGCCGGTAACCATTGTCGAGTTCTTCGACCCATCCTGCGAAGGTTGTCGCGCCATGCATCCCTATGTGAAACAGATTCAGGCTGCCTACCCGGACAACGTGCGTCTGGTACTGCGCTACGTATTGTTTCACAAAGGCTCGGAAGAGGCCGTCAGAATCCTGGAAACCGCCCGTGAACAGGGGGTCTATGAGCCGGTACTGGACGCTGTTATGGAAGCACAACCGAAATGGCACGATGATCCAAAGGTCGCCGCAGCATGGGATGCGGCGGAGTCAGCCGGACTTGATGTCGAAGCCGCTCGGGCCGGTATGAACTCACCCGAGATTGACGGCATTATTCAACAGGATGCTGCGGACGTTAAGGCGGTTGGAATTTCCGGAACCCCAACATTCTACGTTAACGGAGACACCTTGAGCCGCCTGGGGCCTCAGGAACTGTACGACCTGGTGACATCCAAGGTAGGGTCACTGAAATAACAACAAAACAACCGGCAACGCTATGTCACTGCTTGACTACCTTTTACCCTACGATTTCTCGCCGCTGACCATACTCAGCTACATGCTCGTGATGGGATTCTATGGCGTCGGGCTAATTCGGATGCCGGAACAGGACCGGCCAGGCTCACTGCGGATCTTTGCGTTCACCCTGGGGGTACTGATCTGTTATGCGGTGATGCAGACCCGCTTCGATTACTACGCACAATACATGTTCTTCGTCCATCGGGGTCAGCACCTGATTCTTCATCATATCGGTCCGATCCTGATCGCCCTGTCCAACCCTTTACCGGTCATGCGGTTCTGGTTCGCAAAAATCAGGTTCATCGCGGGTTAGCGTGAAAAAGTAGGAGACGGCGGTAAAACCGGTTAGTTTTGAGTTCGCCAAAACAACAAACCTGACCGACTCACCGCCGTCCCTATGAATGCTAATCCTCTTGCCCTGTTCTGGGAAGGATTCACGATAGAATCGTATGCCCAGATTGACGCTCAATCTCTGCTCATCCGACTGCAACCTGCCGACGATTACTTGCCATGCTGCAGTGGTTGTAATCAGCACACGCTTGCCATCCATGACATCAGCACCCGACGAGTCCGAGAACGCGACCTGTTCCAATACCGCGTCTGGCTGGACGTGCCAGTTCGCCGAGTTCGTTGTACGACCTGTGGCCCCAAGCTTGAACAGATTCGCTGGTTACCAGGGCGACAGCGTCTGACGGCAGGCATGGTCAGTTGGATTGAATCCCTGGTACGACTGATGCCGATCCAACATGTGGCAACGCTGCTAGGGTTGCATTGGCATACGGTCAAGGCCATCGACCATCGG
Organism: Pseudomonas neustonica; assembly: GCF_003797945.1. Taxonomy (GTDB): domain Bacteria; phylum Pseudomonadota; class Gammaproteobacteria; order Pseudomonadales; family Pseudomonadaceae; genus Halopseudomonas; species Halopseudomonas neustonica. Next base: position 9,285 of record NZ_RKKU01000043.1, read on the forward strand.
CGCCTCAAACGAGAAGTGACTGAGCCAGATAAACGCCGGATTCGTCGACTGATCATGGATGAGTTCGCCTTGTTCAAGGGACACCGCTACGCCACCGTGGCGATTGATGCGGATACTCAACAAGTCCTCTGGGTTGGAGAAGGCCGCAGTCGAGCAGCGGTACGCCCCTTCTTTGAATGGCTGGGGCCGGAAACCTGTGGCCAGATCGAAGCCGTGGCGATGGATATGAATACCGCCATGGACCTGGAAGTTCAGCACCACTGCCCACAAGCACGGGTGGTCTATGACCTGTTCCACGTTGTAGCAAAGTTCGGACGGGAAGTGATTGACCGTGTCCGGGTCGATCAGGCCAATCAGCTTCGACACGACAAGCCGGCTCGCAAAGTAGTGAAACGAAGTCGCTGGCTGTTGCTCAGAAACCGAGGCAACCTCAAGGATGAGCAGGCTCTGAAGCTCGAAGAACTGCTGCAAGCCAACCAGCCCCTGATGACTGTCTACGTCCTGAAAGACCAGCTCAAAGAGCTCTGGTACGCTCCCTCAGAGGCCGATGCCAGACAACGCTGGCAAGACTGGCTAAATCTAGCTATGAGTAGTGGGCTGGCCCCTGTGCAGCAGTTTGCCAGGCGCCTCAAGGGCTACGTCGACGGCATTATCGCCAGCGCGGTCTACCGGTTGAACACCAGTGTGTTGGAGGGAATGAACAACAAGATCAAGGTGATCAAGCGGGTGGCCTACGGCTACCGGGATAACGACTACTTCTTTCTGAAGATAAAAGCAGCATTTCCCGGTAAAGCGCGATGAACCAAAAATCAGCCCGGGCTGGAGGCATACATTGAGGCCTCTGGGCTGGGTCTATAACGTTCTGCAACAGCCTTTTATCGCCCTTTTCCTGTTTGTCGGGCTTATCTATTTCTGGCTGTGGTCATCAATCCATTTTGACGCCATGCTCAGCCGGGATCTGTATTGGGTCATGAACTGGAGCATGTTGCTGGATGGCCTGCTGTTCTGGTGGTTGATCTTTGATCCAAGACCGCCGGCGATCACCTCATCGCTGGGGTATGGCAGACGCATGTTGGTTCTGGCCGCCGCAGGTGTGCTTCAGATGTTTCTTGGGGCGTGGATCGTGTTTTCACGTGACATGGTCTATGACGTTTACGAAGTCTGTGGCAGGGCCTGGCCGCTGGACCCGGAAGTCGACCAGCTACTGGGAGGCATGCTGACCTATATTCCTCCGGCCATGATGAGCATTCTTGGCATTCTTCTGATGCTCCGGCGAGCCATGCATCAGGACGGAAAATATACCAACCAATCCAAACAACTTGAGGAAACAGCGTCATGAGAACTCGCTTCTGGCGACAGCGCACCAACATCATATCGGCGACCTTAACGCTGATAGCATCCCTATTGCTGACTGGTTGCTTTGGCAATGACGAGGAAGACTGGAACGGTAAAAACATCAGTGGCTTGATGCCTGAGCTGGAATTCGACCTGATCAATAGCCAGGGCAAGTCTGTATCTGGCGATGATTACAGTGGCCGCGTGAGAATGCTGTTTTTCGGGTTCACCTCGTGCCCCGATGTTTGCCCGACCGCCCTGCAAAAACTCAATCAGGCAACCAGTGGCCTGGACCCCGCGCTTCAGGATGAAGTACTCACTTTGTTCGTGAGTGTCGATCCGAAACGTGACACGCCTGAGCGTCTCGCAAAATACGTGGATTTCTTCGGCGACAATATTGTAGGACTCACTGGAAAAGAACCCCAGCTTCGTGAACTGGCAAAACGATATAGAACAACCTTCGGTTATGACGAACCTGCCGCTGATGGAAATTATGCGGTGTCACACAGCAGCGCGATTTATGTATTTGATCGCGAAGGTAACCCCCGCCTCTTAATGCGGCCCGATCTGAGTAGAGAAGAAATTCGGCATGACCTCGTTGCTCTTATTCAGGAGGATGCCTGACTGAATAGACTGTCCCAACTCGAATTGAGACAGTCCTGGTTGGCGGGCACATACAAAGTGGTTAAGCAGAGCCGGAGAGTGTCTCGATAATTCGGCAGTCCATAATAACTCCGCCGTCACAACACGCACTCAGTCTTTCCAACTCGTGTTCCATTGCATGTAGATCTTTCAGTCGAGAGCGCACTTGAACCAGTTGTTGTTCAACTTTGGCGTCCACACCCGCACAGGACTCCTGCTGACGATCCGCCAGTGAAAGCAGTTCACGAATATCGTCAAGGCTAAATCCGAGCCCGCGGCTTCGTCGAATAAACAGCAGCCGCGAATGATCCTCTTCGGAGTAGAGACGATAGCCCGACTCCGAGCGGGTCGCTTTCGGCAACAGTCCAATTTTTTCGTAATAACGGATGGTCACGGGCTTAACGCCCGTATCATCAGCTAGCCGACCGACCGTGTTCCTTTTTTCGCTCATCGCTATTGACCTTATAGTTACTATAACCACCAGTGTATCGATGTATTGCACGTTTTAGGAGGGTTCGTCGTGGACAGCTGCTGTGAAAACAAGGCCGGTGAACTGGCACAATTGCGAGCGAGCCAAAGCCGGGTGCTTTACATTGCGCTTGCCATCAACGCAGTGATGTTTGTGGTGGAATTCAGCGCCGGCTGGATTGCAAGCTCTACCGCGTTGCTGGGCGATTCGCTGGATATGTTTGGCGACGCGTCTGTCTATGCACTGACACTGTTCGTGCTGGACCGAAGCCGTCGCGCGCGTGCCGGAGCGGCTTTGTTCAAAGGCGGCTTTATGCTGTTGTTCGGGCTTGTTGTTGTCGCCGATGCCATCCGCAAGCTGGTGATACAGGAAGTGCCCGCCGCCGAGTGGATGGGCGCTGTCGGCGCTCTTGCCCTGTTTGCAAACGGCGTTTGTTTTGTGTTGCTCTACCGTCATCGTGCGGACGATCTCAATATGCGTTCCACCTGGATGTGTTCCAGGAACGATCTGTTCGCCAATAGCAGTGTAATCATTGCGGCAGGATTGGTCGCCCTCACCAATACCCTCTGGCCGGACATCATTGTGGGCCTCGCCATTGCTGCGCTATTCCTGCACTCCGCTTGGCAGGTCATCCGTGAGGGTATGGAGGAATGGCGTGCCGGTGGGGCTGAAACCGCCGATAAATCGAGCAAAGATGAAGGCGATACCGCTGGAAACAGCTGCTGCTCTTCTTCGCAAAGCACTTGTGCCAATGAATCCAGAGAGCCATCCCGGTGACCACCAATAACCGGGTGATTCCATGGGGGCTGCTGCTGTCAGCCTGGCTACTGGCGGCGGGGTCCTCGCTTTCAGCCATCTACATCGGGGAAGTTCTCGGGCAGGCTCCGTGCGTTCTGTGCTGGTTTCAGCGCGCCTTCATGTTTCCGTTGGCGGTGATTCTCGCAGTCGCCTGCTACTACTCGGATTTTAACGTTTGGCGCTACGCTATGCCGCTGTCTGTCATTGGCTCCCTGTTCGCTCTAGCCCACTCACTGCTTTATGTGGGGCTCATTCCACAACCCATTCAGCCCTGCACGGCCACTGGCCCGTCCTGCTCGGGTGACGGAATGACGATATTTGGTGGGCTGCCGCTTCCGTTTCTATCGCTGGCCATTTTTGTTGCCATCATCATTCTGCTCTTGCTTATCCGTCGGAGAGTTCATACATGAATCGTCGTGCCATCTTTGTTGTCGTGTGTCTCGTGCTGATCGCAGCCTTTTCAGCCGCCGTCCTATTCAAGCCACAGCCCCAGCAGCCTCAAAAAACGGCCACCACCGGCGAAAAGTCTGTTGCCGCGGGCGAACCGATCGCGAACCAACAAGCATTGGTACGCTTCCATTCGCCCACATTCGGGCCTGCCGACGCACCGGTGATCATCGTTGAGTTTTTCGACCCCTCCTGCGAAGCCTGCCGGGCGTTCTACCCGATCGTGAAACAGATACTTGCTGAGTATCCAGGCCAGGTGCGGCTTGTTTTGCGGTACACAATGTTCCATCAGGGTTCCGAGGAAGTCTCCAGAATTCTGGAAGCAGCTCGCCTGCAAGATGTCTATGAACCGGTGCTGGAAGCTGTGTTGGAGGTGCAGCCGGCCTGGCACGACGACCCGAAGGTTGCCAAGGCATGGGGAGCGGCCGAGGCAGCCGGTCTGGACCTGTCCCAAGCCCGTGAGGATATGCAATCCGAACGGATAAGCGCCATCCTTGATCAGGACATGCAGGACGTCAAAACCATCGGTGTTCGGGGCACCCCGACTTTTTTCGTGAATGGCCGCCAACTCACGGAGTTTGGTCCCAAACCGCTACTTCGTCTTGTTCAGGAGTCGCTCCCAGACGCACAGAAATAGTCGACCGGTGTCGAACAAAACACGGATGGGCTTGATGCCCTCCACCGTCAACTGAACTCAGAAAATTGAGGACTCACGGAAATGCCAGATCTTGCGACATGGGGAATGCTGGCTGCTTTTTTTGGCGGCCTGGTGTCATTTTTCTCACCCTGCACTCTGCCGCTGGTTCCGGGGTATCTATCGGTCGTTACGGGCGGCACTGTCACAGACCGTTCGAGTCGACTGCAATCTCTGTGGCTCAGTATCTGTTTTGTCCTTGGGTTCAGTGTAGTGTTCATCGCTTTTGGTGCCAGCGCTAGTCTGCTCGGTCAGTGGCTGATGGCCTACCGGCAGGAAGCCAATCTGGTGGCGGGCATTCTGATTGTGCTGATGGGGCTATTTATGCTGGGCTGGTGGAGCATGCCCGCGTTACAGCGCGACTGGCGCTTTGGGCAAACCCTTGAGGGTGGACGGCCCACGGCAGCGTTCCTTCTCGGCTTGGCCTTTGCCGTCGGGTGGACACCGTGTATTGGCCCGATATTGGGCGCTATCCTGGCTCTCAGTTCCACCCATGCGAATGCTGAAACCGGCATGCTGTACCTGGCCGTTTATTCGCTGGGGTTGGCAATTCCATTTTTGGCAACGGCTTTATTTATTAAGCACTTTCGGGCGCGAGTGCGCTGGATGAGCCGCTGGAGTCAGTCACTGAGAATCCTGGCAGGGCTGGTTCTGGTTGTTATGGGGGTAATGGTGCTGACGGGACAGATGACCCGGTTTGCATCATGGATGTTATCCGCATTTCCGGTACTCGGAAGACTCGGTTGATCCCGGGCAAATCTTTGCCCACAACTTAGCTGGCCGATAAGGCAGGAGAACTGAGCAGTGAACAGTGAACTCAAGACGTTCTATCTGACAGAACCGGCAGCAGCCGCTGATGCTGACAATCAGGGCGATGTCGCTACAGCGTTCAGACATCTTGAACGGGCTCATATTCTGAGCCAGAAGTTCGCGTTAGCGCACACGACAACACATTTGCGCATGCTCCGGCTTGGCTGGCACGCGCGCGATGCTCGCGAGGTTCTCGGTCAGCTGGCTCGGGCCTTCGCTGCGTTGCTGGTTTCACGAATCCGGGTTCCTGTCGGCAATACGGGACGTGCCAACGTCAGCGCATTTGAACCGATGGCGGTGCCGGAAGACTTGGCGATTGTTCTGGGACACCAGAATCCTTCCAACACGTAATTGAAGGACACCACTTGATGATCAAACCCTGCTTCCAACACCACGCAAAGCGCTTTGCATCCATTGCATTGATGATGCTGGCAATCCTCCTTGTTGGCTGCATGGGCGATGATCCGCCGGATTGGCACGGGACAGACATCAGCGGCGTGATGCCCAAGCTTGAATTCGATTTGATCGACAGTCAGGGAACACGGGTTTCAGGCGATGATTACAGTGGTCAGGTACGAATGCTGTTTTTCGGATTTACCTCTTGCCCTGATGTTTGCCCCACTGCTCTGCAAAAACTCAGCCAGGCCGTCAGCGGGCTGAGCACGGAAAATCAGGAGGAAGTACTTACGTTGTTCGTCAGTGTCGATCCTCAGCGCGACACACCCGAACGCCTGGCGGAGTACGTCAATTTTTTTGGTGACAAAATCATCGGGCTGACCGGCAACGCCTCTGACCTCCGCACGCTTACCCAGCGATACCGGACGACGTTCGGGCATGAAGAACCGGACGCAGAAGGTGACTATGCCGTTACTCACAGCGGTGCAGTCTATGTGTTTGATCGTGAGGGTAATCCTCGCCTGCTTATCCGGCCGGAAGATTTAAGCGCTCAATCCATTCGGCAGGACCTTGTTGGCCTGCTTGAAGAGGATTACTGAATGACTGGAGGCTCTGGAGGAAAGCTCTGACTCGAATGTTCGCTTTTGTTTAGCAGCGGACTGATCGAGGCGTCCGGTGGAGGCCGCAGGCCAGCAAGGTCAGGGACTGGCGAGCCTAAGAGAGGCAGATAGAAATAGATTTCTCTCTGTCCGGTTGCTGCAATTTGTGAAATTAAGATGGGTTATGCCAACTAACACACGCCGTCAAGGGTTTCCAGATGATCAGCCCACTTTTGCAGCCACTCGCGACATTCGGGTTCATAATCGTGCAGATCATAAGTCCCTTCAATACCCTTTCTTGAATGCCCTATCACTGCCTCAGCCACTTCATTGCGACAGCCTAAACGAGACAACCCCGTGCGAACCGTACGACGCAGATCATGTGGAGACCAGTCAGGAATGCTATCCAGCCAAGCTTGGCCTGGCTTAAAGTAGGTGCCACTTCGAGCCTTGGCAGAATTTCTCAAATACCATTTTGTTTCGGTAAGCGATTTCTGCTGGATCGGCAATCCCGTCCGACTCGAAGGAAACAGATAGGTATTGGTGGTTAAACGAAGCTGACGGAGAAAAGCCACAGCTTGGCTCGGCAACTGCACATACCGCTCGGCTCCGTTCTTGGAGTCTCGCATATGCCAAACGGCTCGATCGAGATCTACATCAGACCAACGCGCCTTACAAACCTCCCCCGTGCGAGCGCCGGTCCACAGAGTCAGACGAATGACGTTCTTCTGTGTTACCGAGAAACCAGAGCCTGGCAACCACGCTAACACTTCCTTCAACTCCGCATCAGACAATACCCGTTTGCCCCGAACAGACGTAAGTCGGACTCTAGCCTGCTTCAGGCTCGACTTTGCCAACAAAGCCGGGTTCGCAAAATCATCATCAAACTTGCCAAGGCCAATCGCATAGTCGTAGGCGGCACTGAGCTCACGCAGCACATTCCCAGCCTGAACGTTTGCTCCCCGGTCAAGAATGTCCTTCACCATCTCTACCACATGTTTACGCCGAACTTCTGCAGCAGATCGATCCCCCAGAGTGCGTACAGCTGAATCGCCCCTAGTTTCGTAGACACCTCCAGGCCTTATAATCGAGGCACCCAGGAGGTCCAATGAGCAACTCACGCTACACCGAAGAATTTAAAATTGAAGCCGTCAAACAGGTGGCTGACCGAG
>NZ_RKKU01000044.1 GCF_003797945.1 Pseudomonas neustonica
GGCTGGCGAGATAGCGCGATGGCTTCGCGCTTGAATTCAGGGCTGTATTTTCTGCGTTTGGACATGAACACTCCTTTGGCACATTGTGCCTCTTTTCAAGAGTGTCCGCAGTAACGGGGTAGAACCCAACCCAACATTTATACAAGGAAGACACATGGCCCGAAAAATGGTAAGAATCATTATCCCGACGATGGTCTTCGGTGAGAGTGTTTGGCTCGAAGGCGTTGCCATAAACCTACCCCTGCAATTTTTCAGCACCTGAACGGCGACTTGAAAAACAAACTTGAGCGCGACTATTAGGCGACAATAACCAGGGTGAAAAAAGTATCTCAATAGTCTATCCATCATAATATGGGCTATTTCTCTGCTATAACGCAGTGTGGTCCCGCTAACAGCCATCCCGGACGAGCGGCCTGTTTAAAACAAAATATTCCTGCGCCTAGGAATCGCACAATCTACTATAACCACGAGTCTAAAATGAAAGATGTAACTCAGGAAAATACACAGTCGGTTGATAGCTACTCGGAGCGTCTAAACCGCGAGTGCTATTGCGTAACCCTTGATCGTACAGCCCTCAAAGAGAGCTTTGAACATCAATTTGCAGCCGCTGGATACGTGCCGTCGATCACTCCTGAATTCCATCAGCTTTTTTCAAACACGCCGGTCTTCGTCCCCCAGTCCGACATCAAAGCGATGGAACGAATCGTTGAAGCGATCGAATCAACCGCAGAGCTTTCGTCCTATCGAGAACGCGTTCTGTCCTGGGCGCCGGAAATTGCAGGCTTCGATCCAGGTCCCATAGGGGCGTTCATGGGCTATGACTTTCACTTGGGCAAAGACGGTCCTCAACTGATCGAGATCAATACCAATGCCGGCGGCGCATTTCTGAACTCGGTGCTAGCTCGGGCTCAACACCGATGCTGTAAACCATCTCAACAGACCGCAGCAACCACACAGGCGCTGGATGGATTTGAGACTGCTGTGTTCGATATGTTTCGACAGGAGTGGCAAAGGCAACGGGCTGACTCGATGCCCAAAAGCATGGCCATCGTGGACGAAGCCCCGGAGACCCAGTTTATGTTCACTGAATTCCAACTGGCCCGACAGCAACTTCAAGCCAGAGGAATTAATACCCTGATATTGGACCCATCGGAGCTTGAATATGTCGATGGTGCATTGGTTGCACAAGGAAAGCGCATCGACATGGTGTACAACCGACTAGTGGACTTCGCACTGGAAGCCCCAGCTCATGAGGCGCTCAGACGTGCGTACGTCGACGGCGCAGTGGTGGTAACGCCAAACCCCCGTGTGCACGCACTGATGGCCGACAAACGAAATCTTATCCTACTCTCCGACCCCTCGACCCTTCGCGACTGGGGACTCAGCGAAGTTCAAGCCCGATATCTGGAGAGCTCCATACCCAAGACCCGGCTGGTTACAGCAAGCGACGCAGGGGAACTGTGGGGTTCCCGGCGTGAACTTTTCTTCAAGCCGGTTGCCGGCCATGGCAGCAAGGGCGTATACCGCGGCGACAAGTTGACCCGGCGTGTTTTCGACAACATTTTGCAAGGCGACTATATCGCGCAGAAATTCGTCCCGGCGGGGGAACGAGCCATGAGAGTTGACGGCACTGTAACCACTAGGAAAGTCGATATTCGCCTTTACACCTACGGCGGAAAAACTTTGCTCATCGCTGCACGGGTATACCAGGGCCAAACCACTAACTTCCGCACGCCTGGCGGTGGCTTTGCACCCGTGTTTCAGGTGTGATTTTTTACCTTTCATTGAGTGCATACTAAGTCATGCTAATGAATCATCTGACCTCGTCCAAGGTTCAGTGGCCCGTCAGTATTTGCAGCCCTCTATGGGAGCCTTGGTTATAAGGCCTAGAGGTGTCTACTAAACTAGGGGCTATTAACTGCTTATTGTTAGCGTGAGAAGCTCTAGAAACCTCGGAGAAATCAACCTTGCTGACTGACAGCCTTAGGAAAACTCAGGTGAAAAGCAGTCGCACTCTCCTTGGACGTGCACCAAATTTCGCCATTGTGCGCGGAAATTATTGACCTCGTAATCGCCAGGCCTAGCCCGGCATTGCTAGGATCTCCGTCACGGCGAGCAGGGTCTGCACGATAAAATCGATCAAATAAATGGTCTAAATGTTCTGGAGAAATAGTCTCTCCCGGATTTTTTACAGATAGCGTAATGGAACTAGATTCTGTCGCTATAATTATAGAAATAATATTGTGTGCCGGGGTGTACCTGAGCGCATTGGAAATCAAGTTTGAAATGGCGCGACTCAACATCAGCTTGTCGCCTAAAATATGCCCATGTCCAGCGACTTTAAACTGTATTTTTAATTCTTCTGCAAGAACTTCATAGTATTCAACAAGCTTACAAATCAAGGCGTTTAACTCAATATTTTCCTGCTGTGGAATAATCAAGCCATTATCAGATTTAGCTAAAAACAACATATCGTCAATTATGCGTGATATTTTATTTAAGTCGTCAAGGTTGGCATATAAATTATCCTGATAAGACTCAATTTTTCGTTCCTGGCTAAGGACGACTTCAGTATGAGTTTTTAAATTACTGATGGGAGTCCTCAGCTCGTGAGCTATGTCAGCAGAAAAATTTGATAGCCTGGCAAATGCATCATCAAGCCGGGCCAGCATCTCATTAAACGAAAAAACTAACTCTTGAAGCTCTTGAGGAACTCGCTCTAATGAAATTCGCTCTTTTAGCGACCTTGCTGACATAGCGCTCGCCACTTGTGTCACCTTCCTTAAAGGACGTAAGCCACTGCGAGCAACGATCCAACCAAGCAATGCGCTAGCAAAAGCACTTACTACCAATCCAATCCAAAACCAGTGTTGTAGCTTCTCAAAAAAGTGTTCGTGGCTTGTGACATCAAGAACTAATAGAGCTGATTCAGCGAAGGACCGGCTTCCTTCTGGAAGTACAGATGCCATACCCCGATACTTATGACCTCTCTCTGTCCATTCGAAAAAGCCTGAACCTGAACCAATGTCATGATTTACAGGTACTTTAGCTAAACTTGGCTCAGTAAAAATGACAACGCCTTCTTTATTGAAAATGAATGCTGAAAGTCCTGCATGCGCGCCGAGTAACGTGTGTAGTTGTGGTTGCGCGCTCATGAAGTCCTGCTCACTGTGAGTAGTGGTCAGCGCTTTTGTGGTGGATTCGAGTTTTTCTTCCAGTATTTGGCGATCTAAATTTTTAAAGTGGTGTTTGGCCAGCGCATGAAAACTTAAGCCTGTAACGATTAAAACAGAAATAACCCCTAACATGAACATCAAACTCATGCGAGTAGTTAATGAAAGTCTTCTCATTTTAGCTCCGGGACGTCGAGCACGTATCCCATACCTCGTGCAGTGCGAATGAGTTTTGGAGAAAAATCGTCGTCTATTTTTGCGCGCAAACGCCGGATGGCAACCTCTATAACATTAGTGTCGCTATCGAAGTTCATATCCCATACTTGAGAGGCGATTACCGCTTTAGATAAAATCTCCCCTTGCCGCCTCAATAGCAACTCAAGCAAAGCGAATTCCTTTGCAGTAAGATCAATTCGAGCACCATTTCGGGTTGCTCGACGTTTTAGGAGGTCTACCTCTAGGTCAGCTAATCTCATCGTAGTGGGTGCTGGCGAGCTATTCCCTCGGCGCAGTAAAGTCCTCACTCGAGCGAGTAGCTCAGCGAAAGCAAAAGGTTTAATGAGGTAGTCATCGGCTCCCAATTCCAAACCCTTTACACGATCATCGATACCATCTCTCGCCGTCAAGAATAATACTGGAGTATCTCTGCCCGTCGCTCGTATCCTGCGCAACACCTCCCAGCCATCTAATCCCGGCATCATTACATCCAGAATCAATAAGTCAAATGACTCAGTGACCGCTAGTTGCAGGGCATCTATTCCCGTCATCACACGAGCAACGTTAAACCCCGCCTCGACAAGACCTTGCTGTAGATAAATACCGATTTTTGGCTCATCTTCTGCGATTAAAATTTTCATGAGAAATCCTGTTGCTGGGTAGCCCTAGTGTGCAGATCAATAAGCCATCTAGCTAGAGGCTTACATAAATGTAATTTCGAGATCAGCTTCCTGACAGGGGTCACCCGCTAAGGTAGCTACAAGCTCAACGCTTAACTTAACTAATTCTTAGTTAGGATTATTTATTAAAAGGTGGTTTGAAATTCAATGATCAAAGTATTGCTAGTAATTGCTGCTGTCAGCGTATCTTCATTGGCAATGGCAGAAGGCGGGTCTGACCGAATTTTTGATCGCGCGCATGCGGCGAACAAAGCTGCGATGCAAGCCTATTGCGATGCAAGCCTATAAGTAGGCACCAAGCAAGAGAAATATTCGTACAACATTTATCAGCCAACCTGACATAAATGTAATCAAGCAACAGGTTGAAATGTGGCAATTTGTAGGTATGAGGGTCGTAGTATTAATTTGCGATCGCAAACCATAGCATCAAACTCATGCGCTCGGATCGGATTGATTCAACCTGGTTTTAAAATTTCAATCTCGGATTACTAAGCTTAAGGGGCTTATCAGAATGCATTATAAAACCTCAAGACGAACCTTCGTTAAAGGCTTGACCGCCGCTGGTATTGTCGGAGGCCTAGGTTTGTGGCGTACCCCGGTTTGGGCTCTTACTAGTCCCGGCCAACCGAACGTACTGGCCGGCTCGCAGTTTGATCTGGTGATTGGCGAAACACCCGTCAACATCACTGGTAAAACGAGGCTGGCTAAAACTATCAACGGTTCTATGCCGGGGCCTATCTTGCGTTGGCGCGAGGGCGACACCGTCACTTTAAGGGTGCGAAATCGCCTCAAAGAAGACACGTCGATTCATTGGCACGGCATTATTTTGCCGGCAAATATGGATGGCGTGCCCGGCCTAAGCTTTGCTGGCATAGCGCCCGACGGCATATACGAATACACGTTTAAACTCAATCAGAACGGCACCTATTGGTATCACAGCCATTCCGGACTACAGGAACAGGTTGGCGTGTACGGCCCATTGATCATTGATGCCATTGAGCCTGAGCCCTTTGCCTATGATCGCGATTATGTAGTGATGCTCAGCGATTGGACAGATGAAGATCCGGATAGAGTTCTCAGTAAGCTGAAGAAGCAGTCCGATTACTACAACTATCACAAACGTACCGTCGGTGACTTCGTCGATGACGTCGGTGAGAAAGGTTTGTCTGCCACGCTTGCAGACCGAAAGATGTGGGCTGAGATGAAGATGAGCCCTACCGATCTTGCTGACGTCAGTGCGTTTACTTACACCTATTTGATGAATGGTCACGCTCCCAATGGCAATTGGACCGGGCTTTTCAAACCAGGTGAAAAAATTCGTTTGCGCTTTATTAATGGCTCTGCAATGAGCTATTTCGACGTGCGTATTCCTGGCCTAAAAATGACTGTCGTTGCTTCCGACGGGCAGCACGTTCATCCGGTTAGCGTCGACGAGTTACGTGTTGCAGTTGCTGAAACGTATGACGTAATAGTCGAAGTTTCAGATCAAGAGGCGTACACCATTTTTGCACAATCCATGGATCGCACAGGTTATGCGCGAGGCACCTTAGCAATCCGCGAAGGCTTAAGTGCTCCGGTACCCGAAACAGATCCTCGGCCTTTGATTTCCATGAGTGATATGGGTATGGACCATGGGGGTATGTCGGGCATGAGTGGTATGGACCACAGCAGCATGCAAGGTGACATGGGCACAATGGATCACAGCAAAATGGCAGGCATGGATCATTCTGCGATGTCTGGTATGGGTGCCAGCATGCAGACTCATCCCGCATCAGAGGAAGGTAACCCGCTGGTCGACATGCAAACCATGATGCCCACGCCTAAGTTGGACGATCCTGGCATTGGCTTGCGCGAAAATGGACGTAGAGTACTCACTTACGCTGACCTTAAGAGCACGTTTGAAGACCCCGACGGCCGGAAGCCAAGTCGCACGATTGAGTTGCACCTTACCGGACATATGGAAAAATTTTCCTGGTCTTTCGACGGTGTTCCGTTTGCAGATGCAGAACCTGTGCGCCTGAAATATGGCGAGCGCGTAAGAATCATTTTGGTAAACGACACCATGATGACGCACCCCATCCATCTTCACGGCATGTGGAGCGATCTGGAAGATGAGAACGGCAACTTCAAAGTCCGCAAACACACGATTGACATGCCGCCTGGGACTAAACGCAGCTACCGCGTTACCGCAGATGCGCTAGGTCGATGGGCTTATCACTGCCATTTGTTGCTACATATGGACATGGGCATGTTCCGCGAAGTGCGTGTCGAAGAGTAGAGGACTAAACAGATGAACCTACCCATACAACGTAAAGCTCTAATTGGTTTCGCCCTTTCCTTCGGGTTAAGCACACTATTCGCTGTGCCTTTGGCATTTGCTGACGAGTCGAGAGCTGAGGCGAAAACGCATCAATCAACGAGTGCCAACCCGACATTGGCGGAAAGCCATCTGCAGCAGGGCGAATCAATAGAGCTCGAAGCGATAAACCACGACGGAATGGATCACGGTTCGATGGAGCATGACATGATGGGTGCTGATATAAACGCCGACGACAGTAAGGCGGAGGCTAAACATGATCACTAAATACTCATCCGCTACAGTCATCGCTCTTGCGGTGTCCATGACTGCCCCGTATGGCGTGAAGGCTTATGCTGCTGAGCCCATGGACCACTCGACCATGGATCATGCCGCTATGGGACATGATTCTATGCCCACTATGGATCACAGCAAAATGGGTTCCATGCCCGAGGGTCCTGAAACCGGCATTATGGATCATAGCCAAATGAACCATACCCAAGCCGCCGACCCGATCACTACCAGCAGGACACCAATCCCTGAACTAACTGATGCTGACCGAGAGGCAGCTTTTTCAGGGCTACCAGATCACAGTAATATGCACGAAAGCGGGATCAATAGTTTTTTCCTGCTTGACCAGCTTGAATATCAAGACGCAAATGACGGCAGTACCTTGTCATGGGATGCCTCAGGCTGGATTGGCGGAGATATAAATCGTCTTTGGCTTCGTTCGGAAGGGGAACGCACCAATGGCGTGACTGAAGAGGCCGAAATACAGGCGTTGTTTGGGCACTCCATAGGCCCATGGTGGGACGTCGTCGCGGGTGTTCGGCAAGACTTTAAACCGAGTTCTCCGCAAACCTGGGCCGCATTGGGAATTCAAGGCATGGCTCTCTATGCTTTTGAAGCTGAAGCAACGGCATATATTGGCGAAGGTGGGCAGTCAGCTGCCAGGCTCGAAGGCGACTACGACATATTGTTAACTAATCGTTTGATATTACAGCCGACTGCGGAAGCGAACTTCTACGGCAAAAATGATCCTGAACGAGGGGTTGGCTCCGGGCTGTCTAACATTGAATTGGGCGTGCGTATGCGCTATGAAATCGTTCGCCAGTTTGCACCCTACATCGGCGTGTCGTGGAATCGCTCTTACGGTAATACGTCAGATTACGCCCGAGCTGAAGGTGCTGATATTGATGAGGCTCGCTTCGTTGCGGGTATCCGGATGTGGTTTTAAGAGAAATATATGAAAAACACAATTAAAGCGCTCGTCGCAGCCACTGTTGCTGCTGGTTTCGTCATCTCTGCTGTTGTCTATTTTGGCATCGTAAATGTAGGCGCTGACGACCCTCACTTTAAAGTTGTTCACTCGTTTTTAGCCATGGCTCGTGACCGTTCCATCGAGGTCCGCAGCAACGCTATCGAAGTACCTAACCTCAATGATCCCGCAATGATTAAGGCTGGTGCCGGCAACTACAACTCTATGTGTGTTGGCTGTCACTTGGCTCCTGGCATGGCTGACACGGAGCTCAGCAAAGCCTTGTATCCCGCGCCTCCCAATCTCGCTGAAAAAAGTATCGAAGAGGGTCCCGCAGCGGCATTTTGGGTTATCAAGCACGGGATAAAAGCCACTGGCATGCCTGCTTGGGGTAAAAGTATGGCCGATCCATATATATGGGGCATGGTCGCGTTTTTAGAGCAACTGCCAGAAATGGATCAAACCCAATACCAAACCCTTGTTGCATCTAGCAGCGGCCATCAACATGGTGGCGGTGAAACTGCTATGCATAAGGATGAAGGGCAAGGTAATAGTCCTGGTGGGCACCATTCAGCTGCTCCATCAAGTAATTCGGATCATCACGCTTCTGGCATGCCTCAAGCTGGCAGCATGCCGAACCATCATGCTGGTGAGGCAACAGATACAGATCATCATGCGGGCGATTCAAAGGTAGAGCAGGGCAAGCCTGAACTAGCTCCGAAAACACACATGCATGAAAACGACGAACAGCATGTTCATTGAATAGCTCTGGGGCAGCATTCACAGACCGGAAGCTTGAAACTGACGCAAATGTAATCTTCAGCTCAGTTTTGTGTCAGCGAGCTCTGATATCATTACTTGCATTATCCCGAGGGAGGAGAGGAAAGGACATAACCGGCTGCATCCGTTTAACTTTCCAATATCTTAAGCCTACTATGACGTGCCGAAATGTATTTATCGTTCTGCTTATGATTCTTGCGCTTCCTATCAGCGGGACGGCGCAAACCATGACGCTTGACACTCGTCATACCATGAGCCTTTCGGCCATTGCGTCCAACGACGACACTTCGGCGTTGGACGCTTCTGCGCATGAATGTTGTGATCCAGACGCGCTCAAGTCAGCCTGCGAAAACGGGCAAGAATGTAAAACCAGCAGCTTACTCCAACTTGCGGTCAACAAAACCGTTTCGCTGGCGCTCCCCCCTCGCCACCCCACCCTCCTTCCTGTTCGAGTACCGGCTCGCACGCCTGATATTATCTGGCACCCCCCTCGCAGCTGATGTTTTTGCCCCCTAGTTTCGCCTGATCGACTGGAGCAGGCGGTGAAGGTATGCCTATGGCATGCGCTAGAACATCAACGGAATCGAAGACATGAATCACCGAATTCACGGCGTGCGCATATGTGCCACTGCCATGTTTATTGGCTTGGCTGCAGTTCCCGGCATATCAGCAGCACTTACGCTCGAGGAGGCGATCACTCTAGCGGAGCAAGGAGCCCCTTCCCTAGGGGCGCGCAGCGCGAACCTGCAAGCTGCCCAAAACCTCGTCACGCCAGCGGGCGAGCTGCCGGACCCCAGGCTGAAGCTTGGAGTCCAGAACCTCCCTATTGAAGGTCAGTCCAGACTGCAATTGGGCGCAGAGGCGATGACGATGCAGATGGTCGGCGTTATGCAAGAGGTCCCTAACCGCGCCAAACGCCGTGCACGAGTGGAAACCGCCGAAGCCACCGTGGCATTGGCCCGGGTACAGCGAAGGGTCGAGCGAATCAAGGTCCGCCAGATGACAGCCGAGGCCTGGATTACAACCCTGGCAGCCGAGCGCAAGCTGATCATTTTTGACCAGCTCTACACCGAGAATCGTCTTTTTGCTCAGGCGATCAAGGCAAACATTGCCGGCGCTCGTGGACTGTCGAGCGATAGCGTATTACCCAAACAGGAAGCCGCGTACTTAGCTGAACAGGAAGATGTCTTGATCCGGAGTAAAGCGGTTGCCCGGGCGGAGCTCCGACGATGGATCGGCGAGGCTGCAACCCAGCCACTGCAGGGCAGCTGGCCGGAATGGACAAGCAGCCCTGAGCTTTACCTTAATAACTTCACACACCACCCTGAGTTACTGGAATTTGACCCGATGACAAGTCGAGCCGAAGCCCAGATTGCACAAGCCGTTTCGGAAAAAACGTCGGACTGGGCCTGGGGCGTGGATTATCAGAAGAGAGGACGCGGCTTTGGCGACATGATCAGCCTCAACCTCAGCTTCGACCTGCCAGTTTTCGCAGGATCCAGACAAGATCCGAAGATAAGCGCTGAACGCGCGCGATTGGAAGGGCTGGAAGCCGAGCGGCAGGACCGGCTGCGACAGCTCCGGCAGGAGCTGTCAGCAGACCTGGCTGAACTCCGACGTCTGGAACGGGCACTAGATCGCACCAAGGAGACACTGTTGCCTCTAGCTGATGAAAAAGTTCGTCTGACCATGGCCGACTACCGCTCAGGCAAAGGTGAACTAACTGCCGTGATCACAGCACGCGAGGAGCTGTTAGAGATGCGTCTGCGCCTTGTCGATCTAGCCAGTAACCGTTCGCTGACTAATGCCCGCTTACATTTTTCCTTAGGAGACACTCAGCCATGACATTTCGAATCAAACGGCTAGCTCTGCTGATCGGCCTACCCATGTTTTTAACCAGCGTTGCAGTGACAAGCATCACCGTGTTCGCAAGTAGTGCCCAGGCTCAGTCCGCCGATCAAAGCGAGAAAGAAGTGCTGTATTGGTACGATCCCATGTATCCGCAGCAACGTTTTGACGCGCCTGGCCCATCGCCGTTCATGGACATGGACTTAGTGCCTCGTTATGCCGAAGAAGGGGCAGGAAGTGCTTCCATGCTCATCGACCCTTCAGTGACGCAGAATTTAGGAATGCGGGTCACACCGGTTACCCGGGAAGCAATAAGCCAGACCGTCAAAGCGTCAGGCACGCTGGGCTACGATGAACGTGACGTAGCCATTGTGCAGACACGCAGCGCCGGATTTGTCGAGAAAGTTTACGATCTGGCCCCGGAAGACGTGATACCAGAAAATGCGCCGCTGGCCGACCTTTTCTTTCCCGAATGGTCGGCTGCACAGGAGGAATATCTAGCATTGCGTGGAATGGGTGAGCCTCAGTTGCTGGCTGCAGCTCGTAACCGCCTGCGTCTTGCCGGCATGCCGGACGAGCACATTACAGCGCTGGAACGCAGCGGCAAGGCCAGCTCAAACTGGACCATTACCAGCCCTATCAGCGGTGTACTTCGCTCACTTGATGTCCGTGAGGGTATGACTCTACCTGCTGGCGCGTCCCTTGCCCGCATCAACGGCCTGGAAAAAGTCTGGCTGGACGTTGCCGTCCCAGAAGCGCAGGTGAGCAACCTGAAGGTCGGGCAAAAGGTCGAGGCCATACTGCCTGCCTACCCGGGCGAAATCTTGGGCGCGGTGATTGAGGCGATCTTACCCCAAGCCAACCTGGAAAGCCGAACCGTTCGGGTTCGAGTCGTGCTACCCAACCCCGATCAACTCCTGCGCCCCGGCATGACCGCAGACGTGACCTTGAGCCGTGATGAAGAGGTAGCCCTGGTGGTACCCACTGAAGCACTAATCAGAACAGGTCGGCGCACGCTTGTTATGCTCTCCGAGGATGAAGGCAGGTTCAGGCCCGTAGAAGTCAGGGTCGGCCGCGAAACCGATTTCAAGTCAGAAGTGTTGTCGGGACTTGACGAAGGCCAGCGCGTGGTTGCGTCCGGGCAGTTCCTGCTCGATTCCGAAGCCAGTCTGCGCGGACTGACCACCAAACCAGAGCAATCGCCAGTAAACACCGCGCCCACATTGCACGAGGCCGAGGGCACCATCGTGGGCATAGAAGATGACAAGGTCAATTTGTCTCACGGTCCATTCAAGACATTGAACATGCCGGGCATGACGATGGCATTTCCGATCGCAGACCCGGTGCTGCTGAAAGGACTTAAAGAAGGTAACCGGGTACGGGTAGGTGTAAGCGAAAGCGATGAAGGCCTTGTTATCGAGCGGATCGAGCAGCTCGGAGACCAGCCATGATTGCCAACATCATTAGATGGTCCGTCGCCAACCGATTTCTGGTATTGCTGGCGACGCTATTTTCGGTTGCCTGGGGTATATGGTCGATCCAGAACACCGCCGTTGATGCGCTGCCTGACCTGTCCGACGTTCAGGTCATCATCCGCACACCCTATGCCGGACAGGCCCCGCAGATTGTTGAAAATCAGGTGACCTACCCGCTGGCGACTACCATGCTCTCGGTTCCCGGAGCAAAGACAGTGCGCGGTTATTCATTTTTCGGCGACAGCTATGTTTATGTTCTGTTCGAGGACGGCACGGACCTGTATTGGGCGCGCTCGCGGGTGCTCGAGTACCTCAGCCAGGTGCAGAGCCGACTTCCCGAAGGCGCTGCGCCAGCGTTGGGCCCTGACGCCACCGGGGTGGGCTGGATCTATCAGTATGCTCTGGTGGATCGCACCGGCCAACACGACCTTGCTCAATTGCGGTCGCTGCAGGATTGGTTCCTGCGGTACGAGCTAAAAACCCTCCCAAATGTTGCAGAGGTCGCGCCAATCGGCGGCATGGTCAAGCAGTACCAGGTGGTGCTGGATCCGCTACGGATGGCCAATCAACAAATAACTCAGCAGCAGATCAGGCAAGCGGTTGAAGAGGCCAACCAAGAGACGGGCGGAAGCGTGTTGGAGCTCGCCGAAACCGAATTCATGGTTCGCGCCTCGGGCTATCTCTCGTCACTGAAGGATTTTCGTACCATTCCGCTGGGCTTGAGCGCTACCGGCACACCGATAACACTTGGCGATGTCGCGAATATTCAGCTGGGCCCGGAGATGCGTCGGGGGATTGCCGAACTGGACGGCGAAGGCGAGGTAGTCGGTGGCGTAGTGATATTACGCAGCGGAAAAAATGCTCGCGAAACCATCACCGCAGTGCGGTCCAAGCTTGAAGATCTGAAAAAGAGCCTGCCTGATGGAGTTGAGGTAGTCACTACCTATGACCGCAGCAAGCTGATTGATAGCGCCGTTTCCAACCTCAGCTTCAAGCTTCTGGAAGAGTTTATTGTCGTTGCGCTGGTGTGCGCGCTGTTCCTCTGGCACCTGCGTTCATCGCTGGTAGCAATTGTCTCTTTGCCAGTGGGTATCCTGATCGCATTCATCATCATGCAGCGGCAAGGGGTCAACGCCAACATCATGTCCCTGGGGGGAATTGCGATCGCAATCGGGGCCATGGTCGATGCTGCGATTGTGATGATCGAGAATGCCCATAAACACATAGAAGCGTGGCACAAGAAAAACCTGAACAAGAAGCTTGAAGGCGCCGAGCACTGGAAAGTCATCACCAATGCAGCGATCGAAGTCGGTCCAGCGCTGTTCTTCAGTCTGCTTATCATCACCTTGTCGTTTATTCCGGTTTTCACCCTGGAAGCTCAAGAGGGTCGGTTGTTCGGCCCACTAGCCTTCACCAAGACCTATGCCATGGCTGCAGCCGCAGGGCTGTCGGTCACCTTGGTTCCGGTACTAATGGGCTATTGGATCCGCGGAAAGATCCCCGACGAGCATCGCAATCCAATCAATCGTGGGCTGATTTGGATATATCAACCGGCTCTCGAAGCAGTACTTCGCTGGCCCAAAACCACCGTCGTGATCGCATTCGTAATTTTTCTGACGGCACTCTGGCCTATCTCCCGACTGGGTGGAGAGTTCCTGCCGCCACTAGATGAAGGTGACCTGTTGTACATGCCAACGGCGTTACCCGGTCTGTCTGTTCAAAAAGCATCGGAACTTCTGCAGCAGACCGACCGCATGATTAAAAGCGTGCCTGAAGTAAAACGCGTTTTCGGCAAGGCGGGTCGTGCCGACACAGCGACCGATCCGGCACCGCTGACCATGTTCGAAACAACTATCCAGTTCAAGCCCCGGGACCAATGGCGCCCGGGAATGACGCCTGAAAAGCTGGTAAAGGAACTCGATAATGCGGTACAGGTCCCTGGACTGGCCAACCTGTGGATACCGCCTATCCGCAATCGTATCGATATGCTGGCCACCGGCATCAAGAGTCCGATCGGGGTCAAGGTTTACGGCTCGGACCTGGTACAAATTGACAAGACCAGCCAAGCGATCGAGCGCATAGCCAAGACGGTTCCCGGCGTAAGTTCGGCTGTGGCCGAGAGACTAACCGGTGGGCGCTATATCGACGTCGACATTGACCGCAGTACGGCTGCACGTTACGGGCTGAATATTTCTGAGGTGCAGTCCATTGTGGCCGGTGCAGTCGGAGGCGCCACCATTGGCGAAACCGTAGAGGGGCTCGCTCGTTACCCCATCAGTTTGCGCTACCCGCGCGAATGGCGTGATTCATTGACCGACTTGCGCAATCTGCCGATCTACACTCCCGAGGGAAGTCAAATCACTTTGGGAACGGTGGCTCAAATCAAAGTCACGGATGGCCCACCAATGCTCAAGAGCGAAAATGCTCGACTCACCGGATGGGTCTATATAGACGTGCGCGATCGCGACATGGCTGCGGTGGTGAACGACCTGCGTACCAGAATCGACAGCGAAGTGTCCTTGGAATCAGGCATGAGCATTAGTTATTCCGGACAGTTCGAGTTCATGGAGCGCGCCAATGCCAAACTGAAGATGGTTGTACCAGCTACGCTACTAATCATTTTTGTGTTGCTGTACCTCATTTTCAACAGGTTCAGCGAAGCTTTGCTGATAATGGCGACGCTTCCATTCGCTCTGACTGGCGGTGTCTGGTTCCTTTACCTGCTTGACTACAACCTGTCGGTAGCAACTGGCGTCGGATTCATTGCGCTGGCAGGAGTGTCGGCCGAATTCGGCGTCATCATGCTCCTATACCTGACTAATGCCTGGAGCGAGCGCGTGAATGCAGGACGTGCGGACAGACCGGCACTCCTGGAAGCGATTCGCGAGGGCGCCGTACAACGCGTGAGGCCCAAGGCGATGACCGTAGCAGTCATCATCGCGGGCTTGCTACCAATCCTGCTTGGCAGCGGTACCGGTAGTGAAATCATGAGCCGCATCGCAGCGCCAATGGTCGGCGGCATGATTACCGCACCGCTTCTGTCCCTATTTGTACTACCGGCAGCTTATCTGCTGATGAGACGCCGGTCCATTAAGCAAACCAAACCACAAACTGGAGATTCATTATGAAAACCAAACTGGCACTAGTTCTTACTCTGGCACTGACGCCGGCAGCCTTCGCTGAAGAAATGAAAGGCATGGAAATGAAACACAGCATGCCCATGGACAATATGCAGATGGAGCAAACGCATACCTCTACGCAGAGCGCGAAGGCAACAGGTACCGTGCGCAAGATCAAACAGAATGGAGGTTCTGTCACCATCGCCCACGGGGCCGTACCAGAGCTTGAATGGCCTCCTATGACCATGGATTTCAAGGCAACGTCTGAGCAGCTTCAAGGCCTCAAGGAAGGCGACGAGATCGAGTTTGAATTCACCTCAGAAGGGATGAACTCAATCATCACGTCGATCAAACAACGTTAAACTGGGTTCATGGCTATCAACCCCATGGAAAAGGTAGCCATGCCGCCTAGGCATTACACAATAGTAAGTACCTCACAGCTTATCGTCAGGTTCAAACCGTCAAGCTAAATAGCACTCCCAAAAGAGAGGTGTCTAATGAACAAGTTTTCCAAAGTAATTACCCCGCTCGTCGAAGACGGCAGCGATTATGAGCTGATGTACAAGCGCCTTCCATCATGAGGCGCCAGGTGCCGCACCAAAGCCCCTATAGGGTGAAGGGCGGCCCTTGCTGATAGCCAAATAAAAGGCAGCGATGAAATAATTAAGTGTTTTATATGAATTTGTATAGAAACAGTCGAGAAGTTGTAATAAAAAATTCCAGACGACAGGAATAGCAGTGACTAGGTTCAGCTTCATACTGCTGAACCTTAACAAGCAACTATTCCTCGGTTTCCTGCCTGGCCTATTACTCTTCTTGACCTATTTATCAATGATTGTGGTACGCATGAGATATGGAATGGGACAGAAATATGAGCAGCAAACAGCGCTTGAGGCCTAACTGACCAGCGTAAAAAATTCTGATTGAGTAGCAGAACAGTGATGCGTAAAGTGGCCTTCAACATTGTGTTGTTCGCCCTATTGGCAACCGGCACCACTGCAGCAGTATCCGCAGCGGCAGAATAGGCTAAAAAGTCTGAGCACCAGCACATGGGCGGCAATATAATGATGGGCATGATGTAGTGGTCAACTGATCCCGGACAGTATTATAAGTTTTTCTTCGGCTACTACCGGCGATATACCACCGTTGAACGTATGAGGCCGTTGCTGGTTGTAATACCCCATCAGGTAATCGCCAACATCCT
>NZ_RKKU01000045.1 GCF_003797945.1 Pseudomonas neustonica
CGAACCCATCGGATATATACCGCCCGCAGAGGCTGAGGCAAACTACTATCGGCAACTAGCCAGTCAGGCTTCCAAGGTGGCGGCTTGACTTAAACCAAACAGCCTCCGCGAAACCCGGGGCGGTTCAAAGATAAGGGCAAAGTGGAGGCCGGCGTGAAACTGGTTCAGCGCTGGTTGTTGGCAGCCCTGCGACACCGGCGTTTTTTCAGCTTAGCGGAACTCAATCAGGCCATCTTTGATTTGCTGCCGGCATTCAATCAGCGTCCGTTCAAACGCCAGCCGGGCAGCAATCGGCAAAGTTTGTTCGTCGCAGTGGCTCAGCCTGCGCTCCAGCCTCTGCCTGCCCACTCCTACGAGCATGCGGATTGGCGCTTCAAGGTACGGGTACGTAGTGACTACCTAGTGGAGTACGACAACCACCATTACTCGGTGCCAAGCCGACTGTTACAGCAGCAGGTGGATGTGCGCGCCACTGGGCAGATTGTTGAGGTCTTCTACAACCATTTGAGTGTCAGCAGCCATGCCCGTCAGTTTGTGTCTGGCATCAGCGTGCAGCCGGAACACCGGCCGTCTAACCATCAGTACTACGCCGACAGCCAACCCGCCGCATTGTTGACCTGGGAGGAGCGAGTAGGGCCTGCACTGCTGCGTCACCTGCACTACCACTTTACCGAACGTACCGTTGTGGCCAATGGGCGCAAGGCGCGCCAGCGCCTTGCGCAAGGAAGCCCACCTGCATGGCGATGCCCGACTGGAGGAGGCCTGTGCTTACGCGCTGACTATCAAGATCTTCGCATTGAAAAGTCTGCAATCCATCTTGCGCGAGCAACCTGACAAACGCCCTGGCCTGAAAGCTTTGCCCAGCTTGACACCCGCTCACGAAAACCCGCGCGGCGCCCATTACTTTGCCGATGAAAAGGATCACTCGACATGCTGAACCAGCAGATCCAAAACAAGCTCCAGCAACTGCACCTGTCGGGCATGGCCAAGGCCTACCGCGACCAGCTTGAGCAACCGCGCATGCAGGAATTGCCATTTGATGACCGCTTAGGCCTAATGGTTGATCGCGAACTCAGCGAGCGTGAGAACCGCAAATTGTCACGGTTACTGGAGCAGGCGAAACTGCGCTATGCCGCGCACCTAGAGGATGTGGACTATCGCAGCAGTCGCGGTCTGGATAAGCAAGTGATTGAAGGCTTGGCTAGCTGTCGCTGGATCGGTCAGCAACAGAACCTGTTGCTGACCGGAGCCCTGACTCGCCTGTGCCTTTGGTAGCCAGGCCTGACGGCAGGACTACTCAGTGGTTTATAAAAACGTCTCGAAACTCTACGAAGAACTGCAAATCGCCATAGGCGACGGCTCTCTCCCAAAGTATCGAACGGCCTTGAGCCAAAGTCCACTTGCTTATCCTCGATGACTTTGGGTTGGCTCCGGTAGAGCCTACGGTGGGGTATACCTTACTGGACATTGTCGATCAACGCATGCAAAGACCGGCTCGCTGATCATCACCAGTCAGTTCCCCACGGAGCACTGACACAGCATGTTTAGCGACGTCACGCTTGCCGAGGCCATACTGGATCGCATCGTCCACCGTTCGCACCGTATCGGACTCAAGGGCGAGTCACTGCGCAAGCAGGCTGCCAAGGCATAAATGATAGACAACGGAGGGGGATTACCCCCTTCGTCATTTTCGCGCCCGCGAAAATGACCGAGTCAGTGAGACTGCATCTCAAGTTGGCTTAGGCAGGCATACAGTAAGGCTTCGTCAGTATCTCGAAAATGCCCCTAAAATACCTCGATGCCCATCACCGCCGATGCTTAGGCAAGCACCAGCCCTTTGGCGCTAATAAAATCGTTGATGCGCACAATGAGCATGGTTTTACGCTGAATTGCGTCAGCATTGGCGCAACTGAGATCGGTATAGACATTCTGGCTGCCTTCTTCAATCAATTGAGACGACCTGCGAAGTAGGGATAGAGCGGATAGTTTAACGCTTTACGGATGGGTCAAAATCATCAGCGCAGTGGATCACCATCACTGGAATGGGTGGGTAAGAACATCCAGCGCGAGTGGGTCAGACCTACTGGAATAAAATGTCAAAATCACCAGCGCTCACATTAAATTGAATATCCGAAAGCTGCGGCCATCTGATAGTTGGTCGTGCATGAAGTCCGTCGTCCAGCACTGATTCATCGAGTTCGGCACCGCCAGCGACTGGGGCTCCCCCCTAACGATGCGCGCTCGGCTTGACCTGCAGATCGAGCTCCTGCTCGCCATAGATTCGACACACCCGATTGCGATTCCAGCGATAGCCTTTCACGTTGCGCAGATACAGGAAGAACAGGCCATAACCCTAGTTGGGTTGGTTGTGTGTGAGGTTAATGAGGTGGTCGGCGATCTTGACATTTTCTGATGACAAGCGCGGCTAGTAGCGATAGCAAGTAACGCTGACGTCAAAGGCAAAACAGCCAGGTTGGTGCTGATGTTGCCAGAGCTAACCGCTTGCTGTGACCTCTTGCGCCGCTGGCATGGCTTCACCATTTTTGACTTAGCCGCCTGGATGATCTCGGCCGTCAATCGCTCTTCGGCATGCCATTCTTGAGGCACTGGTTTTCATCCTCGATCTCGCGCAGCTGGGGCACTAACGAGCTGTTGATGCCGCCAAACTTGGCCCGCTACGCCGTGCATGATGCCATACTCACGGCATAACTCGGGTGCAGGGCTGCCGGCGTCGGCGTGCTTGAGAATAGAAATGCTTTGGCCTTCTGAAGAACGGGATGTCTCCACATAAAAATTTTTATCCGATTAGTAGGAAATTTTACTTCTGATGAATACTGACTCAGGGGGTTTGCCGAGTCAGGCGTGCCGAGGAAAAGTGAGTTTAAAAGTGGTGCGACCGCTCGTGCTAGCCACGGCCACGTGGCCTTGGTGGAGGTTCATCACTGAACGAACAATCGCTAGCCCCAAGCCCACTCCTCGAGATTGTATGCTGCCGGTGCGGTAAAAACGCTCGAACAGGAGTGGGAGATGGCTAGATTCGATAGTGGGGCCTTGATTGGTAACGGCCAATGAGATCGTTTCCAAGTCCTCCCGGATTTGAAGTTCTACCGTGCTGCCAGTGTTCGAATGTTGCAACGCGCTGGATAGCAGGTTGGAAATGGCTCGCTGGACCATGAGTTGATTTCCTAAAATCTTGGCATCGCCCGTTATCGTCATTGCGATTCCCGCTTCCTCAGCGAGTACTTCGAAATATTCACATACTCGTCTCGCGTCGTTCCCCAAGGATAATGGTTCCAGCTTCAGTGCTGGGCTGGCCTGGGCCAGAAACAGCATGTCTGACACAATTCGATCCATGCGTTCGAGCTCTTCTACCGACGATTCCAGCGCTTCAAGATATTGTTCCTTATTTCTCTCGCGTACTAGGGTGACCTGAGCCTTCCCTATCAGGTTGTTCAGCGGAGTTTTCAACTCATGAGCTACATCGTCCGAGAATTGAGACAAGAGCTGAACGCCATAATCGAGTCGATGAAGCATTATGTTGAGGCTATCCGCCAATGTCTGGAGCTCTTTGGGAAGCCGATCGATGCGGATTCGGGGTGACAGATCCTGCGTGGTTACCTTAGTCGCCAAAGCACGAAATTTACGCAGCGGTCGCAAGCCATTGTTTGCAACCAGCCATCCGGTCAAACAGATTAATGTCAGCAATACCGGCACGGCCACTAAAGCCGAGCCCAAGAATGCAGCCACCAACTGTTGATCGGCACTGCGATCTTGCGAAAGTAAAACCGTCATTTGAGGCAGTCCCGGAACCTGGATATGCTTGCGCCCAGTTAACATCAGCACATCCTCTTTCGCAGTCCATTCCAGAAAGTCACTATCTTTGTTAACGAGATCCAGCTGTTCCGGAGCACTGGCGAACCTTCCGATACTCAAAATAGGCGATTTCGCTGTATCGTTGACGACAGTAATCGAAAGGTTGTCATGGCCGAGTATCGTATCGCTCAGCGAATGTTGCCAAGGACGGCCTGTGCTGGATTCGGTATCTACGAGTACATGATCAATTTTTCCGAGATTATCCGTCATTTCCTCCTGGGCTCGCGAATCTAATTGGCGTACCAATACCCAGTAGCTCATCGCTATAAGCAGCGCGACCAAAGCGGCGCCGGCTAATGTGATTTGGAGCGCAAGTCTCGATGCGAGGCTGAGTGGCTTCAATGCCGCGCCTCTAGCACGTAGCCCACACCCCGAATGGTGTGTATCAACCGATTGCCAAAGGGCTCATCCACTTTCATCCGCAATCGACGAATCGCGACATCCACCACGTTGGTATCGCAGTCAAAGTTGATGTCCCAAACTAAAGCTGTGATCTCAGTACGTGTAAGCACCTCGCCAGCCCGGCGCATGAGCAGATGCAATAACGCGAATTCTTTGCTGGTGAGGTCGATACGCTGACCGTTTCGATAGGCCCAATGCCGGCTCGGGTCCAGCTCGAGGTCGGCTATATTCAGATTGCTCGGGAGTGCGACGGCCTCGCTGCGTCGCACCACTGTTCGGATGCGAGCGACCAGCTCAGGGAACTGGAACGGCTTGACTAGGTAATCGTCAGCGCCCAATTCCAAGCCGCGGATTTTGTGCTCCAGGCGGCCCTTGGCTGTCAACATGATGACGCGTGTTTGCTTCCGGCGCCGGATGAGTTCGAGCACCTCCCACCCATCCATGGTTGGTAGATTCGCATCAAGTAGCACGATGTCATAGTCGTTTTGCTGAGCTAGGTGAAACCCGTCGAGACCATCAGCCGTTCGATCGACCTTGTAACCACATTCGGTAAGACCCTGTTGTAGGTATTCTGCAGTTTTTATTTCGTCTTCTATAATCAAGATGCGCATGATTTCAGGTAGCTCGGAAAAGAGGTGTGCGGTAAGCGGAACAAAAATAATCTATGTATTAACTATAAGGTCAAGAAGAAAACGGTTTTTTATTAACGTAAAAGACAAATGAAAAAACTTTGCCTATGGATTTGGCAAGCAACCTAGCGCAGCAATAGTTTTTCGGGGTCATCCAGCTATTTTGTATCTACCGGAAATTTGGTTAACCCACAGCGCAAGGAAGTGCGTTGAAGCAAAAAAAGGCGCCCAGATGGGCGCCTGAAACACATCTTCTAACCAAGGGAGCAAAAAAAGAAGATGTGGTGTTGCCTATGGTACCTCACAGGATAGATAGCGGGTATTCAGCTATGAATCGGACTTCATCAAGGTCTGACTCAAAGTCAGTTGCCCGCGTAGTAGCCTGGCGTACCCTCAAAGAGAGCCCACTGAGAGAGCCTGTCTGTACAACATAGCGAGCTTCGACGTCGCGCTCCCATCGGCTCTGTCCTGTCAGCGCAGCACCGTTATCGTCTTGCCGCATGTACACCTCGTTCGCGTTGCTATAGTCAGCGCCCCAACCACTGGCGTAACGCGTCATGAACGTAAGCCCGGGGATCCCATAGTCCGCCATGTCCAGATCATAGCGCAGCATCAAAGACTGTTCTTTGGGTGAATTGAAATCGCTGTACTGTATGGAGTTATTCAGATAAATCGAGTCCGCTTGGCGCAGATAGTCAAAATCATTGTTGCCATTGTTTTGCTGATAAGATGCGGTAACGGCGTGCGCACCAAAAACGACACCCAAGCTGGAACTCCAGATGTTGTTGTTGAACTCACCCAACAGGTCACGACCTTCATTGGTTGCTTTGTAATAGTTGAAACCTCCCAGCACATCTACCATATCTGAGACTGGGTAGGTGGTCGCTAGACCAAAGTAATGTTGGTTCCAAACATCTTTGAGCCGGCTGGTATACAGACTAAAACTGATATTTTCGTTAACGCGATAGTCGCCCCCTGCGTAGCCGAGCCAAGACGCGTCGACATCCCCTCCGTAGAAGGTGACAAAGTCGTCGTTCGTGTTGCTAGTGTTGGGTTGGCTCATCGCGTGTAGGCGACCACCCTGGATGGTAAGGCCTTCCAGCGAATTGTTCACTACAGTGAAACCCTTGAAAGACTCCGGCAGCAGCCGTGAGTCACCGTAATGCACAACGGGCGTCGTGGGGAACACGTCACCGGCCTTGATCTCGGTATCGAACAGTCGCACTTTCACTGCGCCACCCACCCGAGTGAAATTATCCTCAGGATCGCCAGCGCTGTCGTAAGGAAGCAGGTCTATGCTGCCACCCACACCGGAGCGTCCCGAACCGGAATCGAGCTTGATTCCGAGCATAGAAAAGGCGTCGACGCCGACCTCCACCGAACCTTGGGTATATCCGGACTCGAAAAAAGCCATCACTCCGTGAGCCCATTCTTCAGAGTAGCCATTGCCGGTGGTGCTCTCACCGTCGCGAAAGTCTCGATTGAAATAATAGTTGCGATTTATTAACGAAAGCGTGCTGCCTTCGATGAAACCCTCCGCTGTTTCCGATTGAGCAAAGACCGGAGCGTTGCTTAGTGTCACTGAAATGGCTATCAGTGAAAGAGTGGTTTTTTTGCTCATGATAATGCTCCTGATGTGCGACATTATTTGCGCCTAGATGGCGCCTTTCGCATTAAATTTTTATTAATTATAGGCGCTTTTAAAGATGACCACAACATTAGCGGTAAATTACTATTTTGTAATCTTCAGGTTCAACAGTCGATCGCTTTTTTATTACAAATTTGTAACGAAGTGGTCACTGGTTCGTTAACAGCTCTACTTTATAGTCTCCTACAGATAGCGCTCAGATATTTGGCCTGTATAGCGATGTTATATAACGAAAGGAATCTCGCCTGGCGTGGCCTTAAGAAGGAGCTTGAAAAAGTTTCCTTTTGGCGGCTACGCATCGGCTGAATCTGAGAGCTCTTAGAAATCTAATCGGCGCATCAATGCAAATAAGATCAGACGCGAAAGTAACCATTGAGTGCCATTTATCTGTATCTGACGTGCCTTCTATCTTCAACTTCTTTAGGAGACTTAGATGCGAGAAGTTCTATTCTTGCTAGGATTGATTACGTTGTCGTGCAACCTTGCCTTTGCGCAATCTTTAGATTTGCCGACCTTCACAGAGTCCTCACCTGTCAATGAGTTAAATACCTCCCTGGTTGAGCCTATCGATTCCATAAGTATGTTACGCGCCTTGGAGCTTGCTAGCTCTGCAAGCCCTCAACTGGCTGCTGCCAAACGCGAGCTGGCTGTTTCCCAAGCATTAATTACTCAAGCCGGAGTACGGCCAAACCCAATATTGTCCGCTAGTCAGGAAGGAATAAGGGGAGACGCCCCGGAGACGACGCTTGAACTTAGCCAAGAAATCGAGATAGGCGGTAAACGTTCGGCTCGTATTGAGGCAGCGCAACGCGCCATGGACGTAGCGGCCGCCGACCTACAGGACGCTCAAGCTCGACTGAGGGGGGCAGTGATGGGCGCATACTACGATGTGTTTACTGCTCAAGAACGGCTGGAGCTCGCTCAGGCTGCTTCAAACCTTGCGAAGCAAGCAGTGAACGTGGCCAATCGGCGTGTGAGGGCCGGCATGGTTTCTCCCGTAGAGGAAACCCGGGCGCGGGTTGCGGCTACTGGAGTGCAAGTGGAGCTTGCCCAGGCCACAGCTGAACTCGAAGCTGCGCGCACTCGTCTGGCGGCCAACTGGGGAAACCCACAGCCACGCTTTGAGCGAGTACAAGAGCCGGCAGAGGCAGTACCTCCGCTTCCCGAACTAGGCGAGCTTTATAGCCGTTTGAGCGATTCCGCTCAACTAACCCGCGCGCGTCGGGAAGCAGAAAGACGTCGGGCTGCGTTGGAGCTGGAAAGGACGAATCGCTTTTCTAACGTGACGGTTAGCGTAGGTGCCCAACGCTCAGATGAATATAACGGCACGCTGGGGCTGGTGGGTATCTCGATGCCCCTGCCGTTGTTTGATCGAAACCAAGGCAACATCGGAGCAGCGCAGGAACGGGCCTACCAGGCGCAGGACGAGCTTAACGCCGTCCATATACGCCTGAAAAGCGAACTTTCCCAAGCGCACATGCGGCTGCGCGCTGCTAGCCAGCAGTTCGAACTGTTGCGCAACGACATGCTCCCCAGTGCCCAAAGCGCTTATGAAGCTGCCAGCAAGGGGTTCGAACTCGGAAAGTTCACCTTCCTTGACGTACTGGATGCTCAACGCACGCTTTTTCAAGCCCGCTCTCAATACCTGTCTGCGCTCTCGCAAGCTAACCAGGCGGCGGCGGAAATTGCGCGAATTGTCGGCGATGGGTCGGCCGTTATCACCACGGCCACTCAGCCATAAGGAATCCATATGAAAAGTAAATCGAACACATCTTCCTTGGCTGTTCACAAGAAGCAGATTTTTTGGATCGTCGTCATATTAGGCGTGGCACTAGTGCTTGGCGGATTGCTTCTTGGCAGTAGTCCTGCTGTGCCCAATGCGAGCGACGAGCATGGTGGCGCTTCGGAGCATGATGATGAAGGGCATTCGGATGAGGATACCGAAGCCGAAGGAGATCATGGCCATGATGAAGAAGGCGCCGATAGCGATCACGAGGTCGGTGCGGCAGAGAAAGATGAGCATGACGATGGCCCTGAGGGAGCGGCGCACGCTGAAGCAGCAGAGGTTGAACTCTCTGAGTCCCAAATCCTAGCCGCGGGCATCTCGCTGGCAACCGCTCAGCCTGCACTGATAAAAAGCGCAATCGAGCTGCCTGGCGAAATTACATTCAACCAAGACCGCACAGCGCAAGTTGTGCCTCGTCTCTCAGGTGTCGTTGAAGCGGTCAAAGTTGATTTGGGCGAACAGGTGAAACAGGGGCAAGTACTTGCTGTGATCGCGAGTACAGACCTGTCGGAACGTAGAAGCGAGTTCTACGCGGCGCAAAAACGTCTTGCATTGGCTCAAAAAACCTATCGACGCGAAAAGGAGCTATGGGAAGAGCGTATTTCTGCGGAACAGGATTATTTACAGGCACAACAGGCTTTACGGGAAGCAGAGCTGACTGTTGCGAATGCAAACGCACAGCTACAAGCGCTTGGCAGTGATGCTGGCAAGCCAGACGCATTGAGCCGCTACGAACTCAGGGCGCCGTTCGATGGGATGATCGTTGAGAAGGACATCACGCTCGGTGAGTCAGTCAATACCGATGACCAGATATTCATCATTTCCGATCTCTCTACCGTTTGGGCAGATATCAGCGTTCCTGCCAATGCACTCAGCGCGGTACGAGTCGGCAGCAATGCCGTTATCGAGGCCACAGCATTCGAGTCCAGTGCCAATGGCACCGTTTCTTATGTCGGCTCACTTGTTGGTCAGCAAAGCCGCGCCGCTACCGCCCGGGTCACACTTCCCAATCCTGAAGGGGTTTGGCGCCCCGGCCTGTTCGTCAAAGTGCAGGTAGGCGCTGGCGAAGCATCCGTGCCAGTCGCAGTAAGTCCTGATGCGATCCACACATTGGAAGAAAAGCCGGTGGTGTTTGTACGGACCGACCATGGTTTTGCTGCTCAGCCAATCGTGACTGGTCGCAGCGATAGTGAAGCGGTTGAAATCAAGGAAGGTCTTCAGGCCGGAGCGCGCTATGCCTTGGCTAACAGCTTCATTATTAAGTCCGAGCTTGGCAAAGCCAGCGCCTCGCATGCTCACTAATACGGAGTTATAGACTGTGTTCGAACGTATCATTCGTTTTTCTATAGAGCATCGCTGGCTGGTTTTGCTAGCCGTGCTTGGCATGGCAGCGTTAGGAGTTTACAGCTACCAAAAGCTGCCTATCGACGCTGTTCCTGATATCACCAACGTACAGGTGCAAATCAACACTGCGGCGCCAGGTTATTCCCCGCTGGAAGTGGAGCAGCGCATTACCTACCCGCTCGAGACGGTAATGGCCGGGTTGCCCAAGCTCGAGCAGACACGTTCCTTGTCTCGATATGGACTTTCTCAGATCACAGTTATTTTTGAGGAAGGCACTGACATCTATTTTGCCCGCCAACTTGTGAATGAGCGCCTGGGAGGGGCCAAAGATCAGCTCCCAGAAGGCGTCACTCCAACACTTGGCCCTATTTCCACTGGGCTTGGCGAAATCTACTTTTGGACGGTTGAAGCTGAGGAAGGTGCCACCAAATCGGACGGTACGCCGTATACCCCTGCTGACTTGCGTGAGATTCAAGATTGGATCATCAAACCGCAAGTCCGCAATGTACCTGGTGTTACTGAGATCAATACGATCGGAGGATATGCAAAGGAATATCAGATCGCCCCCAACCCAGACACTTTGCGGTCGTTTGGACTAACACTACAAGATCTAATCGAGGCGGTTGAGCAAAACAATAACAATCTAGGTGCCGGATATATTGAAAAGCGCGGCGAGCAGTATCTTGTTCGTGCACCAGGACAAATGCAGTCTGTGGAGGACATCCGCAATACCCTTATTAGCAACGTTGACGGTACCCCAGTGCGTATCCGGGACGTTGCGACGGTCGAGGTTGGAAAGGAGCTCCGTACTGGCGCAGCCACCGAGAATGGCCGCGAAGTGGTTCTAGGTACGGCTTTCATGCTTATCGGTGAAAATAGCCGGGTAGTTTCTAGGGCTGTCGATGACAAGATGAAAGAGATAAACCTTTCGCTTCCGGAAGGCGTAAAGGCGATCACTGTCTACGATCGAACTGTACTCGTAGACAAAGCTATATCCACCGTTAAGAAGAACCTCACTGAGGGTGCCATTCTTGTTGTGGTTATACTTTTTCTCTTCTTGGGCAATATCCGTGCGGCGATCCTAACCGCACTTGTTATACCGCTGGCGATGCTCTTTACGTTCACCGGCATGGTAGCCAACGAGGTCAGCGCCAACCTGATGAGCTTAGGCGCATTGGATTTCGGCATCATTATCGATGGTGCCGTGGTGATTGTTGAGAACTGCGTGCGTCGACTTGCTCACGCTCAGTCCCATCACGGACGGGCATTAACGCTGTCCGAGCGGCTTCATGAAGTGTTCGCTGCGGCAAAGGAAGTGCGTCGGCCTCTACTATATGGGCAACTGATCATTATGATCGTGTATCTGCCGATATTCGCCCTTACAGGGGTAGAAGGTAAGATGTTCACGCCCATGGCGTTTACCGTAGTGACAGCGCTATTCGGGGCGATGATCCTCTCGGTGACGTTCGTCCCGGCAGCCGTTGCGCTATTTATCGGTAAGCGGGTTACAGAGAAGGAAAACTTTCTAATCCGCAATACTAAACGGGCCTACGCACCTACACTCGATGCGGTGATGGCCAACAAGCCAGCGGTGCTCACCTTTGCCGTAGTTGTAGTCATACTTTCCGGCCTCGTAGGGTCACGTATGGGCAGTGAATTCGTGCCTAGCCTCAACGAGGGAGACTTCGCTATCCAAGCCCTTCGTGTACCGGCTACCAGTCTTAGTCAGTCTGTCGAGATGCAGCAGCAGCTGGAACGAAAGCTTATGGGTGAGTTTCCGGAGATCGAGCGGATTTTTGCGCGCACAGGCACTGCGGAGGTGGCATCCGATGCCATGCCACCAAATATCTCTGACGGGTACGTCATGCTGAAGCCACAAGAGCAGTGGCCGGATCCAGGCAAGTCGCGCAATGAGCTCTTAAGCGAGGTCCAAGCGTCCGCCGCTGAGTTGCCGGGCAATAACTACGAGTTTTCCCAGCCGATTCAGCTGCGTTTCAACGAGTTGATTTCCGGTGTTCGTGCCGCGGTGGCCGTGAAAATCTATGGTGATGACATGGAGGTTCTTAACAGCACGGCGGCGGAAGTGTCCGAGCTGCTAGAACAAGTACCAGGCGCTTCAGAGGTTACGGTCGAGCAAACGACTGGCCTTCCTATGCTCACGATTGATATCGATCGCGATCAAATCGCACGATACGGCCTGAGTCTAGATACTGTACAGCAAGCGGTTGCAGTAGCTATCGGTGGCCGAGAGGCAGGCACCTTGTTTCAAGGAGACCGGCGTTTCGATATCGTGGTTCGTTTACCGGACGAGATACGCAGCGATCTCGCCGCAATTGAGCGGCTTCCAATTGCCCTTCCAAGGGAATTAAACAGCACCATAAGTTATATCCCCCTCGGCGAGGTGGCCACGCTAGATCTGTCCCCCGGTCCGAATCAGATCAGTAGAGAAGAAGGGAAACGGCGAATTGTTGTCAGTGCAAACGTCCGTGGTCGTGACATTGGATCATTCGTATCTGAGGCAGAACAGAAAATCCAGGCCCAGGTAGATATCCCGGCAGGTTATTGGATCGACTGGGGCGGTACCTTCGAGCAGCTTGAATCGGCAACGAAGCGGCTGCAGATTGTCGTCCCCGTGGCGCTGCTCCTGGTGTTCATTCTGCTTTTCATGATGTTCAACAATGTCAAAGACGGCTTATTGGTCTTTACAGGGATTCCATTTGCGCTCACCGGAGGCATTGTTGCGCTGTGGCTGAGAGATATCCCGTTGTCCATTTCAGCAGGAGTTGGCTTTATTGCTCTGTCAGGCGTCGCCGTTCTAAATGGCCTGGTAATGATCTCCTTCATCCGTAGCCTACGGGAGCAAGGTTTACCTCTGGACACCGCGATCCGCGAGGGCGCTCTTACCCGGCTACGACCGGTATTAATGACTGCTCTTGTGGCTTCACTCGGATTTGTTCCAATGGCTTTAAATGTCGGGACCGGTGCAGAGGTACAACGTCCTCTTGCGACGGTGGTGATCGGCGGGATTCTGTCTTCAACGGTGCTAACGCTATTAGTGTTACCGTTGCTTTACCAGCTGGTTCACCGTCGAGATGACGAGTTAGAAGAGCAAGCAAGCGCTAGTTCTTAACAGAGCTATCAAAATTGAGTGTCGGTACGCACGCCCCGTTCCTGCTATATAGCGAGTACGGGGCGTGTTAGTCAGCGCTGCGCCGAAGCCTGCATCGCCTGTTTAGAAGAATGTGGGCGGATGGCGGGTTGATCGTTTGGCGCTGTCGGCGCAATCTCCCGACGCGCCAAGCCGGTTCAGGCCTTAACACTATCGATGTGTTGGACGCCGTCAATTACATTTATGAAAGGCAATAGCATCTCCGTCCTGAGCACTGCACAATGAGCTATTGCTTAGGCAGGAGCTTGATTGTGAAAATCTTGGTTGCAGAAGATGAACCGAAGACTGGCGTTTACTTGAAACAAGGTTTGGCTGAAGCTGGGTTTGTTGTCGACTTGGTCACGAACGGTATTGATGCGGTCCAACAGGCTCATGATGAAGAATATGACCTGCTGATTTTGGACGTGATGATGCCAGGGCTGGATGGCTGGCAGGTGCTTGAACGAGCACGCGCTGCGGGCAGTGAAACGCCTGCGCTGTTTCTGACTGCTCGAGACCAGGTGGAAGATAGAGTCAAAGGCCTAGAGCTTGGGGCAGATGATTACCTGGTCAAACCGTTCGCCTTTTCCGAGTTGCTGGCCCGAGTAAGGTCGTTGCTGCGTCGTGGAACCAATGCAACTGTCCAGACGAGCTTGGCCATTGCAGACATGCAGGTGGACTTGTTGAAGCGAAGAGTCGAGCGCGGAGGCAAACGCATCGATCTGACTGCAAAGGAATTCATGTTGCTTGAGCTACTGCTTCGCCGTCGGGGTGAAGTGTTATCTAAATCGCTTATTGCATCCAAAGTATGGGATATCAACTTTGATAGCGACACTAATATTATTGAGGTCGCTATTAGACGACTACGCGCAAAAATTGATGATGACTTCCCTGTAAAGTTGATTCAAACCGTTCGAGGCATGGGCTATTTCATCGATAGTACAGAGTCAAGTTGAGCTTGGCGTTACATGCTTAAACGATTGCTGCTAATTTAATCTCGAATGTGGTGATTCTATCCGCTGAACTGCATTCAATTGTTCCTTTGTGCGCTTCGATAATCGACCGGGTAATAGCCATTCCAAGACCCGCATTCAAGGTGCTTCCTTCGCGCCTTGCGGTATCGATTCGGTAAAAACGGTCAAAAAGCTTATCGATATGCTTAGCAGAAATTATCGGGCCTTGGTTACTCACCTTCAAGAGCACCCAATCATCCGCTCTCGAGACCTCAATAACGACAACAGTGCCTTCATCTGCGT
Source organism: Pseudomonas neustonica (assembly GCF_003797945.1). Taxonomy (GTDB): domain Bacteria; phylum Pseudomonadota; class Gammaproteobacteria; order Pseudomonadales; family Pseudomonadaceae; genus Halopseudomonas; species Halopseudomonas neustonica. The sequence goes on from NZ_RKKU01000045.1 coordinate 14,087, forward strand.
AACGCACTGCATTGGACAAGATGTTCGAAAGGGCGCGTCGCAACATGAGATTGTCACCTTGTACCCAGGTGACGCCTTCGCAACTCATGATCAGTTTTAAGCCCTTTTCGTCGGCCGCATATTCGTAATATTCGAGCACGCTCGCTCCGATAGTTGCCAGGTTGTGATCTTCTAAATCGGGAGTAATCATGCCGTTGTCGGCTTTGGCCAGAAATAGCATGTCGTCGACCATTCGCGACATCCTGCGGAGCTCCTCAAGGGTCGACAAAAGAATTTCTTTGTAGTCTTCGCCAGAGCGATCCTTCATCAGCGCGACTTCAGTTTGGGTCAGCATGCTGTTCAGCGGTGTGCGCAGCTCATGCGCGATGTCAGCTGAAAAGCCCGATAGGCGAAGAAAGGAATTATCCAATCGCTCAAGCATGGCGTTAAAGCTGTTCACGAGCTCATGCAGTTCGGTTGGTACCGATTCGGCAGGGATTCGCGTTTCCAGGCAGTTGGCAGTGATGGTGGAAGTTGTCTTTGACAGGCGGGAGATCGGCTTGAGACCCCGGCCAATAAATGCGTAACCAAGTACGCCGCTGAGCACAGCACTGATGAGAAGCGTATAAATGAACCATTGACGAATCATTTCGAAAAAGTGGGTGCGGTGTGTGACATCTAGGGCCAAGTGAATCGTCTTTCCTTCTCCATCTGCCCACTCCCCGATCCGCTGGGTCGTCCCCGTGTAGATGTTGGGGCCCACTTGAATCAGCCACTTGTCAGCATTGCCGGAGTTATTAAAAGGCAGGTATTTTTCGGGTAGGTTGTGATGTGAATAAACGACGCGGTTTCCGGCTTTAATCACGACAGCAAAGCCAAATGAGGTGTCAAGCAATCGGTCGATGTCGGACATTATGGATGACCCAAGGCCGTCATTGCGCGACAGAACTGCCTCCAGCGACTGTATCTTGTGTTGGAGAACCTGTTCATCCTGTCGCTCAAAATGCAGGCGACAAAAAAAATCAAAGCTTACGGCAGCGAACGCCAGAACTGTTGTTACTACCAATATAAAAAGAAGCGCCATTCTGGCGCGCATAGACAACATACTCATAACTGTTTCTCGCTCAGTACCAAAGGCAGCGTTAGTGAAAATGACCAGGCATTTCGTCCTTTACCCTTTACCTCCGCATCTGAACGCCCTAAAGGTGTCCGCCAAGCACCTGGCGCCGGACAAACCACATTTGCAGCAGAGGTAACGCGATCCACTGGGCAATGGGTGACAAACCTACATTCGTAAAGGGCAGCACCGGCATGGATTGTTCATAGGTCCAGCGTTGAAATGGGCCTGTCGCCAGGAGCTCAAAAACTACGGTAATCAGTAGGCCAGCAATTAGGAATATGCCAAGGGGCAGGAATCGATCTGCCAGAAACCAGTACCTTGAACGGGCGAATAAGCTAGCAGTCCAGAACGCTCCAAGGGAAATAATGACGTCGCCGCCGGTGGCTCTGGTGCAATGCAGAATGACGCTGAAGTAATGAGTATCGTCGAATCCGGCAAATAATGGCATCTGCATCAGCTCCCAGATAAAATGCAGGAAGAATGAGAAAATTGCGACGTGTAGCTCTGGTGTGTTCAGTATTCTATTTTTGTTGATAGATAACTCCTTCGGTACGAAATAAGACGGACTAACAGCATTCGATTGAATGCGGATTTAGGCGGCTGTCTTTATTAGAGTCGAAGAGAAAAGGGCTCTATAACGAACCCTTGGTTAAGTTAGCATCGTTTTTTACTATTCGGCAGTTTGCTGAGTCTTCATCATGTCCATCATCTGGCGTATCTCAGACATCATGTAGTGGTCTACTAAACCCGGACACCAACGTAGGTGGTAAAATTGCCACCATAAGCGAGGTGTCACATGACCAAGAAACGGCGCACTTTTTCTCCCGAGTTCAAGCAGGAGGCAGCCAGCCTAGTG
>NZ_RKKU01000046.1 GCF_003797945.1 Pseudomonas neustonica
CCTTGGGATTGATCTCGCTGCTGGATACCCAGCGGCGCCTTCAGTGTCAGTCATGAACCGCCGTATGCGGAACCGCACGTACGGTGGTGTGAGAGGGCGGCGGGAGTAATCCCGCTCCCTACTCGATTGTGTCGTTTTTGCTGTCTTTGGTCGATGCCAGCCGGTTTGCCTTGTGGCACAATGCAAGGATTATGACAGGACGAGATTGCAGCGGCTCAATGCGCGGTTATCAGTACATCACCAGGCTCCCCCATGGCGACTGACATTCGTCGCGTTGGCTTTCTGTTGCTGCCCGGTACGCATCCGGGCGCTGTGATGCCGGCATTGTCGGTATTGCTCTCAGCCAATCGCATGGCAGAGCAGCGGCGTTACGCGCCAGAAACCTACACCCTTGATGAGCAAGCACTGCAAGCCAGTGACGGTCTCAGTCTGGTTGCGGCTCCCTGGCAGCAGTGTGCTGCCGGTTTGGCGCAGCTTTGGCTGGTGGCGGATCAGTTACCCGCCGCTGACGCTTTGCCGCAGGAACTGGTGGCATATTTGCAACAGGCGCTTGCCGCCGGAGTATTGTTGGGTGGTCTGGAGGCCGGTGTGGCTGGGTTAGCCTTTGCCGGGTTGCTGGATCAGCATCGTTGCTCGGTACATTGGCGGATGCTGGATGAGTTTCGTGAGCGCTTTCCCGGCGTTGAGGCAACAACGCACCTGTTCGAGTTAAGCGATAATCTTGGCTCCAGCAGCGGCGGTCAGGCGACAACTGATTTGTTTCTTACCTTGCTGGCCCAGGAACAGGGTCAGGATTTGGCGGCACTGGTGGCCGAAGACCTGGTAGTGGAGCGTATTCGCGATGGTGGTGAGCGCCAGAGAATGCCGCTGCGTAACCGGCTGGGTAGTAGTCATCCGAAGCTGACGCAAGCGGTTATCCTGATGGAGTCGAATATTGAAGAGCCGTTGACGACCGATGAGATCGCTCGTCACGTCTGTGTTTCACGGCGTCAGCTTGAGCGCATTTTCAAGCAGTACCTCAACAGCGTACCCTCGCAGTATTACCTTGAGTTGCGGCTGAACCGGGCGCGTCAGATGCTGCTGCAGACCAGTAAGTCGATTATTCAGATTGGCTTGTCCTGCGGCTTCTCCTCCGGTCCGCATTTTTCCAGTGCTTACCGCAACTGTTTCGGTGTAACACCGCGAGAAGATCGCAATCAGCGTCGTGCTCAGCAAGCCGCCGATGGCGTAGCCAAAGATTCCTGACACCCGGCAGCGTTTGTCGGATGCCACATTGATAGAGTGCGCGTCAGTTTTGACGTGCCAATACAGAGAAGGAGATGACAGTGTCAGCAGAAGTCGGTCGGTCTGATTTTGATCGGGTTATGGTGCCCAATTATGCGCCAGTGAACATGGTGCCCGTGCGTGGCGCAGGTTCGCGCCTGTGGGACCAGCAGGGCCGAGAATATGTTGACCTGGCTGGTGGTATTGCGGTCAATGCTTTGGGGCACTGTCATCCTGCTATGGTCGAAGCGTTGACTGAGCAGGCTAATCGCTTGTGGCATGTATCCAACATTATGACCAATGAGCCGGCACTGCGTTTGGCCGACAAGCTGGTTGCAGCCACTTTTGCCGATAAGGTGTTTTTTGCCAACTCCGGCGCTGAGGCCAATGAGGCGGCGTTCAAGCTGGCCAGACGCTGGGCGCATAATCAGTTTGGGGTAGATAAAAGCCAGATTATCGCCTGCAGTAATAGTTTTCATGGACGTTCCTTGTTTACCGTTAGTGTCGGTGGTCAGCCCAAGTACTCTGAAGGCTTTGGCCCGGCGCTTGGCGGCATCAGCCATGTTCCTTATCAGGACGTGGCAGCGCTGGAAGCGGCAATGTCTGATCAAACCTGTGCCGTTGTGCTGGAGCCTATTCAGGGTGAAGGCGGTGTGATTCCGGCCAGTGACGAGTACCTGCGTCAAGTGCGCGCACTCTGCGACAAGCACAATGCCTTGCTGGTATTTGATGAGGTGCAGAGCGGCATGGGGCGCACCGGCAAGCTGTTTGCCTATATGGATAGCGGCGTAGTGCCGGACATTCTGACCAGTGCCAAGAGCCTGGGTGGCGGCTTTCCGATTTCTGCCATGTTGACCACGGCTGCAGTTGCTGAGCATTTTGCGGTAGGCACGCATGGCAGTACTTATGGCGGCAATCCGCTTGCGTGCGCGGTGGCTGGTCGTGTGCTGGACGTAGTGAATACACCAGAGGTGCTCGATGGTGTTCGGCATCGTCATCAACTGATCGTGAGTGCGCTAGAGAAGATGGCCACAGAATTCGGGGTGTTTTCCTCGGTGCGAGGCCGTGGCTTGTTATTGGGCGCCGTTATGGCTGAGCAATGGCGCGGCAAAGCCAAGGATATCCAGGTGTTGGCACAGGAAGAAGGTCTGCTGGTTTTGCAGGCTGGTCCAGATGTAGTGCGGCTGGCACCCAGTTTGATTATTGAAGAGGCGGATATTGCCGAAGGTATGCAACGGCTACAAACAGCCTTGCAACGGCTGGTTGCCTAGGACACGGAGGGCGCACGATGTTGATGCTGCGATTGGGGAAGTCGAGCGATTTATCGCAGATTGAGCGGCTGGCTGCGGCCAGTCCGGTCGGCGTCACCTCATTGCCGGCCAATCGCGAGCGCCTGGCAGATATCCTCACTGCTTCTCAGGCATCGATGGCGGAGGAGGTTACCTTTACGGGAGAGGAGCGTTACTTTTTCGTATTGGAAGATACTGTCAGTGGCGACCTGGTTGGCTGTAGCGGCATTATTGCGGCCTCCGGTTTTCGTGCGCCTTTTTATACCTTCCGCAATGAAATGTTCGTGCACGCTTCGCGTGAGCTCGGGCTGCACAACCGTATTCACGTTCTGTCGCTGTGCCACGACCTGACCGGGCATAGTTTGCTGGCGGGTTTTCATCTTGCCGATACCCAGTCTGAGCCCGCTGCGATGCAATTGACTGCGCGGGGGCGTCTGCTGTTTATGGCTAGCCACCCGCAACGGTTTGCCGAGTCCACCTCGGTCGAGATAGTGGGTGTGAGCGACGCCGATGGCAATGCACCTTTCTGGGATGCGGTGGGGCGTCACTTCTTCGCCGTCAGCTATGGCGAAGCTGAACGCATCGGCAGCGAGCGCGGCCGCAGTTTTCTGGCCGAGCTGATGCCGGGCTATCCGATTTATGTGCCGATGTTGTCGGATGAGGCGCAGGAGGTTATTGGTCAGGTCAATCCATCGGTGCAGGACGTATTCGACATTCTGATGGATGAAGGGTTCGAGACCGACAACTATGTTGATATTTTTGACGGCGGGCCGGTGGTGCATGCCAAGACAGCACTGCTCAACACGGTGCGCAACAGTGCCTTGGCAAAGGTGCAGATAGGTTTACCGGTAGCCGGCGACAGCTTGTGGCTGGTTGCCAATACGCGTGTCTGTGATTTTCGTGCCTGTGCCTTGCAGCTCACCTGGTTGCCGGGTCAGCCGTTGGTGCTGGATCAGGCGACAGCCGATCAGTTGTGTGTTGCCGAAGGCGATCACGTGCGCCTAGTAAGGGGATTCTAATATGCTGGTTCGCGCTGCCGGAATGCAGGACATAGAGGCGCTGTTGGCCTTGGCCGCCAGCGCGGGCTCAGGTTTGACTAGCCTGCCGGCCAGCGAAGATCGCCTGGTCGCGCGTCTGCAATCAGTTGAGCAGAGCTTTCGTGGCGAGGCGCCGCAGGCAGATGCCGACTACTTGTTTGTGCTCGAAGACGAGAAGGGGCGATTAGTCGGTACCAGCGGTATGCTCGGTGCGGCGGGTATGCGTGAGCCCTGGTACAGCTATCGTATGGGGCTGACGGTGGCGGCCAGTCGCGGGTTGGATATCTATCGCCAGCAACCAACGCTGTTTTTGGTCAATGACCTGACCGGGGCAACCGCGCTGTGCTCCTATTTTCTTGATGCCAATGCGCGACAGGGTGATAACGCCCGTCTATTATCCAAAGCCCGTTTTATGTTTATGGCGGACTGTCCGCAGGATTTTTCATCGCGCGTCATTGTCGAGATGCGCGGCCTTTCCGATAGCGCCGGGCGCTCGCCGTTCTGGGATAGCCTGGGTCAACACTTCTTTCGTATGGACTTTGCGCGTGCCGACTACCTGACGGGTATCGGGAACAAGGCATTTATTGCGGAAATGATGCCCAAGTTTCCGCTGTACGCCTGTTTTCTCAGCGATGCAGCGCGCGAGGCGATTGGGCAGGTACATCCTGATTCGGAAGCCGGGCGGGCGGTGCTTGAGGAGGAGGGGATGTGCTACCAGGGATATATCGATATCTTTGATGGTGGTGCCACGCTTGAGGCGCAGCGCAGCCAGGTGCGGGCTATTCGAGATAGTCGTAACCTGCTGCTATCGGTTGGCACGCCCGGCGATGATGCTGCTACCCACCTTATCTACAACCGTACACGTGAAAGCTGTCGGATGATCGCAGCGCCTGCACGCATTGCCGCGGGTACCCTGGTTGTTTCTTCGGCCTCGGCAGAGTTGCTGAGGTTGCGTGCCGGTACGCCGGTAAGGGCGGTGGCGCTGCAAGGATAAGTGTCGCCTTGGCCGCCAGTACTCTCTGTCTATGCTGGCTATAGACAATATCAACCGTAGAGATAATGCATCGTATAGGCTGATGCCTATATAATGCGGCTCTTTGCCTCGCTGCAGTAGCTCTCCGGGTAATTTTCCCCTACACGGCGCAGACCGTGATATGCCCATCGACCTGCAGCAGGCTGACCAGTTTGTGGTAAGGGACTTATGAAAAGCGCAGAAATCCGTGAAGCCTTCCTCCGTTTCTTTGAAGAAAAGGGACATAGTCGCGTCGCCTCCAGTTCGCTGATTCCAGCGAATGATCCAACGCTGCTGTTTACCAACGCCGGTATGAATCAGTTCAAGGACTGCTTCCTCGGTTTGGACAAGCGCGCCTACACGCGTGCGACCAGCAGCCAGAAGTGTGTGCGTGCCGGCGGCAAGCACAACGACCTGGAGAATGTGGGTTACACCGCGCGTCACCATACCTTCTTTGAAATGCTGGGTAATTTCAGCTTTGGCGATTACTTCAAGCGTGATGCGATCAATTTCGCCTGGGAGTTTTTAACCTCCAGTCAGTGGCTGGGTCTGCCGCAGGAGAAACTCTGGGTGACCGTCTACGCCAGCGATGACGAAGCCTACGATATATGGACCAAGGAAGTGGGCGTGCCAGCTGAGCGCATGGTGCGTATCGGTGACAATAAGGGTGCGCCCTATGCCTCCGATAATTTCTGGGCGATGGGTGATACCGGTCCCTGTGGTCCTTGCAGTGAAATCTTTTTTGATCATGGTCCTGACATTTGGGGCGGGCCTCCGGGCAGCCCGGAAGAGGACGGCGACCGCTATATCGAAATCTGGAACAACGTCTTCATGCAGTTCAACCGCACCGCCGATGGTGTGATGCATCCACTGCCAGCGCCGAGTGTTGATACGGGGATGGGGCTAGAGCGCATCAGCGCAGTCCTCCAGCATGTACATTCCAACTATGAAATTGATTTGTTTCAGAGCCTGCTTGCGGCATCCGCGCAGGCAATTGGCTGCGAGCAGGATAATGCGGCCTCTCTGAAGGTAGTCGCAGATCATATTCGCTCTTGTAGCTTTCTGATTGCTGATGGTGTGCTGCCCTCCAATGAAGGTCGTGGTTATGTGCTTCGGCGCATCATTCGTCGCGCCTGCCGACATGGCAACAAGTTGGGTGCACAGGGTTTATTCTTCCACAAGATTGTCGCCGCACTGGCAGTGGAAATGGGCGATGCCTTTGCCGAGTTGCGCACGCAGCAAGCGCATATCGAGCGCGTGCTGAAAACCGAGGAAGAGCAGTTTGCCAAGACGCTGGATCAGGGGCTGAAAATTCTCGAGCAGGATCTGGCGCAGCTGAAAGGTACCGAGATTCCGGGAGACGTCGTCTTCAAACTGTATGACACCTATGGCTTCCCGGTTGATTTGACCGGCGATATTGCCCGCGAACGTGAGCTGACGATTGATGAAGCTGGCTTTGAGGCGGCGATGGAAGCCCAGCGTGAGCGTGCCCGTTCGGCTAGTCAGTTTGGTCTGGACTACAACAGCCTGGTCAAGGTTGATGCCGAGACCCTGTTCCAGGGCTATGCGGCTACCAGTGGTGAGGGCACGGTCATCGGTTTGTATTGCGATGGTCAGGTCGTCGATCAGTTACGTGAAGGCGATCGCGGCGTAGTGATCCTGGATCAAACGCCTTTTTATGCTGAATCTGGCGGGCAAGTCGGCGACACCGGTTACCTCGATGCCAATGGCGTGCGCTTTGAAGTGACTGATACCACCAAGGCCGGTCATGCGCACCTGCACCACGGTAAAGTGCTGCAAGGCGCGATCAACAACGGTGCCGAATTGCAGGCTCGGGTTGATGCCGGCGTTCGCCAGGCCACCGCCCTGAACCATTCGGCAACACACCTGTTACATGCGTCTTTGCGCCAGGTGTTGGGTGATCATGTGCAGCAAAAAGGTTCGTTGGTGGACAGTCAGCGTTTGCGTTTTGACTTTAGCCATTACGAGGCGATCAAGCCTGAGCAGTTGCGTGAGCTGGAAAATCTGGTGAATGACCAAATTAGACAGAACTCTACTGTCGATATTGAAGTCACAGACATAGAGCACGCCAAAGAGAAAGGCGCCATGGCCTTGTTTGGGGAAAAATACGGTGACGAAGTTCGCGTATTGACCATGGGTGGCGGCTTCTCTGTTGAGCTTTGTGGTGGGATCCACGTTCGGCGCACAGGCGATATTGGCCTGTTTAAAATCGTCGCTGAAAGTGGCATTGCCTCAGGTGTGCGGCGTATAGAAGCCGTTACCGGTCAAGCGGCATTGGAGTTCGTTGCGCAAACCGAAGAGCGGTTGCGTGAAGCTGCTCAGGTAGTGAAGGGCAGTCGGGATACCTTGATCGACAAATTGTCTGCATTGGTTGAACGAACCCGCCAGCTGGAAAAAGACGTGGATCAGCTCAAGGCCAAGGCGGCGAGTGCTGCCGGTAGCGATATGGCTGCTGAAGCTCAAAAAGTGGGCGAGCGCACCGTGCTGGTCAAACGCGTAGATGGTATGGACGGCAAAGGGTTGATGGTTCTGGTTGACCAATTGAAGAACAAGCTCGGCTCTGCTGCAATTTTGTTGGGCGGCGAAGCTGACGGAAAAGTGGTGCTGGTGGCTGGCGTGACGAAAGACCTGTCTGGTCAGGTAAAGGCTGGCGACTGGATCCGCAATACCGCGCAAGCGGTGGGTGGTAAGGGTGGTGGCCGCCCGGATATGGCGCAGGGTGGTGGTACTGATGTTGCAGCACTGGATCAGGCGCTACTTGATGCGCTGAACTGGGTTGGCCAGCAGTAATACCCTTAGCAGCAAAAAGTGATTTAGCAAAACCAAGGGCGGCACCCGATCGAGGTGCCAGGCAACGGTCGGCAAGCCGATCTCTGGGTAAGGATTGACGTAATAACATGGCGCTTATTGTCCAGAAGTTTGGTGGTACCTCGGTTGGTAGCGTGGAGCGTATTCAGCAGGTCGCCGAGAAAATCAAAGGCTTCAAGTCAAACGGGCATGATCTGGTGGTAGTGGTCTCTGCTATGAGTGGCGAAACCAACCGTTTGATCGAATTGGCAAGGCAGATTCAAGCCGAGCCGGATGCGCGTGAGATGGATGTCATTGTTTCAACGGGTGAGCAGGTGACTATTGGCTTGCTGGCTATGGCGCTGAAGGCGACTGGCGTGCCAGCAGTGTCCTTTACCGGTTCGCAGGTGCGTATTGTTACCGATAGCGCCCACGGCAAAGCACGTATACAGCAGATTGACGACGAGCGTCTGCGTAGTGAGCTGGCTGCTGGACGAGTTGTTATTGTGGCTGGATTCCAGGGCGTGGACGAAGCCGGTGCTATTACCACCTTGGGTCGTGGTGGCTCCGATACGACGGGTGTCGCTCTGGCCGCTGCGCTGAAAGCTGACGAGTGCCAGATCTATACTGATGTGGATGGTGTCTATACCACAGACCCGCGTGTCGTAGAGAGCGCCCGGCGCCTGGACAAGATTACCTTCGAGGAAATGCTTGAAATGGCCAGCTTGGGATCTAAGGTGTTGCAGATTCGTGCTGTTGAGTTCGCTGGCAAGTACAACGTACCCCTGCGGGTGCTGCACAGTTTTAAAGAAGGCCCCGGTACTCTTATTACCCTTGAGGAAAATGTGTCGATGGAACAACCCGTTATCTCCGGTATTGCATTCAATCGCGATGAAGCCAAGCTGACAATTCGTGGTGTGCCTGATACCCCCGGTGTGGCATTTAAGATTCTCGGTCCGGTGAGTGCTGCCAACATTGAAGTCGATATGATCGTGCAGAACGTATCGCAGGATAACACCACCGATTTCACCTTCACGGTGCACCGTAATGACTTCCGCAAGGCTGAGGCTATTCTCAAGGAAACGGCTGTCAGCATTGGTGCGCGCGAAGTCGCTGCTGATGACAAGATTGCCAAAGTATCCATTGTCGGCGTCGGCATGCGCTCGCATGCAGGCGTCGCCAGTAATATGTTTGAGGCGTTGGCCAAAGACAGTATCAATATTCAGATGATCTCAACGTCCGAAATCAAAGTGTCGGTCGTGATTGCCGAGAAGTATCTGGAGCTGGCTGTGCGCTCTCTGCATACCGCCTTTGGTCTGGATGCGGAGCCTGTGCAACAGGCCTGAATCATATTGAATTCCTGCAGGCCGGCGACGGTCTGCTTGCAAGGGCACGGTCTCTGGCTGCCGTGTCCGCCTGTGACCCCTCAGGGGGCTGGAGGCACCAAGCCGGTTTTTTGCAGACTGTTGTGTCCTGATCATGAGCAAGGAGAAAAGGAATGCTGATACTCACTCGACGGGTTGGTGAGACCCTGATGGTAGGTGATGAAGTGACCGTGACCGTTCTGGGTGTCAAGGGCAACCAGGTCCGAATCGGCGTGAATGCCCCGAAAGAAGTGGCTGTACACCGTGAAGAAATTTACCAACGGATCCAGAAAGAAAAAGATGAAGAACCAAATAACTAATTTTATTAGGTTTTTCCTTGCAATAAGAAAAGCGCGCAGTTAATATTCTGCGCGTGTTACGGAGAGGTGGCCGAGTGGCTGAAGGCGCTCCCCTGCTAAGGGAGTATATCTCAAAAGGGTATCGCGGGTTCGAATCCCGCCCTCTCCGCCACTTTGTGGTTTGTAGGTTGTCAAACGTTAGTTTCTGAAATCTAAAGAAAAAAATGTTTGACAGGATGAAAAAACAGCCTATAATTCGCACCCATAATGCACTCGTAGCTCAGCTGGATAGAGTACTCGGCTACGAACCGAGCGGTCGGAGGTTCGAATCCTCCCGAGTGCACCAAACAGAAAAACCCACTGAATTCAGTGGGTTTTTTTTTGCTGTCACAAAAGTACAGCTGAGCGCGACGGCAAAGCCTGCTAGGCTGAAGCGCAATCTCATTGGTGTGATCTGCTTGATCTGCTTGATCCGCTTGTGCTGAATCCCGTGCTTCGGGCCTGCTAGGAATGCTGCTATGCCGGACCTCAATAGAAAGTCTCCAGAAAGCCTGCAGGACCGACTGGATCAGGTGCAGGAGCTCCTTAGTCGGCAACGTCTGGTCGAAGACCTGGTACACAAGCAGGAAGGTCCTCAGCAGGAGCTGGTTGAGCACTTGGTGCATCAGCAAAACCTGGTAAAGCTTCAGCGCAAGCTGGACGAGCTGCATCCCGCCGACGTCGCCTATATTCTCGAATCTCTCCCGCTATCTGAACGCCTTGCCGTATGGCAGTTGGTCAAGGTCGAGCGCGATGGTGAGATTCTGCTCGAAGTGTCCGATGCGGTGCGCGAAACGCTGATCGCCGATATGGATAGCGACGAGATCCTGGCTGCAGCCAATACCCTTGATGCGGATGAGCTGGCAGATCTTGCGCCCGACCTGCCGCGCGATGTTGTGCGTGAGCTTATGGATACGCTGGATGCCCAGCAGCGCGATCGCCTGAAGTCGGCGTTGTCGTACGACGATGATCAGGTCGGTGCGCTGATGGACTTCGATATGATCACCATCCGTGATGATGTCAGTCTGGAGGTGGTCAGTCGTTATCTGCGTCGCTTTGATGCCCTGCCAGACCATACCGATAAACTCTTTGTGGTAGATACCGATGGCCTGCTCAAGGGCGTATTGCCAATCAAGAAGCTATTGGTCGGTTCGCCTGATGATGTGGTTGTTGACGTCATGGTGGAGGATCCGGTCGTTTTTGATCCGCAAGACGATGCGGGTGAGGCCGCTCAGGCGTTTGAGCGCTACGACCTGGTATCTGCCCCAGTGGTTGATGCGCGTGGCCGCCTGTGCGGCCGTCTGACCATTGACGAGATGGTCGACTACATTCGTGAAGAGAGTGAGGCTGAGGTGCTGAGCGCGGCGGGTCTGCGTGAAGAGGAAGATATCTTTGCCTCGGTCTGGAAGTCGGTACGTAACCGCTGGGCCTGGTTGGCGCTCAATCTGTGTACTGCGTTAATTGCCTCGCGGGTTATTGGTCTGTTCGAACATTCGATTGAGCAACTGGTTGCTCTGGCGGCATTAATGCCTATTGTTGCCGGTATTGGCGGTAACTCGGGCAACCAGACCATTACCATGATTGTTCGTGGTGTGGCGACGGGGCAGGTGCAGGTAGCGCACGGCAAGCGCCTGTTGCGCAAGGAAGCCAGCGTTGCGCTGATCAATGGTTTTTTCTGGGGTGCAGTGTTGGCTGGCATAGCCATGGTTTTATACGGCAGTCTGCCGCTGGCGGTCGTGTTGATGTCCGCAATGACGCTGAATATGCTGCTGGCGGCCTGTATGGGAGTATTCATACCCTTGATTCGACTGCGCCTGGGTGGTGACCCGGCACTCGGTTCAAGTGTGCTGATTACCGCTATAACCGACAGCGGAGGCTTCTTTATCTTCCTCGGGTTGGCCACTATCTTCCTTCTTTGATCGGCTCGCAGGTGCAGGCTTGCGGTGTCGCGTTGATTGCCAAAAATGTCACATCAGGATACATTAAGCCGTTTTTCCGTGTGGGAGGGCCGCTTAACTGTGGTCCAGATGTGCTAGCACCCACTGTATTTTTCCAACTATAAGCAGCATGGCTTTACCCCATGCCCTGAGCTGCAGGAGATAAAATGGAACCGACCAATATGGTTGCCGAAGGCGTGGAACTGATGTTCCTTGGAATGGGATCAGTCTTTGGGTTTCTGATTCTGCTGGTTACTTGCACCAGCATCATGTCTGTCATCTTGTCGCGTTTTTTCCCCGAGGCGCTGCCCGCGCCAAAGAAGCCTGCGCGTAAGTCCAGCGCTGCCCCTGCCAGTGTTGACCCGGATGTTGTCGCCGCCATTGGCGCTGCTATCAAGCAGCATCGTTCGCGTCGCAGTTCCTGACACCTCTTTCGCGGTTTTCACCATTAAAATCATAAAGGCCATAACACTATGACCGATACTAAAAAGCCCTTGGGCATTACCGATGTGATCCTGCGTGATGCGCATCAATCCATTCTGGCTACCCGTATGCGACTTGACGACATGCTGCCGATTGCCGGCAAGCTTGATCAGGTTGGTTTCTGGTCTGTCGAATCCTGGGGCGGGGCGACTTTTGATTCCTGCATTCGCTATCTTGGCGAAGATCCATGGGAGCGCATTCGTGCGCTGAAGCAAGCGATGCCGAATACCCGCCAGCAGATGTTGCTGCGTGGTCAGAACTTGCTGGGTTATCGCCACTATGCTGATGACGTCGTAGAGAAGTTTGTTGAGCGCGCTGCCGTTAACGGCGTTGATGTGTTCCGCGTGTTTGATGCGATGAACGATCCGCGTAACCTGGAAACCGCGCTTAAGGCCGTCAAGGCGCAGGGCAAACATGCCCAGGGCACCATCTCCTACACCACCAGCCCGGTGCACACCCTGCAGATGTGGGTCGACTTGGCCAAGCAGATCGAAGACATGGGCGCTGACTCCATCGCGATCAAGGATATGGCCGGCATCCTGAACCCTTATGTGGCGTTCGATCTGGTTACCCAGCTCAAGAGCACGCTAAGCATTCCGGTGCACATGCAGTGTCACGCAACAGCTGGTCTGTCGACTGCGGCAATCATGAAGGCAGCAGAAGCGGGTATCGATAACGTCGACTCTGCGATTTCCTCCATGTCCATGACCTACGGTCACTCACCGACCGAATCTGTTGTGGCAATCTTCCAGAACAGCGAGCGTGATACCGGTTTGAACCTGGAGCTGCTGGAAGAGGTCGCCGCCTATTTCCGTGAAGTGCGGAAGAAGTACGCCAAGTTTGAAGGCAACCTGAAGGGCGTTGACTCGCGCATCCTGGTTGCGCAGGTGCCGGGCGGCATGCTGACTAACATGGAAAACCAGTTGAAAGAGCAGGGTGCCAGCGACAAGTTTGACGATGTTCTGGCTGAGATTCCACGCGTTCGCGAGGATCTTGGTTTTATCCCGCTGGTTACTCCGACCTCCCAGATTGTCGGTACTCAGGCAGTTATCAACGTACTGACGGGTGAGCGCTATAAATCGATCACCAAAGAAACCGCTGGCATTCTGAAAGGCGAGTATGGCTCTGCACCAGCGCCGTTCAATGCTGAGTTGCAAGCACGCGTGCTGGATGGTGCCGAGGCAATTACCTGTCGCCCTGCGGACCTGCTTGAGCCAGAGATGGATAAGCTGACTGCTGAGCTGAAGGGCCTGGCTAGTGAAAAAGGCATTAAGCTTGCGGACGATGCAATCGACGATGTCCTGACTTATGCCTTGTTTCCACAGATTGGTCTCAAGTTCCTGGAAAACCGTGGCAATCCGGATGCATTTGAGCCGGTACCGACTGGTAACGAGCTGCCTGCGGCTGCCAAGGGTGCGGGCCCTGAGGCTTACACCGTCAGTGTTAACGGTAAAGAATATGTAGTGCAGGTTACTGATGGCGGCGATATCTCCGGTATCAAGCCCATTGGCGAGAGCGCCGCTCCCGCTGCTGCAGCTGCTCCGGTAGGTGACGGCGAGCCACAGGGTGCGCCACTCTCGGGTAACATCTTCAAAGTGCTGGTCAATGTCGGTGACGAAATTGACGAAGGTGAGGTCGTGATGATCCTCGAAGCGATGAAGATGGAAACCGAAGTACGTGCGCTGCGCGGCGGCACGGTTACTTCCATTGATATCAAGGTTGGCGACGCGGTTGCGGTCGGCGATACCTTGCTGACCATAGGTTAAGGGGGACTTAATGGATAAGCTCCTCCAACTGTGGCAGACCACAGGCATCTATCACATGGTCTGGGGACAGGCCGTCATGATTATTGTCTGTTTTGGTCTGATCTACCTGGCTATTCGCAAGGGTTTCGAGCCACTGCTGCTGATCCCGATCGGCTTCGGCGGTATTCTGGCCAACCTGCCCGTGGCCAACATGGCGCAAGGCAGCGGTATTCTGCACCTTATCTATGAAGTCGGCTTGCCGACCAGCGTCTTCCCGCTGCTGATCTTCATGGGTGTAGGCGCGATGACCGATTTCGGTCCCATGCTGGCGAACCCGCGTACGCTGTTGCTGGGTGCCGCTGCGCAGTTCGGTATCTTTGGCACGCTGCTGGGCGCATTGGCGTTGACCTCTGCCGGCATCCCCGGATTCGAGTTCTCGATGAAAGAGGCCGCTTCCATCGCCATCATTGGTGGTGCGGACGGACCGACCTCGATCTTTGTGACCGCGAAATTGGCGCCGGACCTACTGGGGCCGATTGCCGTTGCTGCCTACTCCTACATGGCGTTGGTGCCGTTGCTGCAGCCGCCGATCATGCGCGCTCTGACGTCGCAGAAGGAGCGTGGCATTGTCATGACTCAGCTGCGCGTGGTTAGCAAAACCGAGAAAATCATTTTCCCGTTGTTGCTGCTGATGCTGGTCGCATTGCTGTTGCCTGACGCTGCACCATTGGTAGGTATGCTCTGCTTCGGCAACTTGATGCGTGAATCGGGTGTGGTTGAGCGTTTGGCTGACACTACGCGTAACGCGCTGATCAATATCGTCACCATAGGTTTGGGTCTGGCTGTTGGCTCCAAGCTATCTGCTGAGTCTTTTCTGCAGATCAAAACCCTGGGTATTCTGGTGTTGGGTATGCTGGCCTTCTGCGCAGGCACAGCCGCGGGTGTCTTGATGGCGAAGTTGCTGAACCTGTTCAGCAAAACACCGATCAACCCGCTGATCGGTTCTGCCGGTGTTTCTGCGGTGCCAATGGCGGCAAGGGTATCCAATAAGGTCGGCCTGGAAACCAATCCGCACAACTTCCTGCTGATGCACGCGATGGGTCCAAACCTTGCGGGTGTAATCGGCTCGGCGGTTGCCGCTGGTGTTCTGCTGAACTTTGTTGGTTAAGTCGGTTGCCAGACGTAAAAAACCCGCTCATTGAGCGGGTTTTTTTATGGTGCGCCCGGCAGGGCGCACTCACTTGGAGGTGAAAGTCCTCTACACGCCCGGCAAGGGGAAGTGTTAGCCAGAGGCAAGGGTGTCGCGGGTGACTGCGAATCTGGAGGAAGC
>NZ_RKKU01000047.1 GCF_003797945.1 Pseudomonas neustonica
AAGTAGCGCTGCCAGCCTCCACCATTCGCAAAAAGACTGAATGCGGCACCGGTGTTCCATAGGTGCACCCAGTTAAAGAACGGGGTCACCGAAACATACTCGCCATAGGCCATTGATTGCTGCACCACAGCCGGTGCGACGGCAGCCAGCCACTGCAGCCACCAACGCTGCCGCTGTCCTCCAGTGCACTGAGGAAGGCGTGGCGCAGGAAAGGCTGCACCGTCGGCAGCAGCGCATCCCAGCTCTGCGCCGATACGGCGTGCAGGGAATCGGCAATAAGCAGAGTCACGAAAGCACTCCGGTCAAAGGGTTCGGGCCCGGTGCCAGCCCGTTTCGCTGGCACCGTTCGGGATGCGCTGAAAAAAGCCATTTATCGTCACTCCGCGAAGGCGGAGCCCAGGCGTTACGGAGGTTCTGGATTATCCCCCTTCGGGCCAGCGCAAGCGCTGTTCAGCGATAAAACTGCTGTCCCGCCTGCGCGGGAATGACGACTATTTTCAGAGTTTCCCAAGCCGGCGACTATAGCTTGCCGCGATTCTCGAAAACTTAACATTCGATCTATAAGGTCGCAGCGGAGCACGCCTGCACCCTTCGACAGTCGCTTCGAAGCCCTCTCACAGAAGCCGTTACATAACGCAATTGCTTGTTTTTGAAAAAGTTCCATTGACTCGAAAATGTCATGGAGCAGCAAGCCTTCTGTCATATCGGATCTCCATAATTGCCTCCGTCCAAACAGACGATGTCATGCCGCAGGCAATGACGGCGTTTCATAAAACGAAGGAGCTTTTCGATGAAGATGAAGTTGATTGCGGTTGCTGTTGGTGCCGCTCTGGCGGTACCCGCTGTGGCAATGGCAGATGTGACCGTCTATGGCCGTGCACATGTTTCGGTGGATTTCCTCGATGACGGCGCCGACTACTCTGAAACCAACCTTTCCAGCAACTCCTCGCGCCTTGGCTTCAAGGGCAACCATGAGATCAACCCGAATCTGAAGGCCGTCGGCGGGCAGTTTTACTACCTGTACATGTTCGAGGATCTCTACAGCCGTAAAATCGTTGGTTACGAGGTCCATGAGGCCGAGAGTGGCGAATATGCCGCCCAGCTTTTGCAACGCACTCAGTTGCGTGAACAGTGCCTGCACAAGCCGCTGGTGCTGCACTCGGATAACGGTGCGCCGATGAAGGCGCAGACCATGAAGGCGAAGCTGGAAGAGCTGGGCGTGCTGCCCTCGTACAGCCGTCCCCGTGTCAGCAACGACAACGCTTTCGTTGAATCGTTGTTCCGGGTGTTGAAGTACCGTCCCCAGTGGCCCTCCCGTGGCTTTGCCTCGCTGGATGAGGCTCGGCTGTGGGTAGACCGGTTCGTTCGCTGGTACAACACCGAGCATCGGCACAGCAAGCTGCGCTTCGTAACGCCGGAGCAGCGTCACAACGGCGAAGATGCCGTGCTGCTGGAGCAGCGCAAGCGGGTACTGGAGCAGGCCAAACAGAGTATGCCGTCACGCTGGGGGACGCGCCCCGTCAGGAACTGCGAGCCTGTTGGACCGACGACGTTGAACCCGGAAACGGAACTGCCTATGCGGCAAGCGGCTTAGTAGTAGAACAGTGACAACTATCTTGAAAAACGCCGGAGGGTTGCATGAAGAAAAAAAACAAGGTCATCGTAAATTTGTCCGCCCTTGCCAATATCAAATCAGGCCGTCAGCAGCGTCCAGGGCTACGTATTTTGCTGATGATGTTTTCGTTAGTGTGCGCCGCTGCCAGTGTTCAGGCGCAGCCGCAGGGCATGCTTGATCGCCTTGAGAAGCCAGCGCATAAAGCGGTCAAGGCTGCAGAAAGCTCACTTAACTCTTTGGCTCTAGCGGGTGACAGAACAGTTGTTGTCGGAGAGCGTGGTCATATCCTGTGGATGGATGGTGCAGACAATCATTGGCGGCAAGCTGATGTCCCTGTTAGTAGTGATTTAACAGCTGTCCAGTTTGTTGATGAAAATACCGGATGGGTGGTCGGTCATGATGGTGTCGTGCTGCATAGTCAAGACGGCGGAGAAAGCTGGAGTCTACAATTAAATGGACACCAGATTGCAGCTTTGCATGAAGCGCTGGCAGGCGTGCTCAGTGCCAGTGGTGACGAGAGAAGTGCTGAAAAGTTAAGCTTTGGCGCTGACCAGGGTGTTGATCAATCATTGCTGGCGTTGCATTTCAGCGATGCCAATCACGGTATTGTGGTTGGCGCCAGCAACCTCGCACTCGAAACCCGAGATGGTGGTGCTAGTTGGAGCGTTATTTCGCATCACATTGATAACGAGAGCGGGTTGCATCTGTATGGTGTTGTCGAGGCCTTGGGCGCTTTGTATGTGCTGGGCGAGCAAGGGCTGATACTGAAAAAGAACCCTCAAACAGCTACATATCATGCTGTCAAAAGCCCATATCGCGGCTCCTGGTTCGGCGGCATTGGTAGCCATGATCGCCTGCTGGCCTACGGTTTGCTTGGCAACACCTGGGTCACCGCCGATGGTGAAAACTGGTTGAAAAGTGATATGAACAGCTCTGTTGCTATTACCTCCGCAAGCAGCGTGAGCGCCACTGATCTGGTTCTCGTGAGTCTTAACGGCGAGGTTTTTTATTCAAATGACGGCGGCAAGCGGTTCGAAACGCAAGCTCTGGGTAGCCAATACCCTTTCTATGCCGTGCAAGCAAAAGACAGTGAAACCCTGGTGGTTGCCGGGTTGAATGGCGTCAAGATTATAAAGATTAATAAAGATGAGGAATACCCATGATTAAAGAGGCCGTTGATTTGGGTAAAGACATTAATGAATCATTTGACGCTGATTCAGGAAGTGTAGTTGAGAAAATAGTATTCAGTAATAGGCTGGTTTTGGTTTTAATGACCCTTGTTATATCGGCATTTATGGCCTATGTCGTGGTGGATAAGCTGGCGTTAAGTGCCAGCTATGAAAAAATGATGCCGCAGAACCATGAGTACGTCGTTAACTATTTTGAGCATAGTGACGAGTTAAGTGGGCTAGGCAGCGCTTTGAGAGTGGTCGTTACCAACCCGAATGGTAATATTTTTGATGCTGAATATATCGAGCAGCTACGACGTATAAATGATGATTTGTTTATGGTGCCCGGGGTTGATCGAGCATGGATAAAATCTTTGTGGTCACCAGCCGTGCGTTGGACAGAAGTGACCGAAGAAGGCTTCCGCGGAGGCCCGGTTATGCCGAGTACCTACGACGGCTCAGCGCAAGAGTTAGAGAAGCTTAAGCTTAATATCATACGAGCCGGTGTGCTGGGTGAGCTGGTGGCTAATAACTATCACTCCAGCATGATATTTTTGCCACTATTGGATAGTGACCCAACCACCGGTGAGGCGCTGGACTATGCAGTACTGTCAAAGCGTATTGCTGACGTGCGTGCGCAATATGAGGCTGAAGGGCTTGTTGATATTCACATTGTTGGTTTTGCGCAAATTATTGGCGAGCTGGTAGCTGGGTTGTCAGAAGTGCTGATGTTCTTTGCAGTGGCTATCCTGATTATCAGTTTGATTATATTTATTTACACGCGCTGCGTGCTTAGTACGGCTCTAATGATTTCTTGTTCGCTTATTGCTGTGCTATGGCAGTTAGGTATTGTTTCACTAATGGGGTTTAGCCTGGACCCCTTCTCTGTACTGGTTCCCTTTCTGGTATTTGCTATCGGCGTCTCTCATGGTGCGCAAAAGATGAATGGCATTATGCAAGACATAGCCGTCGGTGCGCACAAACTGGTTGCTGCGCGGATGACGTTTAGGCGACTGTTTATTGCTGGGTTAACCGCGCTGCTGGCAGATGCCGTTGGCTTTGCCGTGCTGATGTTATTCGATATCCCGGTGATTCGAGACCTGGCCGTAGCCGCCAGTGTCGGTGTAGCGGTATTGATTTTCACTAATCTAATTATGCTTCCAGTCCTGTTGTCATACACAGGTGTGAGCGTGTCAGCTGCAAAACGTAGTTTGAAGGAGCAAACAGATAGTCCATCTGCATTCAGCTTGGTTGGTCTTCTTGTCAAGTTGCAGGTTTTTACGAAAAGACGTTGGGCTGTTTCTGCGCTGTTGATGGCTGCAGTTCTGGTGTTGATTGGTTATACCACTAGTCTTGATCTGCAAATAGGTGACTTGGATGAAGGTGCGCCAGAGCTGCGCCCTGATTCGCGATACAATCAAGACAATGCCTTTGTAGTACAGAACTACTCGCTGTCCAGTGACCAGTTTGCCGTAATTGTAAAAACACCGACTGATAGTTGTATGAATTTTGCTGCGCTTGATGCGATGGATCGCCTGAGCTGGGAGCTGGAGCAGTTGCCAGGGGTGCAAGCCACTCAGTCGTTGGCCGCAGCGGTTAAGCAAATTACCTCGGGTGGATACGAAGGTAATCCTAAGTGGCTGACGCTGAGCCGCAACCAATACGTAATCAACTATGGCGCACAGGCAGCCAGCGTCAACAACCAGGACTTGTTTAACGTTGAGTGCTCGGTTATGCCGGTAGTGGCATACTTAGCCGACCACAGAGCCGATACCTTGAATCAGGTTACTGAGTTGGTTCAGGTTTTTGCTGACCAATACAACAGTGATGAGTACGAATTCTTAATGGCAGCGGGTAACGCTGGTATTGAAGCTGCGACTAACCAAGTAGTGAGCACGGCTTGGCGTCAAATGCACCTTTATGTCTACCTGGCCGTAGCCGCACTATGCTTCGTGACCTTCCGTAGCTGGCGTGCGGTGGTGATTGCGGTATTGCCTCTAGCACTAACCTCGTTGTTGGCTGAAGCACTCATGGTGGTGTTGGGTATTGGCGTAAAAGTGGCTACCTTGCCGGTTATCGCGCTGGGTGTGGGGATAGGTGTGGACTATGCCTTGTACCTCATCAGTATTCAGTTAGCTGGACAGCGCAACGGCGAGACCTTAGCTCAAGCCTACTATCGCGCACTGGCTTTTACCGGAAAGGTGGTTGCGGTGGTCGGTGTTACCTTGGCTGTCAGTGTGATTACGTGGGCCTGGTCTCCAATAAAATTTCAGGCTGATATGGGGATACTGTTAGCTTTTATGTTTCTGTGGAATATGGTCGGCGCTCTTGTTCTTATCCCCGCGTTGTCTCATTTCTTGATGGGCGATAGGCACTTTTTCAAAAGTGTCAAAAAATAAGATTAGTAAAGTCACTGGTGGGCAGTTGATATCCGTGTGTGTAAGCAATAAAAGTAACAATACCTGGAGTATGATATGAAAAATAAGGTGTTTGTATTAAACAAGCCGGCGCTTAATCAGCTGGGCTTGGTGGTCTCTGCAATTGTGCTGGGTGCAGCATTGCCTGGTGTTGGGCATGCGGCACCTATAGATGTCGGTAATCCTGATATTAAAGTTCGTTGGGATAATACTGTGCGGTTGAATTATGTTCACCGTGTAGAAAGCCAGGATAAAAATACTCTTGCACAAGTTAACGCTGATGACGGTAACCGTAATTTTGATAAAGGTACTGTTTCTACTCGGCTGGATATTTTGTCTGAGTTTGACTTTGTTTATAAGCGTAACCATGGCTTTCGGGTGACGGCGGCGGGTTGGTATGATCGCGCCTATGACCGCTCACTCGATAATAAAAGCGTGGGCACCAGTAACTATATCAATAGCAGTGGTAACCAGGCGCTGGGCTTGTCCAGTGAAACCAAACGATTTTATCGTGGGCCATCTGCTGAGTTTCTTGATGCCTTTGTATTTACCCGTTTTAAGATAGGTGGCATTAATACCGACGTTCGTGCAGGAAGCCACGTGGTGTATTGGGGCGAAAGTCTTATGGGTGATGGCATCATGCATGGTATTACTTATGGCCAAACCGGTCTCGATTTGGCCAAAGCCGTGGCCGTCCCTGGCACAGAAGCCAAGGAGCTGTTCAGACCGCTGAACCAGATTTCCATGCAAATCCGCCCCAGCGCTGAGTTGTCTATCGCGTTGCAGTACATGCTGGAATGGGAAGCCTTCCGTCTCCCAGAGGCCGGTAGTTTTCTAGGCGCGGCTGACATGCTGTCTCTTGGTGGAGAGGGGCTTATTTTAGGCCCTGGCGTGGTAGCTCGCCGTGCGCATGATGCCACACCAGATGATCGAGGCGAGTGGGGTGTAGCTGCTCGTTGGTCACCTAGCTGGGCTAAGAACGGCACTATTGGGTTCTACTACCGTAATTTTGCCGATAAGCTGCCACAAGTCTTTTTGACTGGTGGAGGTGCTAATTATCATTTGGCCTATGGAGATAATATTGATCTGTATGGTCTGAGTTTCACCCAGCAAATATACGGTATTAGCGTGGGGGCTGAAATCTCTTATCGTGACAATATGCCCCTTGTCAGTGATGTTACTGCTCTTGCAGCCATGCCTAGAGATGGGTCTGTTCCGGGTGCGAGAGGTAAGACATGGCATGGATTGGTTAACCTGATTGGTACTAGGCCCGCTAACGCGCTATGGGACTCATTGGGCTGGTCTGCCGAGTTGACCTGGATGCATGTTGATAAAGTTACTGATAATGCTCACCTGTACAAAGGTCGTAGTGGTTATGATGGACTGGATAAGCCAGATGACACTTATGTCGCTTTAGCGCTTAACCTGAATCCAACGTACTTCCAGGTGATGAATGGGGTGGATATGTATTTGCCCTTTAGTGTTTCTTATGGCGTGCATGGTAATGCTGCTACTACCGCTGCTGGTAATGAAGGCGCAGGTAATTATAGTTTGGGTGTGGGGCTTGACGTTCATTCGCGCTATAGGTTCGACTTGCGTTACACAGATTACCTGGGGCGAAACAAGGTTAATGATGCAGGTAATCGTGTATACAACGGTAGCAACTCTCTGCTAACAGATCGTGGTAATGTCAGTCTTACGTTTAAAACAACCTTCTAGGGTGTGGGAGTCATAATATGAAACGACTAATCATTTCTGGCTTTGCTGTGGCCTTGATGCACTCGGCAGTCGCTGCGGTAACTGCAGTGGAGGCAGAGCAACTAGGCTCTTCTTTAACCCTGTTTGGCGCCGAAGCCGGCGCTAACGCAAACGGTGATATTCCGGCTTATACGGGTGGTTTAACTACAGCGCCAGCTGGATATGTGCCTGGCTCTGGTAAATATGTAAACCCCTTTGCTGATGAGAAGCCGCTATACAGTGTTTCAGCTGTGAATATGACGGAATACAGCGACTATCTGACTGAAGGTACTAAGGCGCTAATGGAGGCCTACCCTACTTTCAGAGTCGATGTTTATCAGACTCACAGAACCGTTGCTTACCCGCAGTCGGCTCTTGAATCAACTAAGGACTGTGCGGTTAATGCCAGATTAACCGATGCTCAAGGTTCAGGGTTTACTGGTGGCTTTAACTGTGTGTTGTTCCCTATTCCACAAAATGGAATGGAAGTCATCTGGAACCACAAGACACGGGCGTTGGGTAAATACCAGACGGTGATCGACGCAGAAGTCTATAACGTTGATTCCAATGGTCGTGCGGTGTTGTCCTCTGGAGTGGACCAGTACTTTCATAACGTCTTCTGGGACCCTGACGCTCGCGCTCAGTTTGAGGGTGACAGGTTCTTCAGTATGTTCCGAGTGGACTACAAGCGTCCAACCCGCGGTGCAGGTGAAATGCTGCTGCTGAAAGACCCTGATAATGACCAAGAAGTTGGCCGTATGGCCTGGTCTTACCTGCCTGGTCAGCGTCGCGTTCGTCTGGCGCCTGACGTTGGGCATGATGCACCAAACCCAGCCACATCTGGCATGACTACCTTTGATGATAACCAAATAGGTGGTCTTGAACGCTTTGACTGGGTGCTTAAAGGCAAGCGTGAGATGTTGGTGCCCTATAATAATTACGATGCGGTTTTCTGGACCTCTAAAGAAGACCTGCTGACGCCTCACCATGCTAAGCCGGAGGCTATTCGTTGGGAGAAGCACCGTGTTTGGATAGTAGAGGCCAGTCTCAAAGAAGGTCAGCGCCACGTGTACAGCAAGCGCCGTTACTACATCGACGAAGATAGCTGGGCCATTGTTGCCCAGGAATCGTACGATGCTCAAGGCAACTTGTGGCGGGTGCCGCTGTTCCTGAGTTTCCAGGCTTACGATCAGCAAGTGCCTTACTCGGGCTGGTCCACTATGTATCATGACTTGTATACCTCGGGTTGGACTATGTATTCCTTGCTTAGCAGTAACTCCTCCAAGCTGCTTTATAAAGAAGGTCATACTGATGGTTTCTTTACAGCAGAGGAAATGGCTGGTAGTGGCGTACGTTGATAAAGGGTAAGCAAAGGCCGTCTTAGGGCGGCCTTTGTTATTAGACACGGCTTGTAATAATAAGGTTTAGATATGTCTGACTTTGAATTTCGCGAACCAGCCGTCGTGAGCGAAGAACTGCGGATGTTACGTGATCAAGCTCGACGCTTTGTTAAAGATGTAGTAGAGCCGCATGGCGAACAGTGGGAGCGTGATGGCCTCGTGCCTCGGAGTATCTTTCGTGAGCTTGGCGATTTGGGGCTGTTAGGTGCTCGTTACCCAGAAAGTTGTGGCGGTAGTGAGCTGGGGCCTATGGCCTCTGTGGTATTGGCAGAAGAGTTTTCGCGTAGTAGTTTTGGCGGTTTTGCTTCATCGGTTAACGTGCACACGGATATGTCACTAGCACATATGGCCAAGAACAAGGTCAAGATCGATGTGGCCCCCACTCGCCACGGCATCACGCGCGGCGAGACGATCTACTTCTTCGACCCGAGCGGTAACCGCAACGAGACCTTCGCCGGCCTTGGCTATCTGGCGCAGCGCGACCGGCCCGTCACCACCTGGTCGGAAGACAAGCTTGGCAGCGGAATTTTCTATCACACGGGTGAGTTGGTGGCCTCGTTCACCGACGTCTACACCTGACCCGCCGTCGCGCAGAACCACAAGCATTCCACAAGATCTTCCAACAGGAACAAGACAATGAATACGGTCGAAAGGACGAAGGGGAACTTGATCGCTTCAGCATTGGTTTGCTGCGCGGTCGTCTTCCAACCCACTGCAAACGCGGCGGATGCGAACGCCAACCTCGAGCCCAATCGCGACCAGCCGATGATCAACCCGGCGGCTAGCGCGCAACAGGCAACGACGATCACGCTTCTCGGGACGATGGGCGGCCCGCCGGAAGACCCGAGTGGCAGGCGTGCGCAGTCCTCGACGCTGCTCACCGTCAATGGTGTGCACTATCTGATCGATGCTGGCGATGGTGTGGTGAGCAGGCTCATCAAAGCTGGCGTGCCGCCCTATACCGTCAGAAAGGTGTTTCTGACTCACCGCCACTTGGACCACACGGCGGGATTGACGGCGTTCATGTCGCAAAGTTGGTTCAACGGGTGGTTCTTTCGCGACAAGTACTACATGGACAGGAGCACGACGAAGCCGTTTGTCGAAATCTACGGACCGCCGGACACCTCAACTCTCTTCGAGGGTTCGATGAAGTTCCTGAGCGTCTCGGCGCGGGATGCCGACGCGATCGGTTCGGGGACGATGAAATTGCCGCAGGAGGTGTTCTCTGTGCGAACGATCGAAAAGCCCGGAGTGTTCTTCAATGATGGCACCGTGAAGGTGACCGCCATTGAGAACACGCATTTCGGAATTCCGATGCCGGGCCCCATTGCGAAGAACGGCGACTTCAGCTTTGCATATCGATTCGATACGCCGAGCGGTTCGGTGGTCTTTACCGGCGACAGCGGTCCGAGCGAGAACATCACGAAATTGGCGGAAGGAGCCGATGTTCTCGTCAGCGAGGTGCTCGATTTCAAGCTCCTGACGACCGAGTCCTGGGGCGTTGGAATCACCAAGGCACCCAACCCGGAACAAATCAGATCCCACATGGAACGCAAGCATTTGTCTCCCGAAGAGATTGGGAAGATGGCTGCCAAAGCCGGTGTGAAGCTCGTGATCCTGTCTCACGTGGTCCCGGGAGATGTGTCGCCGAAGTACTTCGTCGAGTTCGTCGCGGCGGTCAAGAAGTATTTTTCCGGGCCGGTCATCCTGGGGCAGGACCTATTCCAGTACTCGATGGTCAAGCAATGAGTGACCGTTCGGGGTGTCCGTCATGAAGCATTTCCTCAACTACCGGGCAGCCCACAGATGCACCACCAAGCCGCCACTGAAACCCATCTGCCGAGAACAACAATGAACCTTCGCCACCCTGCCCCCATTGCGCTCGTTCTGAGCAGCCTGCTGTCCCTCGCAGCCTGTAGCACCACGAGCAAAGCCCCTCCTACCGACCCTGCCAGTATCGGTGAGGCCTCGCTGCACCACGGCCTGATGCGCGGCTACCTGCCCATAGAGAACCTGCCCGACAGCCTGGCGCTGCTGCCAGCGCCGCCGCAGCCAGGCACCCCGGCCTTTGATACCGACGAACTGGCCTTTACCAGCACCCGCGTCCTGCTCGACCAGCCGCGTGGCGACCTGGCTCGCAGTGATGCGCGCCTGAAGTTCCCGCAGGCGACGGAAGCCTTCCACTGCGCAGCCGGCATTCCCCTCAACAGCGATGCGACGCCACACCTGGAAACCCTGTTGCGCCGCGTCATGACCGATTCGGCCCTCTCGACCTTCAAGGCCAAGGATCACTACAACCGCACCCGTCCCTTTGTTTATAACAAGCAGGCCAGCTGTACGCCGGAAGAAGAAGCGTCACTGGCCAAGAACGGCTCCTACCCCTCCGGCCATGCCGCCCTGGGCTGGGCCTGGGGCCTGGTGCTGGCCGAGCTGATGCCCAACCGTGCCGACGCGCTCTTCCAGCGCGCCTACGACTACGGCCAGAGCCGGGTCGTGTGCGGCGTGCACTGGCAAAGCGATGTGGACGCCGGCCGCCTGATGGGCGCTGCCTCCGTGGCCACCCTGCATACAGACCCGACCTTCCTGGCGCAGATGGCGCTTGCCAAGCAAGAAATTGCGGCGCTGGAAAGCCAGGGCACGGCCACGCCAGCGAATTGCAGCACGGCAAGGTCAGGCCAGTAAGCCTTCGCATCGTTCCGCCCTTTTCCTGCAACCACCCCGAGAGACGCTCAATGACGACCCCGCTTGCCGCAGAAATCATCGTGACACAGCCCATGCTGCGCGCCACGGCGATACTGGCCATGATCGACGCCGCGCAAGGCCAGGCTGAAGCCCTGGGCCTGGCGATCAATATGGTTCATCGCGCCTTTCCGGGGAAGGCGGCCTTGATCTTCAGGAAGAAATAGGCTGAATCCCGGAACCCGTAGGCCATACGCTTGATGACCTTAATGCGGTTGTTGACGCCCTCGAGAATGCTGGTGTTCAAGGGAAAGATGGCTGAGGCGAGGATGCCACGCAGGTACTTTCGCAGTCGCTTTGCAAAGGCGATCGCCGGCGCGATGCCGCTTTCGATCGCCAGGCGGTACCAGTCTTTCCATCTTCGGGCGCCGTCTCTGACCGATGGCGCAAACCAGATTTCCTTGATGGCGGTCTTCAGCAGATAGACGGTAGCCAGCGGTGCGTTGGCCGCCAGCAGTTCCTCGAGCTTGACCGCCTGCTCGTTGCCCAGGTTGTCGCGGTTGCGCAGCAGCAACCAGCGCGAGCGCTTGATGACCTGACGTTGTGCGGGCGCACTGCGCAAGGCATTGGCCTGATCGACGCGCACCCGGTCGACGACCTCCCGACCAAAGCGGGCGACGACATGGAACAAGTCATAGACGACTTCGGCGTTCGGGCAATGGGCGCGCACCTCCAGATCGAAGGCGGTGTTCATGTCCATTGCGACCGCCTCGATGTGCTGACAGCCCTCTTTGCCCAGCAATTCGAAGAAGGGCCGGATCGCCTCGCGGCTGTTGCCTTCGCCGACCCACAACACGCGCATACGTTCGGCATCCATGATCACCGTCGCGTAGCGGTGCCCCTTGTGCAGCGCGAACTCGTCCATCACCAACCGACGCACGCCCTGCGCATCGAAAGCGCCATACCGGGTCTGCAGACGCCGATGGTCGATGCGCTTGATGGTGTGCCAGTGCAAGCCCGTGAGTTGGGCGACGTGGGCGATCGGCAGGATCAGCACCAGCGCCTCGATCCAGGCGCGTAATCGGTGTGTGATGCGCTCACCCGTGTCGAGCCAGCTCAGGCGCTCGGCCGCCCGTGCGCCACACTGGTAACAGTCGAGGCGGCGAATCGGCACATCCAGCCAGACGCGTCGATCGAACCAGTCTCGATCGCGCACCCGGCGTCGCCGGCGCTCGTGGAGCAGAACACAGTCGCTACCGCAGCGCCCACATCGCCGGCGGTGTGAGGGGTCTTCAGAGAGGGTGAGAAGCAGCGAACCGTCGGCTCGCTCCTGGCATGAATCGACGAGGCGGCCTTCCCAGAAGACCACGCCCAACATAGCATCGCACATGACGGGGAAGAGGAAGGGGATCGGTTTGTTTGGCGACTGCCAATCTACCAACCTCCGAACCGTCAACCACTACTTCCCCCAGATCGCGCGGGGTAAGCGGATTAAATGGTTGATCTTACCTTTGCATGAGAGTGAGACAGACCGGCATCTCATCGGATTATCTGGTTGATGCTTCACCTACTGCTGGTGCATGTTTCCTTCGCTAATTCCAGCAAGAACCCCACACGCCTCAACTTCCCGGTCATCGTTGCAACTCGCTCTCAGTGAAACGAGTTGTTTCTCAAGCGCTTGCAGAGCGGTTATCTGCGACCGCACATGAGAGATGTGATCATCGAGCAAGGCGTTGACGGCGGTACAAGGCTGATGAGGGTCGTCCTGATAGCTCTGTAGTTCGTGAATCTCAGCCAGTGACAGGCCCAGGATTCTGCAGCGACGGATGAAGGCCAGCCCCTCACCATGCTTCTCGGTATAGACACGGTAACCGTTGTCCTGCCGATCAGGCGGCGGCAACAAGCCCTGCTGTTCATAGAAGCGGATCGTCTGTGTTTCGACCCCTACCAACTGCGCCAACTGACCAATGCGCATCAGCCTCCTCCCCAACGGATTCTTTACTCTATTGACCTTATAGTAGCTTTATAGTTTTAAATGGTACCACAACATTGTTCAAGTGGAGTCGTATCATGAGCAAATCCTGTGGTGGCGCCTGTGGCGGTGATGCAACGTCCGCAGCGGATACCGATATACAGGCCTCCTCCGAGGCGCCAGGGAGATGGGTCAGTGTTTATGCCGTGCCGAAGATGGACTGTCCATCAGAAGAACGAATGATTCGCCTAGCCCTGAACGGCTTTGAGGAGATTCGGGCGCTGTCCTTCGACTTGTCGAACCGCCGGCTGAAGGTCGTGCATGACGGCGAGGTCGAGCCCGTCACCTCGAAACTGAAGACCTTGGGGCTAGGCGCCTCGCTTCAGGAAACCGTCGCTGCAAATCCGGAGACCATCAAGGCCGCCGAGTTTTCGGCAGCTTCTGCTAAGCAAGAATCCGGGACCCTGCGCTGGTTGCTCGGCATCAATGCACTTCTGTTCGTGGTGGAAATGACTGCCGGTCTGATGGCTCAGTCAACTGGCCTCATTGCAGAGTCCCTGGACAATTTTGCTGATGCGGCAGTGTACGGACTCGCTCTTTATGCGGTTGGGCATAGCGTGAAAAGGCAGGTCCGTGTTGCGCACGTTGCTGGTGTGGTCCAACTGGTTTTGGCTGTTGGCGTACTCGTAGAGGTCGTGAGGCGCTTTGTATTCGGTAGTGAGCCTGAATCGCTGGTGATGATAGCCATCGCATTCGTCGCATTGATTGCCAATACCGCCTGTCTGCTGATGGTATCCAAACATCGAGGGGGCGGAGCTCATATGAAGGCTAGCTGGATATTTTCGGCCAACGACGTGGTGATCAACCTGGGGGTCATCACCGCCGGCGCCCTGGTCGCGTGGACCGGGTCCAATTATCCGGATCTGATTATCGGCACCATCGCGGGGGGCATTGTACTTAACGGTGCCAGACGCATTTTGGCGTTGAAGGGTTAAATAATGCTCATTATTGGCAAAAAGCTCTCGCCGTATGCCCTATTGTCCATATCGGGCCTGCTGGCAGCGTCTGATCAGGCTGTAAAGTGGCTGGTGCAGCAATCAATGGCCTATGGCGAGTATGTTTCGGTGACCCCGTTCTTTAACTGGGTGCACCTATGGAACACCGGTGCCGCATTCAGTCTTTTTGCGAATGGTGGAGGCTGGCAGCGCTACTT
>NZ_RKKU01000048.1 GCF_003797945.1 Pseudomonas neustonica
AGAGCTTCATACACGTTCTGACGCGCTATCGACACTGATCTTGGCAAATGTCCGGGAAAACGCCTCGCCCAAGAGCACTGGGCTTAGTCATCCAACATACGAAAAGTGTTTTTACACACTCTGGGCCGGAAGCCGACGGTCGCAATGACCAAAGTCGGCTGACGGGAAGCATTAGAAAAAACTCAACCAGGGTTACATTTTGGTTCGATAGAGAGATCAGCTATCCGCTCAAATAACGGTTGCCGGGGCATGGTCCGCCAAGGCAGACGTTCGGGAAATCTAGTTACTACCTATCCAACATACTGAAAGGCATCTCAGACTCTGATTTTAGCTGGTGCTATAAAAGCTCAATCGCCGCCAAGCTAACGCTGTAGCTCAAGCAGCTCGCCGACCTCGCAATCTAAATACCGGCAAAGCTCTTCAATGACATCCAGCTCTATACGTGTAGCTGTCTCATGATAGAGCCGCGTAATCGTTCCGCGGTTGATACCAGTATCTCGAGCAACGTCGATCACCTTGAGCTTCCTCTCGCCCATCAATCTCGAAAGATGACACTTAACCATTGTTCCACCAAAAGACTATTTGACCCACAGGAGAACAAAAAGACTTGCAGAAGGTCTTTTTGCGTGCATAATGATCTTCAGGAGATCAGATTAATCTTTAAGAGGACCTGATGACCTCCAGCGAGAAACATTACCAGAGGATCATTGCTATGTCACAGATATACCTAACAACCGACGAGCTAGCCGCTCGAATCAAATACGACGCCCGCACCATCCGCGAACGCCTCAAGGACTCCGTGTTATTTGAAGGCACTCATTACATCCGGCCCTTTGGTGGGCGGAAGATCCTATATCTATGGGACGCGATTGAGCGAGATATGGCAGCCACTTCGGGCGCTTCCAATTACAGCATTCCGATGGCAAATGGAGGTGTGATGCATGGCTAGTATTCGTACACGAGAGCAGACCGGAAAGCTGTTCTTTGATTTCCGCTACCAAAGCATACGCTGTCGCGAGCAAACCGCGCTGGATGACAATCCCGCCAATCGCCGAAAGCTCGAAACCATTTTGAAAAAAATAGAGGCAGAGATAACGCTTGGCTCCTTCGAGTACGCCAAGTACTTCCCCGGTAGCAGCAATGCACGCAAGTTCAGTGAGGCTGATGCATTAAGGGCGCGAGTAAGCAAAACCACCACGCCGCTGTTCAGCGATTTCGCTGACACCTGGTTTAGCGAAATGCAGGCTCAGTGGCGACGTTCACACAGCGAAACAGTTGCCAACACACTGAGTAGCCGCTTGAAACCCGCATTTGGAGAGAAAGAGGTCGGCTCCATCACCAAGGCAGAGATTTTGTCATACCGTTCCCAGCTCGCCAAAGTCAGAAACGGTAAAGGCAAACCCCTGTCAGCAGAGCGAATCAACCACATCATGACGCCTTTGCGAATGATCCTTAACGAAGCAGCCGACCGACATGAGTTTACCCCACCCTACCAAGGTATCAAGTCGCTTAAAGTGCCCCGGACCGATGTAGAGCCGTTCACGGTTGAGGAAGTGAAAAAAATCATCGCGAACGTGCGTGTCGATTTTAAAAATTACTACGTCGTGCGGTTTTTTACCGGAATGCGTACTGGTGAGATTGACGGACTGCAGTGGCAATTTGTGGACTTTGAGCGCAGACAAATTTTGGTGCGGCAATCGTTAGTACGGGAGGAGCTGGTCTACACCAAGAATGATGGCTCTTTCCGGTCTATCGATATGTCGGGCCCTGTTTACGACGCCCTCTTGGCGCAGAAAAAAGCAACAGGCGCGCTCGACTTTGTTTTTTGCAGTCGCAATGGGTCTCCCTTATTGCATCGTAACGTCACCCACAGGGTGTGGTACCCACTGCTACGTCATCTAGACCTGCGTAAACGCCGTCCTTATCAAACACGCCACACAGCAGCAACACTGTGGCTTGCAGCAGGTGAAGCACCCGAATGGATCGCACGGCAAATGGGCCATACCACCACTGAAATGCTTTTCAGGGTGTATTCACGCTATGTCCCCAACCTCACCCGGCGCGATGGCTCAGCAATGGAGCGACTATTACTGCAAGCCCTCGATCAACAAACCGCTACCCACAAGGAGCAAGACCATGCCTGAGTTTTCTAAAAAGACGTGCCTGCGACTCGCCAGCGCCATGCAAGTCGCACTGGGGATACCTGACGGGGATAGTCTGGTCTTTTTGATTGGTCGCGGAAATGAAACCGACAATCTGGCAGCGCTGGAGACCTGGGTCTGCGAAACCTTACCTCAGCTGGAAGATCAGTGCGGTCAAGCAATGCTTCCCTACCTGCTTGACCGTCTGGATCAAACCATTAGCCAATGGGGGCAGCATTATGACTAAGGTCTTGCCACCCGAAATAACTGATGAGCTTGTTGAACCCTTCTGGCTGACTGGTTGCCTGATTCCCCAGCACGCCTATCAAGTATCCTCATTGAGCGAGGGTATTTTCCTCGGCGTGGAAAACCTCTCTGGCAACCATGAGGTACTACTTGAACTAGCTGACCACCCTGGCGCATGGCCCACCAGCAACATTACTGCTGTGAGCCTTCTCGTAAAGCGTCACGGTAGATACCTGCTGGGTAGCCACAGCCAGATAAGCATACTGGACACCTTTCAATCGCTGACCCATTTACCCATCAGCATGGTTGACTCAGAGGCTGCGGTAATGGCGGTGGAGCAATGGCTACAGCCTTGCCCCTATGAGCCCCTGAAAAGCTTCGTCTACCAGGTTCTTGGGCAACCCAGCATCGGCTGCCCATTCTTTACCTACCCAGCGAGCGCGAATTACCACCACTGTTGCAGTGGTGGACTGGCTCAGCACAGCCTTGAGGTTGCACAAACAGTCCATGGCATGACCACGTGCTTTCCAGAACATGAGCGCTGGCTAGCAGCCGTCGCTGGGCTGCTGCATGACATAGGCAAAGTGCGCAGCTTTCTACCGGATGGAAGACGCACCTCAACTGGTTTTCTGGTTAGCCATGAGCTTCTTGGGTTCGAGCTACTTGTGCCTGCTTTGAGGAGCCTTGAAGCCTCATGGGCTGACGGAGCGAATGCCCTGAGAAATATATTCGACTGGGTAATACGCCCCAAGCAACAGCGACCTTTGATGCCCGTTGCCATGAGCATTCAGCAGGCGGACATGATGAGCGCCTCTGCCGATAACCGCCGAAGGACATTCAGTGGTAAACCTGACTGGACCAGCTTTGCCAAGTTTGACGGTTCCGGTCCTGCAAGCAGCTATTGGCTACCCAGCCCACCTTGAGGATTTGCAGTGAGCCTTCCAGCCTTGAATCAAGCGTTAGCTCGGAGCAAGCTCACGACAAATGCTCTGCACGAGGCTCTACTTACAGCATGGCAAACGCGTCAATACCAAAACCAACGGTTCCACGAGTGAATCCGGATTGAAACTCCCCAATCACAGCATGAGCCCACTCTTCTGAATATCCATTGGCTAACGGGGTGGACTGGCCGTTCCGAGAATCACGATTGAAATAGAAATTGCGGTTAGTGATATTCAGACTACTGCCTTCGACGAAACCATCTGCTTGGTCAGCAGCAGCCACACCACCCGAGCCCATGCCTAAGGCGAGAATGGAAAAGAGGAGTTTTCCCTTGTTCATAAATTGTTCCTTGCATTTATTTTCACGCGTTCTTATAAAATCATTATACCTGGCGAAAATAACATTAAGCTGACAGCAACATTACATAAATGTAATAAACAGTATTTTCCTTGATTACATCCTTTAAAATCGCTTTATCATTGTCTTGGCTTTTCTGAAATACCTAAAACATTACAAATTTGTAAACTTTGGCTCAGGCTATGGTAAGACACCTTCAGTATGATGGCGTACTTAAGCGAA
Organism: Pseudomonas neustonica; assembly: GCF_003797945.1. Lineage (GTDB taxonomy): Bacteria > Pseudomonadota > Gammaproteobacteria > Pseudomonadales > Pseudomonadaceae > Halopseudomonas > Halopseudomonas neustonica. Next base: position 3,909 of record NZ_RKKU01000048.1, read on the forward strand.
GAATAGACTCTACTCATCGCTATCAACAGAGCACTACACCTTTTATGAATCGTGATACTGGAGAGCAATCCATGAAATTGATTAAACCTTTAATCGCCGCATTGGCAATGTTTGTATCTGTTACCGCATTGGGGGCCGGAGCCCATGGCGACGGTCATGCATCCAAGAGCGGTGAAGCTGGAAAGCCGTCCGAGGCAAGTCGGACTATCACCGTTGCAATGTACGATAACTATTACGAACCAGAATCGATCGCGGTAAAGTCAGGTGAAACCGTGCGCTTTGTCGTGGAAAACAAAGGCAACTTGGTTCACGAGTTTAATATCGGCACACCAGCCATGCATGAAGGTCACCAAAAAGAAATGGTGAAAATGGTTGAGCACGGCGTGATTCAAGGCGGCAAACTTAATCGCGGGATGATGAGCATGGACATGGGCGACGGCCAATCCATGAAGCACGATGACCCCAACAGCATTCTGCTCGAACCCGGCGAAAGCAAAGAATTGGTCTGGAAGTTTAGTGACAAAGCCGACATCGAATTCGCGTGCAATGTACCTGGCCATTACCAATCGGGGATGTATGGCAATGTCAATTTCAACTGATTAGCGCACGTACAGGGCACATCCTGAATTTTGGAGCTTTATGCTATGAAATTACGTTTTTTAGCCAGTGCATTTGGTCTAATGATGCCGGCAATCGTGTTTGCAGGCGAGTACAACCTTACCGTTGATCGAATACAGATCGATACCGGCGACTTCGTCAAAGAAGGCATTGGTTACAACGGTGCATCACCGGGGCCGGTGTTGCGTTTCAAGGAAGGCGAAGAAGTCTCGATTAACGTTACCAATAATTTGGACGAGATGACGTCCATTCATTGGCACGGACTGATTCTTCCATTCAAGCAGGATGGTGTACCAGGCATCAGCTTTACAGGCATCAAGCCAGGTGAAACCTTCACCTATAACTTCCCTATTATTCAATCGGGAACCTACTGGTTTCATAGCCACTCTGGCTTCCAGGAACCCGATGGCGCGTTTGGAGCTATTGTCATCGAACCTGAGGGTCGTGAACCATACCGATATGATCGTGACTACGTTGTTCAATTAACAGATAAGCACCCACATTCCGGGGATCGCATCATGCGCAATCTCAAAATGATGGCAGACTATTACAATCGCCAGCAGTTGACCGTTGGAGATTTTGCCGAAGATGCGAGCGAAAAAGGTTTTCTGGCCACCCTCAAGGATCGAATGATGTGGGGTGACATGCGTATGATGAAAGTCGATGTGGAGGATGTGCAAGGCTTTACCGGCATGATCAATGGGAAAGGCCCTGATCAAAACTGGACAGGCCTGTTTGAGCCGGGCGAACGAATTCGTTTGCGGTTTATCAACTCATCAGCCATGACCTACTTTGATGTGCGGATTCCCGGACTTGAAATGACCGTTGTACAGGCGGACGGTAACAATGTGCAGCCAGTCACCGTAGATGAGTTCCGCATTGGTGTAGCGGAAACTTATGACGTTCTCGTGCGACCAAAAACCGCTGAAGCATACACGATTTTTGCCGAATCTATGGGCCGATCAGGCTTTGCTCGTGCAACGCTTGCGACGAAAGAAGGTCTTGAAGCGCCTGTTCCTTCGCTACGTGAGCCACCGCTTTTAACCATGGCAGACATGGGCGAAATGGAGGGCATGGCAGGCATGGATCACGGGAGTATGGCTGGGATGGATCAACCCGATATGGAGGGTATGGATCACTCCAAGATGGCTGGCATGAACCAATCCGACATGGAAGGTATGGACCACTCCAAGATGGCTGGCATGAGCCAATCCGGCATGGAAGGTATGGACCACTCCAAGATGGCTGGCATGAAGCAATCCGGCATGGAAGGTATGGACCACTCCAAGATGGCTGGAATGAACCAATCCGGCATGGAAGGTATGGACCACTCCAAGATGGCTGGCATGAAGCAATCCGGCATGGAAGGTATGGATCACTCCAAGATGGCTATGGATGACGGGAGTGTCAGCGATCCTTTCTATGCAAAAGGTAGTGGACTACTCCCAGTAGCGGCCAATGGCGGCAAATTCCTGTCTTATGCCGATTTGAAAGCTCAGAAACCACTCTTTGAGGAACGTGAGGCCACCCGGGAAATTGAACTGCGTCTTACCGGGAACATGGAGCGCTATATCTGGAGCATTAACGGCGTCAAATATGAAGATGCCGATCCCATTCGGCTGCAATATGGCGAAAGAGTACGCTTCAAGTTCGTCAACGAAACAATGATGACTCACCCGATGCACCTGCATGGCATGTGGTCCATTCTGGATGTGGGCGCTGGTCAGTTGAACCCTGTCAAGCACACGGTCAGCGTACAGCCGGGCACCACGGTCTATATGGAAACCGAAGTGGATGCACCTGGACAGTGGGCCTTCCATTGCCACCTGTCATACCACGCAGCAACGGGAATGTTCCGCAAGATTATTGTCGAAGGTGGCCCTGAGACTCCAGCGGCAGCCGTGAGCGAGCAATCGGTCAAAGTGGGAGGTGGGGCATGAGTTTTTTAAAGTCTTTAGCTGTGACCACTCTAGCCGGGCTGGTGATGATGCCCTCGCTGAGTTTTGCTCAAGAGCGCAGACAGGACACAACTCCACGCAAGGAGTCCCTGAAGATATGGGGCGCTCAGCTCGAAGAGCTTGAATACCGCTACAGCGATGACGGCGAAGAGTTGGCTACCTGGAATGGGGATTTTTTCTACGGTACAGATGAACTGAAATTTCGCTGGCTCACAAGCGGCGAGTACGCCATCGAAGAGCAGGCTTATGAAGGGCTTGAGAATCAGATAGTTGGCCAAGTGCCTATTTCTACTTTTTTCGATGCCAAAGCAGGAATTCGGTTCGACACCCCGGAAGGTCCAGACCGCACCTATGCTGTTCTGGGTATTGCCGGCCTGGCGCCTCAGTGGTTTGAGATTGATGCCAACTTCTACGTCAGCAAGGATGGAGACACCTCCACCGAACTCGATGCGGAATATGAGTTGCTATTGACAAACTACTGGATACTCACTGCTTCTTTAGATGCAACAATGGCGTTCAGCGAAGACAGGGAAATCGGAGTGGGCAAAGGCTTGGTATCCACTGAAACGGGATTGCGACTGAGCTACGACCTTATTGACCGTTCATTTTCGCCTTACGTTGGCGTCGTGCATGAACGCAAGTACGGCGACTCTGCTGACTTTGCCAGAGCCGATGGAGCTGGTACCGAACAATGGTTTGCTGTCATTGGCGCAAGACTTTCTTTCTAATCGATTCAACGGGCCTCGGGGAAGCGTCCCTGGGCTCGTTTTCCTCATTTGATTTGAGTTGTGACAAATGACGTAAGTAATGTCGGATTGTCTGTTACAGGAGGCTGTATGAGCACGGAGCGGGATAGGACCACGCGTTACAAAGAGGGCAGCCTGACATTGTCAGGTACGGTAATGCTGGGAACCGGTGTCATGATTGGCGCCGGTATTTTCGCGCTTACTGGACAGATGGCGGAGATGACAGGCGCGCTATTCCCGCTGGCTTTTCTGGCTGCGGCGGTGATTGTTTCGTTTAGCTCATATTCCTATGTCAAAATATCTAACGCCTATCCGTCCGCCGGCGGCATAGGTATGTACCTGTACAAAGCCTACGGTGACCATTTACCGACAGCTTTCAACGCCCTGCTAATGTATTTTTCGATGGTGATCGCCCAGAGCTTTCTTGCGCGCACCTTTGGCTCCTATACGATGCAGTTGTTTGGCGGCGATGACAGTGGACTTATGGTGCCGGTTCTCGGGGTATCACTCATTCTGGTGGCATTTCTGATCAACCTGCTGGGCAACCGTATGATTCAGGGCGTGGCGTCCTTGATCGGCGTGTTGAAGATCGGTGGCATTTTAATCATTGGATTGGTGGGTGTCTGGTTAGCCGATAGTCTTGCCGTCGACTTTTCCAGCACCGGAGAAGCCGGGGTTGCTGGCAACTTTCTGGGGGCAACAGCTTTGGGCATTCTGGCGTTCAAAGGTTTCACCACGATCGCTAACAGCGGATCCGAAGTGAAGGATCCTCATCGCAACGTTGGCCGCGCCATCGTGATTTCCATAGCCGCCTGCGTGGTGATCTACACGCTGGTAGGCTTTGCGGTCGCCAGCAACCTGTCACTCTCCGAGATCATTGACAGTCGGGATTATTCCTTAGCCGCAGCAGCACGCCCCGCCCTCGGTGAGTACGGTGTGTGGTTCACAGTCGCTATCGCCATGATGGCTACCGCAGGCGGCATACTCGCAAGCATATTTGCGGTGTCTCGCATGCTGGCTATGTTGACTGAAATGAATTTAGTACCGCATAGCCACTTCGGCATGCCGGGCAGCATTCAAAAGCACACACTCGTCTATACGGTGGTGCTGGGTCTGATTCTGACCGCTTTTTTTGATCTTTCTCGGATTGCGGCCCTCGGGATTATTTTCTACCTGTTTATGGATATCGCCCTTCATTGGGGGGTATTACGGTATCTACGTAAGGATGTGAAAGCGTCAATATGGGTACCGGGCACAGCGATCATTCTGGATCTGACGGCTTTGGGCGGCTTTGTCTGGGTCAAACTGAACTCTGACCCTTTCGTGATAGGCGTGGCCGTAGTCACCATGATTGTTATTGCGGTTGCAGCGCAATTATTCCTGACATCGTCAGCACGGAAAAAAGCGGTGGACGATGAGAATACTCACGCAGACCACCATTGATATCTACGATTTGAAAAGGAGGTCAACACCATGATCAACGAGAGCATGTCAGGTAACACCATGTGGGCCGGGCATTGGCTGTGGATGGTAGTGATAGCCATCGTCGTCGTTGCGCCGGTCTGGCGAATATGCCGACGCACTGGATATCCGGGCTGGCTGGGACTGTTGATGCTGGTTCCTATGGTCAATCTGGTTTTGTTGTACTTTATCGCTTTTGCCGACTGGCCTGCGAATAAAGCAGGAGCAGGCAATGAGTGATCACCAGCACGATCATCATGATCATGAAAGCCGCGGCGAAAACGCTGTAAAAGACCCTGTTTGCGGCATGTCGGTCGATCCTCATACGGCAGAACATCGCAGCCAGCATGCAGGCAAGAGCTGGTATTTTTGCTCTTCCAGATGCCAGTCAAAGTTTGAAGACGATCCACAGAAGTACCTCGGCGAAAAGAGTGCCGAGGCAGAAACGGTAGCACCCGGCACCATGTACACCTGCCCGATGCACCCCGAGATCCGTCAGCAAGGCCCCGGTGATTGTCCCATCTGCGGCATGGGCCTGGAGCCTGAAGAAGTCAGTCTGAATGACGGGCCCTCCGCAGAACTCACTGATATGACACACCGATTCTGGATCGGTCTTGTTTTAACGCTTCCGGTATTTCTGCTTGAGATGGGCGGTCACCTGACGGGGCTTGATCACATCGTGTCGCCGCAAATATCCAACTGGATTCAGCTGCTACTGGCCACCCCAGTGGTCGTTTATTGCGGCTGGCCGTTCTTTGTTCGGGGATGGAAATCTGTTATCACCCGTAACCTGAATATGTTCACGCTGATTTCCATCGGTACCGGCGTTGCATTGTTGTATAGCCTGGTCGCAACATTGATGCCGCAGATTTTCCCCGGCGCCTTCCGCCAGGATGACGGATCGGTCGCGGTATATTTCGAGGCTGCTGCCGTCATTGTCGTGCTGGTGTTGCTCGGGCAGGTACTGGAACTGCGGGCCCGGGAGAAAACCTCCGGCGCCATCAAGGCTTTGCTGGATCTTGCCCCAGCAACCGCAAGGAAGCTGGGTGAAGAGGGCGAGGAGTCCGATGTGGCACTCGAGCAGGTAAAAGTCGGCGACCGCCTCCGAGTGCGCCCTGGCGACAAGGTGCCACTGGATGGTGAAGTCCTTGAAGGCAGCTCCAATGTGGATGAGTCCATGGTGACGGGAGAGCCTTTGGCAGTCAGCAAAAAAGCAGGCAGCCAAGTGGTCGGTGGCAGCATCAATCAGCAGGGCAGTTTCATTATGCGCGCCGACAAGGTAGGCCGCGATACGATGCTGTCCCAGATAGTGCAGATGGTGGCTAGCGCCCAGCGCAGTCGAGCGCCAATTCAAGGCCTGGCCGACAAAGTGGCTGGCTGGTTCGTGCCAGCGGTCATCGTCATCGCCGTCATTGCGTTTGTCGTCTGGTCAATATACGGACCTTCGCCGCCAATGGCTTTTGGGCTGATTGCTGCGGTGAGTGTATTGATTATTGCCTGCCCCTGCGCCCTTGGTTTGGCAACACCCATGTCGATCATGGTGGGTGTTGGCCGTGGCGCTCAGATTGGGGTGCTGATCCGTGACGCGGAAGCCCTCGAGCGCATGGAGAAAGTAGATACGGTCGTGGTGGATAAAACCGGCACACTGACCGAAGGCAAGCCGCAGGTGACCCAGCTGGTGACGGCAGACGGCTTCAGCGACGAAGATCTGATGCGCTACGCCGCTGGTCTTGAAAAAGGCAGTGAACATCCGCTGGCACATGCCATTCTCGAGAAAGCCAAGGCCATGGAGCTGAAGCTCTCCGATGCCGAGGATTTCGACTCCCCTAATGGTAAAGGAGTAACGGGCAAGATCGATGGCAAACGGGTCCTGCTCGGTAATCGGTTACTCATGGAGTCTGAGGATGTCGATACCTCCGCTTTTGACAAAGAAGCAGACGAGCTGCGCAAGGACGGAGCTACGGTCATTTTTGCCGCAGTGGACGGGAAGATCTGTGGAGTACTTGCGATCGCCGATCCGGTCAAGGAGACCACCGCAGCGGCTATTGCCGCGTTACAAAAGGAAGGCGTTCGCGTGGTCATGCTGACGGGCGACAATCGCACCTCCGCCGAGGCTGTAGCCCGCAAACTCCACATCGATGAGGTAGAAGCGGAAGTGCTGCCCGAAGACAAGGGCAAGATCGTCCAGCGTCTCAAGGATGAAGGGCGTATTGTGGCAATGGCTGGCGATGGTGTGAACGATGCACCCGCCCTGGCCACCGCAGACGTCGGTATCGCCATGGGCACCGGCACGGATGTGGCCATTGAAAGTTCAGGCATTACGCTGCTGCGTGGTGATCTGATGGGCATTGTTGAAGCGCGGAAATTGTCACGCGCTACGATGCGCAATATCCGCCAGAATCTGTTTTTCGCCTTCGTTTACAACGCTGCAGGAATACCGGTTGCGGCAGGACTTTTGTACCCATTTACCGGCATTCTGCTGTCGCCAATCATTGCGGCGGCGGCTATGTCGTTGTCTTCGGTCAGTGTGATTACTAATGCTTTGCGACTGAGGGTTATCAAGCTGTAAGCACGTAAACAAAGACCAGAGATGCCCCGTCAGTGGAACCTCGGAGAAAATTCATAACTCAGTTTTCCTTAGGTTCCACATTATCCAAAGACAACTCCAAGAAAAATCGGGGGACTCCCTGCACTGAAGAACACCAGGCTGTACCGCCATGGGCATTTGCAATCGAGAGGGTTATAGCCAAACCCAACCCAGCGCTGCCAGCACTTCCAGAACTGCCTTTAGTTCGAGACGGATCAGCTTGATAGAACCGATCAAATAAACGTTCTAGGTGTTCAGGTGCAATTGCCTCCCCCGGATTGGCTATCTCAATTCTTGCGAACTGCCCTAGTTTAGAAAGGCTGACCACTATCTGTTCATTATCTGACGTATAACGCAAGGCATTACTGATCACGTTAGAGATCGCCCTGCGTATCATTTGCTCATCGATATAGGCGTTAACTTTACCCGTTACGACAAACCTGATATCTCGTTCTTCCGCCTCAAATTGATAGTACTCAAGCACGCTCGCACAAAGCTGCTCGAGCGCGATGAGCCGTTGTTGCGGAATAACCAAGCCATTACTGGCTTTGGCTAGGAACAACATGTCATCGATCATTCTGGACATGCGCCGCAAGTCTTCAAGATTCGCGTAGAGGTTTTCCTTATAATCGTCAGCCGTTCTCGCCCGGGTCAATACAACTTCGGTATGCGTAATTAGATTAGTCAACGGTGTACGCAGCTCATGTGCTATGTCAGCTGAAAAATGGCTGAGCTTTACAAAGGCACTCTCCAAGCGCGCGAGCATACCGTTGAATGCAGCGGTCATATCACGCAATTCAACAGGAATATTTTGGGTCGAAATACGATCTTCCAGTGACTTTTCCGAGATAGAAGAGAATACGTTGGTTACTTCTTTCAACGGCCTCAGCCCAGCCCGTGCTAGCAACCAACCCAGCAACGCGCCAACAAAAGCAAAAATAAATAATCCTGTCCACAACCAATTAGCCAGCGTGCTGAAGAAGGCTTTAAGTGCAGTAATGTCGAGCATCAATAGAATCGTCACTGGCTCTTGGCCATTTATGTCGACACGTTTCTTGCTGGCACGCCAAACCTTTCCGGCTGTTTTTAACTCTTAGGCGCTTTGGTGCCGGAAAGGCTTCAGATGATCGTGTAAACCATTAAGCCCAGCTTCGCTGAACAGAATCTACCCACTCGGGTCTTCGATCACCACATACAAGTCCTGATGGCCACCAAGCAAGGCTTTCAGCTCTGGGAAAGCAGCATTAAAAGACCCGCCCTGCCCCGCTGTTCGCAGAATTTGCTCAGCAGCAGTCATTTTTTCCTCTAAAATCTGTCTGTCTACTTCTTCAAAATGATGCAGGGTCAATTGCCTGAAGGACAGCCCAGCAACCGCCAGTACGCCAACAACAGCGAGCATAAACATGATACTCAGTCGCTTCGTGAGTGAGACCTGCACCTATTAGACCTCCGAGTCGTCTATTACGTAGCCCATGCCACGCCCCGTCCTTATCAGTTTGGGTTCAAAGTTATCATCTATCTTTGCCCTTAATCGGCGCACCGCCACTTCAATGACGTCGGTTGGGTTCTACCCCGTTTCCACGGACGGTTATAAAACAGCTAAGAGCTTTTGATCCTGCGCAGCAACTCTACGTCGCATCCTAGGATTATGGAACCGCTCGATGTATTCAAATAGGTCTGCTCTTGCC
>NZ_RKKU01000049.1 GCF_003797945.1 Pseudomonas neustonica
GGGGCCGTGTGTCCGGACAACAGGAATTGATCGATTATTGATCAGTCACGGCCGCCAATGAGCGGTAATGGCGGTAACCCGCACAGTCTGCGAGACTTGCTGGGGACCTATGAGAAATCCGGGTTAGCGTATCGACGGCTAGCTCACAGCGTGGCCAAGGCATAAAACGGAACTCGAATACTACGTCCATCTCCTTCGCTACTTCCGGCAGCAGCTCGGTAAGAAAGCTTTCACGAGGCTCAGCACTGACGAAGGGGGGCAGCTCGCTGGTAGCTATAACCAGAACCTGCGGTGCCCCCAGAGCCAAAGCGCTGTTAACTAGTGCAAGGCATAAGGCAATGACAGCGCTCAAACAGGTACGCCCAATGCTTGAGGCTGTTGTATGAACGGTGGTTCTGATCTGTTTGATCATTAACCTTCCTGTTCCGGAAAAGTGTGCAAGGCCTTCTTCTGGCACAAGCTGCTGCTCAGAATTCACGTTGTCGAGAGAGGTATACCTTCAGCTGCTTTGTGTGTTCATCGTTATAGTAAAGCAGATACTTTTAGTAGATGCCGGGCGGCACAGGCCATTCGCCAACCAAGAGAATGGACGTGTTTTGTTAACCGCTAACGTAGCCCATTGGCCGCAATGACAGTGCCAGTTAAAAAGCCAGTTCAGGTTCCACGCAACCTCAAGCGATGCGCCGCCAGTCTGGTTGCTTATCCTTGATGAAGTACTGCAAACCACAGGAGTCTTAAGTTGTCCTTAAGTCAGTGCTTTTAGGCGTTCAGCTTGACTTAAGGCTTTGCGGTTAGTTTGAGCCATCCAAACTGGAGGCTCAGCATGAAAAAGATGACTTGTACGCTCGCGTTAGCGGGATTGGCGGCATTGCCAGCGCTGGCGCAGGCCCGCGAAATTACCTTGCAAACCACCCTTAAAGACTATCGAGGCAATGACGCCTATCTGGCTATCTATGTCACCGACGCGCAGGGTAACTACCAGCGCACACTCTGGGTGTCTGGCCGTAAGGCCAAGTATTACAAACACCTGCGTGACTGGGTTCGTGGCGGTAGTAACGCCGCTGAGTTCGATGGGTTGACCGGTGCAAGCGTTGGCAGTGGCGAGACACTGCAAGTGTCTGTCGAGCTGTCGGATACGTTGATTGATGCAGGTTATGAAATCCGCATCGATAGTGCCGTTGAAGATAAGCGCGACAATCGTGCCGAGATCCAAGTGCCGCTTACCGGGCAGGCGACGGATGTGGTCGGCAGCTCGCAGGGCTATGTCGACAGTTTCAGCTATCAGTTTTGACCAGGAGGCCACGCATGCTGCAACGCACCCATGTTGTACTCAGCCTGGTCCTTGGTGCCCTGCTTATGGTCTCGGCAGCTACTGGCCTGGTGCTATCCACTGGAACTCTTTATGAGCACTTCCAGGTTGCGCCATCTGCCGGTCAGAACGTGGCAGAGGTTGTCGAGCGAATTGCCGGGCAGGTGCAGGGCATTGAGCGCATAGAGCGTGCGCCTAGCGGCGAGCTGCGCGTCATATTCAGCAATGCAACCGAAAGCGATACGGTGATCGCTGATCCTGTTACCGGCTTGGTTATGGGCCCCTACCAGCCTTCCGTCTTTTTGTCGTGGGTGCGAAATCTGCACCGTGAGTTGTTACTTGGTGAGCCGGGCCGCTGGCTGAGTGGCATGGCTGCGCTGGCATTGCTGATACTGGTGGTCACAGGGTGCTGGTTGCTGGCGCGTCGCCTGGGTGGCTGGCGGCAACTGCTGCGACCCATACCTGATAGGGGCGGTCTGCTTTACTGGCATCTGGTCTTGTCACGCTGGACGCTGCCGGTACTGGCGATTTTGGCGGTGAGCGGGCTTTATCTTGCAGCAATTAGCGTGGGTATGGTCGACGATGGGCAGGATGTTGCGCCTGTCTATCCAGCCGCTGGCTATTCTGCTCCCGCTGCCGAAATCGGCAGCCTGCCTGCACTGCGCAATCTGGATCTGCAGGATCTACGCGAACTGGAATTCCCCTTTGATCCCCTGCAAGCCAATTTTTATACGCTACGCACCGCATCGGGCGACGGCTTTGTGGACGCGAGTACCGGCCAGTGGATCAGCTATCAGGAGCATGGCTTTACGAAACGGCTGTACGAGAATCTGTATGAGCTGCACACCGGCGCGCACTCGCCGATCTGGACCTTTTTTCTTGCTGGCGCCAGTCTGTGCCTGCTGTTGCTCAGCGGTTTCGGGCTGCTCTCCTGGTGGCATCGCAAGCGCATGGCCCGCGTGCTATCGGATAACGCCCCTGCCGATCAGGCACAAGTGATTCTCTTGGTCGGTAGTCAGGGTGGTACAACCTGGCGTTATGCGCGTCAGCTTCACCAGCAGTTATCGAGCAACGGGCTGGCTGTACATTGTGCCAACATGAATCAGCTGCAACCGCATTATCCCGGTGCCAAGCAGCTGCTGGTGCTTACCTCTACTTACGGTGATGGTCAGGCGCCGGAGTCTGCCAGTGCGTTCCTGGGTCGTCTGTCGCTTAGCAAGCTAGGGCCGGAGCTACAGGTTGCAGTGGTCGGTTTTGGTAATTCCCAGTTTGAACATTTCTGCGGCTACGCACAGGAAGTTGAACATCAGCTGCAGCAACGTGGCTTGAGGCCGCTGCTGCCTCTGCACTGTATTGATCGCAACGCATTGAGTGAGCTTAACCAGTGGGCGAGGGCGCTTGGTGAAAAATTACGTGTGGATCTGCACTTCACTGAGCAGACGCCGCCTGAAACCGGGCAACAACTGGAGCTGCTGAGTCGAGAGCTGTTCGGTGAGGATAGCGAGTCGCCAGCCGCTATCTTGCGCTTCGGTGTTAAGCCGTTGCGGCGATCATACGGGTTGTTCTTGGTCCGCAATCCGGCTAGCCGCTATGCCCCAGGCGACCTGTTGTCTATCCGCCCGGGTAGCGATCTGGCGCCCCGACTCTACTCGATTGCCAGCAGTGATGAAGATGGCGTACTGGAAGTCTGTGTACGCAAGCATCCCGCTGGGCTGTGCTCGCCGATGTTGCATGGGTTGCAGGTAGGCGACTGCATCGAAGGCGTTATTCAGCCGCACCCCGAGTTTCGCCCGTCAGCTGGCCGGCATCCGGTCATTTTGGTTGGCGCGGGTACCGGGCTGGCACCCTTGATTGGGTTTGTTCGCAAAAATACCCATCAACGCCCGCTTTATCTCTACTGGGGTGGGCGCAATGCCCAGTCGGACTTTCTCTATCAGGCACAGTTGAATGAGTACCTGGCTGACGGGCGACTGACGCAGCTAGGCCTGGCGTTTTCACAAGCGGCCCAGCCAATGTATGTACAGGATCGTTTGCAGCAGGATGCTGGGGAGCTTGTGCTGCTATTGAAGCAGGGCGCGCAGGTGCTGGTATGTGGCTCTCGAGAGATGGCGGAGGGGGTGCGGCTGGCGCTCAAGCCGATGTTGCAGCAGCTTGGCCTGAGTATTGAACAACTTCGACTGCAGGGGCGCTATCGTGAAGACGTTTACTGAGCATGACTCTCTGCAGCGCTATAGCCTCGCTGGTTCAACCATGGGCACCCGCTACACGGCAGTGCTGTATGCGGCCAGTGGATTTGATTCGAGTGCCGTGACGACTGACCTGCAACAGGCGGTAGATAAGGTCGATCAGCAAATGTCGACATGGAAGCCTGATTCCGAGCTGATGCGACTTAATGGGGCGGACTGCGGCCAGTGGCTTGCTGTTTCTGATGAGTTGATCTGGGTGCTGAGCAGTGCCCTGCTTATAAGCAAAGAGTCCGAAGGCGCTTTTGAGATAGGCGTAGGTGCGTTGGTCAGTGCCTGCGGCTTTGGCCCGCAAGCTCCATCATTAAACTTGCCAGGCCGGCAGGCTGGCGCGGGCGACGTTCTGGAAATAGATCCCGACAATAGCCGTGTACGTAAGCATGCACCTATTACTCTGGACCTTAACGGTATCGCCAAAGGTTTCGCCGTGGATCAGTTGGCGCGTTGTCTGGATCGTCATGCTATTGAGTCCTACCTGGTCGGCATCGATGGCGAGATGCGTGCCAGCGGAGTAAAGGCCGATAGCCGGGACTGGTGTGTAGCATTGGAAAAGCCCATCAAGGGGCGTCGCGAGGTGCTTGGCTCCCTCGAGCTGAGCAATACATCGATCGCCACTTCCGGGGATTACCGGCACTGGCGTGAGCGTGATGGCGTGGTCTTTTCGCACACGATGGATCCTAAAACTGGCGCACCTCTGGCTTCTGATCTTGCCTCTGTCTCCGTCCTTTGCACCAGCTGCATGTATGCCGACGCATGGGCCACCGCATTGCTGGTGCAGGGGCTGGAGCGCGGTAGGCTGATGGCTAAAGCGCAGGGCTTGAGTGCTATTTTTGTAGTGCGTGACGGCGCTGAGCTGCGTGAGGTAACGGTTGGTCTTTAAGGCGAGTAGGACGTGAAGGTGTGCGGGCCGAGATGGCAATCCGTTGGAGGGGGGCTGATAACGATAGCTCCAGCATCAACACTTGTGCATGAACCCATAGTTTGGCCGTAGATTGTTACCATAGTTTGGCTAGGCGCTTCTTGGGTTGCTCTAGCTAGCAGTTCTGCCGCCTTTGGCCTGTAGCTTTGTAGGCTATGGGCAGCGCTCGGCCAAAAGCGGATGCTGCTAGCGGTCCGCCCCTAGGAGGGCGCACTAACAGAGCGCTGTTGGAGCTTTAGCGAAATGCCGTCCTCCCCCTTTTCAATTGCCAGCTCATCTCCCAAATTCCAACCAAGCTTCTCAAGTAGCTCGGATGGAAGCTCAACAATAACGTCTCCGCTGCCATCCCCAGGATCTTGGCAGACAACTCGCCAGCTATCAGACGTGCCCATAACGTCACTCTCGCTATATAAAGCCAAAGTATGGCAGCTTCATCTCGAGGTCGCCTCCCTGTATCGCACGCCCACGTCTTAACGGCTGTGTTACAGGTCGATCGCTCAGATAGCAAAAGCCCTCCTCCATTGAGGCTTTCGGGTATTTAAAGGGGGAGCTAGGTGCCAGCTATTCTCGGCGCAATCGAGATGGGCTCCCTATCCTGACGTACCGCTAACGGCCAGAAGCGGCCAGTCTGCCTACAAAAAAATCTGTCCCCTGTCCCGGAAAGCGCTCAGCTTTCCGGGAGGCGCGTGTTCCTACCTGCGCAACCTATCCAAACGGGCTGCGTACCAACTTCACGCTCCTCTAGCTTCATCCGTCGGGGCTGGTAGACATCCTGCGTCTCAAACAGCATGGCTCGCTATGGCCTGCTAGCTATGGGCTGCAGCTCTTTATCACGTTCAAGGTATGCCTTGCCGCAGCCAACTCATAGACGTAAGGTTACAACTAGGGCTGCCAGATAGACGACCACAGTGCTCTTGATATGCCAGAACAGGCCAAGGTCTGACCAGCGCTAACGATGGCCTAAACTATACTGTCGCTATCCGGCCAGCAGTGGACAATAATGGAAGTCATGGCTCTACCTTAGCTGAATACCGTACTGTGTAATCTTCGTTATATAATACCGAATCGCTCCCGAGTGTGCTTTGATGCCATTAAAACAAACAACCTCCTCGCCGGAAGCTACAAAACTCGCCCTTTCCGTCGAAGGCGTTAAGTGGTTAGAGCAGTTTTCCGAGGTCGACAGGCGCTTAGCAAGAGATGTGCTATCTTCACTTACCTTGGTGTCCCACAATGAGTTCGAAAGGACCATAGAGGAACTTGTATTAGAAAGAGCTGAGACTATAAATGGCGTAGTGGCTCTGTTCGCGGTACGTGAAATGGATTTCGGGGTTGATTATTTCAGCGGGCTTAATGGTGCTAATGGACAAGAACATGTTGACGCTGTGGGCCGTGGAGCCGACATTGGCAGCGAGGGGCGAATAGCTTCAATAATAAGGAATATCGCAAAGTCTAATCCTAATAAGTTTTTAAATCACCCTTCAGTTGAGTCAATGCGCGCGCACAAATGTCGAGCGCTCATGCTTGTTGATGACCTAATAGGATCGGGACGACGAGCAAGATCTTTTGCTCACTCGCTATGGATTAATCCAACAATTAAATCCTGGGCTTCGCTTAAATACATTGAGACCATATTTGTCTCATATGCTTTAGCAAATGCGGGGCGTCGCATTGCCGAAAGCAGTCCCATGGGCGGGACATGCTACTTCGCAAGATTCTGCCCAGCCCTTGTCGACTTCCAGCCTCCAAAGCTAATTCCATTTATTCATGATTTATTCAGGACATATGGCAACAAGACGAGCAAGCCACATCTATGCTCTGGGTACAAAAAGTCCGCGGCCTTATTGGTTTTTGAGCATAGCTGTCCTAACAATGTGCCGGCGATATTGTGGGCCCCATCTACTCCTAAGAAACCTTGGGTTCCTCTTTTTCCAAACAGAGTGGTACAAGGTGAGACACGCTCAGTTTTTCCTCAAGAGCTGACAAGTCACACCCCTGTTGATGTGATGTTGAGCGCTGGCTATGCTAAGGCTGCTCTGGTTTCAGATCGTGTCTACTCCCATGCATCCTCTAAAGAAATAGTCGCTCTACTGGCGTTGATCTCGAAAGGAGTGAAAACGCCGTCCAGTATCTGCTTTTCTATGAGAACCACAATTAAAGCCGCCAACATGCTCGTGGAAAGCTGTATAAGTAGAGGGCTTCTAACTCAGCGTTACCGACTCACCGCTTTGGGGCGAAGCGTTCTTCGAGGGGCCATGAAATCGAACCACAGGGCCAAGCGCCCACTACCCAACCTAGGTAATGACATGTACTATCCAAGTTCGTTGAGAAGATCACGTTGAAGGTTAGTGTTCACCGGAGCAACCGGAGCGAGCTTGACTCGTCCATTGCTGCTGTGGGGGCGCGGAGTTCCGCTGCCTTTCGTAGAAGCTTTCGCAAGGCGGATGTCGAGCACGACTCAACCAACCTGCGGAAGACTTGGGGTGGAGCCGCGCTCGGCTTCCACTTTCGTGTCAAAGTAGCCTGACATGTGGTCTTCTCAACGTTTTATACGACAAGGGCTTGCTCGTGGTATATCGCAGCAAATACTTGATGCTGCTGTTGAGCAAGTTGAAGCACTAGCAAAAGGTCCAATTCGACTTCCGGCCATATTAACTCTTGGTCACCTTGCCCAAAGAACTGATGTTTCATACATCTCGCTTCGCCGTCTTGTGGCTGACGAGTACCGCCATCCGTATCGAACCTTCACAATCCTAAAACGAAAAGCGAATAAGAGCGGATATAGAGGGCGCAGAGAGATTTCCGTGCCCACTCCAGAGCTCCTCACTGTCCAGCGCTGGCTTAGCGCGCATGTCCTGAGGCAAGTAAGGCCACATCCAGCGTCGCATGCATTTAGTCCAGGGGGCAGCATTGTTAAATGCGCCAGTGAGCATTGCAATGCTAAGTGGCTTATCAAATTAGATATAGCTGATTTCTTTGGCTCTATATCTGAAATTCAGATATACCATGCTTTTCGGAAGTTAGGATATCAGCCGCTAATATCATTTGAACTTGCAAGATTATGCACTGACAGGCCTCGTAAGAACGTTCCTCCGGCATTTGTGCGAGGGAGGAATCGCATGCCATCTGGAAAGGTAAGATTTAAAGCTCGCGTGATTGATCAATATGATCATCGATACATCGGTTATCTTCCTCAAGGAGCTCCAACGAGTCCGATGCTGGCAAATCTAGTGATGAGGGATATCGATGTGCAATTAGCCGCGATTGCAAGCCGCTACGAACTGAGATACACCCGCTATAGCGACGATATTAACTTCTCAACAACAGAAAACTTTAGCAGAGATAAAGCGCATGAACTGATCCAGCGCGTCGCTAAATGCCTTATAAAAAAAGGCCTAGGGTTAAACAAAAGCAAAACCACTATAGCCCCGCCTGGAGCAAAAAAGCTTGTGCTAGGCTTGCTGGTCGATACAGCCAAGCCAAGGTTATGCCATCAATTTAAAGACCGTTTGAGACAGCATATATATTATATAGAGCGCTTCGGTATTGAGGCCCATGCGCAGAGGCGGGCATTCGATACTACCGCAGGTTTTATTAGACACATTAAAGGCCTATTAGATTTTGCGTACATGGTCGAGCCAGCTTACGCCCTGGATCTCACGGAGCGTTTGCAGGTGGCAGTTTTTAGTTGGGATGACTCCTTTGTCATTTAGCAATCAATTTCTTCAGAAGTATCATAGATAGAGTACCTGACCCTAATAGATACTGGGCAGCCAAGTAGGCAACTGGCAGCTCCTGGCCGACAGCGACCAGTAACGAAGGACAGGTTACGGCCAAAGCGGACAAACTATCCAAAGCTGGAAGGGCTCACTTTTGGAACTGAATGCTCTAGAAAAAAGCAGTACCTATTCGTGAAACATAATTATATCGAGAGATAAGCGGAGGCCTAATAGGGCTATTTGATCCACCTAGCTTTTGTTCCGGTAGAATCATCGAACTTTCTGATTAGACCCTTGTCACGCATTGCTGCGAACACTGTAGTAGCTTGTTCCGAGGAAAGTACACCCGTTAAATCCCGAAGCTGGGCGTTATTTATAGAGTCATGGGCATCAATAAAATCCAGAACTAAATTCTCGGGATTCTTGTTGGACCGATAATGCAATGTCACTATCACATAGTTATCGGCTTGTTTTATTACAGGGTCTATCAAACCAAAATCACGCATGCGTTGGAATGCGGTATTCATACCTTCGCCTAAATCCCTGTTTGGCATTGAGCTGTATTTTGATAACAATCTAACCAGTTTGGGGTTGCGTGAAGCGCGATTATCAAGAATATTATCTACCGTGACGAGTCCCGGCAGGCGTCCAGGACTCTTAACTTCAATTCTATTATTATAGACACTGACAAGCACGTTATCTGAAATGGAGTAGTCACGATGAATCACTGAGTTTACTAAAATCTCCCAAAGTGTCTCTTCTGGGAACGAAATCGACTGGTACCCAGCAGGAGTCCAAGCAAAGCATTTGCTCAACATTTCTTTAATTTTTTCTGCGGCTTTCTTGATCTGAAGATACAAAGGCGCCTCGATACTGAAGTTATCAGCAGTTAGGGCGTCGCGGTCTAGCTCGTCTTTCTTCGTATCATATCTCACGATTCGTATCGCGCATTGTGAAGAAATTACTGACGAAGGATTCTCTGAAAAAAGCAATATAGATGATACTTTAGGAACCCAAGTATCTGAATTAACCAAATGCTCTTGAAGTAGAAAATCAAGAGGATCTTTATTTGTGATGGGCAGTTGATCTAGATAGTCTGCTAAAGCAGGGCTTTTCTCAATACTATCAATTCTAGCGATTTCAATTTCCCTATCTTCAGCCGACATAACGCCTTTGGCGTATGCAAGCTCCATCAATTTGGCTGCCCCTTTAACGGATAATGACTGAGCGCCCTTTCGAACATAAACAATTTTATCCGATGTTTCGTGTACTTGTAGACCTTTGCTCACCGTAATTTTGAGCACATAGGTCAAAGACATCATCTGCCGTTTCAAAAAAACGTATTTGAAATCAACCGTTGGATTTAAGCTGACCAATGCTTCCAAATGCTGGTTGTAAGCTTCGCGGGAGTCGCGGCCTACCCAGCGCCTTAAAGGATCAGGCTCGTGTTTTTCATCGGTAATCCCGACCAGCACATCGCCGCCATCAGAGTTCGCGAATGCTACGACAATTTTTTGAAGCCCAGCGGGCTTTATTTCAAAGGCTTTACGGTCAAAGAAGTCTCCCTCATCTTCACTGCAGTAATGAAGTGCTTCTACATCATTGATTTCTCGCAGCATTTTCTGTCCTTGAAACCTTGCAAAGGTAATAGAGATTTTGATAATAGTGGCACACTGCCTCCCGCTCTGGAAGCATTGTCATTGACAAACGTACGACCGACCTTGCTCAGCAAGAACCGCACTCATTGATCGGCAGAAGCTGTCCTATCTTTTTCACACACTGCTTAGTGAAACGTTGTTGGCACATCTATGAGCTAAATATGTGGGCTGTGCCCATCATGCGAGCCGGCCGACTTGATCGAACTTAAGATTGCTGTTACCTGTTTGCGGCAAACAACCGCGAGCACGCAGGCATTCATAGCCGAGTCTGCATGTAATAATGTGCGTATTTCTGTTATTCAGGTGCTCTACAAGCCGGCAATTTTCAGCTTTAGCAAATGAGCAGTGCGATGATTTCAAAATTATTGATTATGCGCATTTCAGCGACCGGTTGTTACTGGTACATAGGAGCACCCAAACGTCTGGTTCTGGCCCAGAGTGTGTAAAAACGCCAGGACAAACCCTTGCTATAGTTTCTAAGAATTTCATTGCAAGGGAATCCCATGAAACGGTTTATCCAGGGTGAACACCGAGGTCAAAGCACCTTGCTTCC
>NZ_RKKU01000005.1 GCF_003797945.1 Pseudomonas neustonica
GTCGAGTTCATCGACGAAGACATCGACCACGCGCACTGGATTGGTATCGCTGACGTAGTCGTCGAGGCTTTCGGGAAGCAAGGTGCTTTGACCTCGGTGTTCACCCTGGATAAACCGTTTCATGGGATTCCCTTGCAATGAAATTCTTAGAAACTATAGCAAGGGTTTGTCCTGGCGTTTTTACACACTCTGGGCCAGAAGCTAACGGTTTCAGCCCCACGACAAGCGCGACCGTTGATCAACGAATTCGCTTATTGCCACCTCCACGCATTCAATACCCTTTTTCTGAAGACTTCAGAGCGGCTGAGCTAGATAGCCACGGCATTATGAGAGGCAGCATTTTTTGAATTTCTTCCCGCTTCCGCAAGGGCATGGATTGTTACGCCCTACCTTGGGCCCGGTCGAGCGCAGCCTTGAGGCGATAGCGTCCAGCCTAGTTGCTTTGCCCATTCCCTGCGTCAACACATCCATTTCTTCACTCTCTTGCCATGGGAAATCCAAGTTGACCCCAAAACGCAGAGCTTGGTCATTCGGACGAAGACAAACGCCAAACCAAGTACTCGCTCGCTCGGTGTACTTTCGGGCGTGACAATGCCTTTGCAAGTTCGGTCCAGCAACTTCAATCGGGTCGTTACTGCAGTGGATGGTCAAGCCGGTATCGCCTTGGCCTAAGGCTGCAGTGAAATCGTGGTTTTTGCCGTCGATTGCTGCCATTTGGGCTATCTGATCGATGGCCTTGCTAGCAGCAATGACGGTGTCCTCGCTAAGCGTCAGCACAGTGAAGCCGAGATCAATGATGGCGGGCTCTCGTGAGGCTTCAATAGCCTTAACCATGCGACCCAACGCCGTTGTGGCAAACTTTGTAAGTATGCCGTCAGGCGTACCCTTGCCAGGAATGCCCTCTCGCCTAACAAGCATCGCTACGTCCAAGTCTGCCGAAATGTCGTCGTCCAGCAGCACCATTGTGTTCTCATCATTCAGCCACAGGTTCTGCTTGAGGTGGTACGAGAGGATCGTTAGTTCGTGTGAGGCCATCAACTTCTCGGTATATCCCGTCCTGCGGTCGATATAACTGAGTAGCTGGAGCGGCGAGTCCAGCATCTCCGTCATAGCATCGAGCGCAAAAACATCCAGCACGAATGGCTGCGAAATAGTCTCGGTCGGAGTGCACTTCAAGAACTGCCGCGCCTGGAAGCTAAGTGCAGGATAGTGATCGGCAATTAAGCACAAAACGTATATGCGCTTGAGCTTGCCTGGCAGCGTTACAGCATTACCAGCCGCATCCCGGAACGCGCACTTACCCTCTTCCAGCAGATGGGCACAAAGGTATGCCTGATCACTTGAGTCTTGAATACTCTTCTTAAAGTCGTCCTGGATTTGGAGGTCGTTGCCGCGCCGGGCCTCTAGCGTCAGTCGCTTCGACTTGGCTTGCACAACCAGAGCGCGGTCGCCGAACAGCACCAGGACATCAATCTCGCCACGTTTGTTGCCATCCGATCCGAATATATCGATGTTGTAGAGAACGTTGCCTACACCAAAGACCAGTGTTAGCCGCTCGACGGCAAATTGTTCTGTGAAGAGACCGCGGTGCTTCATAGCAGTGCTGACATAAGCCTTATCTGCGCCCATCCAATAGAACGGAGCTTCATACAGCGCCTCGACCAAGCTGTAGATATGAAGGAGTGCGTAACCGCCACCCGGCATGGGTATTAGAGGACAGGCGTTTATGATATTGAAATCGTGCAGCGCAGTGAATTGCTCGTTGCACGGGTTCTCCGGTGCTGCGAAAGCCATCAAGACATGCCCAACGACAGTGGCGTCCATGCGTGCGCAGTCGGCAACTTCCTGGATTGAAAACGTGAAGCTTGGTAGTAACGTCCATTTTTCCGGGGCGACCTGGCTCATCGACTGGAACGTCTTGACCACCTTTTCGTCCTGCAGCCGCGAGATCGCATAGACAACGTCGCGAGCCTGCTGGATCGAGAAATGCTTTTTCGCTACGAGCCAACTGTCATCGCGTCCATATTTGCCCGGCGAGAAGTCGCGGTACTGGAAGCTGTAGGCAGATTCTCCCCCGTAGAAAATGGGTTCTCGCAGGACAGCACCGTTAGTGAACGGGTTGAAGTCTTTGTCGTTGATCTTGGCCGGGTCAAAGCCAGCCCAGGATGCATCCGACATTGCGAGATGAATTTCTTCGAGCAGCGCCTCTGTTGCCTTGATGTAGCCGTCGATTGTCTTCGGCGTGGGCAAGGTGCAGTCGATATCTCGTTTGAGCATCAGGCCGATGAGAGTCGATATTTCAGTGCGGATTAACCGGCTCTTTGAGAAGATTTGCTGCATGTCTTCAGCCTTCATCTCACCCGAATACCGGATCATGTTGTCCCGGAAACAAAGGTAAGCGACAGCATGCACGTACCCCGGCGAGACACACAGCTCTGCCAACGCATTAAAGATTTCTTCTTCCGGCCGCATTAGCTTGGCCACATTCTTCATGAATTTCGCTCCCTGATATTGCGCATCGCCGGCGGATCCTTCTTCAGTTTGCAGTTATAGGGGAAAGTAGACAAATCTCTTATCGAGCAGAGTGGCTGCTTCTGGCCGATTATTGTCTTTCGCAAATGAATGCGATGGGTCGCCTTCTGCGATTTGTGACCGACCTCAGTCGCCCCTATGAGAAGTGTCGAAGAGCAAAGGCAGCGCTCATTCATTGGAGGCAAGGTCCGCTATCCGAGCCTCCGCCGTTGCTTCCAAAAGATAGAGCTGGTTGATCAGCATGAACTCGCGCACAGCCTCCCGCGGATCGCTGAGAATCTCACGGTGTGCCCGTGGATTACGGTAGGCAAGGAAAACTGCCACGAACAGTCCCGCTTTTCCTGCTTGCTCACCGCCGTCTAGATCGTTCCAGTGGAGCAGAGACTTATCACCCTCAAAGGCTTTTTTAAACAGGTGAGAGCCACTCTTGTCATAAATGCCTATTCTATCTCTAACAATGTCTTCTAACCGACGAAAGGCGGTACTAATCGCTGAGTCCGGATTCTCAAAGAGGCTGATCGCCAACTCTACAAGTCTCTCGTCGAGAAGCCCAAAATTGATAGCAGCTGGAAAGCATCGCTGAATACCACGGACCTCAGTTTTCTGCTGCGAATTTGGCCGACTCAGGATGTAGTCGTAGTATCTTGTTGGACGGATAGGGCGAGACTTTTCCAGTTTCTCCAAATCAGATGAAAGTAGGCATCCAGCCTCAGTCCGTTGCTTCAACGCTTGGTCGATCTCGTACTCTTCAATCTCTATACTCAGCAGTTGCAGGATCTGTAGCGCAGTAGAAAGCCCTGTCGGCCCCTCTCCCGAATACCCCGAGGTGAAGCCTGGCTTTATAAGCACCTGTCGTGTTGGGAAGATATTTAGCAAAAAGCTATGTTCGCCAATACGTCCATCGAACCAAGATAAAAGCCACGCTGACTCGATCTTCTCGCCAGAATTGATGATATGCACGATAGCGTCGATTGAGTCCTGAGTGACTCTGGAGCTGCCGTGATACTCAATTCCTGCAATTTTGCTTATATCTATAGATCTCCTCATTTTCGCTCCCTAATATCAGAATTTAGTTCACATGCAGTGGTGGTCCGAAACTTATGGCGTCTTGCTAATGCTCTTGCGAGATGAGCATACCGCACCGTCATCGGACTCGAGGGTGTCCCGAGACGTTCTGCAACGTCACGATGTGCGCACCACTCATGATGAGCTGGCTAGCAACGGTGTGGCGTACCACATGGATGGCTTATTCTCTCCGTAGTTTGATCAAAGTGGACGCAACGACAATCGCGAACAGGAAAAGCGGTAAAGGTTGATTTTGTCTGCTCCAAACGTCCTCCTCTGGCCGTAAGCTACGCTCGGCTCCGACTGTTTGCTGCAATAGCAGCAGGGTGCTAGCCCTGAGTTGTGCCCTAATACCGAAGTTTTCAGCCCTTTTGAAATGTGGTTGGCTTCAGGATTTCCATTTACATCTTAAAGGACCCACGAATTATGGCCGATCAGCCAGCGTCGCATGCACCCGGCCTTTGGATATTCAAAGAGCAGGATGCCGAGGGTATGCTCACCGGAAGAACTACTATCTTCGAAGGGGTAGAGCTGCAGCCGCTAACGTACGCCGACCTTGCCAACATAAAGAAGCTCCACGGTCCGATTAACATCCCGTTGAGCTGGTCCAGGGCCCGCATCGTCGAGAGCAACATACCGGGTATATCCGTTGACGATGTCGCCAACATCAACACTACGTTAGAAACCCCATTTACAAATATGGCGATTGGGCTCGTCCGCGGTGGCTGGCTGCCATCTGGGCTAGCCCTGCGGGACAACATGGTGGTGTTGCCAGATCGTTGCACCATGAGTGATCTGGTGGAGCGTTATCGAGACGGGCAAAAGCTCCGTCATGGAAATGACTTCCTTGATCTCTTCCAAGACAAGACCGTGCTAATCAATCCTGGTTTATTCGCCATGGAGGGCAACAAGCGACAGCTGCCAACATCTGAGCAGGTAGCGGAGCAGTGGGCCGAGGCCTGCGGAAAAATCCGGGCGGCACTACCAGAGGCTCAGCTCACTCCAGACTCCGCAATCCAAGGAATTGTGGGACTATTGGACGAAATGCGCGAGCAAATGTCGCGTAAAATTCAGTTCCTTTGCCAGGTGGCTCCAATGCTGCAGTCACCAGTAAGTAGACTTCGTCTTCCGCAAGTCTGGGATAAGGTACTTGAAATCGCTCAGCGCTGCGGTCTGCCACGAAACACGCTGGTAGTGCTTGCCGCGCTTAGCATTGTCTGCGTCGACAATGGCGCGGGTCCCGCGAAGCGGCTAATAAAACCGTCTTCAAAGTACTCTACCGGAGATGCTCACAATGCCCTTGCGGATCTCCGAGCTTTGGAGCTACTCCTCCATTTTTACGCGCGCTTTCCCCAAGAAAAGATCATGCTTTGTACAGGGGACAAGAATCTGGCGCTGTTCTGGGCGGGCATGCGCGCTTCGGGCTTTGTGTACGGAAATGAAGGGTCTATTAGTTACACGCTTTCACCACTCGATGCGCTATTGCCTAACGTAACTCCTGACTTATGGGAGACTTATATTCGGGGCTGACTGGGCGAGTATGTATGAAGGCCCAGCATGGTCGGCAATAAATGGTTCCATATGTTCGCCATAGCCTTAAAGATAAGGTTGTAGCAGCAAGACCAACATCACGCTATTTTCGCGAGTGTATCTCGTGCGGTTTCGAGGGTGGACCCTGATACAGTTGCTGGCCGAGAGGCGCCTGGAGAAACAGACTAAAACCGGTCAGAAGCAAGCTTTTACTAGGACTCAGCTCAGGATACAAAACTAGGTGCGATTCAACGCCGCCAAACGAATAGAATAGGCAGAACTCTTCACTTAGCCGCTAGAGTCCGGCTACCGGATTTACTTGGGCTCGATGGGCTAGCGTACGGGCAAACGCTATAACAAAAATTAAAATGGTTGGCTGCTACTGAATGGAACTTCAACTACTACTGGATCAGGCAAAATCCCTGAGGGTAAAACGCGTCAAGGGTTACTTGGCAAATTTCGATATTTATCAAGGGCCTTCCTCCCGAGGAATTGGAAATTGCTACGGTCAGAAGGGCGGGCTGGATGGAGAAAAAATCCTCACCAGTGCGATTATGAGCGTCGAGCAGCGGGGAGAGTTATTTGTGCTCACAACGTTCGATGGCTACAACTATATAGTGCTGAATCTTAACCCAAGGGTAGGCCCAATTGATGTGCTTTCGCTGGATATGGCCCGGCGTATGCGAGGTAACGATTCTAATAGGTCAGATTGAGACGCTAAACAGGGTCCAATTGAATTGCCCCTAGATTAGCGGACACCTGCCAGTGGTGAAGGACGGCTAACGCACCAGCCAGGGACACAACGGTACCGGTGGTCATCTCACGGTTTGGGTGTGTCTCGACGGCATCAATCCCCCGGATTAAAGCAGTTGCAGCTTCAACGCGTCTCTGTCCCAACCCGGGCGGCAGCGCGAACTCAGTCAGATCATCCACTGCAACCCAGGCCTGCTGCCAAGGTCCCATATTTGTTTTTTCCAGTACAGATTCTAGTATCACAAAGGTGATCGAACCGCGTACCGGTAACGACGAGTAGAAAGACCGCTGCGCACCCGGACGCAGGTTATCTACCCAGCCGACGTACCAGCCTATGACTGCAACATGATGCCTGAGTGGCGGAGCAGTCTGCTGATAGATGCCGAGGAGGCTGAGCTAAGCCATTTGCTGCTCGCACGGCCGATAGCGGTTCCCTTGTCAGTGAGCCATGCCGTTTCTGCGAGGCGCGTGGTAATAAAATACCCAAAAGACGCTCTCGAACATTCAATAAGCCTGAGAGCCCTCAAGAATCCTATCCGGCGTTTGAAAAAAACGCATCGGGATCATCCTTTTTTGGCAAAAACAGTCATTTAGTGATGTGCGTCTAGCTCTCGAGCGTCTAGATTCGTTCTTGATGCGAACCAGCACTTGACTCCTTTTGGGTACAAGATTCTGGTGCCTGAACAGCTTTGTTGTATCCCTTGTTCAAGCTAGTGCAGTTACTACACATGGAAATGATATTCAGGGTGGTTTATGCCCGAATATGGTGATGAGGCCTGAAAAATGATCACGATAGTGTCTATGAAAGAGCGGGCTCATCCGAGCCAGAAAAAAACAATAAGCTCCTTCGAGGTGACCGATGCGTGAAAACCTGCCTGTAAGCGGCCGTAACCTAGAGCTCCCGGCGAGCGCCAATATCCTCTCCACTACATCTCCCCAAAGTCATATCACTTACGTTAACCACGACTTCATCAAGATCAGTGGCTTCACCGAGGAAGAGCTGATTGGGCAACCACACAATATTGTGCGGCACCCCGATATGCCTACGCACGCCTTTGAACATATGTGGAGCACCTTAAAATCGGGGCGCTCATGGATGGGCCTGGTCAAAAACCGTTGCAAGAACGGTGATCACTACTGGGTCAGTGCCTTTGTCACGCCCATCAAGAAGAAGGGTGAGATCGTTGAGTTTCAGTCAGTCCGCACCAAACCAGCAGCTGAGCACGTCGCAGCCGCTGAGAAGGCCTATGCCAAGCTAAAGAGTGGCAAAGCGCTCGCCACCGGGCCTTCAGTAGGATTGAGGCTGAAGATGGGATTCGCAGTCTGCGCCAGCATACTGGTCGGCGTGACGGGTACAGCGCTGATTACCGGTATGCCTCTGTTTAGTAGCGTGCTGGCAATAACAGCCAGTGCTGGCTTGGGCTCAGCGGCCATTGTTGCGTTGCTTTCTCCCTTGGAGAGGCTGACGCGAATGGCTAAGGAAACAGCACACAACCCATTGAGTCAGGGGCTATATACCGGGCGCCAAGACGAGTTTGGCCAAATTGAGTTTGCGTTGCGTATGTTGGAGGCTGAAACCGCTTCCGTTGTGGGGCGTATCGGTGACGCCTCAGAGCAACTGCGTAAAAATGCGGTCAGTCTTCTTGATGACATTTCATCCAGCAAGAGACTGACAGCCGAACAGCAGGCTGAAACAGACCAGATAGCGACCGCTGTCACCGAGATGGCTGCCAGCATCCAGCAGGTTGCCAGCAACGCGCAAGGTGCCGCAGATGCAGCTGAAAAGGCTGACAGGGAAACATCCTCTGGCCAAAACCTGGTCACACATACCAGCCAGTCCATTACCAAGCTTGAAGCCGAGATTCGTCAGGCTGCGGAAGTCATCGATCAACTTGAAGGCCAGAGTAATGACATCTCCAAAGTACTGGATGTCATTCGGGGGATCGCCGAGCAGACCAACTTGCTGGCCCTCAACGCGGCTATTGAGGCTGCACGCGCCGGTGAGCAAGGGCGCGGTTTTGCCGTTGTGGCCGATGAAGTGCGCAGCCTAGCCTCCCGCACGCAGGAATCAACAACCGATATCCAAAGCATGATCAGCGCGTTACAGGCACATGCCCTTTCTGCGGTAACCGTCATGCGGCACAGCAGTGAACAGGCCAACGCCAGTGTCAGTAATGCCCAGGAAGCCGCTAACGCATTAAACGGCATCGGACTGCGAGTAAACGAGATAACCGAAATGAATACTCAGATCGCGACAGCTGTCGAACAGCAGGGTGCGGTCAGTGAAGATATTAACCGGAGCATCAACAGCATTAAGGTCACCGCCAATACCAGTGTGCGAACCGTACAGAAGAATTACGAAAGTGCCGAAGCGGTCAATCGTCTATCCGCTGCGATGAGCGAGCTGGCGCAGCAGTTCTGGGAGAAGCGCCGCTAGGCGGCTCCTGCCTGGTTTGCACACTGGTTGGATTGATATGCGCAATAGTTGGGGCGATGTGAAATGGAAGTTGTTGTTATCGGGAATGCTGCTTCAGAGCAATGGATGCGCCGACACGTCGAGAAGCTGGCGTCGCAGGGGCTAGCGTGCCGTTTCCTGGATTGGCAGCGTAACCTGCCGGGTGATTTTGCGCCTGATTGCTGGCTGGTTGACCTTGATGCCGTGGATACCAGTGACCTGGAAACTCAAGAGTGCTTTAAAAAGCTGCAGGCCGAGCTTGCAGGCAAGCCTCTGCTCATGATGGCCGAGACCTTCTCTCTCTCGTTGGCACAGTCCGCTTTGACAATGGGCGCGACGCGCTGCCTGGAGAAACCGGTCACACCCCGAATGCTCTGCGAAACCTGCCTGGGAGTTGGCGTCGGAGAGCCGCACCCTGGCGGCAAGGTGGCTGTTCTTGAAGAACGGCCCAGCGTCTATCATGAAGTTAACCAGGCATTGGCGGATGTCGGACTGTGTAGTAATCAGCTGCGTGATATTCAGGCAGGTCTTGTGGCGTTACGCCGCTCTCCCCCGGATGCGGTGGTACTAAGTCACTACCCCGACAGCATCAGCTTTCGAACTGTAATTGATCTGCTGCGGTCCTTTCCTGAAGTCAGCGCGATTCCTGTTTTCCTGCTCAAAGGAAAAGTTCGAGACACAGACCTCCTGAAGACCTTGAATGGGCTCGTTGATGTTGCTTGGGCGAATAATCCGGAACAGCTGGCGACGGCGATCTACCGCCGCCTCGCGGCAACTCCGTCAACGAGTACCATCCGTCACCGTCTCTATGAAAGATTTCATGACTATGAGCAGGAGCGACGCGCATTCAACCTGCATGCCATCGTCAGTAAAACTGACCGAAAGGGTAATATCCTGGAGGTGAACGAAAGGTTCTGTGAGATCAGCGGCTATTCCATGGATGAATTGGTTGGCCAGAATCACAGAATACTCAAGTCAAGCATTCACTCGCCTGCGTTCTATGGCGATTTATGGGCAACTATCAGTCAGGGTCGGGTCTGGCGCGGTGAAATCTGCAATCGAGCCAAAGACGGTTCGAACTATTGGGTATCCTCGACCATTGTTCCCTACCTGGATCAGTACGGCAGTCCCTATCAGTACATCGCGGTTCGCAAGGACATCACGCACGTCAAAGGCGCGGAGTCCATTATTAGCCAGCAAGGCCAGTTGGCCTCTCGTCTGGGCGAAGCCGGAGCCAGGTTGCTCGATGTCGGCTGGCAAAATGGCGCACCCGGGCTTCGAGCAGCCTTGGCACCGTTATGCCAACTGCTGCAAGCAGATAGCATTCGTCTGGAGCTATATCAGTCTTATCCCTTTGTGAAGCATTGGCCAGACTCGTTGCCGGCCACCAGTACTATGCCAGCATTGCTGATTCAGATGGATGAAGTACCTGTCCCCGAAAGCAGCGTGGGCAAGGCCCTGCTGATCGAAGCAGCGCTGTTGATAAATGCTAACCGGGCTGGATCGGTGGGGCTGCATGGCAATGCCAGCACTATCGCCGAAACCTTCACTCAAAGCGGGTTGATGGAGCTGCTCGCCAACATTCTGGCTGCAGCACTAACCCGTTGGGGAAGAGAGTACGAGCATGAAAAGGGGCGGGAGCGCCTTCGTATAGCGCAAAAAAATTCCAGAATCGGCACTTGGGAATGGAATATAGCGGGCGGTGAGCTTTTCTGGACAGAACAGATCCCCGTGCTTTTTGGTTACAGCGAAGGAGAGCTGCAGACGTCTTATGAAAACTTTATCGATGCCGTCCACCCAGACGACCGGGACAAAGTGTCAACCGCGATTCAGGAAACGATTGAGGACGATCGGCCCTATCGTATAGAGCACCGCGTTGTCTGGCCAGATGGCAGCATCCGTTGGCTGCTGGAAACCGGAGACATAACCCGCGACGAAACAGGCCGCGCTGTGCAGATGCTCGGAGTAGTGCAGGATGTGACCGAGCTGCGGGAGGCGGACCTGAAGCTGGAGGGTCAGGCCAGTCTGCTGAACATGCTCCATGACTCGCTCACCGCGTTCGTTCTCGAAGGGCGATTCCGAAGCACCCTGGATACCATGCTGGGCAATCTGCTTAAGCTTACGGATAGCGAGTTTGGCTACCTGGCGGAAGTTCTCTACGACGATAACGCGAAGGCCTACCTAAGAATACAGGCCATATCAGACATCAGTTGGGACGCTGAGTCAGCAGCGAGTTATAGCCGGGTAGGCAAAGACAATTTCGAATTTCGTGATCTGGACAATCTTCTGGGTGCCTGCATCCGGGAAGGTGCTCCGGTCATCGCGGATCAGAGAACGGAGGGTTCTGCGTTCACTAACCTACCAGGAGGCCATCCCGAGATCAGGTCCTTTCTGAGCGTACCCATCTATGTTGGCCCAGAGCTGGTGGGTACGTTTGCTCTGGCTAACCGACAGGGCGGATACGATAAAAACCTCATTGAATTTCTTCGTCCATTCACAGCCACTTATGGGGTGATTATCAATTCGCAACGCATGCTGGATATGGAGGAAGTTAACCGCAAGAATCTGATTCGCGCCAAGCGTCGAGCGGACCAGGCCAACCGGGCAAAGTCAGAGTTCTTGTCCAGTATGAGTCATGAACTGCGTACACCTCTCAACGCAATACAGGGTTTTGGTCAGTTGCTGGAGAATGATTCCGGCCTGGACGAGGAGCAGCAAGACAATGTGCTCGAGATCCTCAATGCAAGCCGGCATCTGCTTATTCTGATCAACGAAGTGCTCGACCTGGCCAAGGTCGAGTCCGGCAAACTGGAACTGTCACTGGAGGTCATCCAGGTCCACGAACTACTGGAAGAGACCCTGACTCTGGTTCGGCATTCCGCCCAGTCTCGCAATATCAAGCTACGCATCAAGGATTCCTCTGGGGCCCGAGTGACTGCTGACCGGACCCGCTTGAAGCAAGCTCTGTTAAACCTGGTGTCCAACGCCGTCAAATACAATCGGGTGGGCGGCGATGTGGTGATCTCTGCCAAACGGCTTGACGATAACTGGGTAGATATCCGGGTATCCGATACGGGGCCGGGGATTGCGCCTTCGCAGATCACAGAGTTGTTTCAACCCTTCAACCGGCTGGGGGCCGAATTGAGCCATATAGAAGGCACGGGGATCGGCCTGGCCCTGACTCAGCGGTTGCTGGATCTGATGGGCGGAAGCGTTGGGGTAGAAAGTCAGGTTGGCGAGGGCTCTACATTCTGGCTGCGTCTACCTTCCGGGGAGAATGACGATAGCGTCACTACCAGCGCCTCGCCCGTGTTACAGCCAGACAGCCTTGCGGTGGCGGGTAGCGAGGAAAACACAAGAACCGTTCTTTACATCGAGGACAACCCCGCAAACCTCAAATTGATAGCCCGCATTCTGCAACGCTACGACGGAGCTCATTTATTGACTACCTCCAGCGGGATGGAGGGGTTTGCCATGGCAAAAGAGCGACAACCGGATATTGTGCTGCTTGATATAAATCTGCCGGATACCGATGGCTATAGCGTTCTGAGGAATTTGAAAGCCAGCGAAGATACCGCAGATATTCCGGTAGTTGCCCTCACCGCTAACGCCATGCATAGCGAGGTACGCCGTGGTAAACATGCGGGTTTTGATGAATACCTGACCAAGCCGATCAGCGTAGACGAGTTGCTCGCTACCCTGGAAAAATATTTGAGGTGATCTGGATATGTCTGCATTCCATGATGTCGATCTGTATGACCAAACCATATTAGTGGTTGATGATGAGCCGGTGAACCTGAAACTGCTGGAACGTATTCTCTCCTCTGAGGGTTATCGACATATTGTTTCTATCAGTGACCCTATGCAGGTTTTGCCGGCGTACAAGCAACACCAGCCAGCGCTGATCCTGCTGGACCTGAACATGCCCGGCCTGAACGGATTTCAGGTGATGGAACAATTGGCCGAGCTGAAGGATTTGATTGCACCTCCCATCGTGGTGCTGACAGCGCAAAGCCAACAGGATTCGCTATTGTGTGCACTTCAGCATGGCGCCCGTGACTATGTGACCAAGCCGTTTGACCGGCGTGAACTACTGATGAGAGTCCGTAATTTTCTGGATGCTCATGTGACTCACCGTCTGGTAAGGGATCAGAAAGAGCACCTGGAAGCGCTGGTCAAGGAAAGAACCAGTGAGCTTCACGACACGCGGTTGCAGATAA
This sequence comes from Pseudomonas neustonica, assembly GCF_003797945.1. Classification (GTDB taxonomy): domain Bacteria; phylum Pseudomonadota; class Gammaproteobacteria; order Pseudomonadales; family Pseudomonadaceae; genus Halopseudomonas; species Halopseudomonas neustonica. The sequence goes on from NZ_RKKU01000005.1 coordinate 12,556, forward strand.
TCCGCCGTCTTGGTCATGCTGCAGAGTATCGGGACGAAGAAACCGGCAACCACATTGTGCGGATGAGTAAGATGTGTGCCCTGCTCGCAAGCAAATTAGGATGGTCCGAAGCCCAATGTGATCTCATTCTTCAAGCCAGCCCGATGCACGATGTTGGCAAGATCGGCATACCGGATGCCATCCTTCTGAAGCCCGGAAAGTTGCAGTCAGACGAGTGGGAGACAATGAAGACCCATGCAGAAATAGGTGCGCGTTTGCTGGATGGAAACGACAGTGATCTGTTGACCATGGCCAGGGAAATTGCGTTAAGCCATCATGAGAAGTGGGACGGTAGCGGTTATCCTCTGGGCCTGTCTGACACAACAATACCCCTGTCCGGACGAATAGCAGCACTTGCCGATGTTTTCGATGCTTTGACTTCACGGCGGCCCTATAAGGAAGCCTGGTCGGTTACCGATGCTGTTGATCTTATCCGAAATAATCGGGGGCGCCATTTTGATCCCGACCTTGTCGATCTGTTTCTGGCAGATGTCGACAGCTTTGTGCGGATCAAGGATGCATACATTGATTAGCGCCAAGCACTCCATCTAGCTGCAGGCGCATTACCCCGGCGTTGCTACAGATCGCTCCTGATGCTGCAGCCGGGTTCAGCACAATTGTCGTTACTAATTACAGACCGGCTCTTTGTTACTGACCAGCCAACGACTTTCGGCGCTACCAACAGGGTCGCGAAGGACTTTTACGTTATGTCTGTTTTTTTCTAAACGAGCCAGAACTGACAATGTGTCTTTCGGGTATTCACCGAAGGCCGCGTAATAGTAATTAGAGAATCGACCCGTATGTAAAAAGCCCCACTTCATCGCCTGCTGCGCAATCGTCGTTTTCTCGGGATAGCTCTGAATTATCGCTTCTCGTGCCTTGATCAAGCGCCGCCCCCTGACATATTGATAGGGCGATTGGCCAATGTAATCGTGCATCAGATAGTGCAGATTTCGGATGCTCAAGCCGGATCGCTTTGCGATAGATTCGATATCGACTTGGTGCAAAAGCTCCTCGTTCATCAGCGCAATAGCTTTGCAGACGCGGCGATCATCGCTGATTTTTTTTCGAGGCTTAACCGAGGACAAACATCCGGGCTCGATTAATTCATGTAGGAGCCTGTTGAGGTTTTCCAGTTGTTTTTGGGCATGCTGATAGTTTTTGAAGAAGGGCGTCGCACCTAAAAACAAATGTAAAATATCTAACAATTGTGCCTGGCTTCGCTCAAAAGAATAACGATAGCCGCTACCGTTTAAGGTATTCAGCTGTATAGCGAATACATGAGTCTCACCTGACAGGGTAGCCCGGAAGTCCTCGTGGGGATCAAGCACGAACGGTTTCCAGGGGTCGCATATGTATCGGGAACTGCCGGTCTCGAAGTCTATTCTGCCCGCAATTGGCATGATTATAGCCGCTGCCCCGCCGTTGACCCCTGAAATGATACTGCTTTTATTCAGGTACGCTCCGACTGCATTCAAACTATGCGATGAAACAAAGGACAGCCTTGCTCTAAATCCAGTATTGACCAGCGGCACCAAAAATTTTTGGGAAATGATGGGTAGATGCGTGCTCTCCTGTAGGGCAGAGAGCCAAATTTCAGGGTCAGATGTGTCTAGCCGTAAAAAGTGCTCAAGCAAGAATTCTTGACTACTGCAGAGGTCCATACAAATACCTTATGATTTACGCGGGTATTATATGGCAAAAACTCCTCATTTCTTATCCGATTCCTGCACTTTACAACGTTAAGTGACAGAAAAGGCTTTTGTAGCACCATCATACCGCCGATTGGGTTCCACCCGTCACCCCGGAAGGTTGTAAAACGCCTGTGCGCAGTCAACGCGCCCTCAACGATCTAGCAGGCGCTACCGTTGAGCGATTCCTGGACCTGTTTCCCTTCGACATTGCCTGCGGTCGTTTCATGCTTGTCAGCGTGAGTGGCCTGCTGTTTGCCAACCGCCTCAGTTGCTCATCAAGCGTCTGCCCCTGAAGCAGCCAACAACGACGCAACTGTTTTATCAGCGCCTACAATTCATTTCGTCCCACCTCAGAGAGCAGCACTAGGCTGGCTACCTCTTGCTTGAAAAAGGATGAAAAAGTGCATCGTTTTCAGATCATCGGACGCCTTGTTTAGCGAGCTGATTTTACCATCTACGTTGGTGCGCGGGATCGCAAGACTACTAAACCCTCACTTTTGCGTCTATCGGCTGTTGGGCCAAGAGATAGAATTACGCTGGGATGCCAGCGGCATCGCCACTACTCACCATGGCTGCTTCGCTGGACCGACTGTGAACTCGTTGATGGTCATGTCTTCGGGCTGGTCGATCGCAAAGGCAACGACACTGGCGATCCGATCTGGCGAGATACCGAACTTGTCATACACGCCCTGCATCTGGTCCAGCGATGCCTGGTCGGTGAAGGTGGTCAGCAGCTCGGTATTGATCGCCGCCGGATAGATAGTCGCGGTACGGATGTTGGTGCCCTCCATGGCGGATTCCATGCGCAGGACTTCCATGAAATCGCGCACGAACCACTTGGTGCCGCCATAAACTGCGCCGCCCGGGTATGCTTTGAGACCCGCAACCGATGAGGTAGCGATAACATGGCCAGACTTCTGCGCCAGGAATTCGGGCAGTACCGCCGCAACGCCATTGAGCACGCCTTTGATGTTGACGTCGACCATCTGGTGCCACTCGTCAGTCTTGAGTGCGGAGAGTGGCGAATTTGGCATCAAACCCGCGTTCAGGAAAATAACGTCTACGCGGCCAAAGCTGTCTTTGGCCAGCTTGACGATGGTGTCGTTCTCGGGCTGCTGGGTGACATCCAACGCTTGATATATGGCCTGGCCACCGGACTGCTTAATCTCGTCGGCGATGCGCTTCAGGTTGTCTGTGCGGCGCGCGCCGAGCACGACCTTGGCACCTTTACTGGCGAGCAGCTTGGCGGTGGCCTCGCCGATGCCGGAGGATGCGCCGGTGATGATGACGACTTTATCTTTGATCATTATGTTTCTCCTGGTTCAGGCTGCACGTGACGCGAAGTTAGGTGTGCCGGACAAAAATCCACACACCTCTGAGGTTTGTGAGTCCAGCTGACATTCGGTCAAACAGTATCTTGTCTATCTGATCATACAGATCGACGTGACTGGCTGACGTTATTCATTTCTGAGCTGGTTTTTCTACATTCTCGTGTCGTGCTCGCTTTGCACTGCACCGTTCACTGCCTGGGTTCGGCTACTAATTCTTGGAAAACGTGATGTTCGCATCACCGGGGCCAAGCGCCTGTGCCAGGCCGTCTGGGTCGTCTACGTGGCCAAGACGGGTGTAGGAATAAGACGAGTTGAAGCTCAGATAAAAGACCACCAGAGTGCTTGACCCGTAGAGCATCAGGTCGCCGTTGCGGATCGTTTTGGGCCGGCTGGCGTTGGACGGTAACGCCCGTGGCAACTGCGCGTGCTTCTCGTTGTCGTTGAGGTCGGACATGTTGATCGTGAGCGGCAGCATCGCGGCAAACTCGCGAGCCGCCTCGGTATCAGCCAGGGTAATGGCGAAGCGGTGTTCGCCGATGATCATCCACATACTAGCCTCCTCCGGTTGGACAGTGGCCGCAGCGGTTGCCGCGCTGCGCAAGCTTGACGCGCCAGGCTGAGCGGCGGCGCAGGCGCCGAACACAAACAGGCCGCACAGCAGGGCTGCCCCATGAAAGACTCGCTGACTACACGCGGGGTGTTTTTTTCTGCCGATGTAGTATTGGCTGCAGCAAGTGGTGCTAAAAGATGCCTTCATTGGGTTCTCCTGGGATGCGCAGCTCAGGCCACTTCCCGGGGCTGAACGCGTGAAGTCAGAAAGGCGAGTAAGGCCGCGAACAGCAACACAAGCGCACTCGCCCCGAAGGCGCTCTGGTAGCCTGCCGAGTCAAAAAGCATCCCACCCAGGGTCGAACCCAAGGCAATGGACAACTGGATCACTGCTACCATCAGGCCTCCGCCAGCCTCGGCCTGGTCCGGCATGACGTCGGCAATCCAACTCCACCAGGCAACAGGCGCGGCGGTCGCCAGCAAACCCCACAGGCCCAGTAGCGTCGCGACGGCGGCCATCCAGGTCCCGAAGAAAATTAGCGCTACAGCGATCACCGCCATCAACAAGGGTGTCACAACCAGCACCTTGTAGAGGCCGCGATTGAGCATAAAACCAATCAGCGCGGTGCCGATGAAACCCGCTATGCCTATCGCCAGCAGGATAAGCGACAGCGTGGACACACCGACCTGCGTCACCGTTTCGAGGAACGGCCGCACATAGGTAAAGAGAACAAACTGCCCCATGAAGAAAGCGCCACAGGCACCGATGCCCAAGGCAACGGTTCGATTTTTGAGTACCTTGAAAACATTACCTGAACCGGGCGCGCGCTCCTGGGCAGGCATGTCCGGCAAGCTGATCCACTGCCAGACAAGGGCCACAGTCGCCAATGGCACCAGACAAAAGAAGGCGCCGCGCCAACCCATGACTGAGCCGAGGTAAGCGCCAAGCGGCGCAGCGATGACCATTGCCAGCGCGTTGCCACCGTTGAAGATCGCCAGTGCGCGCGGCAGCCGTGCGACAGGCACCAGGCGCATGGCGGTAGCCGCTGACAACGACCAGAAGCCACCGATGACCACACCTATGAGCGCCCGGCCTAGCATGTAGATTAGATAGTTTGGCGCCAGCGCAACCACGACGCCGGACACCGCCATCAGCGTAGTCAGGCCGATTAGCAATGTCTTGCGGTTCATTCCGCCCGCCAACGTCGAGATCGACAGACTGGTCAGTACCGCGAGCGCACCTGAGATCGCAATGCCTTGCCCAGCCATCCCCTCACTGACGAGAAGATCGGTCGCAATCGGCGTCAGCAGGCTGACCGGCATAAACTCTGAAGCAATCAGTGCGAAGACGCACAGCGACATCGCGAAGACGCCGCTCCAATTAGCTGGCGGCGCTGCGGTAGGCTGAATAGAAGCGGCCGTGGGCAGGGCCTCACCTGTGTGGGTCGTCATAAATACACTGCTCTCTGCTATCGGTAGGAAACGCCATACGACCACCAAAGCTTGGCGGCTGGCTTTTCAGTGCTTGTATGATCAACCTCAAGATCCGGCCAGACTAGCTAATGTATTCTTATATAGCTTATTAGCTCAGCTAATTAATATTAGGTCGGATTTTATGGGAAACTGATCCATGGCTAGACGCAACCTCAATGATTTACTGTATTTCGTCACTGTCGCGCGCGAAGGCAGCTTTACGCGCGCGGCCTCGCTGATGGGCGTCACGCAATCGGCGCTCAGCCAGGCTGTCAGCGGCCTGGAAGCGCGACTTGAGATTCGACTGCTGACGCGCACCACACGCAGCGTGTCGCTCACCGCCGCGGGTGAACGTCTGTTGAATTCCATCGGCCATCGCATTGACGAAATCGACGCGGAGCTGGACGAGTTGACGGCCCTGCGCGATAAGCCGGCAGGCACGGTTCGGATCACCACGGGGGAACATGTTCTGCGGACTACGCTGCTGCCAAAGCTGACTCCACTTTTACTCGAGTACCCTGAGATCGATATCGAATTCGACATTAACTATGGCTTTCGGGATATCGTGGCTGATCGTTTCGATGCTGGCGTGCGCCTGGGCGACACGATCGACAAGGATATGATCGCGACGCCGGTCGGGCCGCAGCTGCGCATGGCCGTCGCCGCTTCTCCGGCTTATTTCGCAACGCACCCGGCGCCCCGCCAGCCAAGCGATCTGGTAAACCACAATTGCATCAACATGCGTTTGCAGAGTGCCGGTGGACTCTACACGTGGGAGTTCGAGCATCGTGGCCACCCCCTGGACGTGCGAGTGGATGGGCAGCTCATTTTCAATACCTCACCCGCTATGGTTGACGCAGCTTTGGCCGGAGTGGGCATCGCCTTTTTGCCTGAAGACGAGTTCGCGCCACATCTTGAGGAAGGTCGATTGTTGCGCGTACTGGAAGCCTACTGCCCTCCCTTTCCGGGCTACTACCTGTACTACCCGAGCCGCAGGCAGCCATCACACGCGTTCTCTCTGGTGTTGGATGCGTTACGCGTGACGAGATAAATACTACAACCGTTATTCGCATCCGCTACTGCCAAAAGCGCAGAATATAAGAGTCTTACCTGCCTACACTCAGGCAATCGCCTGATGAAAAAGCCGAGACACCCACGGCCGCGCTGGTGCCTTTGTCTCGTCGTCTTGGCTAGAAAGCGAACATCCGTTGCCAATTGGTCAGTCAAACTTGATAGCGTCTTTGCTGTTAAATTTGCCTCGCTTTCAAGTTGCAGAAAGAGTTCATGCGAACCTGAAGCGTGCTGAACGCTGGCAGTACCTTTTTAGGCACCTTAGTAGAACATCCAGCCGATTCAACCAAGTGCCAAGGTGAGACTTACTCAACACCAGGCTGGGCTCATCAGTGTGTCATCACTGACAAGGAACCCTGCGCGACGCAACAATCGATAAGACCATCAAGGCTCCGGGCAGTCACAGCACCGTAATCCAAATGTCATCTTGCTGTCGCACTCTGTAGCGTCCAACACCCTAACGTCAGATGCTAATGAGGCTTACGATGCAATCAGTTTGTCGCCGACTGCTGCACCACCTGTGCTTTGCTATGGTTTTTTTACCGGGGCTGGTGTCTGCCCACGCGCTGGAAATCCATGGTTCCAACACCATTGGCGCTACCCTGGCACCCATGTTGATGACGCGTTTTCTGGAACAACTAAGCGGCCAGCCCGTTATCAGTAGTGCCAGCGGCACCGAGAACGAAACCCTACTCAGCACGAGCAAAGACGGCAAACCGCTAACCGTATTGGTAGCCGCGCACGGCTCCAGTACCGGCTTTACCGCAATGCAAGCCAACCAGGCCGATATCTGGGCGGCCTCACGTCGCGTCAAACCTGCTGAAATAGCGGCTATGGCAGCGCGCGCAGATATGACCAGTGCCGATAGCGAGCATGTGATAGCCATTGATGGTCTGGCGATTCTGGTACACCCCGCCAACCCGGTAGACCAGCTCAGCATAGAAACCCTGGCACAGATTTTTGCTGGTGAGATCACTAACTGGTCGGCCGTTGGTGGGCCTGATCGGGCGATCCAGGTATACGCCCGCGATGAGCAATCCGGCACCTGGGACACCTTCAAGGATCTGGTGTTGCGCGGCCAATACGCGATGACCGACGGCGCCCGGCGTTACGAGTCAAACGACCAGCTGTCAGCGGATGTAAGCCGAGATCCTGCCGGCATAGGATTCGCCGGGTTTGCCTCCGTCGGTAACAGCAAACTGCTCGCCATCGCTGACGGCAATGCGCCAGCGCTTAAGCCCAGCAAACTCTCGGTAGCGACCGAGGACTACCCACTGTCGCGTCGGCTTTATCTTTACACTCCCGCGCAAACGGGCGAGCCACTGGCGCAGAGCTTTATCGACTTTACCCAAAGCCATGCGGGACAAGAGATCGTCGCTCAATCGGGGTTCTTTTCTCAGACACCCTTTGCGGTTGACCCCGTGCTTGACGACAGCGTGCCGGAGACATTCAAGCGCCTGACTGCACGCTACCAGCGTTTATCAGTGAACATCCGCTTTGCCGAAGGCAACACCACGCTGGACAACAAGGCGCATCGCGACCTACTGCGCATTCAGACCTACCTTGCTGACACTGGCAAAACCGGCTCAGACATTATGCTGATTGGCTTTGCCGACCAGCAAAGCAACGAGCTACGCGCCCAAATGATTTCCGAACTACGCGCTCAGACAGCCAGTAAGGCGCTACGCGAACTCGGCACCGTAGTGCAAGGCTACGTCGGCTACGGTCACTACATGCAGGTAGGGTCTGCGGGTGGCGAGACCGGTGCACAACGCAACGGCAGGGTCGAAGTCTGGGTACAGCGTTGAGCCATTGCACCCCGCTGACTAACAACTGACAACCGCACTCTCACTGAGCTGCAGCAGCCGCGAAACGAACAAGCGAATCATGTTGTCCTAGTATTAGTTCCAATGAGCAAGGCATGCGCATCAGGGAGTCGTTAGTTCGGCGAGCGCAGCCCCGCTTTCCTGTTCTGTTTCAGGGAGTCTATGCAATGCCCATGATCGAGATAAATGGCGTAGAGATCGCTTACGAAGACACCGGCCCGCGCGACGCGCCAGCCATAGTGCTGGCGCACTCGCTGTTCTTCGACCACCGCATGTTTGAGCATCAGGTCGCGCGCTTTGCTGAAGACTACCGGGTGATCGCTTACGACCAGCGTGGTCATGGCTTCACCCCGCATCCCAAGAACGGTGAGTACGGCATGGACGCCCTGACCGAGGATGCCGCCGCCTTGATCCAGCGCCTGGAGCTGGGCCCCGTCCATATCGTCGGCAACTCGATGGGTGGTTTCGTGGCACTGCGCCTCGGCGCCCGTTACCCAGCGCTGGTGCGCTCAGTCACCACCGTCGGTTCATCTGCCGATAAGGAACACAACATCGAGCAGTACCGACCGCTGGTAGAGGCCATGAAGGAACACGGCGCCGCGCCGGTGATTGAGCAACTGATGTACACCATGTTTGGCGACACCACCCTCGCCGCGCAATCGCAGGCGAGCCTGCGTTCAACCTGGCGCAATCGCATGGCGGCACTGGCACGCGAAACTGGCTCAGCCGCCGAAGCGGTCGTTGAGCGCCAGAGCGTGGTCGATGAACTGGCGCTGATCAAGGTCCCGGTGCTGGCGATTGCCGGCGACGAAGACCACGCCTATGGCATCGACCTGTCGGAGCAAATAGCGCAAGGAGTCGATGACGGACGCTGCATTGTCATCAAGGCCGCTGGACACTCCGCCAGTCTGGAGGCGCCCGGGCCGGTTAACGAGGCACTGGCAGCGCACTTCAAGCGCGCTGAAGCGACAAGTTGATTTAGCCTGCCGGGTGATAGTGCGCAACGGTCAGTTGAGCACTATCACCCACAATGCAGCGTCAGGCGTTAATCAGCGTACTGCGCTATTTCCTTACTGCGCGGCTGCGGCCAAGCGTAATGCTCGCTTGCGGTGGCTCAGGTAGATCAGCGCCAGCGCCCCCATCAGCAAGGCCATCGACAGATAGCGTGATGGGTCCAAAGGCAAGCGGCTATTACCCAGCCAACCAAAATGATCAATCAGCAGGCTCATCAGCAGTTGACCGGAAATGACGGCGACCGTCGCCGCTGCCGTGCCAACTCGCGGTACAGCAAATACGATAGCCAGCATGTACACCACACCGAACAGCGCACCAATCAATTGCCATTTGGGTACGCTGAACAAGGTCGCCTCACTTGGCGACTCAAAAAAGAACATCAGCAGAAAGGTAATAACCGCGCCCATGGCGAAGGTTAACCAAGCGCTTTCGACTACGCCCGTCTGGGCGCCCAGCTTGCCGTTGATGGAAGACTGCGCAGCCAATACCGCACCGCCGAGTAATAAGATCGCAAAAATAATGGGTAACATCGGGTCACTCTCCTCTTACATCAGCCAAAGTGCGGCAAAAATCATCGCTAGCGCCAACACCCGGTAACCATCCACCGCACGCTTTTCGCTGCCTAGCAGGCCAAAGTGATCGATGAGTAGACTGGCAGCGACCTGCCCGCAAAGGATACCGACCATGGTCATACCGACCCCGACCAAGGGCGTAGCGATGGTCAGGATAACGACGTAAATCGGCCCCAGAATGCCCCCGGTCAACAGCCAGCGCGGCTGTGCAAACAGCAATCCCAATTGACGTTTGCGGGTAAACACCAAGACCAATGACAGCAGTAGTGCGCCGACCATAAAGATCGACAGCGTGGCGGAAAGATGCCCAACCTGCTCGCCCAACGGACCCAACAGTCCCGCCTCGACCGACAGCCCCATGCCTGCTACCAGTACCATCAGCAAAATGATTGCCTGTTGCATACCGCCTCCTTTTATCAAGCCGGCAAGGGTAATCTGCGTATCGTATTGCTACAATACGCGCAACCAACAAAGGACTATTGCATTTTGGACAACTCTCCCAGCTTGCTCGCGCTTCGCCTGTTTGTGCGTGTTGCCATGACCGGCAGCTTTATCGAGGCCGCACGTTTCTTCAGCCTGCCCGCCTCCTCGGTATCCCGGCATATCGCAGCTCTGGAAACACAGCTAGGCCAGCGCCTATTGTTTCGGCATACCCGTGCAGTCCGTCTGACGGACGCGGGAGAACGCTATTATCAGGATGTAAAACAGATACTCGACAACCTCGAGCTAGCCAACGAGCAGGTCAGCGGCGGCGCCAGCGGCCCGCGCGGACTATTACGCATCAATGCGCCTGTGGCCTTTGGTCGACGGCATATCGCTCCGTTGCTGGCAGCACTGCAATCGCAGTACCCGTTTCTGAATATCGAGTTGACCTTGAGCGATGCCTTTATCGACCCGGTGCAGGAGGGAGCCGATGTGGTAATCCGCGTCGGCGCGCTGCGCGACTCCAGTCTGGTGGCGCGTAAGCTGGCGCCGCAGCGCTTTTTTGCCTGCGCGGCGCCAGCCTATATCGAGCAGCACGGAGCGCCCGCGCACCCGGATCAATTGGCGCACCACAACTGCCTGGTATACAAGGGAACACGCGGCATTCAGCCTTGGTACTTCCGCCAGCAGGCAGCGCCTGAGCTGTTTCAGCGCTATGACGTTAAAGGCAACCTCTATGGTAACAACGCCGAGAGCCTGGTTGAGGCAGCGCTGCAGGGGCAGGGTATTGTGTTGTTTCCTACCTGGCTGCTGTATGAGGCACTGCGCGAACGCACGCTGCTACCCATCCTGACTGCATTTGAAGCGTCCGGGGAGCCGACACTGGAGGGCATTCATGTGATCTATCCGGAAAATCGCCTGCGCTCATCAAAGGTCGCTGCTTTTCTGCAGCATCTTTTCGAGCAAATACACGAGCGCCCCTACTGGGATGACTAACCCGTTATGGGGTGAGCCCATACCTGACCGCCCGAGCCGCTCTATCTGTCGGATGCACAATAATTCTGCGCACTATCTGTCAGGTGCCCAAACCCCGGATCGTAAATAAAAATAGGCCCAATAGTCGCTTGACCGCATGGCTGTCACTGCCTAGGGTGGCGATCGAAATTTCCGCCGAGGCCTTCATGACCGACCGTACCAAGCTGCCCCCAACAGTCTACCTTTTGGGCCTGACCATCTTTTCGTTAGTCACGGCTGAATTCATGGTCGCCGGTATGATGCCCGCCCTGGCCGAATCCTTTTCCGTTAGTCTTGCGCAAGTCGGCAACCTTATCGCCTTTTATGCCTTAGGTATGGCACTGGGTGGACCACCTGTTACCGTCATGCTGCTGGCCCGACGCGTGAGTAACAAGCATGCTCTGGTATCGCTGCTGGCTGTCTATGTATTCGCTGGTGCACTTGCAGCTGCCGCGCCCACCTACCTGATACTGGCGATAGCACGCTGCATCATGGGGGTTTCCAGCGCCGCCTGCATCGGCTTATGCATGACCATCTGTGCGGGCATGGTATCGACAGAAATGCGCGGCCGGGCGCTATCGGTGGTGCTGGCCGGGCTGATGTTGTCACCCGTCGCCGGGGTACCCATGACCGCTTGGGTAGAGCAGCACTTTGGCTGGCGCGCCAGCGGTTGGCTGGTGGTGGCACTGGCACTTATATGTACTGGCTTGGCGGCCAAGCGCCTGCCAAAAGTAAAACCCGGCAGCGAACCGCCGCTAAGCAGCCAGTGGAGCGCACTTAGAAGCACCCAGCTATGGGGCGCCTATATCACCAGCGGCTTGATCATTGGCTCGACCTTCGCCGCGTTCAGCTATTGCACCCCTATTCTGATTGACGAAGTCGGCGTCAAACCAAGCCACGTTGCTCCCCTGCTGGCGGTCTATGGCATAGCCAACCTGATAGGCAACATGTTTGTCGGGCGCATTGCCGACCGGCACACCATGCCTGCCCTCGGCTGGGGCCTGGCGTTGATGGCCCTGGCTCTGGGCGGCTTCGCTCTGGCCGGTGACCTGGTATGGCTTAACCTCGGCTGTTTCGTTTTGCTCGGTCTGACCGGCGTCGCGCTCAACCCCGCCATGGTCGCCCGCGTGATGAAAGCGGCGGAACCCAGTGCCTTGGTCAATGCACTGCACACCTCGGTCATCACCGCGGGACTTGCCTTCGGCAGTTGGGCTGGTGGCGCCGTAATCGAACAGGGTTATGGCCTGCGCGCGCCGCTGTGGGTCGGCGCGGCCATTGCAGTTGTGGGTTTGCTAAGCCTCTGGCGTCCGGTGGTGTTTCGAGCAAAGGCAGAGGTTTGTACCTGAGGACTTCCGCGCTGCTAGTCAGGCCGGGCTGACCAACCAATGCACTTGCCCATGAACCGCGTATTAGCCCCGCAAGGACGCGGACGCCAACGCATCGCGGGTCCCGAAGACGCGGACCAACTCATCGACCGTAGTCAGCCCCTCTCTTACCAGGCGCGCGCCGGTATCCCATACCGGCACATGGTTTGCTTCGGTCAACAGGCCCTCCAGCCGCGCGCGACTGCCGCCCTCTTCGACCCAACGCGCCAGCGGCGCATCGAACACCAGCATTTCATACACCGGCACCCGACCATGGAAACCGGTATGTCGGCAGTAGTCACAGCCCTCGCCACGCATGTGCTGCACGCCCGCCAGTAGCGCATCCAGACCAGCGGGAATTGCGTTCGGCGTTGCCGCAGGCGTTTTGCACTGCGGGCAAAGGCAGCGCGCCAGGCGCTGGTTGATGCAGCCGATAAGCGTCTCGGCCAACGCCTGCGGAGCAATACCCAGCGCCATAAGCCGACCGACCACACCAGATACACTATTGACGTGCAGTGTCGACAATACCAAGTGGCCGGTTTCTGCCGCACGGATAGCCGCTTCCGCGGTTTCCGCATCGCGGATTTCACCCACCAGCATGATGTCCGGATCATGCCGCAGAAAGTGTCGGATAGCGGTGTCGAAGGTGTAGTTCGCCTTGCGGTTAACCTGGGTTTGCGAGGCCACCGGCAACTCGTACTCGATCGGATCTTCGACGGTCAGAATACTCTTGCCGGTCATACCTAATGGACGCAGTCCGGCATGCAATGTGGTGGTCTTGCCCGAACCGGTCGGGCCCGTCATCAGGAAGATGCCGTGTGGCTGCTGAAACAATGCCTGCAGGCGCTGCAGGTGCTCAGGCGCAAAGCCTAATTCCTCCAGCCCGGCAACCGAGACCCCTTTGGGTAACAAGCGCAGAACGACACTTTCGCCTTGTGGCGTAATGCTCGTGGAGGCGCGAATATCGTAGGTCTGATTATCGATGGTGACAGAAAAGCGGCCATCCTGCGGGCGCAGATTGTCGGAAATATCCATCGCCGCAATCACCTTAATAGCGGCCACCAGTCTCATCATGCCGCGATCCAGCGCGATGATCGGGACCAATACACCGTCGATGCGAAAGGCCATATGTAGTGACTGTGGTTCAGGCTGCAGATGAATATCGGTGGCGCGCTCGCTGACGGCCAGCGCCAGCATGTGGTTGATCAACTGATTGACCGGAAAAGAGCCCTGAGTATCCTGGCGAACCTGACGATACTCGCGCTCAAATTCGCTTAATACGGTGCGCTGGTTAGCTGAATACAGGGTTTCTATACGACGGGCTACCGCACTAAAGTCGCCTTGCCACAGGCGCGCGGGCAAGCCACTGCGACGCTGAATCAAACTTTGCGCACGTTGTGGGTCCGCATTACCGACAACGGCCTCCAAGTGCCCTGCGTGAACCCGCAATGGCAGCAAACCGTGGGACAGACAAGCGTCCCGCGTGAACAGCGCAACGACGCCAGGGTCAGATTCGGGCCACTCATCGGAGCCGATATAGGGCAAACCATGATGATCCGCCAGCACGCGGGCAAGGTCGCTTGCAGACACCAGGCCCAACCGAATCAGCATCTGACTCAGCGACTCACCCGTGACGGCTTGCTTTTGGCGCGCGTAGGCCAGCTGAGTAGGATCAAGAATTCCGAGCGACGTCAGCGTATTACCGAGTTCCGGAGCATCCAACGAGGCAGGTAAAGTATCCACGCGGCTCATCAAGGATCCATCAGGTAATAAGCGGTCAAGGTGACCACCTGTGATTCATCAAGGTTCCTGACCGACGTTTGCCCATAGCCCACGCGGTTATCCAGGCTCCACTCGCTGCTGCTGGTGCTGGTTTTGTCCGCCTCGCTTGCTTCCCTGAAGCTACCAAACCGCGCATCGGCATTACCGTCTACCAAGCGGTCGATCATACGCGCCAGATCGGGCGTCAAGCCTCTCAGAACCAACACATTCTTGCGCTGCACCACGTAGAGACCGGCGCTGCTACCCGGAACACTCCAGCTCACGTTGACAAAGCAGGCGCTGACATCCTGCGGGTTACCGTTGCTATCGAGGTAACCATAATGAGTTTCAAAACCCTCCGAGCGCCCAGGCGGCATGGCCACGCCGGCGGCATACATGGCGTTGCGCAAATCAAGACCGCACAGTTCGCTATCATCAGCGCCATTTACCTTGCCTGTGGGAGTGATCTGGCTGTCACCGGGCGCGACACCGACCCGATCAACATGATTGAGAAAGGCCATCTGCCAGCCACGCACAAAGCTGGTCGCCATGTGCTGATAGACCGTATTGCGCTGCAGGTTGCTGCCCAGGGTCAAGGCGCTAATTATCAAGGCGACGATAATCAGGGCAACGGACATTTCCAGGAGGGTAAACCCCCGTTGGCGAAAGCGGTTATGCGTAGTCATAAGAGTCTCTTTAATGTGTTACTGAGCCGATAGCGCATCGGTATCAGCGTTGACGACGTTAGCGCGCACGCTGTCATGCAAGTCATCCAGTTCGTCGATAAGATCGTCGAGTTCATCCAGCTGGTCACGCACCTGGTTCAGGTTCTGTACCGCTGTAACCTGGGTGGCTATTGCCGTGCCCACCAGAATAGTGTTGCCCGCAATGGCACCGATCGAAGCCCCTACAGCAGCTGCAGTAGCCCCCGCTGTATTGATAGCCGATGCTGTCGCGGTAGGCGCACTTGCCGCTGCAGACGCAACCGAGGCAGTTGCCGAAGCGATGGAAGCACCCGTCTGAAAGTTATCCGCAAATGCCATATCCTCGACCAACTCCAACTGGTCCCGATAGTCGCGCAGGGCCTGGCGGAACATAGCCAGGGTAGACACCACATTAGGATGGGCATGTCCGGCGGTCGCGAGCTGTGCCGAGCACTCCAGCTGCTCCCATAGCTGGTTGAAACGAACCGCACTGACGCTATCGTCATAATCGCGACTGCTACTGCGTAGCGGGTGCTCAAAAGCCAGGCCGGTCGCATTGGTGCCGTCGAATAGCGAGCCATTACCGTCGCGATCTGCCTGGCCGGGATCAACCAGAACATAAGCTACTGCTTCGCGGGAACCGCGATACTGCATATGCAAATACTGTGTGTCGGCAGTCGCGGTCTGCGCAACGCCCAGTGCCCGACAAAAATCCAGCGGTGTGCTGCTACCAAGCACGGCCAAACCCGACGTCGGCGGCAATCCGGACACCAGCGTAGGCTGCCAGCGGTCTGCCAGGGTCGTTAGACTCGTATCGTTCATCGCCACATTATCGC
This sequence comes from Pseudomonas neustonica, assembly GCF_003797945.1. Classification (GTDB taxonomy): domain Bacteria; phylum Pseudomonadota; class Gammaproteobacteria; order Pseudomonadales; family Pseudomonadaceae; genus Halopseudomonas; species Halopseudomonas neustonica. The sequence continues at coordinate 28,227 of NZ_RKKU01000005.1, forward strand.
TACGCACATAAACGCCATACCGGTAGTCATAGCCATAGGCGTTACGGAGCGGCCCGCCGAGTCCAACCGACAGGTAAGGAAAACCACCGGCCACAGCGGGGCAATCTTCCAACCCGTCCTGATCGGCATCAGCACAGGGCAGTCTACCCGTCGCCAACGCAAAGCCAGCCAATGCGTCCTGGGTACTTGTTACGTCCGTTACCGCGGACTCCACGCTGGCCAGCCGACTCAACGACGGAATCAGTGACATGAGTACCGCAGCGATCAAGCCCATCACCACCAGTACTATCGAAAGCTCAATCAACGTCATACCCTGCTGACGATATACAGGCTTCATTGGAACCACCCCTTTGCATCACGGCTAAGCACCAGGGCCGAAGCCTTTTGCCGATAGGCCAACGCCGCATTACGCGCAACTTCGGCGGCATTGCGCTGCTGCACTGCTGTCGCCAGTTCGTCCTTTTTGCCAGCCACATCCTCAGCGCTACTTTGCAACTCAGTGACGATCATTGCCGCTGCGATCGCCGCATTGACCGACGCTACCGCTATGGCAGCCGCGCCTGTCGCACTGGCGAGGCCGGTAGCCAGGTCATTCAACGCCATCGCAGTGCCCGCGGCCGAGTTGAACAGCGCGATCGTCCGCTTCAACTCAGCCATATCCAGACTGGTTTCACGCACCGACTCACCAAACAGTCGAAAATCCAGATAAAACTGGTATGCACGCCAGGCGTCATATGCCGCGTTGGCATCTCGCGCAGCCGCGCTGACGCTGGCAATGATATGAGGACAATCAAGCCGTGCAGACAATTCAGCAAAACTGATGGCGGTTACCGTGTCATCGTAGTTATCGCTATCGCTACGGCCAACCGACTCGAACACCAGACCAGCTACATTGTTACCGTCCAGTGGCTGGCCATTGGCGTTACGATCCGCGCTACCTGGATCAACGAATAAAAAGGCCGGATTTACGCCAGCACTCCCCCCCAGCGCCAGCACACTGGCCTCGCCAGACTGGAGACCGCCAGACAAACCAAGCCTGAGCCCCTGACAGAAGTCCAACGCGTTGGTTGCCGTCGACACCTCACCACTGAGCAGCTTGGGCTGGTAACTGCTTTGCAGCGCGGTGAGGTTGGCTATGGAATGCTGGTATACCGCGTACACATAGGGGTAGCCGCTGTCGTTAACCAAAGGCTTACCCAGTCCAACGGTGCGATAGGGATATCGGCCGCGCCGAGTGCCATTGCAATTTTCCAAACCATCGCCATTGGCATCAGGGCAAGGAAGGCGGTCATGTTGCACGATAAAGCCAACGCTGGCATTGACCGCCAGCTTATTCTGATCAAGCGATGGAGCCGCACTCTGGACGCTGTCCAGTAAGCTCAACGTCATTGGCAGCATGGCAAACAAAAAGCCCAGGACCGATAAGGACAAGGCCATTTCCAGGAGACTAAAACCGGACTGTCGCTGCGTATTCATCGTACGGTTCCTTTCGAATCCAGTTGGCGCACCAAGTCATCCATACCACTGAAAATCGACAGTGGCCCGGAGCTGGTTCCCAGCGCCGCGCAGGCAGCAGCATCGTAGTACTGGCTAGCGCTATCGCAGAGTGGGTTAGAGTTCTGTGACGCTTGCAGGTCCGCGCAGGCAGCAGCATCGTAAGAAGGGCTGGCAATGTCGCATAACGCGTTGTTGCCAGCATTGCCAGCGCCACTTCCCGGCGCTCCAGCCTTACAGCTGTTGGTGCTGGGGTCATAGTCCTGATTGAACTGCAAAGCACAGTCCAGCGCGGCATAGCTGTCATAGGCCTTGTCTGCCTCACTACGCGCGTTTTCGGCAGCTGCGCGGAGCTGATCCAGCTCGTACCACGCATCACGATCAGCGGTGTAAGCATCAACATGCGCGTCGAACGCAGCCCCCAGATTGTCGCGTAAGGGACAGGGCTGGTTAGCCTGGCATTCAACGCTCGCCAGCAGGGCTTCGCGTGCTTCCTCGATGCGTTGTTGTGCTGACTCTTGGGCAGCTTGCGCATCAGCGGACAAATCAACAGGGTTACCGCTTCCATCGGTAATAGGGTTGCCGTCCCCGTCAACCAGGTCGACACCCGCTAAGTTTTCTGCCGACTGCTCCGCGCTGTACCACGCATCAATCGACGACTCGACGCCTATCACGGGATCTGAGGGGAGATTATCTGGGTCAATATCCCCCGGCCGCGGGAAACCATAAAGATTGTCGCGCGCCGCGGTCTGAGCGTCTGCCGGTAGAAGGCCAATCTGCGCCTCAAGCGCACCGCGACTTGCATCCGCATCGCTCTTGGGGCCAGCCTGATAAGCAGCTTCAGCCTGCGCATAAGCGCTCTCTGCCGCCTGCGCGTCAGCATTGGCCTGCTGATAGTCGGCAAAGGCTGAGTCGACCATGGCCTGCGTAATACCCAAGTCCGTATCCGCGGTATCGGGCGCACCTGCCTTGTCGGCGATATCGACGTACAACGCGGTAGCCGTTATCTGCAACCCCAACGCCGTGCCCGACAGCACCGCCGCCGCAATATTTAAACCCAGCCCAGTAGCCGCCGCCGCAGTGGCGGCAGTATAGACAGGGATCAAGGCACAGCCGAGAAAGGGGGGAATAGGACAAGTGGCTGTTACCCCAGCCAACAGTCCGATTGAGATACCTTGTACTTCCGAGGCACCTGATACCCCAGCCGCTGCCTGTGCAAGCGACCAGACGGCAAGTGCAGTACCTACACCATTCATCAGTACGCCTTGGTCTGCACTGTCCTGATTGGACTCAGCAAAGGCGATATTTTCTTCCTCAAGAGCAATGGCGTTCGCCGCCAGATCCAACGAGCGCTGAGCCACGTCGCAGTGCATCAGGTCAAAAAGTTCTATTAGGCCGCGTCCGCGAACACTATCGTCATAGTTATTGGAGATGGGGGTGCGCGGCGCGTTGAAACCGCTGGCACTGGCGCTATTGAGTCCGTCGTAGCGATCACCGTCGTTATCTGCATCGGCTTGGCCCGGACTGGCCAGCATGTAAGCCATACCGGCTCGCGTCGTGTCGTCGTAGCTAACAAAAAGGTGGCTGGTATCGACGGGGCGAGACGCCGCTGTTGCCAGCCCTACACACAAATCCAGGCTATTGCGGTTACCCAGATCATAGGCTGTGCTATCGGCATTGGTGGGTTTGAAGCGCTCGGCCGCGACGGCCAGGTCAGCGTCGATCGAAGCGTTGCGGTAGACACCATAGCGTAGCGCTCGGCCACCTTGCTCGCCCACCTCGTATCCGACTGCCGCGAGACCAAGCGTGCGGTAGGGCAGTGTACCCTTGGTCACGCCGGCGGCGCAGTTCTCAATCCCATCGGCGTCCGTATCCGGACACGGCAAACGCCCGTTCCAGGCAGCAAACTGGCGCAGTTGTTGGTCTGCGGCAGTCAGCGCAGCGTCCGTATTCTGCAGCGCCTGCTGGATGCTGACGTCCGTCGTTTTATAAAGCAGCGCAAACACCAGACCGGATAGCACAGCCAGCAAGGCGGCTAGCTCCAGCAAGGTGAAGCCTCGAGACCTGGGGTGGGGAGCGGAGGACATTAGCTTCATAACGAATCCTTTCAGCGAAGCTGGGTGCTTTGCGCGATGAGGTCGTATACCGGCAGCAGAAATACCACTACGACGAAAATGAACAGTCCACCCGCCAGCAACAGAATGACCGGCTTGATGACCTCCGCCAACGTAGAGACCAGGTGATTGAGTCGACGCCGATACTCATCGGCCAGGGTGCGCAATTGTCCGTCCAGGTTGCCGCTCTGCTCGCCAACGTTGATCAGGCGAATCATGAGCGGTGAAAAAACGCCGCTACGCTCCAGCTCGCGCGACAGCGAGTTACCCCGCTGCACCCCTTCACGCGCCTGCCGAATCGCCTTGCGATAGACCTCGTTGCGCGTCGCCTCCTCCAGAATAGCCAAGCCTTCCAATAGGTTAATGCCCGCTGCTACCAGAAGCGCCAGATATTCACTGATGAAGGCCATTGAGGAGGTGCGCACCAGCGTACGGCTAATCGGCAAACGATACGCCAACCAGAAAAAACCGGCGCGTACCCGCTGCACCCGACTAAGCAATAGCGGGAATAACACCAGGGCACACAGTACCCAGTAGCCATAAGCAGCAAGCAGCTCGCGCGTCCACTCCACACCGCGCATGACGCTCTGTGTCAGCGGCGGCAAGTGCGCACCCATCTGTTGAAACATATTGGCCAGATCCGGCAGCACGTAATACACCCAGAACAGGGCTGCGCAAACAATGGTGACTACAACAAAGGCAGGGTAAATCAAGGCGCGATACACATCCTGGCGCAGCGCGGTAATACGGCCCAAATGCTCGGCAGCATCCATCAATACGCGATCAAGGTTACCCGAGCGCTCGCCGATATCGACTAGATGGCGAACCGTAGCCGGTAGCTGATGCGAATAAAAAACCATACGTGAAGACAAGGTATTGCCCGCCTGCACGCCAGCAAGCAAATCGCGCGCCATCGACTTCAGGGCCGGCTGAGTAGCATCTTTGCTCAAGTCCTCCAGCGCCATATCAATCGGCAAGCCACTACGCAGCATCAAGCCGAGACTGTGCAGAAACTCGGCCAACAAAGGCAGCGCAATGCTGCGCCGCAGAAGCAAGGCGAACGAGTCAAAAAAAGGAATAACCCAGCTGGGCAGCACCGACAGGTGCAAGATAACCGCGTGCTCCCGTCGCTCCACCAATAGGTGCGCCGCACTAAAGTCGTCGACCGGCAATTTTGACAAGCCGAGCCGCGCTTTGCCCTGCGCGGATACTACGCGGTAAAACACATAGCGAAAGTTCAACGCATTCATTCGCTTGCTCCACCAATGCAATCGAGCAAGTAAGCCGTGTCTGCATCGGGCTGCCCGGTGGCGAGCAAGTCATTCTGCTTCTGGAAAAAAGCCAGCGCAGTAGCGGTGCGCGGCCCCATAACCCCGTCGATATCGGCTTCTGCCAACAGGCCCTGCTGAGCCAACGACTGCTGCAATGCGATGATAGCGCTGTCGTCAGCCCCGAAAGGCTGTGGCTGTGCCGGCAACGCAGAACGAAATAGCACTAGATTACCTTCAGACAAAGGATAACTTGTTTGCCCGTGGCATCCTTCCTGCCAATCCAGAGGCAAAAGTACCGCCAACCAAGGTTGCGTATCGCTTCGCTCCGGCAGCCACTGGATAACCTGCGACCAGTGCTCGGGCGGCGCCTCGCCAACAGCCAGAGGTGCATACCGGTCGATAAACTGTTGCCAGGCAAGCGCTTGCGGCTCAGGCTCGGCTTCAACCTTCGCAACAGCAACCGGCGCTACTGATGCCACCGCGGGTACCGGCTTAATGACAGCCCAGTCCGGGCGGACATCCAACACCACCAGGCCCGCGATCACCCCTATTGCTGCGACGCCAGCCACCAGCTTGGCGGCGTAAACGCCAGGATTCCGCTTGGCTTGAGGCTGAAAACCAAGCTCGTAGGCAGCAGTATTAACCAGGGCCGCAGTGATACGCGACGAGTCGCTCGCCGCCAAACCATAGAGGCAACGGTCAACCAGAATATGCACGCGGCGAATATAACCATGACTAAAATAGTGCAAGCGGCGGAGCGCACCCTGGTCAAGCGTTAGCGCCTGCGGACTTCCCGCCCACTGCAGGCGATGATGCAGGTAGGTATCGAGCTCGCTCAGCGTCAAGGGTGACAACTCCAGACGCAGTGCAATACGGCTGGCCAACTGACGCATATCATAGCGATCCAGCGTAAGACTGATCTCCGGCTGCGCCACCATAACGATCTGGAGCAACTTGGCCTGGCTTGCTTCCAGATTGCTCAACTGGCGTACCAACTCCAGACTGGAAACATCCAGACCCTGCGCGTCATCGAGGATAAGCACACAGTTATGGCCCGCATCTCGCTGCTGCAACAGCCAATCATTCAGGGCTTGCAGTAAAGACTCCAGGCTATCGCCTTGGGCCTCTATACCGAAGTCGCGATTGATCGCGCGCAACAACTCGGGGCCTTGCAGAAAGGTATTGAACACCAGAGCCGTGCGGGTTCCCTGACCTGCCAACCGCGTCAACAGAGCGCGAGACAGGGTGCTTTTGCCAACACCTACGTCGCCCGTGACCAGCATGAATCCCTTGCGCTGCTCGATGAAATGCACCAACTCGGTGAATTGCTGAGCCAATCGAGGAGAAAAGAAAATGCCGTGCTCGTCTGGCGTGACCGGAAAGGGGTTACGCACAAATCCGAAGTGCTGAAGATAGGCTGACAGGTGTACAGACGCATTCATCAGCGCCGCTCCATCATGCGCTGTAATGCACGCAGCGACTCATCATCAGGGTATTGCGCCAGCATTGAACCCACGCGCCCACGCGCCGAGGCCTTGCGACCCGCCTGCCAATCCAGCACTGACAGGTTATAACCCGCCTCGCGATCCTGCGGTAGTCGGGACAACACCCTGGTATAGGCTTGGCGCGCCAGCTCAGGACAGTCCGCACGCATGCAGTAATAGCCTTGCATTCTGGCAACCATCAAATGCGACTCACCCAGCGCCAGCCGCGTTTGCCCAAGCACTGCGTTAGCCTCCTCAAGACGGTCGGCAGCCAAGGCAGCATTGAATGATCTGAAGAGTTCTGCCGGATTCACCTTGGCAGGCGCCAGGGCCGGTTCAGGCGCAGCAGGTACAGCCCTGGTCTGAGCCGGCGCCTGGACTGCTGCTTCACTAGCGACCACAACCGCTGCGGAGGCGATAGTCGGGGCGACGCGGCGTACTGGCGTTTCTACCAGAGGCGGCGACGGCGGCGATGTGGGCAGTACAGTCCGATTCTGACGCGCAGCGGATGCACTGGCAGTAACAGCATCCTGGTCATTCGGCCGGTTCTGCACAGGCCTTGCGCCGACTGGCTTGACCACCCGATCCAGAACGGCACCAGACAAACGCGAGCCAGCCACGGGTTCTGATGACACAGAATCGGTGCTAACTGAGGCAACCGGGACTGGATCATGCTCAACCTGCTGTACTGACACTCGCGACTGCAAAGGCTGGAAGACCAGTACCACCAGCAAGCCCACCAGCAAAATCAGTACCGCGATCACCCAAGGCATTATCCAACGCGCAGGCGTCACGACGCTGCCGGACAGGGTAGGTTCCTGTGCCGGTTGATTGTCGTGCTGACGCAGCGCGTCGAATATCAGGCTCATGGTCTGCGCACTTACAGAATCTGAACGCGAAGGACAAGAACCAGCTCACGTGCAGAGGTCGATTCCGCCTGCCCGCCAAGGATCCCACCGACGAACGGAATGTCGCTAATACCCGGCAAGCCATCTTTGGTACGGCTACCGTTTTCACCGATCAAACCACCAATGATCACCATGTCACCGTCGTTGAGCGACAGGGAGGTAGTCATGCCCTTGAAGTCGACCCGTGGCAGCGAAATCTTCAGTGGGTTTTCGGTACTACCCACATCAACCAGCGCAAGCGAGTTCTCCTGCACCGACGTCTGCATCGGATTGATGGTGAGGTGAATAGAACCGTCTTGCGATACAAAGGGAATCACACCCAGCATGACACCGTCGAAGACGTTGGAGGTGACCACACTGGCCGTGGTTGCCAGCAGACCACCGCCGCCGTTCTGAGTATTGGAGCTGGACTGGGCGATATAGCGGATGTTGCTACCCACGCTCACCACCGCCGGCTGGGTATTACGTACCCTGATCGAGGGGTTGGAGAGAATATGGATAGTACCGAAGGTTTTCATCAGGTCGAGCCCGATGTTGTGATGATCGCCACCCTGAGCGATGCCCAGCGAAGGAGTACCTGCAGTACCCAGTGCCGTAGACGGAATCAATACGCTACGGCCAGCATTGATAGCATCTGGCACTGTGGTATTAATCGCACCCAGGGTCAACGGGTTAGAGGCGTAAGACAGAGCCGCATTGGCGCGCAATATGTTCCAGTCGACGCCGTAGCTGAACTGGTCGTTGAGTTCAATATCGAGAATCTGCGCCTCAATCAGCACCTGGCGGTTGAGCACCGATTTGTAGTGTTCAACCAACCGCCCAACGGCGGCCAACTGCGACGGACGACCGCGCACAAACAAGGTGCCGGTGGAGCGGTTGAGCATGTATGCCGGCTGCTGGCCACTACCCATGCTTTGCTCGAAAGGGTTGCGTTCGGCGCTGGACTCGCCGATCAGGGCAACCAGCATACGATCAATCTGTTCATAGGGGTTGACGTCATTCGTGTTGCGGCCAGAGACCGAAAAACTGCTGCGCAAGCCGCTGCTGCCCGAACCGGCACTGGCTGAAGATGCGCCGTCACCGCCGGTGCTGCTGGCACCAAAGACATCACCACCGGCGTTGAAATCGGCGGTGCTCATGGTCAGCAGAAAATCGAGATCAAAGACCTGCTCCTTGAACTCCTGAACCACCAGCATGTTGTTGTGCACTTCACCTGACAGGTCAAGCGACTTGGTAATTTCTTCAAACGCCTGGCTGGCTGGCACCGAGTTAAGCGACAGCGAGATCGTACGCGGATCACTCGACAGCGTGCCGGGTAGTACCAGGTTCAGTCCTGCCTGATCAGCAATGGCCTTGAGCAGGTTGCGCACGTCTTCATCGTTGGCCTGCAGAGAGACGTTGATGGCATCCAGCGGGTTGAAGCGCGGCACCATCGGCTCAAGCACCGGCGGCTGGGTCTGCTCCAGACTCTTTCTCAGCTCATCCTGCAGTACACGCAGCTTGTCCGATTCCTGCACAAGTCGTTCCTGCAGCAAGGGCTGAGAACGCTCATCAACAGCCTGTACTTTTTTGGCATCCACTTTGGAAGGGCCAACGCTACAACCGCTCAACGTTGTTGCCACAACTGCGCTTAGCCAGAAACTCCGTTTAAAACGAAGCGCAATTCTAGGGTCAAGATTCATGAGGCTACTCCTGGTACGCCTGATTCCATATTAAAATTGTCGGCAGCCCAATTACTGGGTCAAATAACCGAGCAGTTCGGCAAACCCCACCGCTACGATGGCGTCGTCATACTGTTCATCTTGTGTGGTCAACGGACCGGAAACGCAGAGTCCTCCCCCGGCCGGCCACTTGAGATCGCTGTTCTCGCCATCAAAGGCGTCACCGTCGTCATCCGCATCCCGGGTACCCGCGTAGGCCACGAAAAAGGCCAGGTTACCCAGAGGGTTAGTCGCGCAATTGGCGGCACCCGCCTGCTGCGCGTCCCCGGTGACATGAATGCGCCCGGCATCAAAGGCGCGTGCGCCCAGAGCGCGCAGGGCGTAGCGCAAGTCATTCAGACTCAAGTAACCGCTGGTTCCGAGTGCATCGCCGGTTCTTTCGGTCAATGTGCTCAGGTCACCCGCGGTGCTGTTATCGCGGAATACGCCGTAAACGTAGCGCTGCCTTACCGCCTCGCTCAGACCTTGAGTCTCCGGCATATTCAATGTCTGAAAGGGCACACCACCCACCATGTGGTTGGTTGAACCCTGACCACAGGCACCATCGCTGCCGCCCTCGAAACCGTTGCCGTTGGTATCGGCGCAAGGCAGTCGGTAATGGCGTAGCGCATACTGGAACAGGGCGGCCGCTATCTGATCCTGATAGCCTTGGGCGATGCTTTTGTCCTGGCTTAGCGCCTGCCCCCGATATTGCATGACGATCAGCGCCATACCGCCAACCAGCGCCAAAACCAGCGCCAGCTCCAATAAACTGAACCCTTGCTGACGTGATAAATGCCCAGCGTGACTCATGGTGAAACCAGCCCTGATCTCGCGTTCAAGCTGTCGGTAACAGTCTCTTGCATCTCGCGTAAATCACGACTCAGTTGCTGCAGGCGCTGAGGATCCGCACGCGATCCTTTCATTGCCTCAAGCAGCATCGCCTCATTGAGTGCAGCCAGTTCTTGACTGCTGCGCATTTGCTGGCGAACAGTATCAACATCAATCTGGTGCTCAATGCCGTTATCCTTGAGCTGCCGGTTGAGCTGTTCAAGCACAGCAACCATGCCTTCTACATCACCCGGCTTTAGGCTCTTAAGCTTGCTGAACGCATCATCACGCGAGGCCAACAAGGCTTCCCGGCGGCGCTTGGCCTGCTCACGTAGAGCCTCCCGCGACTGCGCTCCGGCAGCACGCTCTGACTCTTCGGAAGCACGCGCTGGCGCGACCTGCTCGGGCGAACCGACAGCGTCTGCCGTTGCTGACGAAGACGCGCTCAGCGCCTCATAGCGCTTCCAGAGCGCATCGATATCTTTGCCACTGTCAGACGAAGATGACGACTGGGTCGGCATCACCACCGCAGGCGCACTCTGCTCTGCAGGTATAAACGTCTCAGGCTGCTCACTTTTGAGCCACACCAGCACCGCCAGCAACAGCAGCACCGGAACACCCAGGGCGAGAAAGCGACCGAGACTCATCTGCCGTCCTTGACCTTCAACACAGCCACTTGGCCGCCGCGACTCAGCGACACCTGACCAGGTCTGATGTCACGAACCACAACACCACGCCCGAGTGAATCACCGCGGCGTACGTAACGACCATTGACCACTGCTGAGCGAACCCCCGCCGACGAGACAACCATGCTGGCTTGATAGCGCGTCCACCACGGCGGACCAGAGCGCACCCGAATCACTTCAGGTTCAGGCGCTTCGGCCTGCGGTTCTACCTGAGGGTCTGGCTGTGGTTCTGGCAGGGGCTGCGGCAGCGTCTCTACAGCAGCCCCGGTGAGCAATACCTCTGCCTTTTCGCGCTCTCGCAATTGGCGGGCATTCTCGAGTTGCTGAGCCAACAGCTCGTTCAGCTCCAGAAACTCCATGACCTTCTCGCCCAAACGCGCGTCCAGACTCTGCAACTGCGAGTCCTGGCTCGCACGGGCCATCTGTATGTCACGCTCGGCGGCCTGCGCCAACTGATAAGCCAAACCACAAGAGCTAGTTGCTACCAGCAACATCGCTGCGGCGAAGTATTTCCTTTTCATTTCTCACTCCAGGTCAGCGCCAGGCGAAACAGGCTGTTACCAAGGCCGCTGGTGATTTCTCGCCGCTCTACTTCGTACCCAAGCTTTTGCAAGGCCTCAACAAAGCGTTCTTCTGCGGCAAAAGGTGCAGCCACACTGGCACTGCGACCAGCCACAATTATCAATACACCTGCGTCGTCAGAGACGATGCCGGCTTCGGTCAGATCAATACCCGCTGGAACCGTCTGACGCAGATCACGAATAAGACTTGCGGGGTCCGGTGTGCGCCGGACACGATCAGACAAACGCACAAACTCTGCCCGCTCGCGCTGGGTTACCGCCATACTCTGCGCCTCTCCCAGAGCCCCGTTCATCTCACTGAAGGTCTGACTCAGGCTCTGTGTCTGCGCCTCGTTCAACTCGGCTTGCAGCGACGATGCCTGATGCTTCCAATAGAGAGCGCCACCTGCCCCGGTCAAACAAAAGGTCACCATCACAGCTGCGACCAAGGGCATAATGCGGTTAGCCAGATAAAGAGAGCGACTAACCCCATCCAGATCAGCGCGCTTCGCATTGAGCTGATCAAACAGCAGGCGTGCCGGCAAGGCAGGCTTAACGCTCTGCGTTCCGGCCTCTTTTAACGCTTCGACAAGCAACTGACTTTCGTCGCTGGTGCGCTCGATCAGCACACACTCAGCTTGATCGTCATCGCCTTGCAAGCCGACCTGCTGGGCATGAATATAGGCTGCGATGCGTCTATACGGCTGGTCATCGTTGGCGTATAGACGCTGACGGCTCGCCTGCAATAGCGAACCATCCTGAAACACCAGCACATCAACACTCTCGTCATGGACAAAGGCCAGCACGCCGGAGACCAGCTGTTGGCGTTGCGCCAGCAGGATCAATGCTTCAAGCAACGGGAACAGCAACACATGGTCGCTCTGCTGCTTAACCCAGCGCTGATACGCCATGTGGAGCGCCACCGGGACAGCCGTGTAGGCTGTTTGGGCAAAATCCCCCTGGCGCTCACACGCATGCATCAACACCCGGGCCAGACCATCGATATCACCCTCGTCGCGAAGTCGCTTTTCCAGCAGTGGCGCAAGGTTCTGATGATGGGCCGGCAAGGCTTCTACGCCGAAGGGCGCGCCTTGATAATCGGTAATGATGATGACGGGACCACGCGGCGACGCCAGGCGCTGTGACAAGGCATTAGCTGAAGCGCCTTCTGCCGGACCACCCAGGTCGAACAGTAGCTGGGCAGCACTCATTGCGCTCTCCGCGAGTAGTACTCACCCGACAACGACAGTTGCACGACACTGCGCTGGTCACTCGCAGGAGAGGCGATAAACAGTGAGCCGTTGTCACTTAACAGCTTCAAGGAAAAAGCCTTGGGCAGCATAAAGCCGTCCTGACCAGATTCCAGGCTGCTGAGCAAGGTGTCGGCCTCAACGCGAGAGAAACGTTTGGCGTCCACTTCAATTGAGCGCACGTCCCATAGACTGGTTCGCCACCCACGCTGGTCGGCGCGTGCAGCCAGCGCGTGCCACTGCTCGCTTGCATCGCTCCAGCGAGCCAGTTGCTGCTTGGCACTGCCCTCTTGATCAGCCTGGCGACGGGTTTCGGTCAGTTGCTGCTGAAGCAGTCTCGCTTCAGCTTTATAACTAAACGCAACACTTGCCAGGAAAGGCAACGCAATAGCACTGACGACAATCAGCAGCATGCATAAACGACCTTGGCTTAGCATGCTTGATCCGGGGAAATGCTGCGTAGTCACTGATCCATTGCCCAATGCGCAGTAACCAGCATCACATCCCGATCGCGCCCAGTGCCCTTACCGAATGCTTCGGGGTGCGCGTCTGTCGATGAGAAGGTGTTGTTAGCACTCCACTCCAACCCTGGCACCTGCCGAGTGCTCTGCAGGGTGTTGCGATTGGCGTTCTGCTGACGAAAACGTCCTTCAGTAGCGTCGGGGCGACCATCAACCATTTGGTCCATCTTGCGCGCCAGATCAGGAGTCAGTCCGCGGATCACCATCACGTTACCCGAGCCGCTGATGGTTCCTACCGGATTCCACTGGAAACAGATTTGCAGCTCCACCGGATTCCCGTTGGTGTCTTTGTAAGCGTAACGATCTTCCATGCCCTCGGCCCGACCTGACGGCATAGTAATGCCGACGCGGTCGACCAACGCTTGCAGATCCAGATTCGACAGAGCGGGATCGCCTACGCCGGATGAGTCAGCTGGGTAGCCGTCACCATGGCATAGTCGGCGTCCGGTATTACGGTAGTTACCAGGAACACCGGCAACAGCGCCGCGCAGGTTGTCGAACACGGTTTCATAGCCGTTCACCATGAGCGTAGGTGCTACCTGGTTATCACCCAGGACCACACCTGTGCGCTGGTAATACAGATCGTAAACCTGCTTCCAAGGCATCAGAAACTTGCTTTGGATCCGGTTATATTCCGCTTCCTGGAGCACGTCACGGCCGATACTCAGACCACCCATGATGAGCCCCATGACGGCCATCACCAGCACGATTTCCATCAAGGTGTACCCAGCCTGCTGTTTGCGCATGGATCTTGCCGTTGGCGACATCATCGCAACCTCCAGACTCACTGGTTCATCTTGTAAGTAGCAACGACCGTAATAACCTGATCTTCATCCAGGTTCTGATCCGTATCAGTGGCGGAACCAGAGCCAGCGCCATAAGCCTGGGTGTTGTTTGCAGCCCACTCAATCCCGGGCAGACCATCGGAATCGTTGGCGATGTCATACTTGCGGAAAAGGCCTTCGCGGGCATCAGCCTGACCATCAATCATTTGATCAAGCGAGCGAGCCAAATCAGGCGTCAGACCGGTAATAACCATGACATTGCCTGAACTGGCGGGAGAGCCCGGATTATTCCACTGGAAGCAGATTTGTAGCTCCTGGGGATTACCGTTGGTATCGAGGTAGGCGTAACGATCCTCGAAGCCTTCGGCACGGCCAGGCGGCATGCGGATGCCGTGACGATCCATTTCACCGTGCAGGATGAGATCGGCTTCACGCGTCATATTTGGCGCAGCACCACCCTGGCAGATAGCGTTGGGTGGGGTAGCTCCGGTCATATCCCGACCTGACACCAGATCATCTACCACTTCAAAGGTAGCGCCATTGACCATCAGCCGCGGTTGAGTCTGGCTATCGCCAATCACGACACCTGAACGCAAAAAATGCGCGTTGTAGGCACTAACCCACTGATCAACAAACTTCTGTTTGACCTTGGTGTATTCGGCGTTTCGCTGAATATCTTTGCCAATAGAAACGGCCCCAAGGATCAAGCCAATTACAACCAGAACGAGAGAGATTTCGACCAAGGTGAAGCCACGCTGGCGCTGGGACGAAACGCGTTTGAATGCACTCATGTTTTTTTCCATTAATGAGTTTTCTGGATATCAGAGCAGGCCAACCGCTTAGCGGAACTAATCCTTTTAAAGCCTGTCAGACTGCAACAGGCCGGACTTTGCCACGGCCAATGTGAATTGCGTCAGTCTCGAATATCTCAAAACTCTCAACGTATTTTTGACATGCGTGCGCAAGCTCCGCATTTAGCGGCATACAGCCATCATAGGTTGGTTGAAGACTCTAAACGCCCTCAGAAAGAGGGCTTAATAGACGGTATTGCCACTAAAAGCAGGCCGCTTTACCGGTAAACACAATACCCTTGCCAAACACCGAGCGGATAGGCAAACGCAGGCCCTGTTTTTTGGCCTTGGCACGGAGACGACTGAGTATGACGTCGATTCTGTGTGTATCGGTTTCCTCTGCGTAATCGAACAGCAGGTCATGTAACGCCTCCCGGCTGAATATCTGCGTTGCAGAGCGCATAAGCGGCTTTAGCAAATCAAGCTCCTGCGAAGAAAGTACAACTTCATCGCCAATAGGGCCTGATAAACGCATCTGTTCAAGATCCAGTAGCCATTTATCCTGCTGCACCTCAAATACCGCGTCACTCGAGTTCGTATCGCCAGCGCGCAATCGACTACAAAGCGCATACAAGGAAGCGGTAAAGCTTGCGAAGTTGATTGGCTTTACCAGGAAAAGATCCGCGCCAAGATTGATTCCTCGCAGACGCTCTCGCTCACCGCCCTGGGCGGTCAAGATAACCAGGCCATATCCACCTAGAGCATGAAGATACTCAATGACACTAAAACCATCTTCGCCGGGTAAACCAAGATCGACTATCACGACCTCTACCGGATTACGGTGCAGTTCTTTCCAGAAGGCTTCGGCGCTCCCCACGCCCCACGCGCTATAACCACGGTGACGCAAAAAGAACAGCAATTCCTCGCGTAGATCCACGTTGTCTTCGATCACGGCAATACGCAAGCCAGCCAGACTCATAACTCCCTCCCCCAAAGGTCTGGAAATATAAAAACAAAACGGCAACCCGCATTACTGTTGTCCGCCAACTTCAGGCTTCCGCCATGCGCCTGGGCAATTTGTCTGGCAACAAAGAGCCCCAAAC
Source organism: Pseudomonas neustonica (assembly GCF_003797945.1). GTDB lineage: Bacteria > Pseudomonadota > Gammaproteobacteria > Pseudomonadales > Pseudomonadaceae > Halopseudomonas > Halopseudomonas neustonica. The sequence goes on from NZ_RKKU01000005.1 coordinate 43,725, forward strand.
CAACGCCTCCTGCGTTTTGGCCAGATTGACTGGCTTGGCGGTAGCGCTCGAAAATATGCGGCGTTAACGCGGCGGCTATCCCGTTGCCGGAATCAGCTATAGATACAAGCCAGGCGCTATCCTCGCGCCGCAGCTCCACGACAATGGCCCCCTTCGGAGAGTACTTCACCGCGTTGTCGATTACGTTTGATAAGGCAATACGCATCAGCGCCGGATCGACATTGGCCACCGCCTCAATATCGGACAAATCAGTCACTTCCTCGCCTTCGAATGTAAGCACCCAGTGGTGATGATCTGAAAGATGGACGAGTGAGGCGGCAGAACTGAGTAACTCGGCCAAGCGGGTTGGCTCTGGCGCGATGATCAGACTCTGTGCATCAAGGCGGGAATCTGCGAGGCAATTATCCGTCAGCTGCACCAGACGTTCCGTGGCTCGCTCAATGCGTCGATGGCGTCGGCTCTGAGATTCTGCCGAGGTATCTGCCAATCGCATATTTTCCAGACTGGCCGTAATCACTGCCAGCGGTGTTCTGAATTCGTGAGCAACCATACCCATAAATTGACGCTGATGAAATCTGGCCTCGCGCTCGACTCTAAGATCATGCGCCAAGCCTGCCTTTTCCAACGCTTGTTGCCGCCTTTTACGCACCTGGATAATGGCAAGCCACGGCACCAGCAGCATGTTCTCAAGCAGGGCCGCCTGCCAAAGCACATAGATTTCTTTGCGGTACTCTAAAAAGCCCAGCACAGTCCCCACGCCCGCCAGACTGATGAGAATGCAAAACAAGGGACTGGCGCCCACCAGCAAGGGAACTGAAGACGGTCGATCGTGCCACCAGAGATAAAGACCTAAACCGAGGCTGAAAAAACCGACCAACAAGTAAAGAACGATCATGCAGCGAAAGGCTTCGCCATAAAAACCCAGCGGCACACTAAATACCAAGAGTGCAATCGCGCCACTGCTGGCCAACATCGCGCGATAAATCCGCGGCATGCGTTTACGCAGCGCCAACGCCTCAGCGGTCAGCCAGATGACGGCAGCGTAGGAAAGCAGAGTGAAAACGCCAGTTAGGTAATGCTGTATAAGCAAACCCCGGGCGGGCAACAGCCAGGCTATATAACCCTGAACGCAGGCAACTAATCCGTAAGTAGCCGACATTGCGGTGACAGACCACAGCAGCCGACTTCGAAGGGTAATGGCAAGCGACAAGGCGATCAGGCTGGATAAAAGGGCGACACCAAAGTAAATACTCCACTTATTGGTCGCGCGAATAGCCTGCGGCGTGAACTCGTTTGGCTCCCAGAAGGTCAGCTGCAGCATCAAGGCACTACTGCTGGCAACCCTCAACAAAAACTCATAACCGGCTTCGCTTGCCGGCACTTTAAACAAGGGAAAACGATAATCCAGATTACCCGCCGGGCCAGGGTGAGTGTCGCCGCTCTGCCACAGCTGCCAAGCGCCCGCCTGGTTCAGCGGACGGTAAAAAATCTGCACATCGTCAAGAAATGTAGGATGCATTTCCATCCAACGCTCGCCGGACGTAAAGGCGGAAGCAGGCAGCTCAAAGCTAAACCAGTATACCGAGCGGGTGTAGCCCCTGGAGACCGTAACCGAGGTATAGGTATCGGCCTCAGCCTGCAACAACGGCAGCACCGTATCCCTGGTCAGATCGCCAGCAATATCTTCATAGGTTTCGTAAGGCAGATCACTACCCAGCTTGAGCGGAGCAGACCAAACTGGCATGACAAAAGACACGCACAGACACAGCAACAGAACCAGACTGAAAAAGAATCGCACAAATCCCTCGCGCGTTACGCCACAGGAAGCAACCCCACCCCCCCGTGAAAAGTTGTGAATCATTGCACATTTTGGGAAAAAAGAGGAGGTTGAAAAGAGGAGCTCAACGCTAGGCTTGTCGGATTAACGCATACCGATCACATCAAGAGGATTAAGGTGAGGGAAATAGGGCGCAGCTAGAGTAAACGCTTCAGGATAGAAAAACTGGAGTACTACGGCGCTTGGTTAAAGCCGCAGCACACAGCAACATTACCGCTCTCAATCGGCTATATAATTCACGTCCGGCAGGCACTCAAAACCCGGTTTGGCGAGAAGATAGCCCTGCATCAGATCGACACCCGCAGCTCGCAGCCAGCGATACTCTTCAACTGTCTCGATGCCTTCAGCCAAGGCAGTGATGTTAAGATCGTGGAGCATGGCCAGCGTATTACTAACGATAACCTGCCGCGTCTTGTCGGTATCGATATTGCGGATCAGCCCCATATCGAGCTTGACGATATCGGTTTGAAAATCGGCCAGCAGATTTAGCCCGGAATGCCCGGAGCCAAAGTCATCCGTAGCCGTTTTAAAGCCCAGCGCCTGGTAATACTCCACGATCCGCTTAATGTGAGCACTATCTTCAAAGCGCTCGACCTCGGTGAACTCGAACATGATACGTTCAGTCGGAAAACTGAATTGCTTGGCAGCTTCCAGCGTCGTGCGAATACACAGCTCCGGCTTATAGATGGCGTTGGGAAGAAAATTGATACTCAGCATCGAGTCGATACCCAGCTTTGATGCCAAGGCGATAGCCTTGATGCGACAAAGCTGATCGAATGGGTAGCGATTATCTTCATTTACGCGGGAAATAATTGAGTAGGCCGACTCATTATTCAGACCGCGCACCAGAGCTTCGTAACCGTAGACACGCTGATCCTTGCTGCTCACGATAGGCTGAAAGGCCATGGTGAAATCAAACTCCAGATCGTTGCCGTCGACGCACCGATCACACATCACTCTTTCAACATTACTTGATTCGCTTCCCATCACCCGAGCCCCGCTGCACCTTGTTTATTTAATTAATCGTGGCGTAAATAGCGCTTATATAGCCACGGAAATTACCGAGCATGATCATGCGACCAACGACGCAGCACTCAGTAACTAACCAGACAAAATACATTAGCACTATAGCTGAAGCATGCCCGGTCAATACTGAAGGCTTACCCAGCGGGTTGTCCAGCATACAAAATAGCGGGGGGAAGGAAATATGACCAAGAATTAAGATCTACGACCACCTGCAAGGCAGGCCTGCAGGCAGCCGCGGTCAGGGATTACATTGTCAAAAGCTAACCGAGTAGATCAGCCAGCGAGTCAAACTTATCGAGCAAAAAGGCATTTAACCGGCACCAGGCCAGCGGGTTGGTGCTGCACTCCCCCGCAGCAATCGCCTGCCTGAACGCGTTAACATCTACCCGGTTCAGATAACCCAGCGCGTCATCCATCCGCTCGGCCGTACCAAAGCCACCCTCGAGCATTTCCGCAATAGCTTCTTCACGGCTCCAGCCGTCATATACGATGCGGTACATGGCGCTGATCAAACCGGTGCGGTTTTGCCCGTGCTTGCAATGCATCAGCACACCGCCGCGCTGCTCGCCTGCGCGTATGGCCCGCAGCACAGCAATCACCTGAGTATCCGTCACGCGATCAGCTCGCAGCGGCATGTGGATACCCCGGATATCGCTACCGGCCAACCATGATTCATCACTCTGCTGATACAGATTGATCACGGTGCGGATACCACGCTCGTGCAACTCGACAAGGTCCCGGGTATCCGGCAGAGCACTGCGGTAAAGCGTGGGGCTGAGTGTGTAAAAACGAAAACGCGCGTTTAGCGGGGCAGCCCAACCTGACGGCCGAGGATCTTCTGCGCCCAAGGTCGGCGGCGGGATAGTCACATCACCACTGCGCAATACGTCCGGCCGCCAGAGCGCGACAATGGCCAGGATGCAAACCGGCAGCAATAACCAGGCGGCGAGCCGGCCCAGGCGCTTAAACCGGCTCATGGCGAACCTCCTCGCCAACCGTGACCGCACGCGCAGCAAGAACTGGCTGACGGTAAAGTATCAGGCGATAGCACATCAGGCTGATGCACCAGTCAAATAATAGCGTCCACAGGTTGTGCGACATGAAATGCGCCCCCTGCATGGTCCGCCCGATAGAGAAAATCGTCCCCAGGCTCAACGCCACAATCAAGGCAACGCGAGCCGCGCGCGGGCGACGATCGCGCAACATGAAAAACAGCGCCAGCAGCGAAAACCCGGAAGAAGCGTGCCCACCGGGCCAGCACCGACCAGGTTTGTCAGACGGTGGCCGCGCGCTCAGCAGCGGCGTATGCACCTGATCACCGCCGTATTGTTGCAAACTCCACGGACACTGCACATTGGTCAGGCGCTTTAGTGGTGTGACCAGACTGGTGCACAGCGCCATCGCCAGCACCAGGTAGCCCAGCGAGCGGCGATACTGCCGAAAACGCGTTGGCAGCAGGCTAATCAGAAAGCCGACAATGGCCAGCACACCTATGACGATCACCGCCTGTTTCGCGCGGTCGTGCAATATGTCTTCCAGAAAGAAGCTGTGCCGCCCGATAAAGCCGACACCCGGCTCATAGAAAAGGTTTGAGATCGCCACATCCACCGGGGTCGGATCCAGCACCAGCAACAAAGCCATGACAGTCAGGGGCAGGGTAAACCAGAGACGAAAGTTGAAGTCTCTGGACGTCTGGTTAAGCGACCTCATTTTTGGCCAACCCGCACGGAGGGTTGAACCAATGGATGCCAGGCCAGCAACTCGTGGGTAAAGTCGTAACTGGCGCCCTCGTAATAGGCAATACTGCGCGCCACCAGCGGGTCACTCTGCTGCGCGCTGCTTTCCAGGCTTTCGCCCAGGGCATCGTCGTGCCGACGCATCATCTGCCGCGGGCTGAGAATCGCCAGGTTGGTACCGTCGAACAGGCCCAGATGCTGGTAGTTGCCAATCAGCGCGCGGCCAGGGGCAGCGTCCTTGCGCAGCACATTGCGGCCGAAGAAGGTCGAGGTGTAATCCATGTTCAACAAGCCGAGCAGCGTAGGCGCGATATCGATCTGACTGGTCAGGGTGCTGACATCAGCTGGCGTAATCAGGCTGGGCGCATAAATGAACAGTGGGATGTGATAGTTACTGACCGGCAAGTCCTCCATACCGGCGCTACCCGCTGTATGGTCAGCGACAAAGATAAACACCGTGTTAGCAAACCAGGGTTTCTGGCGTGCGGCGCGCAGGAACTCGCCAATAGCGTAATCGGTGTACTTCACCGCGCCCTCACGACCACTGCCTGAGGGAATATCAATACGCCCCTCAGGATAGCTGTATGGGCGGTGGTTGGAGGTGGTCATCAGCTGCAGAAAGAACGGGCTGCCTTGAGCAAAGTCGGCATCTGCCACTTTCAGGGTCTGCTGATAAAGGTCCTCATCGCTCATGCCCCAGGCGTTGGTAAAGGTGACTTCATCATCTGGCACACTGCCCTGATCGACGATGCGATAACCATTGCCCTCGAAAAAGGCATTCATGTTGTCGAAGTAGCCGCGCCCGCCATACATGAACACGCTGTCATAGCCTTGCGCACTGAACTGCTGACCCAGGCTGGCAAAGCCGCTTTCGCGACCCACCCGCTTGACGATAGAGCGGCCAGGCGTGGGCGGAATTGACAGGGTAATGGCTTCTAACCCGCGGGTAGTGCGAGTGCCAGTAGCGTAAAGATTGCTGAAGTACAGGCTCTGCTGACGCAGGGCATCCAACTCGGGGCTGAGGCCGCGAGTATCGCCCTCACTGCCCAGATACTTGGCGCTCAAACTCTCGATGGTCACCAGAATGACGTTCATGCGCTTGGGTTGACCGGGATTATCGATGGTCCGGCGAATGCTCAACGGGTCCGCATCGACAAAGAGCGCGTTGGGTTCTTTCACTTCATCACGCAGTTGCGAGGCAACCTGCTGCAACGGTAGCACCGGATAGAACTGCTCATAGTCCAGCTCGTTGTTACGGAAAGCCGCAAAGAACTGATAGGGGCCGTTCGCAGACAGCTCGTGCTGGTAGGCGTTACCACCGCTAGCACGAGGAAAGTCCTGTCCTACCACGAAAATACCCAGACCAAAGAGCAACGCCCAACCTGTGAGCACCAGGCCACGCTGGCGCCACGCAAGCACGGGCGCGGTAGCAACGCGGCGCATCTGACCACGCAGCGCCACTGTCATACCCACAGCGATTAACGCCAGGACCGCAAGCAGCGGATACACCGGATAAGACTCAAGAATATTATTGAGCACCTCATCGGAGTAAACCAGATAGTCCACTGCGATAAAGTTGAAGCGCACACTGAACTCATCCCAGAACAGCCATTCCGAGACCGCAGTGAACAGCATGATGAAGATGCTCAGGGTCAGCACTGCTTGCAGCAGCAGCCGATTCCAGCGACTCTGCCACAGCCGCGTAGGGCAAAGCAGCAGATAGAGCGCCAATGGCGCCAGTGCATATAGCAGAAAAACCAGGTCGTAGACAAAGCCTTCGCTGTAGAGCGACAGGGTGCTGCCAAGGTCCAGCTGCGCCTCAGGTAAATGCGTAAACAGCAATAAGCTGCGCGTCATTACGAAAAGGGCCAGCCAGATCAGCGCGATCAGAGCAATAAAACGTGTTTGCGCATATTTGAACAGGTGCATTGTATGATCCGTATTGATGAGACTGGCGCCAGTGTGGCCATACGGCTGTCAGCAGCTCGTCAACGCGGTGTGAAAAAAACGTTAATCAACATCGACTCAAGGGTGAGGCAGCTGGATGCGAATTCTGGTAATTGAAGATAACCGCGACATTCTGGCCAATGTGCTGGACTACCTGCAGCTCAAGGGCTACACGGTAGATTGCGCGCAGGATGGGCTGTCCGGCCTGCACCTGGCGGTAAGCGAACACTATGACCTGATCGTGCTGGATATCATGCTGCCTGGCATCGACGGCTATCAGCTCTGCCAACGCCTGCGCGACGACGCCCAGCGCGATACGCCGATCATCATGCTGACCGCACGCGACCAATTGGAAGATCGACTCAAGGGACTTAATAGCGGCGCCGATGACTACCTGGTCAAACCTTTTGCCCTGTCCGAGCTGGTGGCCCGTATCGAGGCTATATTGCGAAGGAGCCAGGGCGGAGGCGCCAAACATAAGCTGCAGGTAGCCGACCTCAGTTACGATCTGGATACCCTGCAGGTGAGCCGTCAGGGCCGAGCACTTAAACTCAACCCGGTTGGGCTGAAGTTACTGGAAGTATTGATGCGCAAGAGTCCGGCGGTAGTGCGTCGTGCGGTCCTTGAGGAAGCACTTTGGGGCGAGGAACTCCCGGATAGCGACAGCCTGCGCAGCCATGTACACCAGTTGCGCCAGGTCATAGATAAACCTTTTGCCCAGCCGCTGCTGCATACCATGCACGGACTGGGCTACTGCCTTGCCGAGCGTAGCGATGACCTCTAAACAACCACTGGTTCGCCGCATCATCATTGCTTTTACCCTGATGACCCTGGTTGTCAGTGGCGGCTTCTCCCTGGGCATTGTGGCCATAGTGCACTTTATTGAAGAGCATCTGGTCACCAAGGAAATGAGCGAGGAGCTCGATAGCATTCTGCAAAAGGATCTGGCCAAGGGCATACCGCCGCGGCTGGACCTCAAGACCCAGCTGTTTGCCTCGCACATGCCTGGCTATGAAATACCCAAAAACTTTATTGGTCTGGATGAAGGCTTTAACGAGGTAGTGGGCGACACAGAAGCCTATTACGTCTTTATCCGCGATACACCGCAGCAGCGCTATGTTCTGGTGCAGGAGCAAGCCGAGTTCGAGGCGCGAGAAAACGCCCTGTTCGCTGTCGTCTTTGCCGGCTTCATACTCACCGGCCTGGCCGCCTGGCTGCTCGGCTGGTTGATGGCGCAGACCATTATTGCGCCGTTGGCACGCCTGGCTCAGCAAGTTCGCCACCGCGATCAGCTGCTGACCATCGCCCCCAATCTGGCGCCGGAATATCCGGAGGATGAAGTCGGCCACCTGGCTGCCGCGTTCGATGAAACCCTGGGGCAACTGCGCAGCTCGCTTGAACGCGAACGCCTGTTTACCAGTGATGTCAGTCACGAATTGCGTACGCCGCTAATGGTCATAGCCTCTTCTGCCGAGCTGCTGGAAGCTAGCGTGCTGGACGAGCGAGGCCGTAACCAGGTTGATCGCATCCAACGCGCCACCGCTGAAATAAGCGACCTGGTCGAGACCTTTCTATTATTAGCGCGCGCCACAACCCATCCAAACCCAACAGGCGGCAGCTTGACCCTCGAACAGGTTGCACGCGAGCTAGCCGAACGCTGGGCTCCCCGCTTCGCCGAAAAGGGGCTCGCGTTTAACCTTGTTATTGAAGAACATAACCCGCAGTTACTGCATGGCAGCTTTCTCAGCACCGTCATGTCCAACCTGATGCGCAATGCGTTGCATTACACCGAGCACGGCGAGGTTCGCCTGCTGCTGAGCGCCCGCGGCTTTCGTGTGGAAGATACCGGCCAGGGCGTACCCCGCGCGCAACAGGAGGATATTTTCAAGCCCTTTGTACGTGGCTCCGAGGCACGGGGGGAAGGCCTTGGCCTTGGGCTGTCACTGGTCAAACGCATCTGCGCCCATCAGCGCTGGCAAGTGCGTATGTATTCCTTGCCCGCGGGCGGTAGCTGCTTTGAGGTGAACTTGACCTGAGCACAGCAGCCGCATCAGGGAAAAGGGCCTTGGTTGGCCCACGGCATAGGCGCCATCGCGGTAATAGATGACGTTTCACGAAATTTTGACATGCTTTTGACACGCGCTTGACCGGCGGATGCTTAGTCTGGCCCAGAAATATCATTCTGAGAGCCTAACCATGACCAAGCCCGCCGCCATCAAGCTCGAGTTTTCTGAAAAGTATGATCAGCAGCACGCCCACCAGTATCTGCACAAGCACCAGACCGGCCTGTTTCGCCGACTGTCGAACTGGCGTGATATGCAGCTGGCGCGTCATGCGCTGAGCGATGCCGGTGCGCCACAACTGGTTCTTGATCTGCCCTGCGGCGCGGGCCGCTTTTGGCCGCTACTGGCCGAGTCACCCAACCGAGTCATTCTCGCTGCCGATAACTCAGAAGACATGCTGAAAACCGCAGTGGCTGGTCAGCCAGCCGATGTGGTGGCACGGGTCAAGACCTTCCAGACTTCAGCCTTCGATATCGACTTGAGTGACAACGCTGTCGACAGCATCTTTTGCATGCGCCTGATCCATCACGTCGCCGAGTCTGAACATCGCCTCGCCATGTTACGTGAGCTGCGCCGGGTAACCCGCGACACCGTCATCATTTCACTCTGGGTCGACGGCAATTTCAAAGCCTGGAAGCGTAAGCGTCTTGAAGCGAAGCGCGCCGCACGCGGAAAGCGCTCAGACAATCAAAATCGCTTTCTGGTGCGCCGCGAAACCATCGAGAGTGAGTTTCGGGCAGCCGGTTTCAGCATCCTCAATCATCACGACTTCCTACCCGGCTACGCCATGTGGCGCGTTTACGTCCTGCGCAAGGTTCGCCCATGAACGCTGGGTTCTGGCAGCCAGCCGGGGTAATTGAGCGCTTTCAGCAAAGCGCTTTTGACCGCTGGTGGAGCATGCCGGGTGAATGGGTCGAAGAAAGGAACCAACGCCGTGGCGGTGAAAGCGGCGTTAAGTTGCTGCCGCCGCTGAAAGGCGGTCAGCCGCCGCTGTACAGCAAGCGCCAGGTGGGGCACGTATTTCGCTCATTGCGCCACCCGCTGGGCTTGCCAACCGTGCTGCGCGAGCAGCACGCATTGATGGCCTGTGAACAGCTCGGGATCAAGGTGCCCAAGCGGGTGTTCTGCGCCGCGCGCAAACGGCAGGGACAGTGGCAAGCGCTGCTGATAACCGAAGAGCTTAGTGGCTTCGTCAGTCTTGATGACTGGTATGCCGAGCACGCACCCACGCTGCACGCCAGCAGCCGGCAGGCGATCCTGCAACGCTTGGCGCAGGTGTTACGTCGGCTGCATCAGAGCCGCCGGCAACACGGTTGCCTGTATAGCAAACACATCTACATCAGCCTCAACACAAAAGAGCCCGAGGTAGCACTGCTGGACCTGGAAAAAAGCCGCCGCCGACTGCTGCGCAGCGAAGCCGCTCAACATGACCTGTCACAGCTGGAACGCCGCCGTGGTGCGATGCCCGAGTCCGACTGGCAGTATTTGCTAAAATGCTACAACACATCCAACGTCGAATTAATAGGAGCCAATAATGCGTCCTAATCCTGCGCCTCGCGAAGAAGCACTGGCCTTTAAAAGCCGTGGCGGCTTTGGCCGGGTCTTCAAGGCGACCGGTTACTCATTGGCGGGCCTGCGCGCAGCCATAGTGGGTGAAGCGGCGTTTCGTCAGCTACTGGCCTTGAGCGCTGTATTGATCCCACTGGCCTGCCTGCTTGAGGTCAGCTCGCTGGAGCGTGCCGTGCTACTACTGGTGGTCTTTGTAGCGCTGATCGTTGAGCTGCTCAACTCGGCTATAGAGGCCGTGGTAGATCGTATTTCGCTGGAACTGCACCCACTGTCCAAACAAGCCAAGGACATGGGCAGCGCCGCACAACTGATCTCGCTGTTGATGATACTCACCGTCTGGCTGGTGATCTTGCTCTAATCCCCTGCCCGCCCCGGCCTCTACCTGACTGGAAACTGCCTATCCATGCGTGCTTCCCGTAATTCGACTGATACACGTCAGCCGATCGTTGGCCTGCGCGGTCAACTGCTGTTCGTTGTCGCTTCGCTGTTTGCCATCACCGCACTGCTCACTCTGCTACGCGCAGCGTTGCTGAGCTACAACTGGGAACTGGCATCCACTGCCTCCTGGCGCGACTTGGGCGAAGCCTTCTATAACGGGCTGCGCTTTGACATGCGGATTGTGGTCCTGGCCGGCGCACCGCTGATCCTGTCATTCTTCAGTATCAGATTGATGCAATTGCGCAAGCTGCAGTGCCTTTGGCTAACGTTTGCGGCTTTGCTGATCAGTCTCCTCGGCGTCGTTGAGCTGAATTTCTATCGCGAATTTCATCAACGCCTGAACGCACTGGTATTTCAATACCTGCAGGAAGATCCAGCCACCGTACTGCGGATGCTCTGGTATGGCTTTCCGGTCGTGCGTCTGCTGCTGGCACTAGCCATTTTATCCGTGCTGATGTTCAGCGTGTTTCGCTGGCTTGATCGACACACGCGGAGCGCGCCCGGCCATAACAGCACTCTGCTCACCCAACGCGGCGCGCTCGCGGCCAGACTGGGTATCTTGCTGCTATTACTCATCAGCTCCACCGTATTGGCTCGCGGTACCCTACGACAAGGCCCACCGCTGCGCTGGGGGGATGCCTATACTACCGACTCGATGTTCGCTAATCAGCTAGGACTGAATCCGGCACTCACACTCTACGCCGCCGCCAAGGCGCAATACTCGGATCACAGAAGCAACGCCTGGGTAGACCTGATGCCGGCAGAACAGGCAACCCAGATAACGCGAGAGATGTTGCTTGGCGCACATGACCAACTGGTCGAGCCAGAACTGGCACCGATCCGCCGCGACTACCAACCGCCCGCAGACGGCACACTACCCATCCGCAATGTAGTGGTCATCCTGATGGAGAGCTTTGCCGGCTACTACACCGGCGCGCTCGGCTCACCGCTGCAGATTACGCCCGAGTTCGACAAACTGAGCGAGCAGGGTCTGTTGTTTACCCGTTATTTTTCGAACGGCACCCACACCCATCAGGGTATGTTCGCCACCATGGCCTGTTTCCCCAACGTCCCTGCCTTCGAATATCTGATGCAGGAACCGGAGGGCACCCATCAGTTCTCCGGGTTACCGCAGCTCCTGAGCGCGCGCGACTTTAATGACCTGTACGTCTACAACGGCGACTTTGCCTGGGACAACCAGCGTGGTTTTTTCGGCAATCAGGGCATGACGCGCTTTATCGGCCGCAACGACTACGTGAACCCCGTGGTGTCAGATCCCACCTGGGGCGTGTCCGATCAGGACATGTTTGACCGCGCCGTCACCGAGCTACGCCAACTCGACCCGGAGAAGCCGTTCTACGCGCTGCTGCAAACGCTATCGAATCACACGCCCTACGCACTGCCCGATACGCTGCCCGTGGAAGCGGTTACCGGTCAGGGTAGTTACGCCGACGAGCATCTGACGGCGATGCGCTACTCAGATTGGGCGCTCGGTCGCTTCTTTGCGCAGATCAAGGACGAGCCCTACTACGATCAGACGCTGTTTGTGATCGTCGGTGATCACGGTTTTGGTACACCACAACAGCTGACCGATCTGGACCTATTGCGCTTTCATGTACCGCTGCTGCTCATCGCACCTGGCATGACCGAACGCTTCGGTGAAAATAACGACATCGTTGGCACTCAGGTCGATATCGTTCCCACCATCATGGGCCGACTGGGCGGCGAAGTACGACATCAATGCTGGGGGCGTGACCTGCTCAGTCTGCCCACTGACGACCAGGGCGTTGGCATAATCAAGCCGTCTGGCGGTGGCCAAACGGTCGGCATTATCCGTGGTGACGAGGTGCTGATTCAGCCACGTGACGAGGAACCCAAACTCTACCGCTATCAATTGGGTGCCGAGCCCAAGGCCATACCAGAGACGGCTGCGCCGCAACTACAAGACTGGCAACAGCAGCTTGAAGCCTATGTACAGACTGCAACCCAGGCGCTGCTGGATGACAAGGTGGGCGTTGCGGAGTCCACGCAACGCACCGGCTTGGACCCTGCCACCCCGTAGCCGTCAGTCAACTCAGCCTGCGCGTTAGCTGTGCGCGCAGGCTGGCAGACCACCAACCACGGGCCGCAAGCGGAAAAAGAACTTTAAGCAACGTCCACTTCGGGCGCTGCGTCTTCGGGAATCACCAGCGATAAAAAGATCGCACTCAAACCTGCCAGCGTGATCGGCGTTGCAAAGACCTGCTTCATCAGCCCAGGCAAATGCTGAGTCGCATCAGGCACCAGGGTGACCCCCAGAGCCAAACCAAAAGACACCGCCATGATGTAGACACGACGCAGAGTCATTTCCTGAGCAGCCAGAATACGCACACCGGCCACAGCAATGGTTGAAAACAGTACCAGGGTCGCACCACCGAGAACCGGTTTTGGGATGATCAGAAAGAACGAACCTATCACCGGGAACAACCCCAATAGCAGCAAAAAAACGCCTGCCCACAAGCCGACATGACGACTGGCCACACCGGTCATTTGGATGACACCATTGTTTTGTGAAAACGTGGTATTCGGAAACGTATTGAAAATAGCCGCGATCGCCGAGTTAATGCCATCACCCAAGACGCCGCCCTTGATGCGCTGCATATAGAGGTCACCTTCCACCGGCTCCCCTGAGACAACCGAGTTGGCGGTTAAATCGCCGGAGGTTTCAATCGCCGTCACCAGATACAAAAAGGCGATGGGTACGAACAGTACGAAATCAAAATCGATACCGTACTTAAAGGGGATCGGCAGGGCAAAAAACTGAGCCGAGCCCAAAGAAGACCAGTTAACCAGTCCGAGAAAGCTAGCGACCACGGTACCCAGGATCAAACCGATCATGATCGCTGAAATACGTAACATCGGTTTGCCAATAAAGGTCATCACCAAAATAACAGCAACCACAAAACCGCCCAACAACAGGTAAATAGGTTTACCCAAATCCTCCCCGGCCCGCGCGCCGCCGGCAAAATCAGTGAAGCCCGATTTAATCAGGCTTAAACCAATGATGGTAATAACGATGCCCGTTACTGTCGGTGTGATAACCCGCTTCAATTTGTCCAGAAACTGCGACAGCACAATTTCGACAAGAGAGCCGACCAGACACAGCCCAAAGATCATCGCCAGAATATCTTCCGGCGTGCCACCTTTGCCTTTAACGGCAAAACCGGCGGCTAGCACAGCACCCAAAAACGCAAAGCTGGTACCTTGCATGCTGAGCATGCCAGAACCAACAGGCCCGATTTTTTTACACTGAATGAAGGTCGCGATGCCCGAGACAAAAAACGCCATGGCAATCAGGTAGGGGGTATAAGCACCCAGTCCCAAGGCGCCACCAATAATCAACGAAGGCGTCGCCACGCCAACAATCGACGCCAGCACATGTTGCACCGCGGCCAAGGCGGCTTTTGCCGGAGGTGGCACGTCATTCAAGCCGTACACCAACGCGGTTGAAGTTTTGCTCATTGGTCATTCTTCCCTGTTTTATTACGTTTTTTATCACACCCCCCTGGGTGTAAAAAGCAAAAACGCAAATGTTCATTAACGAGGCATGACCTTGGATTACCCGATGTGCACCGCACTAAAATCAGGCAATACCACTAAAAAGTACACTTAAGCCGCGGTCTAACCCCGTTGCTAGCGTCACTGCGATTTTTGCGCCAACCCTGCATGACCTCTTTAAATGACAAAAAACGGGGCTCGAAACCGTAGTAAAAATCCAACGCTCGCGCCCCCACCAAGAACCACTCGCTCAGGTAACAGCAGTTACAAGGTGCGCGCAATGAGAGCCGCCGATTCCTGCACCAAGTCATCTTCTACCGCCTGACGCGCCAACCTTTATTGCGTCGCAGCCGTCGCCAGGCCATAACTGTGCCGGTCAGGCTAATCAGCAAACCAGCTATGCTGAACGCGATCATAAGCCCATCCCACAGTGGCCTGTTCTGCAACAACGGCAACCAATCCCAACTGTGTAACAGCGAAAACAACACTCGCGACAGTCGCCCCGCGCTGCCGGTGTGGCTCAGTATCACCCCGCTGCGCGGGTCGATATGCAGCCAGGTCTGCGCCGGGTCATCAAAGCGTACGCGCAATACCGGCAGCGGCTTTGCCAAGTGCCCCAGCATGCTGTGCTCACTGCGCGCGTAGTAGTAAAAGTCGTAATGACGGAGCCACTCCTGCTGCACCCTGCCCTGCGGCCAGACTCGCTCTACCGCACGCGCCAACAAAGGCTCGGGTAGACGCTGCGCCACCGGACCGTTACCCAACAGCACGCGGCTGCTGCCAGCCGCATCTCTGGCCACCACGACCGGCTCACCAGCCACTCGCCGCCAGCTCAGCTCTACCGGTGTCATACCGCTGGCCTGAAAGCGCTGCAGCGTTTGCGTTGGTGTCTGCGCAAAGATCTCAGGAGCCAGAGTTCCTCCGCTATAGGCCGAGGTATCCAGCGCAGGCGTGCGGGTAAACATCGACCAGGGATTCATCGACATCAGGCCGCTAAAAATCCAGCAGACCAGCAAACCGCCCGCGACCAGGCCAACCAGATGGTGCCAGCGCGCAATCCCTTTATAGGGCGAATGCGAGCCGTTGCGATAACGCCGCTTGCCACGCCAGCGCAGTACGCCCAGCACCATACCCAACAACGCCATGACTGTTGCGGCCAAGGACAGATATACGACTGTGTTGTGCCATGCAGGCTGCAACCAGTTGCCGCGCAGCGGGTAAAGCCAGTGAATCCAGGCACCCGCCCAATTCCACCGCCGCTCGTTAGCTGTCGCATCACGCACCACCGCGCCGCTGTGGCTGGAAATATAGAGCAGGCGCTGGTCTGCGTCCTGCAGCTGCACGCGGTAAAGCGGACGGTCCGCATCCAGCGCACGCGAATGGGTCCAGACATCTTCATCAATCAGCCCGCTCGCCTGCATTACCGCATCAGGCGCAAACTGCCGCGCTGCCTGCAGGGCCTGCGCCGCGCTAATCGAGCTTACCCGCTCGCCGGTACGCGCATTGATCGCCACGTCCCTGGCGCCGCGATAGCCCAGCACGTAATGCGGCTGTCCACGCAGACTGGTCAGACGCATGCTGTCCGGCGGCTGACGGTAATCGGCGCTCGTCTGGGCCCGTGCCAGGCTAATGCAGCACTCATCCACCGACAGTGGCGGCAAGTGTGCCAGATGCTCTCGCGGCGTCAGCTTGGGGTAACCCACATACATCATCACCACGCCCGAGATAAACCACATCGCCATAAACAGGCAAAGCACCATGCCAAGCCAGCGGTGCCACAAATACAGGTAACGTTTCATCACCCTCTCCCGGCCAACAGGTGCAAGGCACCCACTGGCGGCTATCGGTTATCAGAAGCGGGTTTGCAGCGCGACCTCGAAGGTACGTGGCGCGCCAAGATAGAGCATGGTCGAGCCGGCCTGACGGGCGTAGATCTCGTCCGTCAGGTTGCGACCACGCAACGTTAGCTGGGTATCGGCGGCCACTTCATAGCCCACAAAGCCGCCGAATAGTGTGTAGGACGGCGTCGACAGCGTATTAGCCGCGTCGGCGTACACCGAGGCCACATAACGCGCGTCCAGTCCCAACTGCCAGCGCGGCGCGACATCATAGGTCAGCCACAGGTTGCCTACCTTGTCCGGCACATTGCTCGGGCTGTTGCCCGCGCGTGAGACGCTGGCGCCGCCGATGGTTTCGTTGAATTCGTCGTACTCGGCATCCACCCAGGCGACGTTACCCTCGGCCAACAATTTTGGCGTTACCAATAAGGAACCGGCCACTTCGATGCCGGTAGACGTCTGCTGCCCCACCGGCAGTGTTTCGCCCGGATTATTGGGGTCGTTGGTGACCAGATCCTTGCGGGTGATTTGGTAGATTGCCACTGTGGCGCTGCCGCGCCCGTCGAGAAAGTCGAGCTTGCTGCCGACTTCCCACTGCTCGCCGGTGGTCAGGTCAAAATCCTGAGTCTGGCCAAAGCTGGCCGTCGTCAGCACGCCAGCCGGCGGATCAGCGGCGGTGCTGTATTGCACGTATACGTTGGCTGCCGGCGTCAGTTCGTAAACCAGCCCAATACGTCCTGTGGTCGGCTCATAGGTTTGACCAAATTCGGCAGGATTGCTGGCGGAAGGCGTTTGGTGGTTAGTGACCTGCAAATCGATCCAGTCGTGCCGCAGGCCGGTTAACAGCGCCAGCCGGTCGGTCAGCTCGGTACGGTTCTCCAGATACAGCGCCCAGGTATTCAGCTCGTTGCTGCGCTGTGGCTCATGACCCGGTGTCATGCCTGGTATGTCGTAGAAGTGGCCGGGGGTAAAGTTGTCCGGGTCGACTACGTCAAACACCGCCGAGATAGAGCGCGGATAGCGCGTTTGTACGTTGTGGCTGTAATCCAGCCCGAGCGACCAGTCGCTCTTGCGGTGAAACAGTAAGCGATTATGCAGTAGCTCTACGCGGTCGCCGTTGACCTCCTGATCGTGGCGCTGCAGTAGGGCTGCCGAGCGGCTGATCTGGCTGTTGTCCGCCGTATAGGTGTAGCGCTCCAGATTGCGGTAATTACGCTCGGTATTGTAGTGATAGAAGGTATTGCGCAACCGTGTCTGATCGCCGATCCAATACTCGGTGATCGAGCGCAGCCAACGCACCCGCTGCTCGTAGCGACCATCTTCTACGTTATAGTTTTCAAAGCGACGGCTTTCGTCGATCGTCATTTCGCCGCTAATCGGTTGCAGTACCGGCGTGCCCCAATAGGGGCTATCGACCTGCTCGTTCTGGTATTCCAGCGCCAGGGTATGTGATAGCTGCTCGCTGAAGTCGGTGCGCAGCGACAGGGCTGAGGTAAAGGCGCTGCGCTCCTCGCGATCCACATAGCCGTTGCTGTCCGTCTGGCTGATATCCAGGCGCAGAGTATTGCGCACCGGTCCGTCATTGAGCACCTGGTTCAGGCCTAATGCGAATTCGCGGCTGTCATAGCTGCCGTACTTGATGCGCCCCTCGCTGAACGAGTGGCTGGGGTCGGCCAGCTTGCTAATGTAGTTGATTGAACCGCCTACACCGCCAGCCCCGTTGAGAAAGCTCGATGCCCCGCCAATCGCCTCAACCCGGTCGTAAATCCAACTATCTACCGGGCGGGCGGCAATGGCATCGTACTGCAGCGTGATGCCATTAAACATCTGGGTTACCTGCGAGCTGGTAAAGCCGCGCCAGGAAACAAAGCCCGCAGAGCCGGGCGGCGCAGCAGCTGTCACACCGGGAATACCGGCGAGAATATCCTGAGTATTCTCGGCGCCGCGTGCGCTGATCTGCTCACGGTTGACCACCGACACCGAGGCCGGAGTTTGCCGCGGCGTGATGTCCAACCGCGAGCCCGTTTCGGCAGGTACATCAAGCTGCAGGCCGACGGGGCTTTGCCTGTTGCCAAGCACTTCCAGCGCGGGCAGCTCAAGCGCATCCTCGGCCAAGGCATATGTAACAGGCGCGCACAGCAGCAACGCGCCAGTAGAGCGAAGAAAAAACGATTTCATTGGGTAATTCCTGACAAATCCATTGGCTCGATCAGGCGCACTGCAAGGCAGGGCAAGCGGGTCGAGAGCATCAATACCGCCACGGTGGCGGTGGAAAGGTCAGAACAGTGGCGACGCCCTGGGGTTGGCCGGCGGCCAGGCATAGCGTGGGTACCCGCGCGGCACCAGACGGCGCAGGGCGGGCGGCTGATCGCGCCGTATCGTCAATAACCAGGCAAGCGCAAACAGCAATGCGATGGAAAGCGTAATGCTCCCGCAAACCGGGCACTTGAACGCCATCAGGTTGGTTGCCGAGCTGCCATCATCAGCGCTTAAATCCACACTGCTACCGTAGCCCAGCGAGCAAAACACAATGCCCACGCCGCTCAGCTGCATGCCCGCCGTCTGCCCATGCAGCAGACCACAGGTCGGCACATTGAACAGGATGCTGAAATACAGCAGCCAGGCAAAAAGGGAGCGTTGGGAGGGCGTAAGTATCATGGCGGCAAGTCTAGCAACGCGCCAGCAAGAGCGGAACGTAATCTATAGCTACAGAATGTCGCAAGGCTTAAGCCAGCGGCTCAATAAAAGCCTATTAGCTATCGCACAAGTGGGCATCAATCAAAGGCGCCACCCTATCGGCGGCCTCGACCACCACCCAATGACCAGCCTCATTGAAGCGCTCAACCTTGCTGGCACCAAAACGGTCAGCGTATCGCGTGGCAATGAAGGGGTCACGCTGCCCCCACAGCACCAGCGTCGGATGCTCTGCGGTAACGACCAGCATACGGGTCTCCCAGCCAGCGAAGTTGCCAGGATCGGTCGCGCGATAAAGTTGCAGTGCCTGTTGGCGAACCGAGGGTGTGAAACGTCGGTAGGCGTCAGTGATCTGCCGCTGACTCAGACCCGGACCACCGCTGCGCAGTGCAGCACTGAACATGGCCTTGCCCAGCCAGGGTACCCCCATCAGCAGCATGGCCAACTCACCTAATCGCGGCTGACGCCAGACACGCGCCCAGAAGTGCCAGCGATAGTCCTGCTGAAACACGCTATTGGTAATAATCAGGCGGCGCACACGTTCAGGGTAGGTGGTCGCGAAGGCGAGACCATAGACACCACCAAAGTCATGCATCAGCAGGTCAACAGGACGCTCCACACCAAGAGCATCGAGTAAGTGGGCGACCCATTCGGCCATACCTTTCAAGGTGGTTTCACTGTGATCCGCGCGCGCTTCACTGGCGCCGAATCCGGGTAGGTCAGGCACTATCAGGTGGTAGTTGCCACGTAGTTTCGCAATCAACGGCAACCACATCAGGTGGCTGTCGGGATTGCCATGCAGCAGCAGAAGCGGTTGCCCAGCTCCGCGCACATAGACTTCATTGGCTACGCCGTTTACCTGAACCTTCATGGCTATCCATAACCTGAGTCATGCCCCCCCTTTCCGTGGGGCGAAGTGGAAGCGGCGGTCTGGTCAGAAGCGATTAAAGATATCGCTCACCACAGCGATGGGCGAGCCGAACAGGTCGCCGGTTGGCAATGGCGATTGGGATGAAGCAAAAACAGCGGCTGCGCCAAACATCAAAGCGAGCGCCAGAGGAACGAACCACGAAGAACCTGACTTGATCATGCTAATTTCTCCTTCATCCAGCCTGAGGCGGAATGCAGAAATATTATTTTTGTATTGAAGCAACAGTTTGTTGCATAAAACGTAGATCGTCCACTGTTAAAGCGCCAGTTAACTGACAATGCGCGCCATATTCGCCGCGGATATGACACACCATTGGAAAATACTGCGACTTATCGTGAGGCTGAATGTCGTATCGGCCGTAAAGCGTGCAAGCGGGCTGTACAGCGACCTTTAGACCAAGGTAAGTATTAGTCAGTGTTGTGTTTGAATGACAACAATCCCGCTAACTCGAATTCAAATGATGCTAGCCAGCCAAGCTGGACTCTGCGGAGAAAGGTGAGGCAGAGTAGAAACCCTGTAGTTACCACAGAGTCACGCGAGAGAATGGCAAGATGAAAATTGGCAAACTGGCCGACCTCACCGGCACCGCGGTGGAAACCATTCGTTACTATGAACGCGAAGGTCTGCTACCCGAAGCAGCGCGCAGCGAGGGTAACTATCGCCAGTATCAGGATCATCACCTGGAGCAACTGGTGTTCATCCGCAACTGTCGTGCGCTCGATATGACGCTGAATGAAATCCGTGAGCTACTGCGTTTGCGCGAGCAACCTGAAGCCAGCTGTGGCGACGTCAACGGTCTGATTGACGAGCATATTGGTCACGTCAGCGACCGCTTACTCAGCCTGAGCCAACTGCGCGAACAACTGATTGAGCTACGCCATCGCTGCCATAGCGCCAGCGACGTAGATCATTGCGGCATTATTCAGCAGCTGGAAACCAGCGGCGCCGTAGAGTGCGGCGACGCTGATTCACATGTTGGCCGCAGCCATGGCCACTGACCTTAGCTGGCCTGGCGGACTTCTTTCTCCAGCTCGGCCTTGAGTGCCGGATCGAGCTGCAACTGGCTAGCCAGCTCCTGCAGATAGCTGCGCTCCATAAAGTTCTCTTCATCCACAATCAGCACGCTGGCCAAATACATCTCTGCCGCCATTTCCGGCGTGCTGGCAGCACTGGCAATCTCACTCGGGTCCAATGGTTTGTTCAGCTCGCGATCAAACCACTGTTGCATTGACGCATCGCTGGTCAGCTTGCCGATTTCCGCGTCGATTAACTCACGCTCGCGATCATCCACGTGACCATCTGCCTTCGCCGCGCCAATCACCGCGCGCAGAATGGCATGGCTGTGCTGCTCTGCCTGCGGTGCCGGCAAGCGATCCACGGTTTGCGGTTGCCCTTGGGGCGCAGATTGGTTCTGCTGCTGCCAATTGCTGAAAGCTTTGTAGGCCACTACGCCCAGTGCAGCCAGGCCACCATACTTGATCGCCTTGCCACCAAACTTGCGGGCCTTTTTGTTACCCAGCAGCATGCCGATCGCGCCTGCCGCCAGAGCTCCACCGCCAGCACCGCTGAGCAGGCTACCCAGCTGACTGTTACCGCCACCGCTGTTCTGGCTGGCTTGCGTCGAGGAACCGCTCTGTCCGCCCAGCATACCGCTACCCGCCTTCAACAACTGATCGAGCAATCCACCTGTGTTCATTCCGTTCTCCTGAAATAGTCACTACTCGGATTTGGACCTGCTACCGACAACAAGGCTCCCGACAAGAAAAGCCAAGTTGTTGCCACATTTTTCCGTCACTACGACGCAGAATGAACCACACTGAACTTAACTGGAGCTTACAATCTGATTGAGGAAATACCCATGGTAGAGACCAAGGGCAAGACACTGCTGGTATTCGGCGGCAGCGGACTGGTGGGCATGGACATTCTGCGGCAGGCGCTAGCCAATCCGGCCGTTACTAAAGTAGTAGCGCCCACCAGGCGGCCTTTGCCTGTTTCGGTCACGCACTATGCGCATTTAGAGAATCCGCAGGTCGACTTCAGCGAGCTACCCGATGACGCCCCATGGTGGCGAGCCGACGCCGCGCTATGCGCACTTGGCACAACCCTGAAACAGGCCGGTTCAAAAGCGGCTTTCCGTTTGGTGGATCGAGAGTATGTCTGTGCGGCGGCGCGGCTATCGCTGCGCGCGGGAACCCGCACCTTCGTGCTCAACTCGGCCGTCGGAGCCAGTGCACGCTCCGGCTCTTTCTACCTGCGGGTAAAGGGCGAGGTAGAGCATGATCTGGGCGCCATGGACTTTCGTTCCTTAACACTGGTACGGCCGTCGATTCTCGATGGCGGCCCGCGACCGGATGACCGCCCGGGCGAAGTTATGGGGCTGCTGATTTCGCGAACCTTCAAACCTCTAATACCCAAGCGCCTGCGAGCGGTTAAAACCAGCGATGTAGCAGCAGCCATGCTGCAGGCAGCGTTGACCGCACCGGTGGGTCAGCAGGTAATCGAATCCAACGCCATCACCCGGCAGCGCTGAATCCAGGCGGCCAAACCGGCTTAAGGTGCCAATGTCATCACATCAACGCGCAGGGCTAAACCGGCATGGTGGGCTGGCATGGCACCCTTAAGTGTTGCGATAGATCAGGGTGGGGGGCTTACAATCAATTTCGGGACTCACCAACGCTGCGCTAAGCAGCACCAGATGAAGCCTATCAATTCAAATAATGGCACAATGATCTCAATGCGGCGCAGCAGAAACGAGTCAATAAGGTCTAGACTCATTAGCATTAGCATTAGCAGCTCGCCATGACGCACACTCGGGACACCAGATGATCAGCTACAACCAAAAACGCTTTCTTATCGTTGATGACTTTTCCGACTTTCGCTCCTCGGTAAAAAGCATGCTGGGCCAAATGGCGGCAAAACATATCGATATCGCAGCCAATGGCGAAGAAGCGATCGCCCAGTGCCGCAACTGCAAATACGACATCATTCTGCACGACTACAATCTCGGCGAAGGCAAGAACGGTCAACAGGTACTGGAAGAATTACACCAAGGCGGCCTGATCAGTCCGCAGTGCATTTTTATCATGGTGACCGCCGAGAGCAGTCAGGCCATGGTGCTCGCGGCACTGGAATTCGAACCCGACGCCTACCTGACCAAGCCCTTTACCCGCGCCAGCCTGCAACAACGGCTGGACAAGCTGGTCGAGCGTAAAATCGCGTTGCAGCCTATTCTTGCGCCACTGGCACAGCAGCAACACCGCGAAGTACTGCAAGCGTGCGAAAAAGTAATCAAGGCTGAGCCACGCTACGCCCCGTTATGCCAGCGCTACAAAGCCGATGCTCTGAAGGCCCTTGGTATGCACAAGGAACTCGAAGCCCAGCTGACGAGCCTGCTGGCAGAGCGCCCCATGCCCTGGGCACTGAGTATGCTGGGTAATCATTGGCTGGAACGCGGCGAACTCGACAAGGCAGAAAGCAGCCTGGAACAGGGCATGAGCCAGTTCCCCATGTTGCCGGCGCTATATGACTGCCTGGCTAAGGTAAAAGTCGCCAAAGGTGACCTGATCAAGGCACAGACGTTTCTCGAACAGGCTGTCAAGATTTCGCCTAACAGCCCGCAGCGCCAGGCCGAGCTGGGCAAACTGGCCCGCGCTAACCAGGACCCCGAACGTGCTATCAGAGCCTACCGGCAAGCCGTCAATCTGGGCCGTCACTCAAAGTTTCGTGATCCGGAAAACCATTTGAATCTGGCCGGCAGCCTGCAGGATCAGGCCGGTGACGGGGCGCCCTCGCCCAAAGCCTTGCTGGAAATCAGGCAAACCCTGGGGGACGTCAGCAAAAGCTGGAAGAATGATCCGGGCCTGACCGCGCGTGCTGACCTGGCGCAGGCCACCAGCCTGATCAAGGCTGGCAAGCAGAGCGAAGCCAAACAGTTGGCGCTCAACGCCAGCGAAAAACTCGGCTCGCTGGATACCTTCTTCCCTGCAGAGACAGCGCTCGAGGTGGCCAGCCAACTGCGTGCTTTGGGACAGGCTGATCAGGCGGACACGCTGCTTAGCACCTGCGCCGAAATGTACGGCGATGACCCCAAGGTGATGGCAGGCATTGCCGAACAGACCAGCGATCCCGCTATCCTGACCGCGGGCGAGCATGCACAAACGCACAACCGCGAAGGTATTCGCCTGTATCAGCAAAAGCAGTATCCCGAGGCGCTGGAGAGTTTCCGCGCCGCACAGGCAATGCAACCGCGCAACATCAGTTTCGCGCTCAACACCGCCCAGTCACTGGTGCGTCTGCTGATCAACGAGCCGACACCCGCGCTACGCGAAGAGTGCATGGCCTGTCTGGAGCAGGTGCGCAGCATGCCCAGCTCAGATCATCGACATGAGCGGTATCGCAAGCTGTGTGAGCGATTAGCGTCACTATGAGCAGCCAGGACGAGGGTCTGGAGGAGGAACAAGCGCTGGGGTTTTCTACCGTCATCGCCTCCACCGTCCATGATATGAAGAACTCGCTGGGTATGTTGATGCAAGCGCACAGCGCGCTCGCCGCCAAGCTCCCGGCAGAACTACACAGTAGCCGCGAGCAAGCCATCATCGAATATGAGTCGATGCGCCTCAACGGCATGCTGGTGCAGATGCTGGGGCTGTATAAGCTCGGGGTAAATCAGCTGCCCTTGCAACCGGTACATGTCGAGGTTGAGGATTTTTTTGAGGCCGCCCTGGCGCGCTATCATGACATTCTCATATCGCACCACATAGACAGTAGCTACAGCGTGGCCACCGAGGGAATGCTGGGCTTTTTTGACCCCGAACTGGTTGACTCGGTTATCGGCAACGTCATCAACAATTCGATTCGCTACGCCAAAAGCGCTATTCATCTGCGCGCCTGGTTAGAGCAGGAACAACTGGTACTCGCCATCAGCGATGACGGCGATGGCTACCCCAAGAGCATGCTCGAAGCGCAGTCCGATTATATTCTGGGCATCAACATGAGCAGCGGCAGCACCGGACTGGGCCTGTATTTTGGGGCGCGGATCGCAGAGCAGCATCAACGTAATGGCGTTTACGGGCACATCACCATCAGCAATAACAGTGCACTGGGCGGTGGGGAGTTTCGGATTTATCTGCCATGACGGGATGCTTGGCTGCCTGAGCCAAACCGTTAAGCCCGGAGACCGGCGGCTGTCTCCAATTGATGTCACCTGCGCTGGCTAGCTCCCTGTCGCTTTTCGCCTCTAGGCGAGCCAAGGGGGAATGCTTGCCCATTCCCCCTTGGCAATCCCCCTAGGCACCCAGCTATGCGGCCCTGCGGGTTCGCTGCGTTGCTCGACCTGCCGGGGACACTCGCAAACTCGGCGCTACGCACCTCAGACACCGCGAGCGCCTTTTCCCCGGCAGCTCTGCGCTACTCGCCCGCTCAGATGGGGCTTTCTGGTCCGTGCAACCGCGTAGTTGCGCCTCAGGCGCTATTCGTAGTCATACACCAAAACCCGCTCAACGCGGCATCATCCTCACCCCATCGAGTTCAATGAGCGGTTGCGGCCGACCAAGATGATAGCCCTGCGCATAATCCACTCCCAGCTCGCGCAACTGCTGCATGATCGCTTCGCTCTCGACAAACTCCGCGACCGTTTCCAAGCCCATTTCATGGCCTATGGTATTGATTGAGGCGACCATGGCGCGAGCGATCGGATCACTGGCGATATCCTTGATAAACACGCCATCTATTTTCAGGTAGTCCACCGGCAAGGTCTTGAGATAGGCAAAGGAAGATAAACCCGAACCAAAGTCATCCAGCGCAAACATGCAACCGATGGCCTTGAGCTGCTGCATGAAACTAATAGCTTTACCCAGGTTGGCAATGGCACTGGTCTCGGTGATTTCAAAACAGAGGTTCTGCGGCGGTACCGCATGGCGCTCAATCGCCTCCAAAACAAAATCAAGAAAGCTCACTTCAACCAGCGACGCCGCCGACAGGTTAATCGAGTAGTTGCCAATATCGCCGTTGTGCCGACGGTTGAAGTCGCCCATCCAGGCCAGAAAGTTACCTACAACCCAACGATCAATCGCTGATGACAAATCATAGCGCTCGGCCGCGGGCATGAATGCCCCTGGCGGAATAACGCGGCCATCCTCACCGAGCATGCGCACCAGCACTTCATAGCTCGGCTTGTTCTGTTGCCGGCTGATCGCATGGATGGGCTGCACATAGAGCCGCAGCAGGTCGGCATCCAGCGCCTGACGCAGGCGATTGACCCAGAGCATCTCACCACGACGCTCCAGCAGTTGCGCGTCGTCGGCCTGGTACAAATGAATACGATTACGCCCCGCCTCCTTGGCGGCGTAGCAGGCGCTATCTGCTGCACTGAGCAGCACATCGATGGTCGCCATCTGTTCTTCAATCGGCACTAGCCCAATACTGACGCCAACGGCGAAGGTTTTGTCCTGCCAGCTAAAACGAAACTCCTCAACCAGGGCGCGCATGCCGTCCACAATCGGGATCGCCTGCTCCAACGAACAACCCGAAAGCAACAGACCAAACTCGTCACCGCCCAAGCGGGCCAGCACGTCGCTGTTGCGCACATGGGATTGAAACAGCTTGGCCAACTGGCGCAGCAGCTCGTCGCCGGCGGCATGGCCACAGGTGTCATTGACGATCTTGAACTGATCCAGATCCATGTAGCAGAGTACTTGCTCGCCGCGCTCAACGGGCGGCTTTGCCAGGGCCAGGGCAACCCGGCGCTCAAACTCCTTGCGGTTGGTCAGTCCGGTCAGCGTATCGTGCGCCGCCTGATGCGACAGCTCGCGCGCCAGCTGGCGATTGGCGGTGACATCTCGGAAGGTCAGTACGGCGCCGATGATGTGCCCTTCGGCATCACGAATCGGCGCGACAGAGTCTTGAATTGTCACTTCGCTACCGTCACGGCGGCGTAGCTGGCACATGGTGCCTTCCTTTCTGGTCAGCGCCTGCCGGTAGCGCCGCAGCAACGCCGTCACTGGATTACCCAGACGCTCATCATTGAATTCATCGTACAGACAATAAACCTCATCCAGAGCGCGACCGGCAGCGTCTGCCTCACTCCAGCCAGTCAATGTCTGCGCCACCGGATTCAAGTAGCGCACTCGACCCTCCGGCCCGGTCGTGATCACGCCATCGCCGATTGAGGCCAGCGTCACTTGCGCCAGCATCTTTTCCTGAAATAGCTGCTGCTCAATGCGACGCCGCTCGGTGATGTCGCGGATCATGCAGGTATACACATCCTCATCAAAAGCTCCGCGACTGACGGTCAGCTCAGCGACAAACTGATCATGCTCATTACGGCTGAACAGCACCTCGCTCATCAGCTCACTGCCCGCAGCCGGCTGCGGCATGCCCTGCCAGCTGCGATCTGCCACCAGGCGCCCCAGAGGCTGCCCAATCAAGGCGCCCGCTGGCATGCCAAACAGCCGCTCTGCGCCTGGATTACAGCTCGCCAGAACCCCGTCGCTGGTGCAGGTAATCACTCCATCGCGGATGTCGCGGATGATGCTCTGCGTCATACCTACCGCGCGGCGCAGTGCATGAATCACCTTGTTGTACTGCGCAGCAATCTGCCCTACCTCGGTAAAAGGCTCAACCGGCACATCGCGTTGCAGATCGCCTGCCTGCTGATGTGCGGCCATCGCTTCCAGCAGCTCAATCAGCTCGGTGCGCGCGCCATGCTCAGCGATATTCAGCCCCTTGCGCTCGGCCTCAGCGGTCACTCGCATGGGCCAGAACCGGTTGATGCTGCGCAACAGAATCCAGGTCACACCAAAGGCCCAGACTGCGGCCACCAGCACGCCCTCCAGTTGTGCTACAAATTGCTCCCAGCGGCTCAAACCCGTGCCGATCAATGACAGATCGCCAAATAGCGCTACAGCCAGCGTACCCCAGACCCCGCTTGCAAGATGCACAGGAACGGCACCCACGGCGTCATCAATACGCAAACGATTGAGCAGGCGGTCGGCCAGATACATTACCAGGGCGCCGCCCAAGCCGATCAGCACTGAGGCACCAGCATCCACCACATGCGCACCGGCAGTGATTGCCACCATGCCCGCAATCAACCCATTCAGCGGATAGACCGGGTCGACCAAGCGCCAGCGCCACCACGACAGAAGCATGCCACCCAAAGTGCCGGAAATCGCAGCGAGCACCGTATTGGCAATAATGCCGGGCACCCGCCCGTCAAACGCCAGCGTGCTGCCGCCGTTGAAACCAAACCAGCCGAACATCAGCATCAGAGCGCCAAGCATTGCCAGCGGCAAATTGGAGCCCGGCATGCTGCGGCCTTCGCGCTCCTGATCGTAGCGACCATGACGCGGACCAAGAATCAGGATCACCGCAAGCGCAATCCAGCCGCCAACACCGTGCACCACGGTAGAGCCGGCAAAATCGACAAAGCCGCGACCGGCCAGCCAGCCTTCACCGGCACTGAAGCTGCCACCCCAGGCCCAGTGGCCGAAGAACGGATAGATCAGACCGGCGGCGATGGCTGTGACCAGCAAATAGGCGGTAAAACGCATGCGCTCGGCCGCAGCGCCAGAGACAATGGTCGCGGCAGTGGTACAGAACATCGCTTGGAACAGGAAGAATGCCGCCTGCCAGGTATCATTGAAGGAGAGCATCACGAAGCCACCACCAAATAGCCCGGTGGAGCTGGCACCAAACATCAGACTGAAACCGAACAGCCAGTAAAGAAAAACCGCTACGCCCAGGTCAGCCATGTTTTTGACCGCAACATTAATCGCGTTCTTGCTGCGGGTCAGGCCTGACTCCAGACAGAGAAAGCCAATCTGCATGTTGAATACCAGCCCGGCACACAGCACGAGCCATAACACATCAATCATAGAGACGGGCATAGTCGATACCTGGTCCGCTTCGAAACTGGCACTTTGATAGCGCGCCGGTGATAGCAATGCCCTGTTATCGAGCACGCGCAGCACAATAAACCGCGCTTGGCTCAGGACAGTGCAATCGATGCAGTTTTTGTACCAAAAGACGCCGAAACAACAGCAACTCGCAGGCATTATGCGGCAAGACGAAGAGAGGGATTAAAGCAGGAAAAGGATAATGCGGAGGAGAGAGCTTATATAAAGTCATCAATCACCGGGCGACCGACGCCGCCCGGTGAATTCAACACTCAGGCAGATCAGTCAGCGATGTGTACCAACTGCTTGCCGAAGTTCTTGCCGTTGAGCATGCCTTTGAACGCATCAACCGCGTTATCCAGACCTTCAGCTACGGTTTCGCTGTACTTCAGCTCACCGGACGCTACCTGACCAGCCAGCAGTGCGGTGATTTCCTGATGCTTATCCTGCCACTCGGTGACCAGGAAGAAGCGATGCTCAGGCTTGGGATCAAGGGCGCCAAAGATGTGGAAAGGTGTTTCTACCTTGCTCTGATCTTCAGCATTGTAGGCAGATACATAGCCGCAGATCGGCACGCGAGCACCGGGATTGATCAGTTTGGCAACCGCTTTGGCAACGTCGCCACCGACGTTCTCAAAATAGACATCGATGCCTTTCGGGCAGGCAGCAGCCAAATCGGCATCCAGATTACCGGCCTTGTAGTCAACGCAGGCATCAAAGCCCAGCTCTTCAACGACATAACGGCACTTCTCGGGGCCACCGGCAATACCCACTACGTGGCAGCCTTGTTTCTTCGCCGTCTGCCCAACCACGGTACCCACTGGGCCGGAAGCCGCAGCCACTACAACGGTCTCGCCTGCCTTGGGCTTGCCCACGTACATCAGGCCGCAGTAACCGGTACGACCGGGCATACCGGCAACGCCAAGATACGTCTGCAGCGGCGCGCCCTGATCCTTGATCTTGTAGACCATGGGAGCGTCGCCAGGAATGATGCAGTACTCCTGCCAGCCTGAATAGACGGTGACCACATCGCCAACGCTGTAGTTGTCAGACTTGCTTTCAATAACACGGCCAATGCTTTCACCGACGATAGGTGCACCGATTTCGATCGGGTCCATATAGCCTTTGCTGTCATTCATGCGGGGGCGCATGTAGGGGTCCAGCGACAGCCACAGGGTTTGCAGCAGCACTTCGCCGTCTTTCAGCGCACGTACCGGCTCTTCTTTAATGACCAGATCGCCATCTTTGATTTCGCCCTGCGGGCGCTGGTTGAGAACCACTTTACGATTTGTATGGGCAGACATGATTGCCTCTCGCTATCAGGTGTATGGGCGGCCAGATTGCCGCGAACTCGCCGATCATAAACCAGCAAGGCGGCAAGTCATGCCCCTTGGCCGCACTATTCATCGCACTGATTGGTCGCCAATTGGCAGGCCGAAACGCCGGCTAGTCAATATCGCTGAGCGACAAGCCTCCGCCGTTACTGATCACACGATCACGGCCATAAGCTTTGCCACGATACAGGCGCTGGTCGGCACAGCGGTAAAGCGCCTCCGGATCAGTACCATCTACCGGCCACTGAGCCACACCAAAGGTAGCAGATAAAGGAATGCACTTGCCGTTCACCTCAAGAGGCGTATCTGCGAGCTGCTGACGCAGATCCTCAACCAAAGTCGCGCCGGCCTCAACCTCGGTATTCAGCAACAGCAGCCCAAACTCCTCACCACCCAGGCGGCCAATATAATCCGTTACGCGCAGCCGCCGCTGTAACACCCGGCAGAGGTGTTGCAACGCACTATCACCCACCTGATGGCCCCAGCAATCGTTTACCTGTTTAAAGTGGTCAACATCCAGCAATACCAAACAAAATGGCTGGTGGCTGCGCGCGGCCCGCTGCGCAGTATCCAAAAACAACATCTGAAAACGTCCGCGATTGAGCACGCCGGTTAACGCATCGGTCTCGGCAACGCGCTCCAACGCCCGCTGCGCGGCCGCCCGCCTTGACTCGTATATATGCACAAAAAGCATCAATACCACGCCGCAGAGCATGGCATTACCCAAATCAATCAAGCCGGTGGCACTGCGCACCTCGGCAAAGCGCCAGACATAAAGCAGCGCGGCGAGCAGAATAAAAGGGGTCGCCAGGAGAAAGCCGCCGACCCGTCCCAGCAACAGGTACGACAAGACCGGCACCATGTAGATCCAGACAAAAGCCGTCTGCGACGCATTAGGCATTACCATGATATAGAGCAGAAAGCAGAAGGTCGGCAGCAGGAAAACATATATCCAGGGTGTGAGATTGCGCACTTGCGCCAGCTTCCAGCAACCCCAGAACAACAACAGCCCGGCGGCGAGTTCGCCCGTTGCCAGCAGCAGATTATGATTACTCAACTGCAATACGGCGAAGCCACACAGAATGAGCCCGGTGGCCAAAAACACCAGACGCAAAAGCACCCGCTGATCTGAGTCTTCCAGCGCAAAACGGGCGGATGAGGATAGGTCCCTATCCTGTCGCTTGAATTTGTTCGGCATTTCCCTCGCCTGCTTGTTATTCAACCCACATAGTGTAGTGCCCGATGGTCAACTAACCAGCCCAAACCTCGAGCAAATGCTGGTCCTTGAGTCGAACATAATTGTCGGCAGAATAGCTGAAGAAGGCTTTTTCCTTATCAGTCAGCGCTCGTACTTGCCGCGCCGGGCTGCCCATATACAGATAACCACTTGCCAGCGTGCGATTGGCTGGCACCAGGCTACCGGCACCAAGAATCACTTCGTCTTCCACGATGGCACCATCCATAACGATGCTGCCCATGCCGATCAACACCCTGTTGCCAATGGTGCAGCCATGCAACAGAACCTTGTGCCCAACGGTGACCTCATCACCTATTATCAGTGGATAGCCATCCGGGTTAAAAGGTCCGGCGTGGGTAATATGCAGTACGCTGCCATCCTGAATGCTGGTGCGCGAGCCAATGCGAATATGCAGCATATCGCCGCGAATCACCGTCGCCGGCCAAACCGAGCAATCATTACCCAGCACCACATCCCCCAGAACCACAGCCGACGGATCGACAAATACGCCCTGACCGAGTTGTGGAATCTTGCCGCCAAAGGGTCTTACATTCATGCTGGCTACCTCGTTTGCCGGGTCGCGTTCAGTCACTTGCCTTGAAATGAAAGAACGCAGCCCATAGATCAATGTAAAGACAGGCTCGACCGACCATTGAGTCGCATCGTCCTGCACCGATATTCAATATGATGGCGGTCGAACGCCATCACTGTCCAATTCAGGAAGCTATCCATGTCCAACCCGCTACTGCAACCTTATGACCTGCCGCCGTTCAGCGCGATACGCGCCGAGCACGTCAAGCCTGCTATCGAGCAGATCCTGGCTGACAGCCGCAACCAGGTGCAGGCGCTACTGGCAGCACCGCCGGCCCAGTGGACCTGGTCCAACCTGATTGAACCACTGGACGACATGGGCGAAAAACTCTCGCGCGCCTGGTCACCGGTCAGCCATCTGAACGCGGTAATGAACAGCCCGGAGCTGCGTGAAGCCTATGAAAGCTGCCTGCCGCTGCTCAGTCAGTACTACACCGAGCTGGGACAAAATCAGGCGCTGTTCGAGGCATATCAGCAACTCGCCAACAGTGCTCAATTCGCCACCCTGGACAAAGCCCAGCAAACCATCATCGAGCACGCGCTGCGCGACTTCCGCCTATCCGGCATCGCACTGCCGCCCGAGCAGCAAAAGCGCTACGGCGAGCTACAGATGCGCCTGTCCGAATTGCAAAGCACCTTCTCCAACCAGGTTCTGGACGCCACCCAAGCCTGGACCAAGCAGATAAGCGACGCGGCGCAACTAGATGGTCTACCCGATTCCGCTCTAGAGCAGGCCAAGCAGGCGGCCGAAGCACGGGAACTGGACGGCTGGTTGATCACGCTCGACTTTCCCAGCTTTTACGCGGTAATGACCTACGCAACCGATCGTGCCCTGCGCGAAGAGGTCTATACCGCGTATTGCACCCGTGCATCGGATCAAGGCCCGAACGCCGGAAAACTGGATAACGGCCCTATCATCGACGAAATACTGACCTTGCGCCAGGAGCTGGCCGAGCTACTGGGGTTTGCCAATTACGCTGAGCTCTCGCTGGCAACCAAGATGGCCGACAGCACCGACCAGGTACTGGGCTTTCTGCGCGACCTGGGGCAACGCAGCAAAAGCTACGCAGAAGAAGACCTGTCAGCCCTGCGTGCCTTTGCCGCGGAGCAAGGCTGCAGCGATCTCCAGCCCTGGGATCTAGGCCACTACAGCGAAAAGCTGCTGCAACATCGCTATGCCATTTCGCAGGAAGTACTGCGTCCCTATTTCCCGGTCAACACCGTGATCAAGGGCATGTTTGGCATAGTACAAAAGCTGTACGGCATTGAACTGCGCGAGGTCGAACAGTTCGAGCGCTGGCACGCTGATGCGCGTCTGTTTGAAGTCAGCGAAAACGGCGAAGTCATTGGTCGCTTCTTTCTTGATCTCTACGCCCGCTCGCACAAGCGCGGCGGTGCCTGGATGGACGGGTGCCGCGACCGGCGTCTACTCCCCAGCGGCGAGCTGCAACGCCCCATCGCCTATCTGGTGTGCAACTTCACACCGCCCGGCAGCGGCGGCAAGCCCGCTCTGCTGACCCACGACGAGGTCACCACCCTGTTCCACGAATTCGGCCATGGCCTGCATCACTTGCTGACTCGGGTTGACTATGCGTCTGCCAGTGGCATCAATGGCGTCGCCTGGGATGCCGTAGAATTGCCCAGTCAGTTCATGGAAAACTGGTGCTGGGAGCCGGAAGGTCTGGCACTTATCTCCGGGCACTTCCAGACGGGCGAACCACTGCCACAAGAGCTGCTCGACAAGATGCTGGCTGCCAAGAACTTCCAGTCCGGCATGGGTATGCTGCGCCAAGTGGAGCTCTCACTCTTTGACTTTGAGCTGCACGTGCGCGAAAACCCCGAACTCAGCGCTCAGCAAGTACTGGATAAAGTGCGTGACGAAACCTCGGTGCTGCGTGCACCTGCATTCAATCGCTTCCAGAATGGCTTCAGTCATATTTTTGCGGGTGGCTACGCCGCCGGGTACTACAGCTACAAGTGGGCTGAAGTACTTTCCTCTGATGCTTTCTCACGCTTTGAAGAGGAAGGTGTGCTGAATGAGAAAACCGGGCGTGCCTTCCGCGACAATATTCTTGCGCGTGGCGGCAGCGAAGAGCCGATGGCGCTCTTTGTGGCCTTCCGTGGTCGTGAGCCCTCGATTGACCCACTGCTGCGTCACCTTGGCTTATCCGGGGAAGCAGCATGAACCAGCCGGTAAAACGCTTCATCGCCGGGGCAGTGTGCCCGGCCTGTAGCACCATGGATACGATTCGGATGTTTGACGTGGACGGCGTGCCGCACCGAGACTGCGTTGAGTGCGGCTACGCCGATACGCTCGATGAGCGTGGCAATGCAGTGCCAAGCGAGCTGACAACAAGGGTCAACGCAGCCAAACCCAAGCCCGCTAAACCGACCACTCAGACCGTGCAGTTCTTCCCCAACCCCAGGCTGAAGAAGAAGCCCGAATAGTCCTCAACGGTGCCGCCTAGGCGGCACCGCGCCAGGCTATATCAACCCCCAATTGCTCGCTCATGCAGGGCCACTGGTGCCAGATTGCACTATTGGCCCCTTCTTGTTGCGCAAGGTAAGCCTGGAAGCTCTCCGAGCTGAAGGCGTCCTCCGGAAACAGGCCTGCTACCGCCGCATCAACTGCGGCATCCAACTGGTTGGCAAAGTCATCTCCCAACAATTGATGCACGATCAAATTGGCCTTGGTGGTGTCCATCGGAATCAACGCTTCGCCGCCGTGCGCCAGATAACGATCATTAACGTCCTCGACCAGGCGATGGGCCAGATAAGCTTCATCCAGCAGTGCCAACAGCCCTTGATGCTCTGCCGGCAAGTCCGGCGGCTGCAGAAAAAAGGCTTCTGCCACTTTGAGCACCGGCAGCAAACGGCTGCGCATACTCGCCAAATCAGCTACAGCAGCAGCAGCATCCAAAACATTGGGAACCTGCTCGACATAAGCCTGAACAAAGTTGAAAAGTGTCTCAACCCCGTCATCTTCCAGACGAATGGCCGGATGCAGCTGCGGCAATCGTTCAGCCAACCAGGCATGCAATCTTTGTTGCTTGGCCTCCTGACTTAGCGCCAGTTCAACCTGACGTTTCAACGCGGGTGTATTCATGAATATCTCTCCACAACGACAGCTAAATGCTGCAGATGATTGAAGTGCTTGCTGGATGTCGCAGTCAAGCTAGCAGAGGGAAGCGATCCCGTCAAAGTGACTCAAAAATGAGGCACCATAACGTTCTGTCATAAAGAAATAAAACTCCTCAAGCTGCCACAGAAAAGCATCAACTGAGACAATTTATAGCGGCCTTTTGCCCGAAGCGCCAGCCGCCCACACAGGTTAAAAAATAACCGCCTGCAACATTGCCAAGCCCAAAGCCGTGTCTATACTCGACATTGTCCGGTAGCCATTTGGGGTACTGGCCAGGGAGGGCTTGCGGTGATTTTCGGCCGCTTACTGACTCTGGTCCATTGCTTATACAGCGACTAAAAGCCGCATTGTAGAGCCGCCCCTTCGCGCCTGGAGTGATAAAAACAATAAAAGGGGAACCGGGAATGTTGCGATTAGCAATCACCTGGCTGGTTGGCTTGTCCCTATCCGTCGTTGGCGCTGCCGCCAATGCCGAGTGGGGCGTCAACATGCGGCCTGGCGTCACCGAAGTCAGTAAATCCGTATTCGACCTGCACATGGCCATTTTCTGGATCTGTGTAGTGATCGGCGTCATCGTGTTCGGCGTTATGTTCTGGTCGATGCTGATGCATCGCAAGTCCGAAGACAGCAAGCCGGCCACCTTTCACGAGAACCTCACGGTCGAGATTCTCTGGACGGTTATCCCTCTGGTCATTCTCATCGTCATGGCGGTGCCTGCCACCAAGACGCTGATCGACATATACGATGCCGAAGAATCTGACGTCGATATCCTGGTCACCGGTTATCAGTGGCGTTGGCAGTACAAGTACGTGGGCGAAGGCGTCACCTACTTCAGCTCGCTCTCCACGCCGCGCGAAGAGATCACCAACGTCTCGCCCAAAAACCCCAATTATCTGCTCGAAGTAGATAATCCGCTGGTGGTACCGATCGGCAAGAAAATTCGTTTCCTGATTACCTCGGCTGACGTTATCCACTCCTGGTGGGTACCCGCCTTTGCGGTCAAAAAAGACGCTATTCCCGGTTTCGTCAACGAGTCCTGGACCCGTATCGACGAGCCCGGCATCTATCGCGGGCAATGCACCGAACTCTGCGGCAAGGACCACGGCTTCATGCCCATCGTAGTCGAAGCCAAAACCCAGGAAGACTACGACACCTGGCTCGCCGAGCAGAAAGAAGCCGCCGCCAAGGAGGCCGAACTACGCGACAAGGACTGGTCACTGGAAGAACTGGTCGCCCGCGGCGAGAAGGTTTACGGCTCAGCTTGCGCGTCCTGTCACCAAGCGACGGGGGAAGGTATACCTCCTATGTTCCCGGCGCTCAAAGGCAGCAGCATTGTGCTGACTGACATCCAGGAACATATCAACACTGTCATCAATGGCCGTCCCGGCACTGCGATGGCGGCCTTCGGCAAGCAACTCTCTGAAGTCGATGCAGCAGCGGTCATTACCTATGAACGTAACGCATGGGGCAACGACACCGGCGAACTAGTCAGTCCGCTGGATATTCTCAACTTCAAAGAAGCCCAATAGGAGACCTGTCATGAGCGCAGTGATCGATCACCATCACGCCGACCATGCCCATGGTCCAGCCAAGGGCATGATGCGGTGGGTACTGACCACCAACCACAAAGATATCGGCACCATGTATCTGTGGTTCAGTTTTGCCATGTTCCTGCTCGGCGGCAGTATGGCCATGGTCATCCGGGCGGAGCTTTTCCAGCCGGGCCTGCAGCTGGTACAGCCCGAGTTTTTCAACCAGATGACCACCACCCATGGTTTGATCATGGTGTTTGGCGCGGTCATGCCCGCCTTCGTGGGTCTCGCTAACTGGATGATTCCACTTATGGTAGGTGCGCCGGACATGGCCCTGCCGCGTATGAACAACTTCAGCTTTTGGTTGCTACCGATGGCCTTCGGCCTACTGGTCTCGACGCTGTTTATGGAGGGTGGCGGGCCGAACTTTGGCTGGACTTTCTACGCACCGCTATCGACCACCTACGCACCACCCAGCGTGACCTTCTTCATCTTTGCCATTCACCTGGCCGGCATCAGCTCGATCATGGGCGCGATCAACATCATCGCCACCATTCTCAACCTGCGCGCGCCGGGCATGACGCTGATGAAAATGCCGCTGTTTGTCTGGACCTGGCTGATCACCGCCTTCCTGCTGATTGCGGTGATGCCGGTACTGGCCGGGGTGGTGACCATGATGTTGATGGATATTCATTTTGGCACCAGCTTCTTTAACGCTGCCGGTGGCGGTGACCCGGTGATGTTCCAGCACATCTTCTGGTTCTTCGGGCACCCCGAGGTGTACATCATGATCCTCCCG
Organism: Pseudomonas neustonica; assembly: GCF_003797945.1. Classification (GTDB taxonomy): domain Bacteria; phylum Pseudomonadota; class Gammaproteobacteria; order Pseudomonadales; family Pseudomonadaceae; genus Halopseudomonas; species Halopseudomonas neustonica. The sequence goes on from NZ_RKKU01000005.1 coordinate 80,870, forward strand.
GCCTTTGGCGCGGTCAGCCAGATCATCCCCACCTTCAGCCGCAAGCCGCTGTTTGGTTATACCTCCATGGTCTATGCCACCGCAGCAATTGCCTTCCTGTCGTTCATTGTCTGGGCGCATCACATGTTCACCGTCGGCATTCCGATCACCGGCGAGCTGTTTTTCATGTACGCCACCATGCTGATTGCCGTGCCCACCGGGGTGAAGGTGTTCAACTGGGTGAGCACCATGTTTCGCGGTGCGCTGACCTTTGAAACGCCGATGCTGTTTGCCATCGCCTTCGTGATTCTATTCACCATTGGCGGTTTCTCCGGGCTGATGCTGGCTATCGCCACGGCGGACTTTCAGTACCACGACACCTACTTTGTAGTGGCGCATTTCCACTACGTACTGGTGCCCGGCGCCATCTTCGGTATCTTCGCGTCGGCCTACTACTGGTTACCCAAGTGGACCGGGCACATGTACGACGAAACCCTGGGCAAGACGCATTTCTGGATGAGCTTCATCGGCATGAATCTGGCGTTCTTCCCGATGCACTTCGTCGGTCTGGCCGGGATGCCCCGACGGATTCCGGACTACAACATCATGTTTGCCAACTTCAACATGGTGTCGTCGATTGGCGCGTTCATGTTCGGGGCAACCCAGCTGCTATTTCTGTTCATCGTCATCAAGTGCATCAAGGGCGGACCCAAGGCAGCAGCCAATCCATGGGAAGGGGCAGAAGGCCTGGAGTGGACAGTACCCTCGCCAGCGCCTTATCACACCTTCACCACACCACCCGAAGTGAAGTAGTCGGAGGCCGCCATGAGCGAGCAGCTGTCGAATGCACGTCTGGTAAAGCGCCTGTTGTTTACGGTGGTGGCGATGTTTGCCTTTGGCTTTGCCATGGTCCCGCTGTACGACGTGATGTGTGATGCGCTGGGCATTAACGGTAAGACCAGCGGTACCGCCTATCAGCAGGAAACTGAGTACATCGATGAGAACCGCACGGTACGCGTGCAATTTCTCGCCACCAATGCCGAAGGTATGAGCTGGTCGTTTGGGCCGCAGGCCGATGAATTATCGCTGCATCCCGGCGAAACCCGCGAGATGCTGTTTCATGCCAGCAACCCAACCGACCATCCCATGGTGGCGCAGGCGATTCCCAGCGTCGCGCCATCCAAGGCCGCCGCCTATTTTCACAAGACCGAGTGTTTCTGCTTCACCCAGCAGGTGCTGCAACCGGGCGAGAGCGTGATGATGCCAGTGCGCTTCATCGTCGACCCGGCGTTGCCCAAGGACGTGAAACACCTGACGCTGGCCTACACGCTGTTTGATGTATCGGATCGGATGCCTGAGAAGCTGGCAATGTCAGCGCCACAGGCTAACTGAGTAAAGACTGCCAGATAAGGAGAACAACAGATGGCGAGTCACGAAACCTACTACGTACCGGCGCAAAGCAAATGGCCAATCATCGCTTCGGTCGGCCTGCTGCTGACCGTATTTGGCGGCGGCAGCATGATTAATGGTATGAGCAGCGGCACCGGCAGCGCTGCCGGCAAGTGGATCTTCTTTGCCGGTGCATTGACCATTGCCTACATGATGTTTGGCTGGTTCAGCAGCGTGGTGAAAGAAAGCGACCAGGGGCTGTACAGTCAGCAGATGGACCGCTCTTTCCGCATGGGCATGGGCTGGTTCATTTTTTCCGAGGTCATGTTCTTCGCGGCGTTCTTCGGTGCACTCTTCTATGCCCGCACCTTTGCCGGACCCTGGTTGGGGGGCGACGGCGACAAGGGTGTAGCCAATATGCTGTGGCCGGATTTCCAGTTCGCCTGGCCATTGATGGTCAACCCGGACGCCACAACCTTTCCTGGCCCCAGAGAAACCATCAGCCCCTGGCAGCTGCCACTGTTCAACACTATCATCCTGATTTCTTCGAGTGTGACAGTCACCTTTGCGCACCATGCCCTGCGTGCCGACAAGCGCGGCGCGACCAAAGCCTGGCTGGGCCTGACCGTGCTGCTCGGGGTGATCTTTCTGGTGCTGCAGGCGCTGGAGTACCAGCACGCCTATCACGATCTGGGACTCACCCTGAACTCCGGTATCTACGGCTCAACCTTCTTCATGCTGACCGGCTTCCACGGCGCCCACGTCACCATGGGCACGCTGATTCTGGCGATTATGCTGATCCGCATCACCCGTGGCCATTTCACCCCGGACAAACACTTTGGATTTGAGGCGGCCAGCTGGTATTGGCACTTTGTCGATGTGGTCTGGGTAGGCTTGTTTGTCTTTGTCTACATACTCTGAGGCCGCCCGGCGGCGCGGCGCACGTTCTGGTTCAATGCAGCCAGGGCGTGCTCCAGCGCAACTCGCCGGACCAAAAGCCGTAGCCAATCAGCGCCACCAGCAGCACGGTCAGCGTGATGCGCAGGGTCAATGCCTTGACCAAGCGCCCGCTGCGATTATCGGTATCTTTCATGAGAAAAAACAAACCGCTGAACAAACTGCAGACCACCGCAGCCAGCAAAACCAGAATCGCCACTTTCAGCCACATGGGCAGACACTCCCTTTTATTGTTCTGCGCGCCAGTATAGTCCTGCAGGCAGCCGACCGTGATCATGTCTGAGACCATTACCCAAAGAAGGCGTTTTGCGCCAGGCCTCGGGCTATGGCTGTTTACGCTGAGCCTGCTGCCAGTGCTGGTCGGCCTCGGTTTATGGCAGTTTGATCGCGCCGCGCAAAAACAGCAGCAGGAGCGCCAGATGCAGGAGCGCCAGCAAGCGCCCGCGCTCAGTCTCAGTCAGCTTGAGCAGAGCCGCCCCGCCAACTGGCAGCGGCTGGTACTGACCGGACATTTTGATCGCCAGCGCATCTGGCTATTGGATAACCGCACCCGCGATGGCGCGGCGGGCGTTGAGGTATTACAGGCGTTTCAGGATGACAGCGGCCAATGGCTACTGATCAATCGCGGCTGGATGCCCTGGCCAGACCGCAGCGACGTTATCCAGGTCAGTACACCCAGCGGCCGTCAGCAACTGCTGGCCGAGGCACTACCGGCCCCGGGCAGCGGATTTCGCCTGGGCGATGCCGCAGCCGCTTCAGCCGATTGGCCGCGTCTGATTACCCAAATCAATCTCGCCGAATTAAGCCAACAGGCCGGTTTGCCGCTGGCCAGTTGGCGCGCGCGACTGATCGAACCCAGTGCATCGGCCGCCCTTCGGCTCGACTGGCCTGATCTACCGATGAGCTCCAGCCGCCACACCGGTTACGCCGTGCAATGGTTTTGTCTGGCTGGCGCACTCTTTGTCTTATTTGTCTGGGCCGGCCTGCGGCCCGAATCTCGGGGGAATAACAATAATGATGAGCATGACAGATAACCCGTCAGCCACCCGCCCACGTGGTCAGCTCAAGCTGCTGGCCATCTGTGCTGTGGTATTTGGTCCGATTCTGGTCGCCGGTTTAATGGCCCATTTTGAGATCGGTATTCCGCAGACGCAATCGAACAAGTCCGATCTGGTCGAGACGCCCATACAGCTTAGCGACTGGCAATTGAGCGTTGAGCCGGTTGGCTACGGTGCGCCCTGGCGATTGCTGGTCACCAGCGCTGAGGCCTGCGCCGAGGCGTGCCAGCAACTGGTCCATGAAGCGCGCCAGATTAACGTGGCAGTAGGCCGCGAAGCAGATCGCGTAGAGCACATGCTCGCCACCGGTAATCAGCTCACCGCCAGTGAGCAACAGCGTCTGGAAACGCGTTTCCCGCGTCTGCAGCAAACCACCATCTCGGCAACGGCCTATAGCGCGAACCTGCAACAGCTGCCGGCTGAATGGCAACAGGGGCCGCAGCTGTGGCTGGTCGATCCGCTGGGGCGTGTCGTGTTGCATCAGAGTGTTGCCGAACCCGGCAAGCAGCTACTGGATGACCTCAAACGCCTGTTGAAAATGTCCAAAGTGGGGTGAGCCATGCACAAACCCGGATACAGATGGGCGGTGATCGGCCTGGTCCTATGCTTTGTGGTGGTCATTCTCGGTGCCTACACCCGGCTGGTGCATGCCGGGCTGGGCTGCCCGGATTGGCCGGGCTGCTATGGCTTTCTCAGCGTACCGCAGAGTGACGGCGCGCTGGAAACCGCGCAAATGCGCTTCCCGGATGATCCGGTAGAGGCGTTCAAGGCCTGGGCCGAGATGATCCATCGCTACGCCGCTGGCTTGCTGGGCCTGCTGATTCTGGGGCTGGCGCTGTACAGCCTGAAGCAACGCCACCAGCCGGACTATCCGGTCGCACTATGCTTTGGTCTGCTCGGGCTGGTGATCTGCCAGGCACTCTTTGGCATGTGGACAGTGACATTGAAACTCTGGCCGCAAGTCGTCACTGCGCACCTGCTCGGCGGCTTTACCACGCTAAGCCTGCTGTTACTGCTCAGCCTGCGCCTGTCCGGTCGTCTGCAGGCATTACCCGCCAGCCCAGGAATTGCGCGCCTGCGCAACCTGGCGCGCCTGACCCTGCTGGTCGTGATCGGACAAATCATGCTCGGCGGCTGGACCAGCACCAACTACGCCGCCGTCGCCTGTATCGACCTGCCCACCTGCCACGGCGAATGGTGGCCGGAGATGGACTTCGCCACCGGCTTCAATCTGTTGCATCAGGAGGTAGGGCCGAATTATCTGGGCGGCATGCTGGAAGGACCGGGGCGCACCGCGATCCATTTCACCCATCGTATCGGTGCGGTGATTACCACGCTCATGGCGCTCACCCTGGCTTGGCAACTCTGGCGCAGCCGCTACCCGTTATTGGCCAGCCTGGTGACGCTGATGCTGACAGTACAAGTAGCCCTGGGCGTTACCAACGTACTGGCGCATTTGCCGCTACCGGTTGCGGTCGCGCATAACGGCGTAGCGGCACTCTTGCTACTGAGTGTCATCAGCGTGAATTATCGCCTGCGCGCCCCGACCAGCGTGCGAAGGCCAATGCAATCCAATAGCAGCCGCCGAACGCTGGCGGGCTCGGTCTGACTGACCCATACTCACAGCACAACAATAACGGCGGCGCAGAGCCGCTGAAGGGGAAATGACCATGACAACCTTGACCCACACGCTATCGACGCGTGCCGGCTGGCGCGACTATCTCGAACTGACCAAGCCCAAGGTCGTCGCCTTGATGATCATTACCTCGGCGATCGGCATGTTGCTGGCCAGCGACGCCGCCGTACCCTGGCAAACGCTACTGCTAGGTAATCTGGGCATAGCCCTGTGCGCTGGTTCAGCCGCCACGGTCAATCACGTAGTTGATCGGCGTATTGATATTCTCATGGCCCGCACGCAGCGGCGTCCGCTCGCGCAAGGCCGGGTCAACCCGTTGAATGCACTGCTGTTTGCCGTTCTCCTCGGCAGCATTGGTATGGCCATACTGCTGCAATGGATCAACGCCATTACGGCCTGGCTTACGCTCGGCTCATTACTCGGCTATGCCGTGATCTATACCTCCTTTCTCAAGCGTGCGACGCCGCAGAATATCGTCATCGGCGGCCTCGCCGGTGCAGCACCGCCGCTACTCGGCTGGACCGCTGTCACCGGGCAAGTCCAAGCCGAAGGCCTGCTGCTGGTGCTGATCATCTTCGCCTGGACGCCACCCCACTTCTGGGCGCTGGCAATTCACCGCAAGGCTGAATACGCCAAGGTAGACATCCCCATGCTGCCGGTAACGCATGGTGAGCGCTACACCAAGCTGCATATTCTGCTGTATACCTTTATCCTGTTGGCCGTCAGCATGCTGCCCTTTGTCATTCACATGAGTGGCGTGCTCTATCTGGTGGTGGCAACCGGGCTGGGACTGCGTTTTATCGATTGGGCCTGGGCATTGTGGCGAGATAGCCGGCCACATGCAGCGATCAAGACCTTCAAATTTTCATTGTGGTATCTGCTGTGGCTGTTTGTGGCCCTGCTGGCAGACCACTACGCAGGAGTAGCTGGATGGCTTTGAGTGGTGTGCAAAAGACCGTACTGATCTGTACGGCTAGTGTGGCCCTGGTGTTGGGTGCCATCGTCCACAAGGTCACACGCCCCGTGCCGTTCGACCGCAACGCGCTACAAGACGCCGGGGTTTTTCTATTTGATAACCCACGGCCGATCCCCGACGTCAGCCTGCAGGCAGCCTCAGGCGAGCCATGGAGCAAAACCGATCTGCAAGGCCAGTGGGATATGCTGTTTTTTGGCTACACCTTTTGCCCCGACATCTGCCCGACTACCCTCGCCGACCTGCGCCAACTGCACGAAAAGTTGCCCGCTGACGCCCGTGCGCAATTACAGGTAACGCTGATCAGCGTGGACCCCAACCGGGATACACCGCAGCGGCTGAAAACCTACCTTGATTTCTTCAACCCCGACTTTGCCGGCGCCACCGGTGACGCCAGCGAACTGGCCAAGCTCGCCAAGTCGCTCTCGATTGCCTATATCGAGCCAGACACCAGCAAGGAAAATTATCTGGTCGACCACAGCGGTCAGGTGGTGCTGGTCAATCCGCAGGGCGAGTATGTGGGCTTCATTCGCCCACCACTGAAAAACGATCAGTTGGCCAGTTGGCTGCCGCGGATCATGGCGCGCTAAGCGCGCGTTAACACCAACAAGACAGGCTGGCTAAGGGGCTTTGCGATTCGCGGTGCTGTGCTGTTGCAACGACCGTATAACCTTGCCTGACTTGCCCGCGAGCGCCTCGGTCTGACCGTGCTTCTGCGCCCCGGTGCGCGCACGGCTGATCAATCCGGCAATCAGATGTCCTTCTGGCAAGCCTGCCCAGAACCGCAATGGCATATGCCCCTGCATCACCTCGGGGTTCAGGCGCGCAGGATTAAAAATGCTGCTGTAATAGGTCTCCCATAGCGGGTCGCCGCTATCGCGCGCGCGCGCTGCCAGCGATGCCCACTCACCAGGGCAGGTTCTGCGGTAATGCAGTTCATGACCGTCGTACCAGACCGCATCGCGAGAAGAAACGATCAGCCACCGTTGGCGCCCCAACCGCTCGGCAAAATGCATACTGGCGCTGGCCAACACATCATGTGCGCACTCGTGCCAGGCCACGTAGTCCAGCCAGGGGTGATCCGTTAGCGGATGAAAGCGCACAAAGGCATGCAAGTGATGCGCCTCACGACGCACGGCCTTGATGCGGCGCTGCAACTCACTACCGTCCTCGTCGCCCGCCAGCCCTGCATGACGCTCACCTTCGACCACCCTCCAGAGCACGCGATAAAGCAGGTTCCAGCGGCCAGGAGTGCGGTACTGCGCCGCCGTTTCAAGCTCACCCAAGAGCTGCGCTGAAACACGCGGCGGCGGCAGCGCAGGCACTATGGCAGGCTGTTCATCAGCGTTGGGCGCATTAGCGAACAGCTGAGGCTGAGCCTGATCTGCCCATACCACCGCATGTGGCGCCACCTGCTGCATCAGCAAGTGCCGGGCCTGAGCGCGCCAGCGTTCAAAATCGTCGTCACAGCACAGCACCTGCATAAACGCCCCTAGCCCCAAAGCGCCATTTGCGCTGGTTGATCACTCAATTGCCGACGCAATACGCTGGACTCCAGGCTCGCCTGCTGCGGGTGATAGTCGCTGGTAATCATGAAGGGCTTGGCTTTCTCGATGACACAGCGCAAACGCACCACATCGTCGAAGCGAATCCGCTTGAGCCGACGCAGATCAACAATGCGCTGCGCCGAGCGCACACCAATGCCCGGAATACGCGCGATGACCTGCGGTTCAGCCAGGTTCAAGTCAACCGGAAACAGATCACGATTGGCCAGGGCCCACGCCAGCTTAGGGTCGATATCCAGCGGTAAATTGCCCTGCGCGCCGATCAGTTCGTTCACCTTGAAGCCATAGCCACGCAGCAAAAAATCCGCCTGATAAAGGCGATGCTCGCGCATCAGCGGCGGTGCCTGAAAGGGTACGGACGAGGGACTGTTGGGTATCGGGCTGAAAGCCGAATAGTAGACACGCCGCAGCCGGTACTGCCCATACAACGTCTCGGCGGTACGCAAAATTCGGCTATCGTCACTGGCATCGGCGCCCACGATCATTTGGGTACTCTGCCCACCCGGAGCAAATGCTGGCGCACGCTTATCAAAACGCGACTCCTGCGACGCCGAATCAATGGTCCCCATCGCCCCCGTGATACTGATCAACTCTTTCTCCGGCGCCAGCCGGACGAGACTTTCTGCGCTGGGCAGCTCAATATTCACACTGAGCCGGTCAGCGTAGCGCCCAGCCTCTGCAATCAGCGCCGGATCGGCCTCGGGAATGGTTTTGAGATGAATATAACCGCGAAACTGATGCTCTTCGCGTAGCACCTTGGCCACACGTATCAACTGCTCCATGGTGTAATCGGGCGACTGAATAATGCCCGAACTCAGAAACAGGCCGCTGACATAGTTGCGCTGATAGAAATCCAGCGTCAGCGTCACTACCTCTTCCGGCGTGAAGCGCGCGCGAGGCACATCACTGGAACGGCGGTTGATGCAATACTGGCAATCGTAGAGGCAAAAGTTGGTCAACAGGATCTTCAACAGCGACACGCAGCGACCATCGGGCGTATAGCTATGGCAAATGCCCATACCGTTGGTCGAGCCTATGCCATCCTTGCCCTTTGAGCTGCGTTTGGGCGCGCCGCTGCTGGCACAGGAGGCGTCGTACTTCGCCGCGTCGGCCAGTACGGTGAGTTTCTCGATCAGCTCCATACCGCACCTTTATACTGTATATAAATACAGCATAATCGATGCACTGAAGACACTCAATATACTCTTGCGCGCGAGCATCACCCAGCTAGCCCCCAGGAAGAGCAGGCATAAGTCCAGCGGCTGGGTGCGACTATGCGCGTCGGTCAGTAGCGACGAGCTGGCGTCGCACGCAGGCGTTGAGCAGCTTTATAGCAGCGACCTAACTGCGCCGCGGCACACTCAGCGCCAGCATGAACAGAGCCGCCGCGCAGACCACAATGGAAGGCCCGGCCGGCGTATCCAGATGCCATGACATGCTCAGGCCACCAAGCACGGCCAAAACCCCCAGTACGCTAGCGCCCAGCGCCATCTGCTCGGGTGTCCGCGCATGCCGCTGAGCCGCTGCCGGTGGAATGATCAGCAGCGATGTAATCAGCAACACCCCCACGACCTTCATCGCCACCGCAATCACGATCGCAATCAGCAGCATCAGCGCCAAACGGATCGCCGTGACCGGCAGCCCTTCGACTCGCGCCAACTCTTCATGCACGGTAATCGACAACAGGTTGCGCCAGAGCAGACTCATCAACACCAGCACGACCAACAGACCACCCAGCATCCAGCCCAGATCGGATGCGGTGATCGCCAGCAAGTCGCCAAACAGATAGGCCATCAGATCGACGCGCACGTTCTCGGTCAGCGCCAGCACGACTAGGCCAAGCGACAGGGTGCTATGCGCAAGAATGCCCAACAGCGTATCGCTGGCCAGCCATTCCTTGTGCTGCAGGGCGACCAGCAGCACGGCAATCAGCACACAGCCGACCGTTACTGCCAATGTCAGGTTGATATCCAGCAGCATGCCCAGCGCAATACCCAGCAGCGCCGAATGCGACAGGGTATCGCCAAAATAGGCCATGCGCCGCCAGACCACAAAAGAGCCCAGCGGACCGGCCACCAGTGCCAGCCCAAGCCCGGCCAATAAGGCGTACAGCAGAAAATCAGGCATGGTTGCAGTCAGGTCCGTGGCGGTGTTCATGGGGCACGACTTCGCCGTGCATATCGTGGGCATGGTCGTGGTGATGGCTGTAAACCGCCAAGGCGCTGGCCTGCTCACCAAACATGGCGACAAAGGCCGGGTCCAGGCTGACCTGCTCCGGATGCCCGGAACAGCAAACATGCCGATTAAGGCAGACCACGGTATTGGTCGTCGCCATCACCAGATGCAGATCATGCGACACCATGAGCACGCCGCAGCCGTAGCGATCACGCAAGCGGGTAATCAACTGATACAGCTCAATCTGGCCGTTCACGTCGACGCCCTGCACCGGCTCGTCCAGCACCAGCAAATCAGGCTCGCGCAGCAGTGCGCGCGCCAGCAAAATGCGCTGCAACTCACCGCCCGATACCTGCTGCAGTGGGCGCTGCAATAGATGCTCAGCGCCTACCTCGGTCAATGCCGCCAGTGCCGCCGCCTTCTTCGCCCCGGGTGACAGCAATAGAAAACGCTGCACCGTGAGTGGCAAGGACGCATCAATCTGCAGCTTCTGCGGCATGTAGCCGATACGCAATTTTGCCTGCCGGTTCACCTGCCCGGAGGAGGCCTTAAGAAGGCCCAACACAATACGTACCAGGCTGGTTTTACCAGCGCCATTGGGCCCGATCAGGGTGACAATCTCACCGCGTTTGACCTGCAGATTCACATGCTCAAGCACATCCGTGCCATGCAAGCGCAGGCTGACGTCCTCCAGCGCTAACAGCGCTTTACTCACGCTGCCTCCCGGCACTGCGAACATAGGCCGCTGATCTCAACGGTTTCGCCCTGTACCGCAAAGCCATGGCTCTTGGCCGCACCGGCTATCGCCTTACTGATGCCAGCGGCATCCAGCTCAATCGCGATATGGCAGCCAAGGCAAATCAGAAAGTGACCTTCATGCCGGTGTTCCGGGCTGGCGCAGCCAATGAAGGCGTTGAGCGAGGCGATGCGGTGCACCAGGCCCTGCTCCTGCAGAAAATCCAGCGCCCGATACACAGTGGGCGGCGCGGCACGACGACCGTCATCGCGCGACAGGGTTTCCAGAATATCGTAGGCACCTAGCGGCTTGTGGCTTTGCCAAACCAACTCCAGCACGCGTTTGCGCAGAGTGGTAAAGCGAACGCCCTCGCGCGCGCAGACCTCTTCGGCAGCGCCCAGGGCGTGGCTGACACAGCGAGTGTGATCGTGCGGCTGCTGCGGGTCTTGCGCGGAGAGAAACTCGGTCATGGGATCGTCCTGTCGGGTAGCACTACAAAATGGAATCTGTGCGCTCGCATTTGAGCTGTTATCATATAACACTTTACTGTTCAGAGGTACGCCCTACCATGTCATCCTTTCGCCTGCTTGCTGCCTTGTGCGGGCTGCTGCTCACCCTCAACGCCCACGCCGACCCAGTACGCGTGCTCGCCTCAATCAAACCAGTACAGCAAATCGCTGCTGCCGTACTCGATGGCATCGATACGCCCGCCGCACTCCTGCCCGCAGGTGCATCACCACACTCCTTTGCACTGCGCCCCTCGGACCGCCGCGCACTGGCAAGTGCCGAGCGCATCTACTGGGTCGGCCCTTCGCTGGAACTCTTTCTGCAAAGCACCCTGCATGAACTACCCAGCGCTCGCGAACTGGCCGAGATACCCGGCCTGCGCCTGCGTCACTTTGACGAAGACGCACCGGCACATGACCACAACGCCAATGAGCACGCCGACGACCATGACGCAAGTGCGGAGCACGACGGCCATGACCACGGCCCGGGCAGTATTGACCCGCATATCTGGCTGTCACCGGAAAACGCAGTCGTTATCGCGCGCTGGATGGAGGACGATCTCGCCCCTCTCTACCCGCAACAGCACAGTCTGATCGAAGCCAATGTCGCCGCTTTCGAGCAACGCATGCAAATACTGGAGCAGCAACTCACAGAGCGCTTTGCACCGTTAAAAGACAAACCCTACTTTGTGTTTCACGATGGCTACGGTTATCTGGAGAGCTATCTGGGATTGCAGCACCGCGGCGTGTTCAGCCTCGCCCATGAGATTCAACCGGGGGCACGCCACGTTAACGAATTACGCAATACCCTGAGCGCAGCAGCGCCAGCCTGCGTATTCAGCGAACCGCAATTCACCCCGCGTCTGATCAACAGCCTGACTGCCGGTTTGCCGGTGCAAAGCGCACAGCTCGACCCAATGGGCGCAGCGACTAAGGTTGGTCCGCACGGTTACGAGCAGCAGCTAAGAGCGCTGACCAACACCTGGGCGAGCTGTCTGGAACAACTATAACCCTTCCGCATAACGTCAGCCCCAGCCCGCTGCAGCCCACAAGCAGCGGCGGTCGCGCTTCGCGCCTAACGCCCTTCTCGCAAAGAAGGCAGCAATTTGACGTCAAAAACATAGACCGTTAATAGCACTTTGCCATAATATGCCTGGCATTGGGTTTTGCCAGGCTGCGCAAATGTGCAAGTGCTCAGGTTTCTGACACAACAGGACCAAGCAAAGCCACATCTCGACACTGGACGACGAAAGGCCCCGCTATAAGGGCTACTACTGGATAAGGACATCATGTGAGGCGTGACCGTTCACTGCGGCTTTCGGCCGTAACTTCATACCCCGCTTTTTCTCAGCACACCGCATACCAGGCCACTGCGGCGGCCTATTACTGCGTCGGTGGCAACCAGCCCTGCGTTAAATCTGCTCTAACACTCACTGCGCTGAAACGGCGCCTCCCCCAACCCAAGCGCTCAAGAAGAACCTATGTATAAATACTCCAGAAATATGTTGCCCGTAGTTGCCGCCCTGGCACTCATCGCCTGTTCTAGCGGCCCCTCTGAAAGCGATATCCAGGCGCTTCTAGAGGCACAGGTGACGCAAACCAATAGCATGCTGAAGGGAATGGTTGGCTCTGACATGGCGTCTGACATGCAAGCCAAAATCCACGAGGTCACGCTCCATGGCTGCGACGAGATTCGTGATGCCACATACCGCTGCGATGTTGAAGTGGATCTCTCCATGCCCATGGCCGGACGCACCACAACACGTTCGAGCATGACCCTGACGCAAACCGAAGCAGGCTGGGCAGCCACCCGCTAGAGCCTGGCTCATTCCAACACCGTCGCGGTAACAGCGACAATACTGATCAGAAGTAAAAGGAAGCTAAAGATGACTCAATCCACACCAACACTCTCTGCAAACGATGCAGGAACAGCCAAGATTGTTTATATCCTGTATATGGTTGGGCTCGTAATGGGCATTACCGGCATCGTAGGTGTCGTCCTCGCTTACGTGAACAAAGACAACGCGCCGGAATGGCTGAAAAGCCACTATCAGTTTCAGATCCGCACCTTCTGGATCGGCGCTTTGTATATTTTTGTCGGCTGCCTGTTTGCCCTGCTGCTGGTCGGCTACCTCGTGCTCCTCTTCTGGGTGGTATGGCTGATCGTACGCTGCATCAAGGGTCTCCAGGCACTGGATAGCCAGCAACCGCACCCTAACCCCAAAAGCTGGATGTTCTGAAGCTTGGTTGCCAATTGAGCGCGGCACACGAATAGCGTTGCCGCACTCACCCCAAAGACAGACAGCGGCGCGCAGATCAATCCTGCGCGTGCGTGTTACCGCACTGAGCTCCCCTTATCTGCCCCATGAATGCCGCAAACGCCAACGCCAGAACGCCCAGGCGCAAATCGTCAGCTCCACCAAAAACACCCAATGGATAACAAAATTCAGCCACCACGGCTGATAACGCGCGGTCACCTTGACCAGCGCATAGCGTTGATCAACCAGTGGCGCAAACCACCAGATGTCACCGGCCAGGGTATCCAGCAACACATGCAGCATGCCGCCCAGGCTGAATATCAGCAGTAAACAGGCCGCCGCCGACTGCCGCCCCAACCAACGCCAGCCCAAGGCAAAGGCGATCAAGCCCAGCCATAGGGACGGCCAGTGCGTCATGTAACGATGATGGTGCGTCTGACCGTGGTCGACAAACAGGAAGTAAAGCATGTCGAAGTCCGGCGCCACAGCGCCCAGCATGCCGGCAGCGATCACCCATGAGGCTTTGACTGGCAGCGCGCGCACCCGTTCGAGCAGGTAACTGGAAAGAATGTAGCCGGACGGCAGGTGGGCAATCAGCATCGGAGTCTAGCGCCTATTCAACAGGGGACTTGCGGGCGAAACGACTCCGCGCCACCCTGTGACCACGTCTTTTGCCCCGGGTTTCACGCGCACTGTCAGTAGCCTTATTTACAGGTTACCGGTAGTACTCGAACGCCTCCTCCTCATGCGCCGGCAGCTGGCGAATGAAGTGCTCAGCTGAGTAGCTTTTGCAGGGTATATCCGCCAGCAACTTGTCATCCTTGACCACATAAACACCGGCCCTCTCTATCTTGTCTCGACCACCATCGGCCAGCCAATCACCATTGCTGATACTGGAATAGACGACATACTTGTAGCGGCCAGCAGCAAAGGTCAAATTACCCTCACCGCCACCGCTGTAGGCCGTGCGACTGAAGTGAATCGGCGCGGTTATCTCCAGCTCCACGCGCTCAGGGGTACCAAAGCGATAGCTCAGCGTGTCATCGGCGAGCCCACAAACCGACAGACTTTTACTGCCCACTCCGCACGAAAAAGCGACCGTCTCGCCTTCAGCGCACAAACCCTCGGCCTGTGCGTAACCGGTCCCGAGTAACAGCAGTAGCGCTAACATCCTGTTCATCTAATTACCCCGGAGCAAAGTTGATCTGCCCGTTATCGATCAAGCGAATAAGCGCTGACAGCTAAGTATAGCGACGATCAGAGCCAACTAGTCCTGCGTCACCATACCCGTCTTTTTGCCATCCAGGCTCAGTAGGTTCTTCTCTGACCAGTAAGTCTCGACGCCCTCTGCACCCCTGCCATCGGCCCATTTAGTCAGCGTGTCGCGCTCGGCCTTGAACTCATAGAAGGGCACAGCAAAGCCGCAGGAGGTCTGCACCAACTCAATCTGCAAGTCGAAAATCTGCCGGGCGCCCGTGTACTCCGGGAATAAGCGAATCAACTCGGGCCATTTGGGATGATCGGGATAGATCACCTCTGCGCTGCCATAGATCCGCAGAATCAGTGGCTGCTTGTCGAAGGAACAAAACATAATGGTCATGCGCGGCAGTTCAAGCACATGCGCGGCGGTTTCATTACCACTGCCGGTCAGGTTCAGCCATACCAGCCGACCAGCCCCCAATACCCGCAAGCTATCCATGCCCTTGGGCGATACGTTCACCAGACCATCTGCCGCAGCAGAGCCGACAAAGAACAGGTGTTGCGCGGCAATAAACTCGCGGTGCGGCACCTCTAATGCTGCATATTTTTGTGACACTGACTACCTCCTGTAAACCAGACTCGGTTAGCACAGCAGAACCTATGGTGCCTTATCAGGCTCGCCACCCGCAGCCAGATCACCCGCTACATTGCCAGCGGCATTGATCACCCTGGCGGCATCGCCGTCAGCTTCAACCTCAATAAGATGCGGTATGAAATGCAGTGAGTCATAGCCTCCAACAGTTCTACGCAGCGACGCAAAACGAGCGCGCAGATACTAAGCGATACCAATTGCCCAAGGATAAGACTGAAGACGACCGACCCGCCTTGCGGACGATGCGGTTACCAACTGCGTGAGTAAGTGCGCGCCATCCTTGAGCTCCGGCGAACTGACGACTACCAGAATCCGAAAGTAATCCCATAGCGGACCGAGGTAAAGCGGATGTTATGCATGGTGCGCTGGAGCCCTTATGGGCAGGGGCCTGGAGCCGACATCGCCACCCACTTGTAGCGATTTATTGGCATTCACTACATTTATTGAATACAAAGCTGCTACGTTTTTGTACACAATGTGCGCCCTTTTCACGCACTTGGGCTTTGTTCGGCCTGGGTTCTTGTCTTGATTCAGGCCTGTAACGGCTAGTTGGCCGGTGCAGGAGAAGGCGGAACAGAACGTGCAAGCGCAACCGGCAGGGCGGTGAACTCAGGCCCTGCTTGGCAACCACAACAAGACGCAAGGAACGGCCCATGGCTAACGACGACTTTCAGATACATGACATCGACCCGTCGCTACACAACGAAGACCTGGCGCCATTGCCACCGAGCAAGCGCAACTGGGGCTGGTTCGAGATCTTCAATGTGTGGTCAAACGATATTCAGAGCCTGTTTGGCTATACGCTGGCGGCAACGCTATTTATTTCCTACGGCCTGAGCGGCTGGGCGGTACTGGGCGGCATCGTATTGGCGGGCTTTATCGTCATGGGGCTGGTGCAGTTGACCGGTAAACCCAGCGTTAAATACGGTATTCCCTTCCCGGTGATGGCGCGCTCCAGTATGGGCGTGCGTGGCGCCAACTTCCCTGCGGTGGTTCGCGGAATTGTGGCGATCTTCTGGTATGGCGTGCAGACCTATTTTGCCTCTACCGCAGTAGCGCTGCTGCTAAACGCGGTGCTGGAGTCACCGGCTGACGCGGCGACGTTTTTGGGGATGACCACGGTTGGCTGGGTATCTTACTGTCTGGTCTGCGCCTTTCAGGTCATGCTCTTTGTGCGCGGCATGGCATGGATTACCCGCTTTCTGAACTGGGCTGGCCCGCTGGTGTATGTGGTGATGATCGCACTGATGCTGATCATCTGGTATCAGGCCGGGCCCAGTTTGTGGAACGAGCTAGACACCATCTTCAGTGGCACTGGCGATTACAAGTCAGGCCCGGTTGCCGCTTTCTTTGCAGTGGTGGGCACCATGGTCGCCTACTTTGCGGCGGTGGTAATCAACTACGGTGACTTCGCCCGCTTCGTAACCAACGAGAAGCAGATGACCAAGGGCAACTTTCTTGGCCTGCCGGTCAGCCTGGCGATTTTCTCGCTGATTGCCTTGGTGATTACCGCCGGCACCGTGGTGGTCTTTGGTGAAACCCTGACCAACCCGACCGATATTGTCGCCCGGGTCGACAGCCTGACGCTGACCATCATCGCGGCGCTCACCTTCTTTGCTGCAACCGTGGGCATCAACCTGGTGGCCAACTTCATTCCACCCGCTTACGACATTGCCAACCTGGCACCCTCGCGCATCAGCGCTCGCACCGGCGGCTTTATCACAGCGGCCATTGCCTTTTTTATTGGTGCGCTGTGGGTGTCGTTTATCAGCCAGGTAGGCATCGCAGCCTTTGTTGATACCCTAGGGGCGATCCTGGCACCGCTATACGGCATCATAGTCGCGGATTACTACCTGGTACGTAAGCAGCAGCTGAACCTGCAGGATCTGTTCAGCGCCAAGGCGGGTTCAACCTACTACTTTGATGGCGGCTGGAACCGCAAGGCAATGATCTCCTTTGCCGTAGCCTCGATCTTCTCGGTGGCGTCCGTATGGACGCCAGCATTAAGCCAACTGGAGGGCTACTCCTGGTTGCTGGGCGCCTTGTTGGGTGCGGTGCTGCATTACGCACTGATGCACAACGCGGCCGCGCTGCATCAAGCCAAAACAGCTGAAAACCAGAGCTGAAAGGGGTAACTGCACCGCGCCATGCAGGCCCGGTGCAGCATTATTGCTTTACTGGATACGCTGAAATGCCTCGCCGATGGATTGGCAGGCCTTGCGCAGCCACACCTTGGTGCGCTGACGTTCCATCATGCTCAGATTTGCACCATCACTGCTCTTGATGTTGATCGCCGACCAGAAGCTGAGGGCCAGCTTGTCGATGCGGTGCAGGGTGGCCGTGTGCAGCTCGGGAATATCCACTACGGCCAGCAGGCGGTTGGAAAAGCCCTTGGCCAACACCGTATCAATATCCCTGAAGTCGTTGCCGCAACCGTGATTTTTGACCACCACAAAGGGCATGACCGAGCCATACTTCTGCTGAAAGGTTTCCAGCAGCATGACCGAGTCGCGGCCGCCGTCTACCACATACCAGAACACCGTTTTGAGCCCCAGCTCATCACACATCTCCAGTACACCGCTATCCTCCAGCCAACGATCCAGAAACCGCTGACTCTGCGAAGGTAGGTCGACCAGCAACTGCTTGTCTTCTTCATCGGTGGCCAGTTCAACAATCTGATCGATGCTTTCAAAATCGTCCAGCACGATGGGCCGGGTGAACTCCGGGTAGTAGTGCGTGAGGGTCGCGTGGGACTGGTCCGCATCAAACCCGGCATAGAGCAGGCCGTTATCCAGAAAAAACTGAGACAGCAGGCGCGAAACCACGGATTTACCAACGCCGCCTTTCTCGCCGCCAACGAAATGAATGGTGCTCATGGGCCTTCCCTATTGGTGATCATAAACACTGAGTGAATGCGAAATATAGGCCAGTATTGCGTCCCGGCGATGACAAAACCAGCCGCATTGATGCGCTTAGAGCGCCAGCGGCAAGCCAACGGCTACGCGCTGATGCTGAATCAGTACCCGCATGAAATGCTCAGGGTCTTTAACCAACACACCTTGCTGCCCTGCGTGCTGATCGGCTGCCAGGCGACGAGAAAGCCAAAAACGCAACGCCGCTACCCGCAACATATCCGGCCAGCACCGAGCCTCGGCGGGAGTGAAATGACGCAGACTGGCATAACCGGCCAGCAGCGCCTGGGCGCGCTTGGCATCAACACTGGCATCAGCGTTCAAGCACCAGTCATTCACCGCGATGGCGACGTCATAGAGGGTCCAGCCACTGGCGGCGTTATAAAAATCGATCACGCCACTGAGGTGGTGCCCTTCAAACATGACGTTATCGCGAAACAGATCGGCGTGCAGCACCGAACGCGGTAGTCCGGGGTCGGTCAGTTGCCAGTCGGCGAGCGCACCCAGCAGGGCATCGAGCTGGCTGTTATGCAGCGCGGGGCTATCTGCCAGCTGTTGCAGGGTCTGCCGCAACATCCATTCCAGCCCGCGCTCGCTCGGCCGCGCCATGGGCGAGTCAGCAGTGGCATTGTGCAGCTGCGCTAACCAACGCCCCACAGCCTGACAATGGGTAGGATCGGGATGATCTACATGCTGGCCAGGAAGCCTGGGCTGCAGCAGCGCTGGCCTACCATTGAGCTGATGCAGGCACTGGCCCTGGCGATCAGCAATCGCATAGGGCACCGAAAGCCCGGCCTGATGCAGCAGCTCCAGTAGCTCAATAAAAAACGGCAATGCATCAACGTCGCCGCGCTCGACGAGCGTCAGTACATAATCGCCAGAACTGCAGCTGACAAAGAAGTTGCTGTTCTCACTGCCGCCACTGATGCCAGCAAACTCGATCAACCGCCCCAGCGCAAACCCCGCCAGGAAGTCTTCAAGTTGAGCGCGACTGACCTCGGTAAAGACCGACATAACTCAGCTCACCACTCGAAGATTTTCCAGGAGGGAATACGCAGGCCGTCGGGCTGGTCGGAGCGCACATAGTTGCCTTCGTCATCAACGGCAACCAGATAGTAGGGCGCGCCGCTGGTGGGGATCACCTTGATAGCATAGAGAAAGCCATTTACCCGGTACTCTTCAACAGTGCGATCGCCTTCTTCCCGGATGGTGACATCCGGTTCGCCAGTGACGGCATCCTGCGCCATTACCGAGAAGCTGGATGCCAGCAGGAGCACGGCCAGGCCGCGGCCAAATAGTCGAATCATGGTAGTCTTGTCCTATTGTTTGATGACACCCCTATTCTAGCCCCATTACCTCCGGAAATGTTGACCTGACGCATGACTGACTCCGCTCCCCTCGTTTTAGTAGATGGCTCCTCGTACCTGTACCGAGCCTTCCACGCACTGCCACCGCTGATGACCTCAAAAGGCCTGCCCACGGGTGCGGTCAAGGGCGTGCTCAACATGCTCAAGAGCCTGCGCAAACAGTATCCGGATAGCCCCATAGGGGTGGTTTTTGATGCCAAGGGACCGACCTTCCGCGACACCATGTTCGAGCAATACAAATCCCATCGCCCGCCCATGCCCGATGATCTGCGCGTACAGATCGAGCCACTGCACGCCAGCGTCAAGGCCCTGGGCCTGCCGCTGCTCTGTGTTGAAGGCGTAGAGGCGGACGACGTGATTGGCACCCTGGCACGCGAAAGTGCCGCCCATGGCCGTGCCGTGGTGATCTCTACCGGCGATAAGGATATGGCCCAGTTGGTTGATGCGCACATCACCCTGGTCAACACCATGACCAACACCGTGATGGATATTGAAGGGGTAAAAGAAAAATTTGGTATTGGCCCGGAGCTGATCATCGATTACCTGGCGCTGATGGGCGACAAGGTCGATAACATTCCGGGCGTGCCCGGCGTCGGCGAGAAAACCGCGCTGGGTCTGCTGACCGGCCTCGGCGGCGGGCTGGATGTGATCTACGCCAACCTCGACAAAGTGCCCGAGCTGCCTATTCGCGGCGCCAAGAAGCTGCCCGAGAAGCTGGCCGAACACAAGGACATGGCCTACATGTCCTACGCGCTGGCGACCATCAAACTCGACGTTGAGCTGGATGTTCGCGCTGATGCGCTCATGCCCACACCGGCCAACCGCGAAGCCCTGGCCGAGCTGTATCAGGAACTGGAATTCAAGACCTGGCTGGACGACCTGCAGCGCGAAGCCAAGGCCGCCGCCATTAGCGGTGATGTTGCCG
This sequence comes from Pseudomonas neustonica, assembly GCF_003797945.1. Classification (GTDB taxonomy): domain Bacteria; phylum Pseudomonadota; class Gammaproteobacteria; order Pseudomonadales; family Pseudomonadaceae; genus Halopseudomonas; species Halopseudomonas neustonica. The sequence goes on from NZ_RKKU01000005.1 coordinate 101,158, forward strand.
CAGCTATCGAGCCAGAGCAGGAAAACAACTACGAAACCATCACCGAACAGGCTGACTTTGAGCGCTGGCTAGACAAGCTCAAGGCCGCCGAGCTGTTCGCCTTTGATACCGAGACCACCAGTATTCATGCGCAACTGGCCGAGCTGGTTGGCGTCTCACTGGCGGTTAGCCCGCACGAAGCCGCTTATATCCCGGTTGCGCACAGCTATATGGGCGTGCCCGATCAACTGGATCGCAACGCAGTGCTCGCGGCACTCAAGCCCTACCTGGAAGATCCGAACAAGGCCAAGGTGGCGCAGCATGCCAAGTACGACATCAATGTACTGGCGCATTACGACATCAATGTGCAGGGCGTGGCCTTTGACACCATGCTGGAATCCTATGTGCTGGACGCCACTGCAACCCGCCATGATATGGACAGCCTGGCGCTGAAATACCTGGGCCAGGGCACCATCAAGTTTCAGGATATCGCCGGTAAAGGCGCCAAACAGCTGACCTTCGATCAGATCGCACTGGAGCAGGCCGGGCCCTATGCCGCAGAAGACGCCGATGTCACCCTGCGTTTGCACCAAACCCTGTGGGCCAAGCTGCAACCGCAGGAGCGCGTAGCCAAGGTACTGCAGGAGATCGAAATGCCGCTGATGCCGGTGCTGGCGCGCATTGAGCGCTGCGGCGCGCTGGTCGATGCCAAACTGCTCGGTGAACAGAGCATTGAGCTGGGCATCAAGATGGTCGCGCTGGAGCGTGAAGCCTTCGCGCTGGCCGGGCAGGAGTTCAACCTGGGCTCACCCAAGCAGCTCGGCGCTATCCTCTATGAAAAGCAGGGCTTGCCGGTACTGTCGAAAACCGCCAAGGGCCAGCCTTCCACGGCGGAATCGGTTCTGGCCGAGCTGGCCGAGCAGGGCTACGAGTTGCCGCAGGTGATCATGCAGTACCGCAGCGTCAGCAAGTTGAAGAGCACCTATACCGACCGCCTGCCGGAGCAGATCAACCCGCGCACTGGGCGCATTCACACCTCTTACCATCAGGCGGTAGCCGCGACCGGACGCCTGTCATCCTCCGACCCGAACCTGCAGAACATTCCGATCCGCAGCGCCGAGGGGCGTCGTATCCGTCAGGCGTTTATCGCCCCCAAGGGTTACAAGGTACTGGCCGCCGACTACTCGCAAATCGAGCTGCGCATCATGGCCCACCTGGCGCAAGACCCCGGTTTGCTGGATGCCTTCAAGCACAACCTCGACGTGCACAAGGCCACCGCCGCCGAAGTATTCGGGGTTGAACTGGATGCAGTCACCACCGAGCAGCGCCGCAGCGCCAAAGCGATCAACTTTGGTCTGATCTACGGCATGAGCGCCTTTGGCCTGGCCAAGCAGATTGATGTTGACCGCAAGCAGGCGCAGGCCTATATCGACCGCTACTTCGCCCGTTACCCCGGCGTACTGGCCTATATGGAACGTACCCGCGAGCAAGCCAGCGAGCAGGGCTATGTTGAAACCCTGTTTGGCCGCCGTCTGTATTTACCTGAAATCAACGCCAAGAACCCGGCCATGCGCAAGGGCGCCGAGCGCACCGCCATCAACGCGCCCATGCAAGGCACCGCCGCCGATATCATCAAACGCGCCATGATCAAGGTCGATCAATGGCTGACTGAGAGCAAGCTGGACGCCCGCGTCATCATGCAAGTACACGATGAACTGGTACTGGAAGTGCGCGAAGACCAGATCGATGCCGTCAGCCAGGGCCTCAAGGACCACATGGGCGAGGCAGCCGATTTGGATGTGCCGCTACTGGTCGAAGTGGGCGTGGGTAATAATTGGGATGAGGCGCACTAAGCGCGCCTTTGGCGTGCAGCGGCAAGTTACAAGCTAAAAGCTGTCCGAGGGGAGTCAAGGGTTCTCTGGTTCGTCTTGAGGCTTGAGGCTTGAGGCTTGAGGCTTGAGGCTTGAGGCTGAAAAACCCGGCGCCTAAGCGCCGGGTTTTTCATAACCAACCGATCTAAATCTTTTTTTGAACTTAGCTGCAACCAATCCGTCAGACCTTACATGGACGGCTTACCAGCCATTCATGCTCCTTAGATGTGATTTAGTGTTGGCAGAAAACCGGGCACTCCCTTTCCTAGCACAGCCCGGTAGTTAACCCCGAGCCTACCTCCCCATAGAAGCTCGGGGTTTTTTTTGCCTGCGATTTAGTGCGGACGATCAATCCGCAGCATCATCACCCCAGTCGTCATCACTCAGCTCTTCTGGTTCATCTTCGTCAAGGTGGTCGCCCATCAGCTCTTCCTCTGGTGGATAAAGCCACTGCTCCAGGCGAGCATAAGCTTCTTCTATCCCTTGACGCTTGGGCGCGGAAAATAGCTGTACGGTCGACATCTCGCCAAAGCTCTTGCGCATCGTGCTCTGAATTTTCAATAGCGCATTTTTGGCCGCACCAAACGCCAGCTTGTCTGATTTACTGAGCAGCACGTGAGCAGGAATATTACTCATCTGCGCCCAATCGAGCATCATGCAGTCAAATTCAGATAGCGGATGGCGGATATCCATTACCAGCACAACGCCAGCCAGGCTGTTGCGCTGCGTCAGATAGGCATCCAGATGCTGCTTCCAGTGCTCTTTCAGTTCCAGCGGCACCTTGGCGTAGCCATAACCGGGCAGGTCAACCAGACGGCGATCATCGTCCAACTTGAAAAAGTTGATCAGCTGAGTGCGACCCGGCGTTTTCGAGGTGCGCGCCAGACGGGCGTGGGTTAGCGTATTGAGCGCGCTGGACTTACCGGCGTTGGAGCGCCCGGCGAAGGCGACTTCCAGGCCAATATCGGCGGGGCATTGCTCAACCAGGCTGGCGCTCTTGATAAAAGTGGCCTGTTGGCAGAGAGATACGAGGGGAGTTGTAGACGACATGGGAAACCTGTTGATTCCGCCCAACGGGCTGGAAAGCTGATGACATTCACGTTTGCGGCGAGCTTAGTATATAATGCCGCGGTTGTGGGAAGCACTGACCAATTGCCTTGCGTTTGCTTTAAAGGCAATTTATCGGTATTCAATGCCCATATTCCTGTGCCTGCGGCAGTTCGACCATTGCGCCGGACGAAGGCGGCAGCTAGCATGGGCAACTATAAGGCAACCTGTGAAGAAAACGCGGTCATCAAGGCCGGACAACAGGCAAAGCCATCATTTTTCTTTTAGCCGTAATTGGATTAGCCGATGAATAAACTACTCGTTAGTCTGGTATTGACTCTGGGCTTTGCCACCTCAGCGCACGCTGTTCAAGGCGATGCCGAAGCGGGCCAAGCCAAAGTAGCCGTCTGCGGGGCATGTCATGGTGCCGATGGTAACAGCGCGGCGCCTAACTTCCCCAAACTGGCTGGTCAGGGCGAGCGCTACCTGCTCAAACAACTGACTGACATCAAGGAAGGTAACCGTAACGTAGTAGAGATGACCGGTTTGCTGACTGATCTGGACGAGCAGGACCTGGCTGATATCGCAGCCTATTTCTCTGCCCAGACCCAAACCATGGGCGTAGCTGATCCGGCGCTGGCTGAGCGTGGCGAAGCCATCTTCCGCGGCGGCGATATGGCCACAGGCCTGCCAGCCTGTACCGGCTGTCACTCACCTACAGGCAAGGGCAACTCGCCAGCGGGCTTCCCGCATCTGGCTGGCCAGCATGCTACCTACACGGCCAAGCAGCTGACTGACTTCCGCGAAGGCAATCGCACCAATGATGGCGACGCCATGATCATGCGCACCGTTGCCAGCCGCCTTAGCAACAAAGACATTGCCGCCGTTGCCAGCTACATCGAAGGCCTGCGCTAAACGCTAAGCTCGCTGTAAAAAAGGATGGCTCAGGCCATCCTTTTTTTTGTCTGCGTTTTCGTACCAAGCCCGCTCTTGTGGCTGCCCGCAGACGCTGCAGGTAATAAAGGCGCATTACCTGCCCGCAAAACCAAAACGTCCGCCAAGAGCAGAGCAGCCAGACAGCTGGCAATGAGCGACCGTATCGAGGGCCCATTCCCTTCCTGGTCGCCAATGGTAAGCACCGTATTGAAGGCAGAATGGCTGGCAGTTCGAGAACATGCCGAAAATTACCGAGTATCTGGTCGAACAGGAACCTAAGGCAGAGCAAAGGACAGCTCGTATGCTATTGACTGGCAACATAGCGCCACAGCTTGCGTCTGGTAATCGGGGAATCTTTGTTCTACTGTCGGGTCTGAAAAGCTAAGATATACGCCTACTACCTGTCTTTGGAGAACTACATGCGTGCGTTGTTAACCGTTGGTCTGATCTGGCTGCTCGGCAGCTTCGGTATGGCTCAGGCGCAAGAGGCGCCTTACCAGGCCGGTGTGCATTACGCCGTACTGCCTACGCCTGCCACTACCCAGGACCCCGACAAAATCGAAGTGGCCGAACTATTCTGGTACGGCTGCCCGCATTGTTTTTCGTTCCAGCCAACGCTGCACGCCTGGTCAGAGACCTTGCCTGAAGATGTTAATTTCCGTCCGGTTCCCGCCATGTTTGGCGGCGACTGGAACACCCACGCTCAACTGTTCTACACCCTGGAAAGTCTCGGCAAACTGGATGAAACCCATGACGCCGTGTTCAACGCTATCCACAGAGAGAACAATCGCCTGAACACCGAAGAGGTCATGGTCGAGTTCCTTGAGCCCTATGGCATCAGCGAGGAAGACTTCAATAAAGCGTGGAACTCCTTTGGCGTGAAGAGCAAGATGAGCCAGGCCGAGCAGCTCGCACGTGCTTATCGCGCTACCGGCGTGCCTTGCCTGATCGTCAATGGCAAGTACCGCATTGAAGGCAAGATGGCTGGCAGCTTCGAGAATATGCTGAAAATTGCCGAGTATCTGGTCGAGCAGGAACGTCAAGCACAGTAAAGGAACGCTCGCATGCTATCGGCTGGCAACATAAAAGGCTTTCGTAATTCACGCGGCTCCATGTCGCCAGCCGAGCTACGCACCAACCACGAGTGCACTCCCTGTGAGCAGAAGCTGCCCGATGTGCTGCGCCTGCTCAGCTTCAACATTCAAGTCGGCAACAATACTCAGCATTATCGCCACTACCTGACTCGCAGCTGGCAGCACCTGCTGCCCCATGCCGGTCGGCATATACAGCTGGGCAAAGTCGCCCAACTGCTGAGCGATTTCGACCTGGTAGCCTTACAGGAAGTAGACGGCGGCAGCCTGCGCTCGGGCTTCATCAATCAAGTGGAACATCTTGCCCGCGAATGTGGCTTCCCCTACTGGTATCAACAACTCAACCGTAACCTTGGACGCTTTGCCCAGCATTCCAACGGGTTGCTGAGCCGCTATGCGCCTGAGCTGCTGGAAGATCACAAACTGCCGGGCATACTGCCTGGACGCGGCGCAATCCTGACCCAGTACGGCCAAGGCGAAGAGTCCTTGTTGGTGGTCATGATGCATCTAGCGCTCAGCCCCAAAGGGCGCGCCAATCAGTTGGCCTATATTCGCGAACGCATTGCAGATCACCGCCACGTGGTACTGATGGGCGATATGAATACCCATGCCGAAGATCTCCTGGAAAAATCACCATTGCAGGGCAGTAAGCTGCACACGGCGACGCTACCGGGCACCTATCCAAGCTGGAAGCCCGCCAAGGTGCTGGATCATATTTTGATCAGCCCCAGCCTGAGCATTGAACAGGTAGACGTGCTGCCACACGCCATCTCTGATCACTTACCGGTCGCCATGCACATTCGCCTACCTGACACTCTCTGCAAACCGAGCTCACAAGGCTAGCCAGAATTTGTGGTTCACCTATAATCTCTGGAAACATCTGGAGCCTGCATGTCTGCCACCCACCCATATTCTTCCAGTTCGGAGCAATCCAGAGAGCCAAGCGAGCAAGAAGAAATGCTTAAGCGCGGACTCGTACGCGTAAGTATTGCGGCAGAGGGCATTGATCCACTGCTGGATCGCCGCTTGAAAGAGCTGCGTAACTCGCTGCGCAGTGACGCACCGGCGTCCATGCTTACGGCACTGCTGCCTGACCTCGAACGGGCTGTCTTGGCTGCAGACCAATCACGCCAACAACGCAGGGACCAAGTCTGCGCACTATTGAAGAAATTGATTCGCCAACTGCAAGAACGTGATCCGCCCAAGGAGACTGATAGAGCATTGCGCGCCTTGAGCAAGCCGCTCGATGCGCAGGATAATATCGCGCAAAGCCTACCCAAGTTGCTGCAAGAGCTGACACAGCTGCAGGCTGCGGCCTTGAACAGCACACCGGAACAGAGTTCATCAGGCCTTTGGTCCCGGCTATTCAGTAAGCCCAGCGAAACGCCTGCGGGGCATTCCCAGATCGATGAGCTGGCAGAGCTTCCAGCATCGCCAGCTGAAGAACCTTTGCTCGCCGAGCAAGCTGCTACCAGCCTGGAACAGCCAGCCACAGAAGCGGCCCCTACGGTAGAGACAGCAATAGAAACCGCAGCCGGCGATACGCCCGAAACCAGCGCAAAGGTGTCCGGCAATATCAGCGGAGAGGAGCAAAACTACTCAAAAGTCGCCGCTCACGTCGAATCCATCCTGCTAAATTTGCTCAATGGCATGCAGCTGCTGGAGCAGCAGGAGACTGACTGTCAGCGACTGCGTGACCAGGTCAGCAAGGGCCTGAACTGGTATGAGCTTACGGCGGTACTTGATGCATTAGCGGCGCTGGTATTGAATTCCCAGCAAAACCGACAGGTCGAATTTGAGAGTTACCTGCAGCAACTCAACCAGCGCCTTAGTCAGTTTCAGGGCAACCTGGAAGATGCGCAAAGCTCCTACGTTGACTCTTTGGAGACCGACCGAACACTGGAAGTCGACATTCGCGATGAAGTTAAAGTGCTGCATGAAGATGTGCGCGAAGCCGAAGACCTGGATACCCTGAAAGCCAATGTCGAGGCCAAGCTTAGCTCGCTGCTGAGCAAGGTAGACCTCGCGCGCGACAGGCGCGAAGCGCGTGACAGCAAGGTGTCTGAGCGACTGACTACTATGGTAGAGCGCATCCAGGTGATGGAAGTGGAGGCGCAGACATTCCGCAAGCATCTGGAAGAACAACGCCAGCAAGCGATGATCGATACGCTCACCGGCCTGGCCAACCGCGCCGGCTTGCAAAAACGCATGAGCGAAGAGTTTGAACGCTGGCAGCGCTACGGCGGACAATTGCTGCTGGTAGTACTGGACGTCGACCACTTCAAATCAATCAACGACCGTTTTGGCCACCTGGCAGGTGACAAGGTATTGCGCCTGATTGCACTGCAGCTATCACGCCGACTGCGCAAAACCGACTACATCGGTCGCTTTGGCGGTGAAGAGTTTGTGGTGCTAATGCCGGGCACCACACTGGAACAAGGCGCGATTGCGCTGGAGGAGCTACGCGCTGGCATTGAGGGTAGCCCATTCCACTTCAAGAACGAGCCGGTGAGAGTCACTATTTCAATCGGCTACACCCAGTTCTGTAAGGGCGACACCCTAGACACCGTGTTCGAGCGTGCCGATAAAGCCATGTACAGCGCCAAGGATCAGGGGCGCAATCAAGTCATACAAGATTCCCACGGCACGCACGCCTGATCTCCCGGCGTGCTAACCTGCGCGCCTTGACCGCTACAGGTAACGTCCAGTGAGCTATTGGAAAACACTACTACCGGCATTAGCGCTCATCGCCGGCTGCAGTGAGCAGCTGGTGATTGACGATCGATATCAGGCAACTAGCCAGGACAGCCGCGTGCAGTACATAGTGCTGCACTACACCTCATCCGGCTTCGAGCGCTCGTTCAAGGTTTTAACTGAGGCAGGTGTCAGCAGCCACTACCTGATCAGTGACCATGACCCTATGGTTTATCGTCTGGTGGATGAAAACCAGCGCGCCTGGCACGCCGGCGCCAGCAGTTGGCAAGGGCGTACCTGGCTCAATTCCAGTTCCATCGGCATTGAGCTGGTAAATGACGGCTATGTTAACCGCGGCGACTGCCGCCAATGGCAGCCTTGGGATCAGCGTCAGATCGACGCGCTAATTACACTGCTACGCGATATTGAGCAGCGCCATGATCTGAGCCCGGAAGCGGTAGTCGGGCACAGCGATATAGCACCGCAACGCAAGGTCGATCCCGGCCCGCTCTTTCCATGGCAGCAACTGGTCGCCGCTGGCGTTGCCATCGGGCCTGATGCGCAAGAGGTCGCCAAGATGCAACAGTGGCTGGTAGGGCGCATCCCCGCCGTAAGCTGGTTTCAACAAAGCCTGGCGGCTTGGGGATATAAGGTGCCGCAAAGCGGGGAGCTGGATAACGCCACCCGCAACGTCATAGCCGCGTTTCAGATGCGCTTTCGCCAAGCCGATTATCGAGGACAGCCCGACAGCCAGACAGCCGCATTACTGGCAGCACTGGTCCCGGCGCAAGCCCAGGCGCTGCTTAGTGAGCGTCAACCGCAGTGGTACATACCAGACGAGAATCCATCAATGCCGCAGTCCGGTGCACCGCTGCCGCCGTGTACTCCTCATCATCCAGCAGGCTGAGAAAGGCAGACAGGCTGGGGTACTCGAATATCAGCACCTGATCCCACTGCTCGCCCTGCGGGGCGATCAAGGTATGTAACGCCTTACCCTGCAACAAAATAGTGGCGCCTGCCGCCGCCATCTTGTCTGTCACCGCACGCAGATAACGAGCATAGGCCTCACGGCCGGAACAGGGACTGACGTCATGACCGGATGGATACTCGGCATGGGCATTGAAGCGCAGCAGATTGAGCATCTGGATACGGGTATCTGCCGGGACCTTCTCGACAAGGGTCTTGAGGTTACCGGCGGTAGGGTTGAGACTCGGCATTAGACTTCCTTTGCAGCGGGACTGGACTAACTGTCAGCAAAGCAGGCAAGCTCCGCCTACGCCAGCGGCGCACGGCAGAAATGTCGGCGTTATTGCTCAGTACTACAGGAAAACCGCATTACATGCTCAACTGGATCTGGCTCGGCTTCTTTCTCAGCGCCTTCGCCGCCGCACTCTGGCAGTGGCTGGGCCTCGGCGACGCCGAGGTATTCAGCCGACTGGTCAGCGCCTTGTTCGAGATGGCGCGGCTGAGTGTAGAAATCGTATTGGTGCTGGTGGGCACCATGACCCTTTGGCTGGGCTTTCTCAATATTGCCGAAAAAGCCGGGCTTATCAGCCTGATGGCGCGTTTACTCGATCCGCTGTTTCGTCGCCTGATGCCGGAGGTGCCCAGCGGTCACCCGGCGCTGGGCCACATCACCATGAACTTTGCCGCCAACGTGCTAGGGCTGGATAACGCTGCCACACCAATCGGCATCAAGGCCATGCACTCGCTGCAGACACTCAACCCGAGCAAGGATACCGCCAGTAATGCGCAGATCCTGTTCATGGTGCTCAACACCTCTTCGCTCACATTGCTACCGGTCACCGTATTCATGTACCGCGCGCAGCAGGGCGCCAGCGATCCTACCGAGGTGTTTCTGCCTATCCTCTTGGCGACCACCGCTTCCAGCCTGGTGGGCCTGCTCAGCGTAGCGCTGATGCAGCGGCTTAAACTATGGGACCCGGTGGTACTTGCCTATCTGGCCGCCGGTGCAGCCTTCCTGGGACTGTTGCTGACGACCCTCGCCGGACTCTCTTCTGAGGCACTGGCCGCCACTTCGACGCTGGTCGGCAATCTGACACTGTTCGGTATCATCATCGCCTTTTTGCTGATTGCCGCGCTGCGCAAGGTGAACGTCTACGATAGCTTCATTGAGGGAGCCAAGCAGGGCTTTGAGGTGTCTGTTTCGCTCTTACCCTACCTCGTCGCCATGCTGGTTGCCGTAGGTGTACTGCGTGCCAGCGGCGTACTGGATGCAGGATTGGATGGCATCCGTTGGCTAGCCGAAACCTGCGGCTGGGATACCCGTTTTGTCGATGCGCTACCGACCGCCTTTATCAAGCCCCTGTCAGGCAGTGGCGCGCGGGCAATGATGATCGAAACCATGAATACCTTCGGCGTCGATAGCTTCCCGGCAAAGATGGCCGCGACCTTCCAGGCCAGCACCGAAACCACCTTCTATGTACTCGCGGTGTACTTCGGCGCCATCGGCATCAGCCGCGTACGCCACGCGCTGGGCTGCGCACTGCTGGCGGACCTGGCGGGCATGTTGACGGCGATTGGGGTTTGCTATTGGTTTTTTGGTTGAGTTGAGCTTCAAGCTTCAAGCTTCAAGCTTCAAGTCAGAGCTTAGCTGGCCATCGAGCGGCGCCAGGCTCACCCCTTATGCTAACCTGTTTGGCACACACACCCGCTTGCGGCTTGTAGCTTGCCGCTTGTAGCAGAGAGAAATGCATGCCCGCCCCCCGCTTCGACCAACTCCACCGCCAACCCGGCCCCTGGTTCGTGGCGCTGGGCGGTGCGGGCATGTTTGGCGCCAACTTTTATCTCTACGGCTCCGGCGGCGAGTGGATTGCCATAGACTGCGGCTTTGCGCTGAACGCCACCCCCAGTGGCCGCAATAGCGTGACGGTACCCAGCCTGTCGGCGCTGGAGCGGCATGACATCAAGCTCTCGGCCATCCTCATTACCCATGGCCACGAAGACCACATTGGCGCTATCCCGCATATTTGGCGGGCCATGGATTGTCCGATCTACGCCAGCCCCTTTGCTGCTCGACTGATCCGAGCGAAGCTCGACCCTGGCCTGACCTGGCCACGCATCCACGAGATTCAACCGCTAGAGCCCATCGGCATTGGCGCTTTTCAGGCTGAATGGATACCCGTCACGCACTCCATCCCCGAATCCCACGCCATCATGCTCGACGTCGCCGGTAAACGGCTCTACCACAGCGGCGACTGGAAGCTGGACGCTCAGCCGGTGGTGGGCGGTCTGACCGCGCAGGGGCGCTTGCAAGCGTTAGGACGGCAAGGCGTAGATGTGATCATCGGCGACTCGACCAACGCGCCGGTTGCCGGCGCCAGCCGCACGGAAGCGGCGGTGCAAAACGGTCTGCAGGATGCCATTAAACCCTGCAGTCAACGCGTTATCGTCACCTGCTTTGCCAGCAATCTGGCCCGCCTGCACAGCCTGGCTGAAATCGCGTTTGACTGTGGCCGCTACGCAGCACTGCTGGGACGCAGTCTGGTCAACATGCACGGCTTTGGCCGCGCACAGGGCTACCTCAATAGTCGTCCCGGTTATATCGGCCCGTGGGAATTGGGCCACCTGCCACGCGAGCAGCAAATGTGGATCTGCACCGGCAGTCAGGGCGAACCTGCTGCTGCTCTGGGCCGACTGGCCAGCGGCAATCACCCACAGCTCAGTCTGGAACCAGGCGACACCGTGGTGTTCTCCTCACGCCTTATTCCCGGCAACGAAGAGGCGCTAGCGCGGATCAAACAGGGGTTGAAAGAGCAGGGGGTGCAGATCATTGATGACGATATGGCACCGATCCACGCATCCGGCCATCCACCGCAGGAAGATCTGCGCGAACTCTATGGCTGGTTGAAAGCGCGCTACCTGCTACCAGTACATGGCGAGCTATACCACCAGCAGGCGCACATGCAGTTTGGCCGCAGCCTGGGATTGGGTGGTCTGGTGCCAAACAATGGCGACTTGATCGACCTCAGCGCCCAGCCCTGCAAGGTAGCCGAATTACCCCACGGGCTGGTCGAACTGCAGCAACGCTAACCGCCCCTCCCGCTTCCAGCTTGAGACTTACGGCTTCTAGCTTGTCGCTTGCAGCGTGAAACCTAAAACAACTCCTTGGCCTGCTCCCAGAGCATGCCCATCGCCAGCAGCGGCGCGCGGAAGCGCTGACCGCCAGGAAAGGCCATGTGCGGCACCTTGGCGAACAGTTCAAAACCATTGCTGGCCTGACCGCTGATAGCTTCGGCGAGTAGTTTGGCCGAGAGATGCGTAGCGTTGACGCCGTGACCGGAATAGGCCTGGGCGTAAAACACGTTGGGCTGGTCAGGCAGCTTGCCGATTTGCGGCAGGCGGTTGGCACCGATGCCGATCATGCCGCCCCATTGATAATCGATTTTCACGCCCGCCAGCTGCGGAAATACCTTGAGCATCTTCGGCTGCATATAAGCAGCAATGTCCGCTGGATCACGACCAGAGTAATGGCAGGCACCACCAAACAACAGGCGGTGATCCGCCGACATCCGATAGTAGTCCAGCGCCACGCGCTGATCACAAAGCGCCATATTTTGTGGGATGAGGCTACGCGCACGCTCCTCGCCCAGCGGTTCGGTCGCGATCACATAGCTGCCAGCCGGAATCACCGTGCCGCTCAACTTGGGATGCAAGCGGCCCAGGTAGGCGTTGCAGCCAATCACTAATTGCTTGGCCTGTACCGTACCGGTTGCACTGTGAATGGTCAGGGTGCTGCCGTAGTCGATCTGCGTCACGGCCGAGTGCTCAAACAGACGAACGCCCAGCTGCTGCGCCGCGGCTGCTTCGCCTAGTGCCAGGTTAAGCGGATGCAGATGACCGGAGCCCATATCAGTCATACCGCCAATATAGCAATCGGAGTTCACGACCGTATGCAGTTGATCGCGCTCGATCATGCGCATTTCGTGGCTGTAACCCAGTGACTCCAACTCGGCCTTGTCTGCCAAAAAGCTGTCCATGTGCGCGGGCTTGTTGGCCAGATCGCAGTAGCCCATGGTCAGATCGCAGTCGATCCCAAACTCGGCAATCCGTCGCTTGACGATATCCACCGCCTCTATGCCCATCAGCTTGAGATTGCGCACACCCTCAGCACCGATTTGCTTTTCAAACTGATCCACATCGTGACCGACACCACGGATGATCTGCCCACCATTTCGCCCGCTGGCGCCCCAACCAATCTGATGGGCCTCCAGCAGCACAACGGACAGGCCCTTCTGAGCCAACTCGATTGCGGTATTAAGGCCGGTAAAGCCACCGCCAACAATGCAGACATCAGCCAGCTCTTCACCCTGGAGCACCGGCAAGGACAGCTGACGATTGGCACTGGCGGCATAATAGGAAGGGGCATGCTGATGGGTATGAGTGGCGCTGACTGACATGGGATATCCGTTTGATATAGGCGAAATAGTGTCAATAAAAATTTACAGCAGCATAGAACATTAGCTACCCGCATAACAATGCCGCGGTAGTTAATCCGCCTCAGGGATGGGAATCGCCAGGGTCTCTTTCAGCTCTTCCATGACGATATAACTCTTGGATTCGCGCACCCCAGGCAACCGCAGCAGAATATCGCCAAGCAATTTGCGATAGGACGCCATCTCGGAGATTCGCGCTTTGATCAGATAATCGAAATCGCCGGATACTAGATGGCATTCCAGTACGTGGGGCAGCTTGGTGGCGGCACGACGAAAGTCATCAAAGATGTCCGCTGACTTCGAGTACAAGCTGATTTCAACAAATACCAACAGGTTGGCCTGCAATTTCTGCGGGTTCAGTCGCGCCCCATAGCCCAGGATGAACTTTTCCCGCTCCAGTCGCTTGACCCGCTCCATGCAAGGCGTAGTCGACAGGCCCACGTGCTCGCCGAGCTCTACATAGGACATACGACCCTCGTCCTGCAGCAGCTGCAGGATATGGCGATCGATCTTGTCCAGCTCGCGACTGGAAGCTCTTTTCGTTTTCATGAAAAACCTCTGAATATTAATAACAGCAAAGAATCTTTCTTTATTAAATATAAAATAAACGAAAAATCACTCCAGTTCACTTGCCCTAGAATAGTGATATCGCCCACAGGCTATATTTACTTATTCGGAGCAGCGCCATGCAGGTCCTTATTCTCGGTAGCGGCGTCATCGGTATCACCAGCGCCTGGTATCTGGCCAAAGCAGGACATCAGGTCACTGTAGTTGATCGCCAAAGCGGTCCCGCACTGGAAACCAGCTTCGGTAATGCCGGCATGATATCCCCCGGCTACTCCGCGCCCTGGGCCGCTCCGGGCGTACCCTTGAAGGCCGTCAAGTGGATGCTGGCAAAGCATGCACCGCTGGCGATCAAGCCAACCAACGACCCGCTGCAGTACCGCTGGATGATGCAGATGCTGCGCAACTGCACCGAGGCCAGATATGCGGTCAACAAGGAGCGCATGATGCGTCTGGCTGAGTACAGCCGTGACTGCCTGATGACGCTGCGCACCGAGAGCGGCGTGGATTATGAGCACCGCGAACTCGGCACCCTGCAACTGTTCCGCACGCAGAAACAAATGGATGCCGCCGCCAAAGACATCGCCGTGCTGGAACGCTGCGGCGTACCCTATGAGCTGCTCGACCGCGAAGGCTGCGTACGCGCCGAACCCGGCCTGGCACCCAGCGCGCACAAAATCGTTGGCGGCCTGCGCCTGCCCAACGATGAAACCGGCGACTGCCACCTGTTCACCACCCGCCTGGCAGCAAAAGCTGCTGAATTAGGCGTGCAGTTCCGTTTTAACTGCAACATCGACGAGTTGATCAGCGACGGCAGCCAAATCACTGGCGTGCGTCTGGCTGACGGCGAAACGCTCAAAGCGGATCGTTACGTGCTGGCACTGGGCAGTTTCTCACCCAAGCTGGCGCGCCCACTCGGTATGGACCTGCCGATCTATCCGGTCAAGGGCTACTCACTGACGCTGCCGGTGACCAACGATGCGATGGCGCCGGTCTCTACCATCATGGACGAAACCTACAAGGTTGCCATGACGCGTTTTGCCGATCGTATCCGCGTTGGCGGCATGGCTGAACTCACTGGCTTCGACGACAGTCTCAGCGACAAGCGCCGCGCCACGCTGGAAATGGTCATTTCTGATCTGTTGCCCGAAGGTGGTGCAGTGAGCGAAGCGACCTTCTGGACCGGCTTCCGTCCCAATACTCCGGATGGTACGCCGATCATTGGCGCCAGCCAGCTGCGTAACCTGTATTTCAATACCGGCCATGGCACCCTGGGCTGGACCATGTCCTGCGGCTCCAGCCAGTTACTGGCTGATCTGATCGACGGCAAGCAAACCGACATAGACGCTAGTGACTACAACCTCAATCGATACACCCAGCACAAGGAGTCCCAGCACCATGGCAATCCAGCGACAGCTCACTAACGAGCGCATGAGTCAGATCGTCATCCACCAGAACACGGTCTATCTCTCTGGTCAGGTGGCCGCTGATGATGACCTGGACAAGGATGCTGCGGCGCAAACACAGAGCACGCTGAAAGAGATCGAGGCGCTGCTGGCCCAGGCCGGAACCGACAAGACCCGCATCCTTTCGGTCACCATCTACCTGAAAGACATCGATGCCGACTTCGCCGCCATGAACAGCGCCTGGGATCAATGGCTGCCAGCCGGGACTGCACCCGCGCGCGCGACCGTTGAAGCCAAACTCTATGAGCCAGAGATTCTGGTCGAGATGTCAGTGGTCGCAGCACTATAGTCTTACCCCCTCGTCAGTCGCGCCTCCCGCACCGGAGCCGCGTCTGATAATCTAGGCCTTAGCGGGGCACTCCAGCCCCGCACTTTTTTTCAAGACAGTATTCATGCGCCCAGCCCACGCCCTGATCGACCTCAACGCCCTGCGTCACAACTACTTGCTGGCCAAGTCCCTGTCCGGCCAACGTGCGCTGGCGGTCATCAAAGCCAATGCCTACGGACATGGCGCAGTGCAATGCGCCGCGGCGCTGGCCGAAATTGCCGATGGTTTTGCCGTGGCCTGCATCGAAGAAGCACTGGAGCTGCGCGCAGCGGGCGTGAGCAAGCCGATTCTGCTGCTCGAGGGCTGGTTTGAGGCAGATGAGCTACCCCTGCTGGTAGAGCATGATCTGCGCGCCGTCGTGCATCATGAAGAGCAATTACAGCAGCTGGAGCAGGCACAACTGGCAGCGCCCCTGCATATCTGGCTGAAGCTGGACACCGGCATGCACCGCGTGGGCTTCAGCCCGGTCGAGTACGCTGACATCTGGCGCAGACTGGAGCGCAGCAGCAAGGTTGCCAGCCTGACCAAGATGACGCACTTCTCGCGCGCCGACGAGCCGGACACGGGCCGCACTGAAGAGCAGCTCAAGGTATTTGCCGAAGCGACCGAGGGTCTCGACGGTCCCGCCAGCCTCTGCAACTCACCGGGGGTGCTCGCCTGGCCAGCAGCTCATAACGATTGGCTGCGTCCCGGCATCATGCTGTATGGCGCAACGCCCTTCAACTTTGCCCAGGCGCAGGCCGAGCAGCTACAGCCGGTCATGCAACTGGAGTCACGCATCATTGCGGTGCGCGACCTGCCGGCCGGCGAACCCATCGGCTACGGGTCGCGCTTTGTTACCCAACGCCCAACCCGCGTTGGCGTCGTCGCCATGGGCTACGCCGATGGTTATCCCAGACATGCGAAAGACGGCACGCCAGTGCTGGTCGACGGACAACGCAGCCGCCTGATAGGGCGTGTCTCCATGGATATGCTCACGGTCGATCTGACCGACCTGCCCAACAGCGGTCTGGGCAGCCCGGTAAGACTCTGGGGTAATGGGCTCAATGCCAGCGAAGTCGCAGCCTGGGCTGACAGCATCCCGTATCAGCTGTTCTGCAACCTGAATCGTGTGCCCAGAGGCTATCTGGGCTGACTGTTCATTCCGTGATCTGTTGAAAATTCTGAACAGCCGTGCAATGATTCGGCTCACTAAGCACACCTGCCTGTGTAACCTGTCTGACTATTCCCTGGAGGAATCTGCCTTTGGACGTTGGTGCCCGCCTGAAAAACATCCGTAAACTCAAAGGATTATCACAACGAGAACTGGCCAAAAGAGCCGGTGTTACCAACAGCACCATTTCAATGATCGAGAAAAACAGCGTCAGCCCTTCGGTCAGCTCGCTGAAAAAAGTGCTGTCCGGCATCCCCATGTCGCTGGTTGATTTCTTTTCGCTGGAGCTGGAAGAAGACAGCCAACGCAAGGTGATCTACCGTGCCGACGAGCTACTCAATATCGGTACCAATGACGTCACCATGAAATTGGTAGGCAAGGGGCATCCTAACCGTGCCTTCTCATTCCTCAACGAGACCTATCCACCAGGCACCGACACCGGTCCGGACATGCTCACCCATGAAGGTGAAGAAGCCGGAACTGTGGTCAAGGGTCAGCTGGAAGTAACGGTAGGCAGTGAGGTCTATGTTCTGGATACTGGTGACAGCTACTACTTTGAGAGCAGCCAGCCGCACCGCTTTCGCAACCCCTCCGATAAAGAAGATTGCGTGCTGATCAGCGCCACCACCCCAGCCAACTTCTGAGCCAGCAGCGCCATCTTAGTTAGCGCTGCACCAGCGCCGGGCTTTCCTCTGCCGGCGCTCCGGCTATCGCCTGATACACCGACACCATGGCGACCGCCGAACCAATCCGGCTCTGCACCAGCTCACTGCGCACCGCGGTTAAGGCTTGTTCGGTATCCAGCACCTCAAAATACTCAATATAGCCTTGTTCGTAACGTAGTCGCGCCTGTTCAACAGCCTGCTCAGCGGACTCACTGGCGGTCTGCAAAAAGGCGCTGCGGTGCTGTGATTGCCGCACATTGACCAGCGCATTTTCGGTTTCTTCCAGTGCGTTAAGTACCGCCTGCTGATATTGCGCCAGACGCTCCTCGCCACGCGCGTCCGCCGCTGAAATGCGCGCGCGCACACCTTCTACATCCAAAAAAGTCCAATCAATACCAAGGGTTACGCTGCGTGATTCAGCACCAGAGGTGAACAGATCGCTGCCATTACCCGCCACTGAGCCCAATAGCCCACCCAGGGTAAAACGCGGAAACAGGTCGGCTGTCGCCACCCCAATCTGCGCGGTAGCTGCTGCCAGACGACGCTCTGCTGCCTGTATATCTGGGCGCCGGCGTAATACGTGCGCTGGCGTACCCACCGGGATCTCAGCGACCACTGCCGGCATCGGCTTAACCTCGCCCAGCAACGCATTTAGCGCCGCTGGTGGCTGTCCGGTCAGCACCGCCAAACGATGCATGCTCACCTGCACTGTGGCCTCGCGCTGAGGCACCAGGGCACGCAACGAATCCAGTTCAGCCTCGGCGCGTAGCTGATCGAAACGAGTACCTCGCCCGGCGTCCAGGCGCGCGCTGACGATATCCAGCGACTCCTGCTGCAGCGCCACATTCTGGCGTGCCACGGCGAGGAGCTGTTGCTGGCCACGTAGCGCGAAATAGCTGCTCGCCAGTTGCCCCGTCAGCGCCACCTGTAACGCCTGAAAGTCGCCGGCCGATGCTTGTAACTCGGCTTCGCTCGCCTCTACTCCTCGCGCCAGGCGTCCATAAAAATCCAGCTCCCAGCTGGCAACCAAACCAGCGGAATAGCGCTCAACTCTCTCTTGGTCTGGCGTGCTGCGCTCAACTTCTGCCAAATGCTGCTCAGAGGCGCCACCCTCGGCCCGCATGCTGGGCCAACGATCGCGGCGCGCGCCACGCAGCAGAGCTTCAGCCCCCTGGTACCGGGCCAAAAGGGTCTGCAAATCCAGGTTGCCAGCCAAGGTGCGCGCAACCAACTGCGCCAGGATAGGATCATTAAAGCCGGCCCAGAAACGCTGTTCCGCCGCCGGGTCAGACAGACTGCTTGTCGCCTGACTGAAGCTGTCTACCTGAACTGGCTGGGGCGCCTTGTAATCCGGTCCAACAGCACAAGCGGTAACCAGCAGACTCAAGGCAAAAGGCATTAACTTAGGCAGCGACTTATACATGGGAGTGCTCCTCTTCAGTTGCCGCACGGGACGGTTTAACTGCCAGGGATTTGCCCGACAGCTTACGGAGGGCGACATAAAAGACCGGTGTCAGCAGCAGACCAAAGAGCGTCACCCCAAGCATGCCGGTAAACACCGTGATACCCATGGCGTTACGCACTTCACTACCCGCTCCACTGGCCAATACCAACGGCACCACACCGGCGATAAAGGCCACCGAGGTCATGATGATCGGGCGTAAGCGCAGACGACTCGACTCCAACGCAGCTTTAACGGTATCCATGCCAGCCATCTCCAACTCACGGGCAAACTCGACAATCAGGATGGCGTTCTTGCACGCCAGCCCCATCAACACCACCAGACCCACCTGCACGAAGACGTTATTGTCGCCACCGCTCAACCAGACACCAAAGAGCGCAGCGAGCAGGCACATGGGTACGATCAGAATCACCGCCAGCGGCATCACCCAGCTTTCATACAGTGCAGCCAATACCAGGAAGACCAGTAACAAGGCGAGCGGGAAGACCACCAGCGCGGCATTGCCTTGGGTGATCTGCTGGAAGCTCAAATCAGTCCACTCCACGCTCATGCCCGCCGGCAACGTCTGCCCCGCGACTCGGGCAACGGTAGCCAGGGTTTCGCCGGACGACAGCATGCTGGGGTCAGACTGCCCGATCAGGTCCGCGGCCGGGTAGCCGTTATAACGGATCACCGGATCGGGGCCGAAGCTTGGCGTCAGGCTCACCATGGTATTGAGCGGCACCATCTCGCCCTGGGCATTGCGCGTATACAAATGATCCAGATCGCTGGCCTCATCACGGTAGGACGCGTCGGCCTGCGCCTTGACCTGATAAGTGCGGCCAAACAGATTGAAGTCATTGATGTACTGCGAGCCAAAGTACATTTGCAACGTACCGAACAGGTCATCCAGGCGCACGCCCTGTGCCTTGGCCTGCAATCGATCTACCTCGGCATCCAGTTGCGGCACGTTGGCCTGATAAGAGGTAATCGGGAAGCCCAGCCCCGGCGTCTGACTCAGCGCCATGGCCAACGCATCAGTAGATTGCTGCAGCGCGCCATAACCGGCACCGCTGCGATCCTGAATATAGAGCGAATACCCCGAGCCCGCGCCAAGACCGAATACCGGTGGCGGCATGAAGGTAATGGCAAAGCCTTCATTGATCGCGCCCAGCTTGGCATTAAGCTCGTCAGCAATCTCCAGCGCCGTGCGATCACGAATAGCAAAGTCATCGAACAACACGAAAACGGTGGCGATATTCGGCGTATTAGTGCCCTGTAATGCATTGAAGCCAACAAAGGCCGCCGCGTCAGCAACCCCTTCGGTGTCCAGCGCCATATCACTCACACGCCGTGCTACGGCTTCGGTGCGGTCCAGCGTCGAGCCTTCAGGCAGGCGAATACTGCCGATCAGATAGGTCTTGTCCTGAGTAGGGATAAAGCCGCCCGGTACCTTGTTGAACATAAAGGCGGTACTCGCCAGCAACACCAGATACACGACCAACACCAAACCACGACGACCAAAACTGCGGCCAACAAAGCGCTCATAGCGCAGCGCGTTGCGCTGAAAGAAACGGTTGAACGGGCGGAACAACCAGCCAAATCCCCGATCCAGCAGGCGCGCGGGCAAATCAGGTGCAGCGCCATGCGGCTTGAGCAGAGTGGCCGCCAAAGCAGGTGATAGGGTTAGCGAGTTGATCGCCGAGATCACCGTGGTAATCGCGATGGTCACCGCGAACTGCCGGTAGAACTGGCCGGTGATACCATCCAGAAACGCCATGGGTACAAAGACCGCACAGAGCACCAGGCTGATGGCGATGATCGGCCCACTGACCTCGCGCATGGCCTGGTGCGCTGCCGCCAGCGGTGCCAGCCCTTGCTCAATATTACGCTCGACGTTCTCCACCACCACGATGGCGTCATCCACCACGATGCCGATAGCCAGCACCATGGCGAACAGCGTCAGGGTGTTGATCGAAAAACCCAGCATTAGCAGCACGGCAAAGCTACCAACAATGGACACCGGTACCGCCAGCAAGGGAATCAACGAGGCGCGCCAGGTCTGCAAAAACAGAATCACCACCAGCACGACCAATGCCACCGCCTCCAGCAGAGTGGTGATCACCGAGCTGATGGAGGTACTGACAAACACCGTGGGGTCATAGGCGATTTCCCACTTCAAACCTTTCGGGAAGCGGTCATCCAACTCATCCATTTTGGCGCGCACCGCCTTGGATACGTCCAACGCATTGGAGCCAGGCGCCTGAAAGATCGGCAGGGCGACCGCCTGACGGCCATTGAGCAGCGCGCGCAACGAATCCTCCTGCGCCGCCAGCTCAATCCTCGCTACATCGCGCAGACGGGTAATCTGGCCATCATCGCCGGTCTTCAATACGATATCGCCGAAAGACTCGGTACTATCCAAGCGGCCCTTGGCATTAATCGAAATCAGCAGGTCAGAGCCGTTAGGCATCGGCGGGGCGCCAATCTGCCCGGCGGAGACTTGCACATTCTGCTCCTGCACTGCAGCACTGATATCGCCAGCAGTTACCCCCAAGGCGGCCGCACGCTGTGGATCAATCCACAAGCGCATGGCATAGTCGCCCGCGCCAAACAACCCGGCCTGACCTACACCGGGAATACGCGCCAGCTCATCACGTATATGCAGAACTGCATAGTTGCGAATGTAGGTCGCATCCAGGCTGTCGTCCGGCGAGATAAGATGCACCGCCATCATCAGATTGGGCGACTGCTTCTGCGTGGTAACGCCCAAACGGCGCACATCCTCGGGTAGCCGCGGCAGCGCCTGGGATACCCGGTTCTGCACCTGCACCTGCGCCTGATCCGGATCGGTGCCAAGCGCAAAGGTCACGGTCAGCGCCAGACTGCCATCGCTGCCGGCCACCGACTTCATGTAGATCATGTCTTCGACGCCGTTGATGGCTTCTTCCAACGGGGTAGCGACAGTTTCCGAGATGGTTTTCGGGTTGGCTCCGGGATAACTGGCGCTGACCAGCACGCTGGGTGGCACTACCTCGGGGTATTCGCTAACCGGCAACAGCGGGATGCTGATCAGGCCAACGGCAAAAATGATAATCGACAGTACCGAGGCAAAAATCGGACGGTCGATAAAGAAACGTGAAATATTCACGGCAAGACTCTCCCTTCGACGCGCTCAGCTGAACGCGTCCCTGGCAATAATGACTGGGTTATAGGTGTGGTATGGCCGCCTAGAAGCTGTTCTGCGCCACCGCGGCCTGACGTTCGGTGCTCGCCATGGCCACTGGCTGCGGTGCTACCTGCATACCCGGAAAGAGAATTTTCTGCAGCCCGTTGACCACCAGGCGGTCACCACTGCTGAGACCTTCGCTGATCACCAGCAGGCCATCAAAACGGCGACCCGTTTGTACAAAGCGGCGGCTGGCGTGATCCTGCTCATCGAGCACGTAAACATAACGGCGGTCCTGATCGGTCAATACTGCTTTTTGATCAATCAGAATGGTCTGGCTGCCTGCCGCTACTGGCATCTGTACCCGAGCAAACTGACCGGGTCGCAGACTGCCCTGCGGATTGGCAACGACCGCGCGGTACTGCAAGGTGCCCGTCGCTGCATTGAACTGGTTATCGACAAAATCCAGTTGCCCGGTGTGCGGATAGTCATCGCTGTTGGTCAGGCCAACTCGCACCGGCACCACTGCATGATCCGCCGTGGCGTAAGGATTAGCGTCCGCAGTCTGTTGATCACTCTCGAAGTACACATACATGGGATCAACCGATACCAGGGTCGCCAACAAGGTGCTGTCAGCGGTAGCCAGGTTGCCACGGGTTATTTCGGCCCGGCCCATGCGCCCGCCCACCGGCGCTTTCACTTCGGTATAGGCGAGGTCCAGTTTGGCGTTATCCAATGCCGCTTGAGCCGAGTCCACACCTGCACGAGCAATTGAACGCGCCGCGCTGCGTTGCTCCAGCTCTTCACGGGAAATCGCCCGGCGCTCCCACAACTGCTCGGCCCGTTGCGCTTCACGGTTGCTCAGCCGCTGCTGGCTACGAGCGCGTTCAAGCTCGGCTTTGGCCATCTGCAAGCGCGCCTGGTAAGGCCGCTGATCAATCACGAAGAGCACATCACCCTGCTTAACCAACTCGCCCTCGGTAAAGGCAACCTGATCAATATAACCACTGACGCGCGGGCGCAACGCGACCGTCTCCGGAGCGGCGATCCGTCCGGTGAAGGTATCCCATAGCGTTACATCTCGGACGTTAACAGTGGCAACCTCGACCTCGGGCGGTGGTGGTTGCGTTGCCGCCTCTTGCCCCTTGGCATCACAACCCGCTAGCAGCGCTACCAGGACGCTCGCCATACCCAGCTGTCCAGCACGCTTAAAGGTGAAGGTGTTCATCTGTTCTTTGCTCCCTATTAAAATGACCGGCAACAGCACAACAGCCGACTCGCTGGCGCTAAGCTGAAAAAGCACTGCTTTGGCATAAGCAATGCGTTTCACCGCGCGAATAGACGAGACGGCAGGACTGGGCTCTGGTATGGGAGGGAAAGATACGCGCACAGGCGCAGAGCAGGTATCCCGGTTCTGCGCATGAATTGCCTAATTCTACTTAATTAGAGAAAAAGGCAATCGCTTGAATGAGCCTTTGCAGGGCTAAAATACCAGCAAAGCGCACCTTAAAATGGCAAAACAACCTGCCACAACTGTTGATTTGCGCGATCCTGCAAGCTTATTGCCTTATCCTGCAATTTACATCAGGCTGTAATCAGCGTCTAAGTCTTCATGCGTATACTATCGCGAAACTCCAGAACGAGGTGTTATCGCATGATCGACATCAATGCCCAGCTTGCGCAACCTGAAGCGCCCATGTGTCGCCGCTTAGCGGAGCTCGTGGTGAAGCACACCTCGGAAGAAGGTGTTCAAGACACCTGCATACCCGGCTTGCAAGTTTTTCGGGCCGATCATCCAACCAGCGTCAGCTCCTCGGTATACGAGCCTTCTCTTTGCGTCATGGCGCAGGGCAGCAAGACATTGCAGCTGGGCGACAAGGAAATCATTTACGGCCCACTGACCTATATGATCTCGGCGGTAGAGCTGCCCGTTGTGGGCTGCGTGGTGGATGCCTCACCAGAAACGCCTTACCTGGCGGTAAAGCTGGCGATAGATCCGCAGGAAGTGGCGGAAATGGTGCTCGAGTTAGGCGACACCCTACCGCCACTGGATCAGCAACGTGACTGCCCAGCTGCCTCCTGCGGGCTCTGTGTGGCCCCGGTAGATGTGGGCATTCTGGAGGCCATGACGCGATTGGTATCTTTACTTGAGTCACCCGCAGACTGTCGCATTCTGGCACCGCTGGCCCGCCGCGAGATAATTTACCGCGCGCTAATCGGCGAGATGGGCTGGCGCATGCGCGACTTTGTCTCTACCGACAGCCAGGCTCATCGCATCTCCAAAGTCATTGCGGTACTCAAAGACAGATTTGCCGAGCCGCTGCGCGTGCGAGACCTGGCTGAAGACGTAAATATGAGCGAATCCACTCTGTTTCACAGCTTCAAGCAGGTAACGCGGATGTCACCGGTGCAATTCCAGAAGAAATTGCGCTTACACGAAGCGCGCAGGCTGATGCTAAGTGAGGGGCTGGAAGCGGCGACTGCCAGTTATCGTGTAGGTTACGAAAGCCCTTCACACTTTAGCCGCGAGTATCGCCGCATGTTTGGTGCACCGCCCAGAGCAGACGTGATCAAACTCCGTGGCGAGCAGCCTATGCTCGCCAGCATGTAACCTGGGGAAGCCCGGCCAAATCAGTTTGGCGGGAAGCTACCCAGAATCTTACCTACCAGACGATTGATCTGCTCGTCGCGCTTGACTGGTGACTGCGGACGATCGCTCAGTGTTTCGCCTTCGCTGCCACGCCAAACCAATTTTCCATCGCTGGCGTCGAGCATGTCGATCTGCAAAATCAACTCTTTATAGTCAACCCGCTGGGTCTGAATCGACGGACCGCCCCAGAAACCACCCCAACCGGTACCCCAGTAGCCACCGAAGCTGGTACTGACATTGTCCTGACGATTCTCAATCATCAGGTAAGTCTTCACCTTCAGATCAGCCTCCTGGTTCGCTACTGGCGGACGCAGGCCACGCAACTCCATCTGATTGGCTACCGAATCCTTGACCCGATCACTGATCAACTCACCGCTGAGACGGGGATCATTTTCCGGCAGCGAAGACACAGCAGGCTCGGCAAACTGCCAGGTACGGTAGTCGGCAAAATTGCGTGAGGTATCGTAATCAGGCTGCACTGCAGCACCCTGACAAGCGGACATCAACAGCAGCGCAGGCAACAGCAAAAATAAAGAACGCATTTTAATACTCCACAAGGTGATCAAAATCCACTGGCCAACAACATACAGTATAGAGCCTGCAATAGATCACAGGCTGATGCGCAATACTGTTTACCAGCGCGCACTTTAACGTAACCCGCCCACACGCTTAGCGCTGTCCCCGCTATATCCCCACAAGAGTCTTTCAACTCTTGCAATTTGCACGAAGGAAAAAGCCTGGTCGTGCAAAGCGCAAGTGATGGCACTTCGACCAAACATCATAAGCCATTGTTTTAAAAGACTTATTAAAAAACAAAAAAGCTGGCATAGCCCGTGCAACAGTTATTACATCGGCGGCAAAGAAAGCGCCGAACACGGACAAAAACGCGTCACAGGAGAAACACCCATGTTCAAGATGAAATCAATCGCACTTGCTACCGCTACCGCCGGCCTGATCGGCATGATGCCGCTGGCTGCTCATGCCGACAATGGCGATCTGGCTGAAGCCCGCCAGGAAGGTTCTGTCTGGACAGCAATTGCCTTGAACCGCCATTTGAACCCCTTCAGCATTGATGTCGATGTCGAGAACGGCGTAGCCAAGTTAACCGGTGAAGTAGAAAACGACGTCGACCGCGATCTGGCCGAAGAAGTCGCCATGAGCATCGACGGCGTCACCGAAGTAGACAATCAGTTGACCGTTAATCCTGACGTCGAAACCAGAAAGACGGAAGACGGCAAGCCTACTCTGTCACAGAGCTTCAGCAACGCGACCACTACAGCGACGATCAAATCCAAGCTGCTGTGGAATAGCAATACTGAGGGTCTGGACGTCAACGTAACGACCAACAACCATGTGGTTACCCTCACGGGTACGGCTCAATCTGATGCAGCCAAGGACCTGGCTGGCATGCTCGCCAAGGATACCGACGGCGTTAGCCGCGTCGTCAACGACATTCAGGTTAATGCCAACGAGACTACCGCGGCCAAAGCACAAAACACCGCTGACGATGCTGGCGAAGCCATCAGCGATGCCTGGATCACCAGCAAGATCAAGTCCAGCTATCTGCTGAGCAGCAACCTGAATGGCCTGGATATCTCGGTAGACACCAAAAACGGTGTGGTCTCTCTTAGCGGCACGGTTATGACAGATGCCGAGAAAGACCTGGCCGTTAGCACTGCGAAAAACATCAAAGGCGTTACCGACGTGTCTGCAGACAACCTGCACACCGCCAACTGATCGTCAGGCCGGCCCACAAGGCTGGCCTGCTTCACCGCTACAGTTAATCCAATTGAATAGCAGGAGATAGATCATGAGCAACAAGACATCCGAACTGAATGAGCTGATCGAAATCACCCGTGACGGCAAGCGTTTTTATGACCACGCCCGTGACGAGGTAAAAGACGCGCAACTCAAGGCGCTGTTCACTGACATGGCTCACGCCAAAACTGAAGTGATCGCAGCACTGGAAGGCAAAGTTGCTGCCAACCACGAGCAGCCTGCGAGCGGTGGCACCATGACCGGCAAGATCCGTCAGGTATACGCCGATACTCGCGCAGCACTGTCGAGTGATGAAGGTGCCACCTACATTGCTCAGCTGGAAGAGGCAGAGGACCGCATCCTGCATGCGTTTGAAGATGCCATGGCAAGCAATGAGCCAGATCTTCGCACTGACCTCGCAACGCAAATGCCGAAAGTGCGCGCTTGCCACGATCGCATGCGAGACCTGAAGAAAGCGCAGTAACCCTGAGCAGCAACCAAGGTAGTTAACCCGGTTTGTTCGTGGTCAGGGTTTCAACCCTGACCCAACAAATCGACGCCAGAGCCCGTGCGACTGACCCTAAAGGGAAGCGCCGAAAGGCTTTATAACAAGGAGAAACATTATGCTTAGTTGGGCTATTACATTCCTGATCATCGCCATCATCGCTGCCGTTCTAGGCTTCGGTGGTATTGCTGGCACCGCGACCGGTATCGCCAAGATTCTGTTCCTGGTCTTCCTGGTACTCTTTATCGTGTCGTTCATCATCGGGCGTCGACCCAAGCTCTAGCGCTGAACACCGACTACCAACACCCGCTCCGGCGGGTGTTTTTGTATCTGCCTTAGGGCTAGCGTGGAAACTGTAGCGGGTCAGCAAAAGCCGCGCACAAGTGCTCGTACACCAAACGCACCCGGCCAGAAATGGGGCCCCGCTGCGGACGATACACGTACAGCTGCGTTGGCTCGGGTGCATAGGCATCCAGCAATGACACCAAGCGCCCATCCGCTACGTACGGCAATGCCAGATAGGTCGGTATTTGGCCTATCGCCAAACCGGCAAGCACGGCATCCAGCTCTGCCTCGGCATCGTCACAGCTAAACGCCGGACGCGGCACCAGCAGGTTTTCGCTACCACGAAACATCCACGGCCACGGCTTGCCGGTACGCCGGTCAATCACCACCGACAAGGGGCGCTCCAGCAACTCCGCAGGCCTTGTTGGTATTGTCGCCTGCTCCAATAGCGCCGGGCTGGCGACCACCATAAACCCTATAGGTGTCACCGCCCGAGCAATGTAGCTACGGTCCTGCATACCACCAATACGCACGCCCACATCGATCTGTGCGCCCACCACATCGGTCGGCTCGTCATCCAGTCGGATATCCAGCTGTAACCCCGGGTGTTCGCGCAACAAGGGCAGTAGCAGCTCAAGCAGAAAACGCCGCCCTACCGCATGCGGCGCGGCTATGCCGACCCGGCCGACCGTATCAGCAGCCTCGGCAGCCTGACGATTACGACTGAACAGGCCATCGACCGTCGCCAATGCTTCACGCGCCTGCAGCGCCATGCTTTCGCCGAAAGTAGTGATGCGAATCTGCCGGGTATTGCGATGAAACAACGGCTCGCCAAGCAGATCTTCAAGCTCTTTTACCGCCCGAGTGACGGTTTGCGGGGAAGTGCCCAGGCGACTGGCTGCCTCTCTAAAACTGGGGGCTTCTGCGGCGCTGCAGAAAATACGGAGTAACTGAATTCGATTGTGCATAAGTCTTTTTATTCCATTTAGTGGAATAGTTCAATCCAAAGCATTTCATTCCAGGCAACGCCGCACGCTTGCATAATTTCACCCTAGGTCGGGCACTCATTTGCCTCGCCACGCGAACCTTTGGAGGTTTTTATGCAGCACAATATTGCGAACAAGGTTGTTGTTATTACCGGTGCCAGCAGCGGTCTTGGTGAAACTACAGCACGTCACCTGTCATCTCTTGGTGCCAGCGTTGTATTGGCCGCTCGCCGTAAGGATCGACTGGACCAATTGGTAGATGAAATTACTGCCGCTGGCGGTAAGGCCATCGCCTTTGCAACCGACGTGACGCGCCAGCAAGACGTACAAACACTGATCCAGGGTGCGGTTGAGCACTTCGGTCGCATCGATGTATTGATCAACAATGCGGGCCTGATGGCCATAGCTCCGCTGTCCGAAACCAAGGTTGATGAGTGGGACCGCATGATTGATATCAACATCAAGGGCGTGCTCTACGGCATCGCGGCGGCACTGCCGATCTTCCAGCAGCAGAACAGCGGGCACTTCATCAATATTTCCTCGGTTGCCGGTATCAAGGTATTCAGCCCCGGCGGCACCGTTTACAGCGGCACCAAATATGCGGTCAGTGCAATCAGTGAGGGTCTGCGCCACGAAGTGGGTGGGGCGATTCGCACTACCACCATACTGCCCGGTGCGGTCGACTCCGAACTCAAGTTCGGCAGCTCGCATGAGCAGAGCGCCAACACCGTAAAGGATTTCTATCAGCAGGCGATTCCCTCTGATTCAGTCGCCCGCGCCATTGCCTACGCCATCGAGCAACCAGACGACGTAGACATCAACGAGATCGTGCTGCGCCCAACGGTGCAGGAGTTCTAACGCTCAGCACAACGACAGGAAAGCCCCGCACAGCATCCAGCTGGCGGGGCTTTTTTATTCCAGGCTGGCGAGCGGAACACCCAACCCAGCACCGTTCTAAAGATCAACCACACCCGCACCAGTCTGGCTGCTAAAATCCCGCCTTTACTTGCCTGCCTGGACTCGCCATGAAACGCTTCATTCTGCTCGATACCGCGCCCATCCCCGATACACCGGATGCACTCTGCCTGTTTGAATACGGCGAGGACTTTGTCATCAAGATCCAGGGCGGCAAAGGCGGGCAGTTGATGAATACCCGCACCCACGGCTCGGAGGATGCGCTCGCAGCCATCCCGTGTCGCAGCCTGACCAGCAAGCCCGGCGCGCGGGTACTGATTGGCGGCCTGGGTATGGGGTTTACTCTGGCCTCGGCGCTACAGCATCTTGGCCCTGATGCCGAGGCAATCGTAGCCGAGCTGGTGCCCGGGGTGATCGAGTGGAACAAGGGCGCGCTCGGCGCTAAGTCCGGCCATCCCCTTAACGATCCGCGCACCCGCGTAGCCAACCAGGATGTAGCCGAACTGCTAAAGGCCGAAACAAGCGGTTTTGATGCCATCATGCTGGATGTAGATAACGGCCCAGAAGGCCTGACCCAAAAATCCAACAGCTGGCTGTACTCACCTGGCGGGCTGGAAGCCTGCGCACGCGCGCTAAGACCCAAAGGCACCCTGGCGGTCTGGTCGGCCAGTGCCGACCGGGCCTTCTCGCAACGCCTCGCCAAGGCTGGTTTCAAGGCGCGTGAAGAGCAGGTATATGCGCACGGCAACAGCGGTACCCGCCACACTATCTGGATCGCGCAACGTAAATGACTTGCCGCCGATCAAGCGAATTGAATGGAGGAACATCTGATGAGCAATAGCAAACTGGAAGGCGTGCAAGTACGCCGCGAAGTCATGGGCGACGCCTTTGTTGATCGCGCGTTGAACAACGCCACCGAATTCAGCCAACCGTTACAGGAGTTCGTCAATGAGCACGCCTGGGGCGGCGTCTGGAACCGCGAAGGGCTGGACCGCAAAACACGCAGCCTGATCACCCTGGCAGCACTGACCGCACTGAAATGCCCGCAGGAGCTCAAGGGCCACGTGCGCGGCGCGCTAAACAACGGCTGCACTGTCGAGGAGATCCGCGAGGCACTACTGCACTGCGCCGTTTACGCTGGCGTACCGGCCGCCATCGATGCCTTCCGCGCGGCGCAGGAGGTTATCGATAGCTATCAGCCAAGCTGAGCGTCAAGCGGCGAAGCGTTGTTCCAGATAGCTGTTGATCGCCTTTGACTCGTACAACCAGGTGGTCTGCTCACCCTCGTCAATGCGCAGGCAGGGCACCTGAATTTTGCCACCCTGCTCCAGCAGCGCCTGACGTGCTTCCGGGTTGTTTTTGGCGTCGCGCAGTGCAACCGGCAGGTTGAGGCGGCGCAGGGTGCGACGGGTCTTCACGCAAAACGGGCAGGCATTGAACTGATACAGACTCAGTTGCGCTGCGGCCTGATCTACGGACGCCTGGGCTTCCGGCGCGCGCTTCATCTTGCTTGGGCGGGTGATGAAGCTGAGAAAAATAATGAGCTGACCAAGGCCAACGCGGAGGGCTTTCAACAACATGAATAAAGACTCTCTCATCAAGTGCACAGGTGGAAACAAACAGGCGCGCAGCTTACCGGATTCGGCGCGCACAAGCCCGTCGAGCTGACGAGCGCGCCATGCAAGGACGATTTCCGTTCGATTCAGTCCGCTTTGCTGCGGCATAATGGCCGAAATCCTGACAACTGCAGAGGCATACCCATGAAACCTGAAGACCTGCTCCTGTTGGTCAGCCGCGAGATGCCCTACGGCAAATACAAAGGACGCCTGTTCGCCGACCTACCTGGGCACTACCTCAACTGGTTTGCCCGTGAGGGCTTTCCCAAGAGCGAAGTCGGCCGACTACTGCAACTCATGCAAGAAATCGATCACAACGGCCTCAGCGCACTGCTCGACCCGCTGCGCAAGCCGCGTAGCTGAACGCAGGCCGATTGCCAGTCAGGCAATGCCGCCGTTGGCGCGAAGAATCTGGCCGTTCACCCAGCCGCCCTGTGCACTAGCAAGAAAAGACACCACAGCAGCGATATCGTCGGGTTGCCCCAGCCGCTCCAAAGGCGACATGTGCGCCAGGCGCTGCACCATCTCCACGGTTTTGCCATCCAGAAACAGCTCGGTTTCCACTGGCCCTGGCGCGACCGCGTTAACCGTAATCTGTCGACCGCGCAGCTCCTTGGCCAACACCTGCGTCATCGCCTCAACTGCGGCCTTACTGGCGTTATAAACCGCATAGCCCGGCATCTTCAAAGCCAGGGCCGAGGTCGACAGACTGATGATGCGCCCGCCATCATTCATCCGCTTGGTAGCTTCGCGCAGGCAACCGAAGACGCCCTGCACGTTGACCGCAAAAGTACGCTCGAACACCTCATCTGAGGTATCGACCAATGGCATGGTTTGCATGATGCCAGCATTGTTAACCAGTATGTCTAACGAACCCAGCTGCTGTTCGCACTGCACAAAAAGTTCACGCACCTGCTCGGGTTGCGCCACGTCAGCCTGGATAGCCGTCACGCGGGCGCCACCGGCGCGTAACTCAGCGACCAGTTTTTCCGCTTCTGCAGCACTGTTAGCGTAATTGATCGCCACAGCGAAACCATCTGCCGCCAAACGCCGCGCAATCTCGGCGCCAATGCCACGAGAAGCTCCGGTGACCAACGCAACTTTTTGAGTTTCATTCGACATGTGCTTACCTCCAGCTGAGAACCAGTCCTTAGCATGCGCGTCGGGGGGGCTGAGTCAAATACACAAAGCTGCATAGACATACGCGGAAACTCCGGCTTGCTGGCCAACCAAAAAGTCCTGCTGACCTGCTTGGCCGAAGACTTTAGGGAACCTACGTCCAGACCCTATGCTCTATGCTGGTAGTTCCTATGAAGCCGTGCGCATTTACCTTGCGGCAGCAACCACGGCATTACAGTAGCTATTCACTTAACTCCGGGAGTCACGACAATGGCGAAATTGCTGGTACTTTATCATTCCATGTACGGCCACGTTGAAACCATGGCGCAGGTGGTAGCCGAAGGTGCCAAGCAGGTGGACGGCGTTAGCGTCACCATCAAGCGAGTGCCGGAAACCATGCCGGATGAAGCCTTCAAGGCCGCTGGTGGCAAGACCGATCAAGCCGCCGACGTAGCCAGCCCGACCGAGCTGGGCGACTATGACGGTATCATTTTTGGTGTACCCACCCGCTTTGGCAACATGAGCGGGCAGATGCGCACCTTCCTCGATCAGACCGGTGCCCTGTGGGCCAAGGGCGCGCTGCACGGCAAGGTCGCCAGCGTCTTTGCCTCAACCGGCACCGGCGGCGGACAGGAGATGACCATCACCTCGACCTGGACCACGCTCGCTCACCACGGCATGATTCTGCTACCGATCGGCTATGGCACCGAAGAACTGTTCGATATCAGCCAGAGCGCCGGCGGTACGCCTTACGGCGCGACCACCATTGCTGGCGGCGATGGCTCACGCCAACCCGATGAGCGGGAAAGGGCGATTGCCCGCTATCAGGGCAAGTACGTGGCCGAAACCGTGCTCAAGCTCACCTCCTGATCGACACCGGCGCCGACCGCCAGGTCGGCGCCGCATCCTCCCCGCCTCAATATTCCCTGCAAACAGACACACCCAAAGCGAGCAGAAGGCCCATCAACTCCATTGAATTACACTCAACATATAAATAGTATTACAATCGTAATTTAATATGCGTATTGACCTTCCCACTGGAGCATCTGAAATGAGTACAGCGAATAATATGGGCACCGCACTGGTTACCGGGGCGTCTTCCGGTATCGGCGCCACCTACGCCGAGCGTCTCGCCGAACGCGGCTACAATCTGCTGCTGGTAGCCCGCGATGAGCAGCGACTGCAACGCTTGTCGCAACGGCTGCAGGAGCTTTTTGGCGTGACGGCTGAGGTGCTGATCGCCGATTTAAGCGAAGCAAGGGACATAGAGCGGGTGGCACAGCGCCTGCGCCGTGATCAGCAGATCAGCCTGCTGGTGAATAACGCCGGCGTCGCGCTCAGTGGTTCGATGGCAGAGTCTGACCGCCACAGTATCGCCGCCCTGCTGCAATTGAATGTGCTGGCACTCACGCTGCTATCGAGCGCTGCTGCCGTGAATTTCAGCATTGCTGGCCACGGTGGCATCATCAACCTGGGGTCGGTGGTAGCCCTGCTGCCGGAGCGCTTCAACGCAGTTTATGCCGCCAGCAAGGCCTATGTGCTTAGCCTGACGCAAAGTCTGCACGCCGAAATCGCCCACCGGGGCGTCAGAGTGCAGGCTGTACTACCAGGCATGACGCGCACGGAAATATGGCAACGCAGCGGTATGACACTGGACCCTTCATTCGACCCCATGATCATGGAGGCAGGTGATATGGTTGATGCGGCGCTACGCGGATTTGATGAGGGCGAACTGGTAACCATTCCCTCGTTGCCCGATAGTGCCGACTGGCAAAACCTGCTGCAGGCACGCATGCAATTGGCACCCAACCTGTCGCACAAGCAACCCGCCGCTCGCTATGCCTGAAACGCAACAGCCCCGGCCGCGGCAACGACTGGGGCTGTCTAGTACAGACTGGCCGGCCGGCAGCGAATCAGTCCGCCGGGGCATCAACCAGTTTGATCAACTGCTCACGCGCGCAATTGAGCAACTCATCCGACAGGGCAGGGTCGGTTACGCTGCGTGACAGCATCAGGGCACCGACCATCGCCGATAGCACCATCACACTCTCTTGCGCAGCGTCCTCGCCCGACAGCTTGTCAGTGATGCTGGCCAGCCGATCCTTGATCAGCTGGTCGGTGGTAGCGCTCGGTTGACCTTTCTGGCCCAGCTCGGCAGACACCGTCGGTAACGGGCAGCCCTGACCGGGATTGGCCCGGTGCTCTGGCGACAGGTAAGTGGTGATGAGCTGCGACAAGGGTGCATCGGGGCCGGTCTTCAAGGACAGGGACGCTTTTAGCTGCATTGCAGCATGCTGTAGCGACTGCTCAACCAGATCATCCTTGGACTTGAAGTGCGCGTAAAAGCCGCCATGGGTGAGTCCCAACGACTTCATCAGCGGTTGCAGCCCGGTAGCGCCGACGCCATCGGCACGAAACCGTCGCGCCGCCTCGTCCAGAATCATCTGGTGCGTCTTGGCTTTGTGATCTTCTGAATAACGCATATCACTCCCCGCTTTAAATTCAGACCGTCATTCTATACCCAGGCCAGGCTGAACGCAGCCTCAGACTTGACCACTGGTCGCGACTGCTGGCTGCTGCTTCGCCTTGCTATGTGCGCCAAGCACCAGACTGCATAGCGCTGGTAAAAACAGTAGCGTAAGCAGAGTACCCATCAGCACACCGCCAATCAGTACAAAGGCCAATGAAGACCAGAATACCGAGAGCGTGAGCGGGATGAACGCCAGCGCGGCCGCCAACGCCGTGAGCACCACGGGGCGTGCGCGGCGCACCGTTGCCTCGACAACGGCCTCGTGCGTAGACATGCCATGGTCCTGATTCTGGCGAATCTGGTCGGTGAAGATCAGGGTGTTGCGCATCAGAATCCCACCAATGCCGATCAACGCCAGAATCGCATTAAAGCCAAACGGCTGATTGAAGATCAGCAGTGCCGGTACCGCGCCCACCAGCCCCAGAGGCGCGGTAGCGAAGACCATGAACATCACCCCGAATGAGCGCACCTGGAACATGATCACTACCAGCATCAGCAAAATCATCACCGGGAACAGCACTGCCAACGCCTTATTGGCAATCGCGCTTTCTTCTACCGGGCCGCCTATGGTGATTCGGTAGCCCGGCGGCAACCCGGCAACCAGCTCTTCCAGGTCGGCATAGGCTGCCATCTCGGCATCGGGTGGCTGCACGCCGGCCACGATATCAGCCCGCACCTCAAAGGTCGGCTCACGATCACGACGGCGTAGAATCGGATCTTCCATCACTGGCACAAAGCGCCCTACCTGTTGCAGCGGAATCGAACGCCCGGCGTCATTGGTGACTGTCAGGTTCTCGATGTTTTGCAGATCCTCGCGTTGCGCATTGATAGCCCGGACCACGACCGACACCGTACGATTACCTTCGCGTACCTCGGTTATCGGATTACCCGACAGCAGAGCGTTAAGCTGGGTCTTGACCTGTGCGGGGGTAAAGCCCAGCAAACGCAAACGATCTTGATCAAGTTGCAGTCGGTAGCTGCTGGCCTTTTCGCCCCAATCGATAAAGGTATCGCGGGTCATGGCATTAGCCTCCACCCGCTCACGAACCTGCTCGGCAAGCTCGCGCAACGGCCCCAGTTCAGGACCACTGACG
This sequence comes from Pseudomonas neustonica, assembly GCF_003797945.1. Classification (GTDB taxonomy): domain Bacteria; phylum Pseudomonadota; class Gammaproteobacteria; order Pseudomonadales; family Pseudomonadaceae; genus Halopseudomonas; species Halopseudomonas neustonica. The sequence continues at coordinate 136,476 of NZ_RKKU01000005.1, forward strand.
CGGAAGACGACCGGGAAAGGGACGGGCGGGCCGAATACCAGCTGAGTCACGCGTACCCGTGCGCCCGGAAACTCGCCAGCATCGACTCGCTTGCGCATGGCTGCCATTAGGGCATCACGCGTATCGGCGTCGGCCGTTTGCACCACAATCTTGGCGAAGGCTGGGTCCGGCAGCTCCGGGTTCAACGACAGGAAGAAGCGCGGCGGACCGCCGCCTACATAGGAGTCCACCAGGTCGGTTTCTGGCTCCTGCAGCAGCGCCTGCTCCAACTGATGAACCACCGCTTCGGTATTTTTGAAGGCGGTGCCAGGCGGCATATAGACCTCCAACATGACCTCCGAGCGATCTGAGTTGGGGAAAAACTGCTTATTCACTACCCCCATCGCCAACACGCAGCCAACAAAGGCCAACACGACAACGCCGGTCACCGACCAGCGCCAGCGAATGCAGCCTTCAACAACCGAGCGCAGCTTTGAATAGTAGGGACCGGCGTAGATCGCATCGTGCCCGCCGCTGACTGGCTTGATATTGGGCAGCATTTTCACCCCCAGATAGGGCGTGAATACCACAGCTACCAGCCAGGACGAAATAAGCGCAAAACCTACGATCCAGAAGATATTACCGGCATATTCGCCAGCGCCGGATTTGGCAAAACCGACCGGTAGAAAGCCGATGATGGTGACCAGCGTGCCGGTCAGCATAGGTGCCGCCGTGGAGGACCAGGCAAAGGTCGCGGCGGAGATGCGATCCATGCCTTCTTCCAACTTCACCACCATCATCTCGATGGCAATGATGGCATCATCCACCAGCAGGCCCAGCGAGAGGATCAAGGCGCCCAGCGTGATGCGATCGAACTCGCGGCCGGTCATCATCATGATGACGAAGACCATTGCCAATGTCAGCGGTACCGCCGCCACAACCACCAGGCCAACGCGAAAGCCGAGCGCCAGCAGACTGATCAACATGACCACACCCAGCGCGACGAAGAACTTGAGCATAAACTCATTCACCGCGCTACTGATCTTGCTGGCCTGATCCGACACCTTGGTAAACTGGATGCCGAGCGGCAGCTGTTCAGCCCAGCGCTGTTCTTCAGCCTGCAGCGACTCGTCCAACTCCAGCCCGTTGAAATGCTTCTCCATGACCACGCCGAGCATCAGCGCCGGCTCGCCCTGATGGCGAATGCGGTAGCTGGGCGGATCTTCGTAACCCTGCTTTACCTGCGCAACATCGGCCATGCGCAGTACCCGGCCATTGGCGACCACGGGTACGTTTTCAATCTGTTCAATACTGTCAAAAGCGCCATCGAGTCGAATATAGGTACGCGGGCCCGCGGTCTCGACCGAGCCGGACGGCGATACAGCATTTTGCCGCGCCAGCGCGGAAAAGATCTGATCAGGAGTCAGCCCCAGGGTAGCCAGGCGCTGATAGGAAAACTCAACAAAAATACGCTGCGACTGCTCACCCAGAATATTAGCCTTCTTCACGCCCGGCAGACTCAGAAAGCTCTGGCGCATTTGCTCCGCCAATTGCACTAGCTGACGATGCGGCAAATCGCTGGCCTCGAGGGCATAAAGCGCAAAGTAAACGTCATTGTATTCGTCGTTGAAAAAGGGCCCTGCGACGCCGCTGGGTAAATTGGCTGCCTCGTCGCCCAGTTTCTTGCGCGCCTGATAAAACAGCTCCGGCACCATAGCTGGGGGGGTGGAGTTGAGAAACTGCAGTTTCATCGCCACAAAGCCTGGCTGCGCGGTGGTTTCTACCCGGTCGTAGTAAGCCAGCTCCTGCAGACGTTTTTCCAGCCGATCGGCAACCTGCTCCTGCATTTCACGTGCGGTTGCACCAGGCCAGGCTGCTGTGATGGTCATTACCTTGACTGTAAAGGAAGGGTCCTCGGCACGGCCCAGCTTGTCGAAGGCAAAGAGCCCCGAGAGCAAAATCGCGATCAGCAGAAATAACGTCACAGCCGGATTACGTACCGCCATAGCGGATAAATTGAAGCCCCCCATGCTCATCGTTCCCTTGCTGCAGAATCGGCCGCCCAGGACGCAGCTGGCAACAGTCGCACGGCATCCCCTTCATGCAGCAGGTGCGCACCCAAGGCGACGATGCGCTGACCCTCGCTAAGCCCCTCGGATAGCAAGGCGTATTCCTGACCAAGACTGGCCACCTTCACGGGCGTAAAGTTCACCTGTGATTCATCGTTAATGACCCATACTCCAGTGCCCGCACCACGGTCATAAAGCGCACCCAAAGGCACACGCGTTAAGGCGTTTGCGGCAGTGTCGTCCAGATGAATGCTGATGGTTGCACCAATCGCCAGGGGCGTTTCACCGTCTTCCAGCACGTAACGAGCGCGATAGGTGCGAGTAACCGGATCAGCTGACGCAGATAGCTCTCGCAGTTTTGCTGGAATGACCGTATCGGGATCGCCAAACAACTGCGCTGCCGCCGTATGATCGGCAAGGTGGCGCTGAGTTTCCGGGATATTGATAACCGCCTCACGCGCGCCGCTGTGCGCCAATTTGGCCACGACCTGTCCGGCGGCAACCACCTGCCCGCTATCAACCATCACATCAGTGATAACACCATCAGCGCCGGCGGTCAGCGTAGAGTAGCCACGCTGATTCTCTATCTGCGCCGCATCGGCCCGTGCCGATGCCATATTGGCTTGCGCGACCCGCAGCGCAGTGACGGCTTCATCAAAAGCCTGGCGCGGGATTGCGCCGCTCTCAACCAGTTCGCTATAACGCTTTTCGTCATCGCGGGCCTGCTGCAGCGTTGCCTGGGCCGAACGCACCCGGTTATTAGCTGCACGCAGTGCCAGCTCAAAGTCGTCTACATCCAGCACCAGCAGAACATCGCCCTTGCTGACCCGCTCTCCCGGATCAACTCGCCGCTCAATGACCTTGCCCGCCACGCGAAAACCCAGTTCACTCTCGGTACGCGCCGCCACCACGCCGGTAAAGGTAGCGCCGCGGCTAGCGGCAGGGTGTACTTCAGTGGCTAGTACCATACGCGGTGGCGCGGTATCGACAGTCGCAGCGTCGGCTTGATCTTCTTTTTTGCAAGCGACCACCGCAAGCAGTAAACACGTCAGCAACAGGGTTTTTCCTGCAGACATCCTGAACTCTCCCTAGCGGGGCCCCGAGGGCCCGACATTATTTTAATTATTCGCCTACGGCTTCGAGCAGAGTGGCAACACCCTGACCACCGGCAATACATTGCGTAGCAATCGCATAGCGCCCGCCGGTGCGCTGCAATAGTGCAGCGGCCTTACCGGTAATACGCGCGCCGGTAGCCCCCAAGGGATGACCCAACGCCAGCGCACCGCCATCCAGATTGACGCGCTCCAGCGGCATATCCAACTCACGCAGACAGGCAATGGATTGGCTGGAGAACGCTTCATTTATTTCCATCAGGTCGACATCATTGATGCTCAGCCCCGCGCGATCAAGCACTTTACGCGTTGCCTCTACCGGCCCCATGCCCATGATCTCCGGCGCACAGCCGCCCACAGCGACGGCTTTTATACGCGCCAGCATAGGCAGTCCGTGCTGGCGGGCAAACGCTTCAGTGCACACCAGCACCGCTGCGCTGCCGTCGGTAAGCGGTGATGCCGTGCCGGCAGTGACCAGGCCGCCAAAGGCTGGCTTGAGCTGCGCCAGCGATTCCAGATTGGTGCCGGGGCGGATACAACCATCCTCTGTCACTACGCCATCGGGCGTATGCACCGGGATTATCTCCTCTGCCAGCAAACCCGCCGCGCGCGCCTTGGCAGCTTTTGCATGGGATAACACGGCGAGCTCATCCTGTTCTTCACGGCTGACAGCAAAACGCCGCGCTACCTCTTCTGCGGTATGCCCCATGGCCATGTAGACCTCGGGGTAGCTCTGCAACAGCTCCGGGTTGGCGGAGGGGTTGAAGCCGCCCATCGGCACACGCGTCATGGACTCCACCCCCGCAGCAATGAAGGCCTCACCTGCGCCCAGCATAATCTGCCCGGCGGCAAAATGAATGGCCGTCATGGAGGAGCCACAGAAGCGGTTAACCGTGACGCCGCCAAGGGTTTCCGGGAAGCCAGCGCGAAAGCTGGCGATGCGCGCAATATTGGCGCCCTGTTCGGCTTCGGGATAGGCGCAGCCCATAATCACGTCTTCCAGCAGTGCCGGGTTAAGGTCCAGGCATGAGACCAGTCCGGCGAGCACCTGCGCAGCAAGGTCATCCGGGCGCAGGTTAATCAAACTGCCCTTACGGGCGAACTGGAAAGGAGAACGGGCGTAACCGGCAATGACAATAGATTTCATGGCGTCGATCCTGAATAGCAAAGAAAAGTGATGACACCTTTAAATGATAACCATAATTTAAATGCTTGCATAGAATTACACTTGTAATTTTATTTAACGTACAACATCCGCAAGGTGCGCAGGCTGGTTATGGAGCTGTTACGGCAAGACTGCCTCAGGCAGGAAAGCTGATCCGAACCAGTAAACCGCCCGCCGCGCCCTCGTGCAGGCTGCCCACCGATCTCGGTCTGCTAGCCTGGCTTATGCCACTAGGCGGACTTGCGGCGCTGCTGCTGCGCCGACTGCGCCAGCCCAACCCGTGGATGCTGGGGCCATTGATGGTCTGCGCTGGCGCTGGCGTATTGCTGGATATCAATATCGCCCTACCCACCGGCGCCAGTGACGTTGGCCAATGGCTAATCGGCAGTGCTTTGGGCTGCCACTTCGACCGCGCTTTCTTTCGCAAGGCACCCGCGTTCTTACTGCGGGTATTACTCTTCACCCTACTTGCCATGCTGGTCGCCGCCGGCGCCGCCACGCTGCTGAGCACCCTGGGCGACGTTGACCGTATCAGCCTGATGCTGGGTATGATGCCCGGCGGTATAACCCAGCTATGCCTGACCGCTGAGGCGCTGCAGCTGTCCGTCGCTATCGTGACCGCCTTGCAGGTGTTGCGCCTGTTTCTGGTGATGTTTCTGGCTGAGCCGTTGTTCGTGTTGTGGCAGAGATTCAGCCCGGGCAAATAGGTTTCTTGATCGTTCCCACGCTTCGCGTGGGAATGGCGCTCAGGTCGCTTCGCGTCCGGCTCGGTTGCCGACCAGAGGCAATCGAACCAGGGCGAGTAACTTGAGATCCCGCTTTACTCAGTAGACTGATCAGTCTATAAATAATGACATGAACAACTCAGATACCCGCACCAGACTGATAAATACCATGCAAAGGTCGCTGCAACGCAACGGCCTGCACGGTACCGGACTGACCGAGCTACTAAGCCTGGCCAAGGCACCCAAAGGCAGTCTTTACCATCACTTTCCGGGCGGCAAGGAAGAGCTGGCAATGGCAGCCATCGCGCAGACTGCCGATCAGCTGGAGCGCTTTTTCAGCCGCTTGTTCAGCGAACATGCCGACCCGCTGGACGCGGTCGCGCACTGGATCCAAAGCGCCCTGCGGCGTATTGAGGCTAGCGAGTTCAGCCTGGGTTGCCCCTTGGCCGCAGCGGCGCTGGACAGTGGCCCTGAAGATCTCGATCTACGCCTGGCGGTAAACAACGCCTTCAATCGCATACACCGCCAGTTTTCCGCGCATATCAGCGCCGCCGGCTACCCCTCCGATTACAGCGAAGACCTCTCTGCACTGCTGTTTTCCAGCTATGAGGGGGGCCTGATCATGGCCCGCGCGGCCGGTGACACCCTGCCGCTGGAGCGCGCTTTTCGCGCACTGCTGGGGCAGGTTCGATTGCAACAAAAGGCTTTTCACCATGAACTCTGAGACTATCGCCAGCCAGGCCTTAACCCTAACCGCCGCCGACGGCTACCCACTGAGCGCCACCCTGTATCCAGCCAGTCAGCCCATTGGCCAACTGCTGGTCGGCAGCGCCACCGGCGTACCGCAGGGCTTTTATCGAAGATTTGCCGAGTACGCTGCCAGCCGGGGCTACAGCACCCTGACACTGGATTATCGCGGCATCGGTGGCTCAGCACCGGCCAGCCTGCGTGGCTTTGACATGGATTACCTCGACTGGGCCGAGCTGGACCTGGCAGCGGGCGTCGATTACCTGAAAGGCGGCGACCTGCCACTCTACATGGTCGGCCACTCGTTCGGCGGCCACGCCTTTGGCCTGCTGCCCAACCACAGCGCCATCGGCGGTCTCTATACCTTCGGCACCGGTGCCGGCTGGCATGGCTGGATGCCCCGCAGCGAACAGTTACGCGTGCTGCTGATGTGGCGTGTCATCGGCCCGCTGATCGTGCGCAGCAAGGGCTATCTGGCCTGGCGCAAACTGGGGATGGGCGAAGACCTGCCCAAGGGCGTCTACCAAAAATGGAAACGATGGTGCCGCTTCCCGCGCTATTTCTTTGAAGACCCGCACATGCCGGGGCTGGAAGCGCGCTTTGGCGAGGTCACCACGCCGCTGACTGCCGTGAGCGCCACCGACGATCTCTGGGCCTCGCCTGCTTCGCGCGATGCTTTTATGTCAGCTTACCGTAACGCCGATTACACAGCGCTCACCGTTGACCCGCTAGCGCTTAACCTGCGTCCACTGGGGCACATGGGCTACTTCCGAGCACACGCTGAGCCACTCTGGCATGGTGCACTGGACTGGTTCGATCAACTCACCCTGGCTGCCAAGGCAGCCTGACACTTGCGCAAGGAACAGCTAGATGAACTTCAAAGACATGACTGGACTACAGATCATGCAGGCGGCCGCCGCTGGCAAGACCCCACTGGCGCCGATCTCCAAGACCATTCCGATGAATATCACCCTTGCCGAAGCAGGCCGCGTGGTATTCGAAGCCACCGCCGATGAAACTCACACCAATCCACTGGGCGGCGTACACGGCGGTTTTGCCGCTACCGTAATGGATTCGGTCACTGGCTGCGCAGCGCACACCATGCTGGAAGCCGGGGTGGGCTACGGCACCATCGAGCTGAACGTGAAGATGTGCAAGCCTGTGCCCTTCAACAAGACGCTGATCGCTGAAGGCAAGGTGATCAACAAGACCCGTCGGTTGGTGATTTCCGAAGGTTATCTGCGCGACGAGACCGGTTCGCTGTACGCCTACGCGACGGCGACCAATATGATTATCAGCTAGTAGCGGGAAGCGGAAAGCGGAAAGCGGAAAGCGGCAAGCGGCAAGCTAAGGCTAGCGCTTAGCTGCTGGCTTCACCCTATTTTTCACCGCGGGTGGAAAAGCAAAAAGGGGCGCTCGGTGAGCGCCCCTTTTGCAGCAATAACAGGTGTTATCGACTCAGTTGCCAGGTAATACCCTGAGCAGGGTCAGCAGCTCTTTTGCCACTTTCTCTGATGAGCCCGGGTTCTGACCGGTTACCAGCAGGCCATCGACCAGAACGTATTCGCTCCAGTCTTCGCCCTTGCTGTAAACGCCGCCTTTTTCCTTCAGCGCATCTTCCAGCATGAAGGGCACTACGTCGCTCAAACCTACCGCATCTTCCTCGGAGTTGGAGAAGCCGGTCACGCGCTTGGCGCCGACCAGGTACTCGCCGTCCTTACCTTTGGCGTTCAGCAGCGCAGCAGGAGCATGGCAGACAGCGCCGATCGGCTTGTCAGCCTTGGCGAAGGCTTCAATCAGTGCCAGCGAAGTGGCGTCGGTATGCAGATCCCACATCGGGCCGTGGCCGCCGGGGTAGAATATGGCATCGAAGTCACTGGCGGAGATGGCCGACAGTGCGTGGGTGCTGGCCAGCTGCGCCTGGGCTTCCATATCGGCGGCAAACCGCTCGGTCGCTGGCGTCTGCGCGTCCGGCTGAGCACTGGTGGGGTCCAGCGGTGGCTGACCCCCATGGGGTGAGGCCAAGGTCACTTCCAGACCGGCGTCTTTAAGCACGTAATAGGGCGCCGCGAACTCTTCCAGCCAGAAGCCGGTTTTCTTGCCCGTATCGCCAAGCTTGTCGTGCGAGGTAAGAACCATGAGAATCTTCATATTGCCTCTCTTATCTATGCGAAAGTGGCGGCTGCGATGCGCTATTTGCGCCGAACAGCATGAATACACTGTAAATCCGGCAGCCAAAATAGCGTTTCGTTCAGTTTTTTTAGTACGCCCAACCCGACAGGAGCATCAGCACACATGCACAAGCCAAGGTTGAACTGCGATATGGGCGAAAGCTTTGGCGCCTGGACCATGGGCATGGACGAGGCGGTGATGCCCTACGTGGATTGCGCCAACATCGCCTGCGGCTTCCACGCCTCCGATCCGAGCATCATGCGCCGCACCGTCGCCCTGGCGGTCAACCATGATGTGATGATTGGCGCGCATCCAGCGTATCCGGACCTGGTCGGCTTTGGCCGCCGTTCGATGAATTGCTCCGGGCAGGAAGTCGAAGACATGCTGCTTTATCAGCTTGGTGCACTGGAGGCTATCTGTCGAGCCGAGGGCGCGACGCTGAGCTACGTCAAACCCCACGGTGCGCTCTACAACGACATGATGCGCCAGCCCGCGCTGCTCAGGGCGGTCATGCGCGCGGTCGCAGCCTTCGACGCCAGCCTGCCGTTAATGCTGCTGGCCCGACGCGACAACCGCGAGGCGCAATCATTGGCGGCAGAGCAGGGCATCCATCTCTGGTTCGAGGCTTTTGCCGACCGCGGCTACGACGCTGATGGTTATTTGCTACCGCGCAGCCAGCCGGGTGCAGTGCACCCTGACGCCGAGCAGATCCTTGCTCAGGCGCTGACCTTCGCGCGCGGTGAACCATTGGCAGCGAGCGACGGCAGCGATCTTTATTTGCAAGCCGACAGCCTGTGCGTGCACGGCGACAACGCCGAATCCGTGGCGGTGGTTGCGCATATCCGCGCGGCCATGGATGCGCTGTGACTCCGCGCATCGAAACTATCGCCATCGACAGTCTGATGCTGCGGCTATTCGACCAGATCGACGAAGCCAATATGCCCTGGTTGATGGCCGCTGCCGAGCGTCTGCATGCGGCCTTTGGCGCGCAGCTGATTGACCTGGTGCCGTCCTACACCACATTAATGCTGCACTACGACTGCCTCGAATTGAGTGAGGCGCAAGCACTTGAGCGCGTGCAGCTGGCGTTAAAAGGTCTACAACCGCTGGCGATGAACGCCAGCGGCCAACGGCACGAACTGCCGGTCTGGTATCACCCCAGCGTCGGCCCCGATCTGCAGCCACTTGCGCACCGTGCAGGCTGTACCGCGGAGCAGGTGATAGAACGCCATTGCAGCCGCGACTATCCCGTATTTACCCTCGGCTTCGCCCCCGGTTTTGGCTATATGGGGCTGGTCGATCCAAGCATCGCTGCACCTCGTTTGGCCACTCCGCGCCAGCGGGTGCCGAAGGGCAGTGTGGGCATTGCCGAACGCCAGACGGCGGTATATCCGCTGGTTTCACCCGGCGGCTGGAATCTGATTGGTCGCTACCCGCTAGCCTTGTTTGACCGCGAGCGCGATGGCTACAGTCTGCTCAAGCCCGGCGACCGGGTACGTTTTGTCGCTATCGATCAGCCCGAATTTTTGCGCCTCGGTGGCGACCCTACGCCGATGGAACCAACGCCATGAGCCTATTGCGGGTAGAGCACAGCCTGGGCTTCGCTCAATTGCAGGATGGCGGCCGCTTTGGCGTGCGGCAGCTGGGCGTGACTCAGGGTGGCGCGCTGGACTGGATCGCCCAGCACTGGGCCAACTGGCTGTTGGGTAACCCGCTGGACGCCTGCGTGATTGAAATTCCGTTGGGAGGACTGACTCTCAGGGCCGAGGCCGATGGCTGGTTGGCGCTGTGCGGAGCCGACCTCAATGCCAAACTCGATCAGCAGCCGCTGGCGCCCTGGCAAGCCTTTGCCATACGCAGCGGCCAACAACTCGAATTCACTCAGCCACGCAGCGGGGTGCGCGCCTACTTAGCCGCCGCCGGTGGATTCAAGGCAACCCCGGTTCTGCGCTCGGTTGCGACCGTGATGCGTGAGGGGCTGGGAGGCTTGCATGGCGACGGCACGGGGCTAAAATCCGGCGATCAGCTCACCTATTCAGCGCAGCCTGCGATTGGTCGGAATATGCCACCCGAGGCGATCCCGGACTACCAGAGCGCTGTCACCCTGCAACTGCTGCTGGGCGCACAAAGCAGCCAGTTCAACGGCGCCAGCCTGTTTGCGCTGTTCAACCAACACTGGACACTGGATCAACGCGCCGACCGCATGGGCATGCGCCTGACCGGCCCGGTGCTGCACTATCAGGGCGATGCGCTGATCTCCGAAGGCATTCCCCTCGGCGCCGTGCAGGTGCCGCCGGACGGCCAGCCCATAGTGCTGCTGAACGACCGCCAGACAATAGGCGGATATCCAAGACTCGGCGCACTCACCCCGGCGTCAATTGCACGCCTAGCCCAATGCGCTCCAGGCCAAAAAATACGCCTGCAACCCATCGGTCAGCAGCAAGCCAGGCAAGAACAGTTAGCGCTAATCACATGCTGGCCAGTAGTGCCAGCTGCAAGCTCTAGCTTCTAGCTTCTAGCTTTAAGCTTTAAGCTTGTGGCTTGTAGCTTGTAGCTTGTAGCTTGCCGCTTGCCGCTTGCCGCTTGCCTCAGGGATTCTCCTGTAGCCATTGTCCCAACAGGCTGCGCTCTTCCGGGGTAATGCCGGTCATGTTGCCCAGCGGCATATATTGGGTCGCAACCGCTGCCTGATACACCTTGGCGTGATGCAGTTTCAGCTGCTCCAGGGTTTCCAGCATGATGCCCGCCGGTGGTGCCTGGAATGCCGGACTGCTTGGCTGCGCGGCGTGACAAGCCTGACAGTGGGTTGCCAACAGCTGACTGACATCGGCATCCGCCACCCGAGCGACCTGAGTACCGTCGGCGTTGTGCGTGGCGGCGGTTTCGGGTGCGCTGGGGGCCATGGCCCAGATCAGCGCCAGCGTAGCCAAGGCACTGATGATCAGGATCGACGGCTTGTTGATCTGCTTGTGACGCAGGTTGAAGAAGTGCCGTGCGTAAGCCGTAATAGCACCAATTGCCGCCAACACCGCCCAGCCATACTCATTACCGTAGAAAATCGGATAGTGGTTGCTGATCATGATGAAAATGACCGGCAACGTCAGATAGTTGTTGTGGCGTGAGCGCAGCATGGCGCGCTGCGCCAGCATCACTACCCGCTCATCCGGGGTATCCCCTTTCTCAACGGCACTGACCAGCGCACGCTGCGCCGGAACAATACCCAGAAAGACGTTGGCGACCATGATGGTGCCGATGACCGCGCCCACATGGATAAAGGCACCACGGCCAGCAAAGACCTGGAACATGCCCCAGGCCACTGCGACCAGAATCAGAAACAACACCACCCCGAACGCCAGACCGTGCTTGGCCAAGGGACTGCGAATCAGCGCTTCATAGATAACCATGACGCCAAGCAGCGTGCCCATGCCAATGGCGATGGCGCCACCCATACTGAGGTCGAGCTTGCTGGCATCGATCAGGTAACCCGGGTTGCCGAAGTAATAGACCGCAAACAGCAGCGCCAGGCCACTCATCAGCGTGCTGTAGGCCTCCCATTTGAACCAATGCAGCTCGGCAGGCATTTTTTCCGGGCCAACGTGATACTTGGCTACTTCATAAAAGCCGCCGCCATGGATGGCCCAAAGGTCACCCTTGATACCTTTTTGTTTCTTCCATTCCGGTGGCTCGCGCAGGTTATTGTCGAGCCAGACGAAGTAAAAGGACGCACCGATCCAGGCCACGCCAGCAATGACGTGAAACCAGCGGATGATTAGGCTCAGCCATTCAGCCAGATATGCATGCATTGAGGGCCGCTCCTTTTGTGCTTTCACGGTCATACCGGCACTGCCCGGCGATATAGGTACGGCGAATGGCGCGATCATCGCCAAGAATCATCAAATCGAACAGCATGCCCTGCAGGTCACGGTCGGCTTTATGCTTGAGGCGCAAGGCCGGGCTGGCGGTACGGTCAAGGATCAAAAAGTCAGCATACTTACCGGGCTGCAGGTTGCCGGTGTCCGCAGCCTGATGCAGCACTTGAGCGTTACCCAGCGTAGCCATGTAAAACGCCTGAAAAGGGTTCAGACTCTGGCCGCGCAGCTGACAGACCTTGTAAGCCTCAGCCATGGTGGCGAGCATCGACAGGCTGGTACCACCGCCCACGTCAGTAGCCAGGCCCACTTGCACCTCGGCGGCGCGGGCGCTGGCCAGGTCAAACAGACCGCTGCCCAGGAAGGTGTTGGAGGTCGGGCAGAAAGCAATGCGAGTGCCGGTTTCCGCCAGCCGTGCGCGGTCAACGTCGTCGATATGAATACCGTGGGCTAATACGCTGCGCTCGCCCAACAGACCAAAGTGGTCGTAGACATCCAGATAGCTGCTGCGCTCAGGAAACAACTCCTTGATCCAGGCGATCTCGGCGTGGTTCTCCGCCCAGTGGGTCTGCATCAACACATCCGGGTATTCGGCCACCAACTGACCGGCATAGGTCAGTTGCTGCACGGTAGAGGTCGCGGCAAAGCGCGGCGTTACCGCGTAACGCTGACGACCCTTGCCGTGCCAACGCTCAATCAGTTCGCGGCTCTCGCTGTAGCTGGCTTCGGTTTCATCACGCACGCCATCCGGGGCGTGGCAGTCCATCATCACCTTGCCTGTGGTAATCGCCATATTGTAGCCATCGGCAGCGCTGAACAGCGCCTCGGCGGCCACCTTGTGCGAGGTGCTGAACACCAGCGCCGAGGTGGTGCCGTGCGCCAGCAGCAAATCCAGAAACAGCTGCGACTGATCGGCAGACCAGCCCGCATCGGCAAAGCGCGCTTCGGTCGGGAAGGTATAGGTTTCCAACCACTCCAGCAGCTGGGTGCCATAACTGGCCATCACCGCCAATTGCGGCATGTGTACGTGGGTATCGATCAGGCCGGGAATGATCAGGCTATCGGGCCACTGCCCGACCTCGGTACCCGCCGGCAGCCGTGGCAGCAGATCAGTGGCAGCGCCGTTGGCCAGCACCCGCCCGTCGGCAACCACCAACAGGCCGTCGGCGTGATACTCATAACTGTCCGGGTTGGGCTGAGTCAGCCCCGGCTCACCGATAAAGTGCAACAAAGGCCCGCGAAAGGCCGTACAGCCAGCCGGAAAGGCCGCCGCAGTAGAGGTATTCATGGTCATTAACTTCCCCGGTAGGTCGAGTAGCCCCACTGGTTGAGCAGCAGCGGTACATGGTAGTGGGCGGTCGTATCAGTCAGCTTGAAGGCGATGCTGACTGACGGATAGAAGCACTCCAACCCCTGACGCGCATAATAGCCGTCGGTATCAAAGGTCAGGCGGTAAACGCCTTGCGGCGCGCTGTCGCCAAAGCCGTTCAATACGCGACCGTCCGCATCGGTTGACGCCTGGCCCAGCGTTTCCCAACCATGGTCGGTCTGGCGCTCCAGCACGATGGCGACGCCAGCGGCGGGGCAACCACCGCCAAGGTCCAGAATATGGGTAGTGATAGGGCTCTTATTACTCATAACAGTTTGTCCAGACGAATATGGGTGATCTTGGCCTGCTCCGCGGCGGCGATGCGGAGCTCTTCTTCACGGGTATGGGGTAGGCGTTCTTCCAGCAGCGCCAGCATCTGCTCGGCGCTCTTGCCGGTAGCGCAGACGATAAAGATAAAACCGAATTTGTCGAGGTAGGCATAATTGCCATCCTTCAGCCGCTGCAGCACCTCATCCGGTGCCACACGTGCACCGGATTGCTCGCCACTGGCCAAGGCCTCGGTGCTGGCGTACTTGGCTTTCAGACTCTTGATGTCGCCAATCTTGGGGTGTGCTTCAAAAGCGACCAGCCAGTCGGTCTCATGCAGGTTTGGCCAGAGCGCGCGGGCCGTGCCGTGCAGTGCTTCCGCCGAACCATAGGGCCGCGACTCGACCATGGGGTATGCCCAGGCATCCGCCGCGCAGCAATCGCGAAACAGGGTCAGCGCTTGCGCTGCCGGCAGCTTGTTCAGTTCTTCCAGGCTCATTTTGCCTCCACTGGCGGGGTTGTGTTTTCAGCGCAGGGCTCAGTCGCAGCGACGGCCTCACCCTGTTTCATCAGATCGCGCAGAGCCGGCCAGCTCACCCCGCGACGACGGCTACGCGGTGCTTCGTCGGCGGCCAGGCTGAGCAGCTCGGCACTGATGGATACCGCCACTTCCATTGGCCGTTTACCCGGCACATCGGAGCGCCCGACCGGGCAGCGAATACCATCAATTTGCGCCTCGCTGTAACCGCGATGGCTCAAGCGCTGACGGAAACGATCAGCCTTGGTCTGCGAACCAATCAACCCTACGCTACAAGCAGCATCAGCATTGAGCAGCGCGCGGCACAAATCATAATCGAGCTGGTGATTGTGGGTCAGAATCAACACGTGGGCATCGCCGCACAACTCGGCTACATCGGCGACCGGATCATCGGTATGGTAGCGCCGCACGTTAGCTGGTAGCTCGGCCGGAAAGCTGTCTGCCCGCGAGTCGACCCAGGTCACCTGCCAGGGTAACTGTCCCATGATACTCATCAGCGCGCGCGCCACGTGGCCAGCGCCAAACACCACCAGCCGAGCATCACTGCCGCGTTGACCTTCAAGCAGCACCGAGACGCTGCCGCCACAGCATTGGCCCAGACTGGCGCCGAGCGGAAAATGCTCCAGCTGGGTTTCAAAGCGGCTGGCCGCCAATTGTTCACGGGCGCGCGCGGTCACCAGATACTCCAGATGACCGCCACCTATGGTGTCGTAAGTCTGCTCACCAGTGACGACCATCTTGCTCGACGGCTCACGCGGCACCGAACCGGCCACGCCAGCGATGGTGACCAGTACATAGGGCTCGCCGCGCTGTTCGCAGTCAGCGACCGCTTCAAACCAGCGCATACGTTTATCCATCAGGCAGTCTCCTGCTCGGTATTAGCCCAGGCCCGCGCCGCATTCACCGCGTTGAGCATGCGCTCTGGTGTCGCCGGGGTATCCAGCGGCGGACTGTAGCGGTAATCGGTGAGGCTGGCGACCGCATCACGCAGCGCGCTCCACACCGCAATGCCGAGCATCAACGGCGGCTCACCCACGGCCTTGGAACGGAACACTGTGGCTTCGCGGTTGGGGCTGGCCGCCAGCAGGTTCACCCGCAGATCGGGCGGCGTATCGGATACGGCCGGAATCTTGTAGGTGGCCGGTCCGGTGGTCATCAGGCGACCCTTATCGTTATAGACCAGCTCTTCGGTGGTCAGCCAACCCATGCCCTGCACAAAGCCGCCCTCAATCTGGCCAATGTCGATGGCCGGGTTCAGCGACTGACCGACGTCGTGCAGGATATCGGTACGCATAACCCGGTATTCCCCGGTAAGGGTGTCCAGCACTACCTCGGAGCACGCGGCGCCATTGGCGTAGTAGAGGAAGGGATGGCCCTTGCCGGTGGCAAAATCGTAATGAATCTTGGGCGTGGCGTAGAAGCCGCTGGACGACAAAGACACGCGGTTCATATACGCCTTTTGCACAAACTCGGCCCAATCCAGACGCGCCTCGCCAGCGACCACCTGATTGTTCTCGAACCGCACCTCTTCGGCCTTGCAGCCATACTGCTCGGCGGCAAAGGCAACCAGCCCGGCTTTGATCTTCTCGCAGGCATCCAGCGCCGCCATACCGTTCAGGTCGGAGCCGGAAGACGCAGCGGTCGGCGAGGTGTTGGGCACCTTGTCGGTACGCGTGGCCGATACCTTGACCTTGTCGACATCCACCTGGAAGGCCGCCGCCACTACCTGCGCGATCTTGATATACAGGCCCTGACCCATCTCGGTGCCGCCATGGTTCACATGCAGGCTGCCGTCGGTGTAGATCAACACCAAAGCGCCGGCCTGGTTCAAGTGCTTGGCGGTAAAGGAGATACCGAACTTGACCGGCGTCAGCGCCAGCCCACGCTTGAGGATCGGGCTTTGCTGGTTGAAGGCGGTGATTTCGTCGCGCCGTGTGCGGTAATCCGAGCTGGCTTCCAGCTGCGCGACCAGCTCCGGCAGAATGTGCTGCTCGACCACCTGACCGTAGTGCGTGGTGTCGCGGCCGGGGCGATAGAGGTTGTGCTTGCGCACGTCCAGCGGGTCGAGCTGCAGGTGACGGGCGATATCATCCACGGCCTGCTCGATTACCATCATGCCCTGCGGACCACCGAAACCACGGAAGGCGGTATTCGAGACCGTGTGGGTTTTGCAGCAATGCCCGGTCACCCGTGCCTGGTCCAGAAAGTAGCTGTTGTCCGAGTGGAACATGGCGCGCTCGACAATGGCGTTGGACAGATCCGGCGAAAAGCCGCAGCGGCCCGCCACCATGATCTCGGCGCCCTGAATCAGACCCTGATCGTCAAAACCGATGTCGTAGGTATTGAAAAAGTCGTGACGCTTGCCGGTCTGCACCATGTCATCCGGGCGGGACAGGCGATACTTGATCGGCTTGCCGGTCACCTGTGCCAGCAAGGCGGCCACGCAACCGAGCGCAGCTGCCTGGGTTTCCTTGCCACCAAAGCCGCCACCCATGCGGCGGACTTCAGCCTGCACCGCATGAATCGGCAGGCCCAATACCTCGGCAACCAGTTTCTGTACTTCTGAAGGATGCTGGCTGGAGGTGTGCACAAACATGCCACCGTCCTCCAGCGGCTCGACCATCGCCACCTGTCCCTCCAGATAAAAGTGCTCCTGACCACCCACGTTGATCTCACCCTTGAGACGGTGAGGTGCCGAGGCCAGCGCCTTGTCCGGGTCGCCGCGCTGCTGGGTATGACTGGGGCGCACAAAGAAGGATGTATCCAAGGCTTCCTGCGTACTGAGCACCGCATGCAGTGGCTCATACTCGACCTTGGCCAGTCGCGCCGCCTTGCGGGCAGCGGTATGGCTGGTCGCCGCCACGGCAAAGATCGGCTGACCAATATGCTCGACCAGCTCACTGGCCAGGACCGGGTCGCCGGGGAAAACCGGGCCGATATCGGTATGGCCGGGCACATCGGCGAGGGTGATCACCGCCACCACGCCGGGATAGGCGCGTACCGCGCTCAGATCCATGCTGGTGATACGCGCGTGCGCCTCTTCGCTGTGGCCGACCGCCGCGTGCAACAGACCTTCCGGCTCACGCAGATCATCGATATAGCGTGCCTGACCACGCACGTGTAGCCAGGCGCTGTCGTGCAGCGCGCTCTGGCCAGCAATGCCGACGGCCTGGCCGCTCTGGCGGGAAATGTCGCGGGGGAGTTTACGCATAGTCGGTCACCGTCAGTGCAGCGCCGCCAGTGTGGGCAGCGCGGTGTTCGTAAAGCGCGCGGCGCAGCAGGTTACCAGCCACCTCAAGGCGGTAGGCAGCCGAAGCACGCACGTCAGACATGGGTTTGAAGTCCTGCGTCAGCGCAGCAGCGGCAGCCGCCACCGCAGACTCATCAAAGGCCTGGCCACGCAGCGCGGTCTCCGCTGCCAGCGCACGCTTGGGAATACCCGCCATACCGCCATAGGCCAAACGGCAGTCTTCAATATTGTCACCATTAAAGCGCAGCCAGAAAGCCGCCAGCACGGCAGAAATATCATCGTCCAAACGCTTGGAAATCTTGTAGATGAACAAACGCTCGTTCGCCGCCGGCTTGGCAATTCGCACCGCGCGGATAAACTCACCCGGCTGCAGCACGGTTTTCTTGTAATCGAGGAAGTAATCCTGCAACGCCAGCCAGCGGGTGCCTTGCTGACTATCGAGCTGAATTTCAGCACCTAGCGCAATCAGCGGCGGCGGCATGTCACCAATCGGCGAAGCATTGCCTATATTGCCGCCCAGCGTCGCGCGGTTGCGAATCTGCAGCGAGCCCAGACGTTCCAGCATAGGCGTAAACGCGGGCCAGTATTGATCCAGTATCGGGCCGAACTGGGCGTAGGTCAGCGCGGACCCTATGGTCAGGTTTTCATCATCCTGCTCCAGCTCGCGCAGCTCCGCGACCTGCTCAACCGAAATCAACTGCGGCAGGGTTTTCAGCTGCTGGGTGATCTCCAGCGCCAGGTCGGTACTACCTGCGACCAGCCGCGCCTGCGGCTGGTCGGCCAGCGCCTCGCGCAGCGCCGCGAGCGATAGCGGCGCAGTAAAACGGTTGCCTGCTTCATCCTGCAGCACGGCGGCCTGAGCTCGGGCCTGCTTGAACTCGCGACTCGGCTGCGGACTGAACAACGCGTTGCCATCCCATTGCTGCACGCTATCGACAATACTGCGCGCGCCCGCTTCCACGATGGGGCGATAACCGGTGCAGCGGCACAGATTGCCGGCCAACGCTTCCATCAACTGATGCGCATTGGCATGTTGCCCGGCACTCGCCACCTGCTGATGCAAGCCAACCAGCGACATTACGATGCCCGGCGTACAAAAGCCGCACTGCGAGCCATTGCACTCGACCATCGCCGTTTGCACCGGGTGCGCCGGTTCGCGCTGCAGCGCATCAACGGTAATCAGGTGCTTGCCGTGCAATGCGCCGACCAGGCCAATACAGCTGTTCATGGCCACGTAATGCCACTGATCGTGCTGGTCCAGACTACCCAGCAACACGGTGCAGGCACCACAATCACCCGATGCGCAGCCTTCTTTTGTACCACTAAGCCGCATTTTGGTGCGCAGCCAGTCTAAAATGCTCAAGTTTGGGTCAGTCTGGTCAAGTTTTTGCGGCTGCCCATTTAAATAAAACTCAATCACTGTCGTCTCCGCGCTATCCACTATTCGCCGGTTTCCGGCGGGAGGTCTGCCACAGTGCAGTTATAGGCGCTGTGCAGGCTGTACGTTGGTATTTGCAAAAACTTGACCAACTAGTCTGAAAATAAGATTTTAATATTTTTAGGCTTTTGGCAAGCAAATTGCTCGCAGACAAAATGTTGATTGAATGGTCAGTTTATTTTAATTGAGGATGCTGGATGGCAACCGCAGAACGCTTGAGACTAGAAAACATCGTTAAAGAGTATCCCGGCTGTCGGGCGAACGACGGTGTTCATCTTTCAGTCCAGGCCGGTGAAATACACGCCCTACTGGGTGAGAACGGCGCGGGCAAGAGCACCCTGATGAAAATCATCTATGGGGTAATTCAGCCAGACGCTGGCACCCTTACCTGGAACGGACACCCGCTTACCTTGCAAGGTCCGGCCCATGCGCGCGAACTGGGCATCGGTATGGTGTTCCAGCATTTCTCGCTGTTCGAGACCCTGACCGTTGCCGAGAACATTGCACTCAGCCTGCCAGCCGCCCAGGCCCGTGACCGCAGCAAACTCGATACACGCATTCGCGAGGTCTCTGAACACTACGGCATGGCGCTGGACCCACGGCGTTTCGTCAACACCCTTTCCATCGGCGAGCGCCAACGCGTCGAAATCGTACGCTGCCTTATTCAGGATAGCTCGTTATTGATTCTCGACGAGCCAACCTCGGTGCTGACGCCGCAGGAAGTGCAGGTACTGTTCCGCACCCTGCGTCAGCTATCAAAGGAAGGCTGCAGCATTCTGTTCATCAGCCACAAACTGCAGGAAGTGCGCGATCTGTGTCACCGCGCGACCGTGTTGCGTCAGGGCCGGGTGACCGGCGAATGCAATCCGGGCGAGATCACCACCGACGATATCGCGCGCATGATGGTCGGCAACGAAACCCCGCTATCGACTCAGGTTGATCCCAGCGAACCGGGCGAGCTGTTACTGCAGACCAACAACCTCAATTATCAGACCCGCGACCCCTTCGGCACCAGCCTGCAGGATATCTGCATGTCGCTGCGCGCCGGGGAGATCGTCGGCATTGCCGGTGTTGCCGGTAACGGTCAGGACGAACTGCTGCGGGCGCTGTCGGGCGAAGCCAAGGTCAACAACGATAGCCTGCAGCTCAGCGGCATGAGCATCGGTGACAGTGGTCCCGCCGTACGCCGTAAGCTGGGCGTAGCCGTAGTACCGGAAGAACGACTGGGCCGCGGTGCCGTGCCGTCTATGTCACTGGTCGACAACAGCCTGCTGACCGCGTACGGCCAGGGCATGATCAGTAAGGGCTGGGTCGGCCTGGGCAAGGTGAGGGACTACGCCGGCCGAGTCGTAGAGCAGTTTGGCGTGCGCGCTGCCGGCATCGACAGTGCTGCTACCAGCCTGTCTGGCGGTAACCTGCAAAAATTCATTATCGGTCGCGAGGCCCTGCAACAGCCCAAGCTACTGGTCGCCTCACATCCGACCTGGGGCGTCGACGTTGGCTCCGCCGTGGCGATTCATGAAGCCTTGGTCAAATTACGCGACGAAGGCGCGGCCGTGCTGCTGATCTCCGAAGACCTGGACGAACTCTTTCAACTCTGTGGCCGCATGGGCGCGATCTGCGCCGGCAAGCTCTCACCCTTGGTGCCCACCAGCGAACTAAGCATTGAAAAGCTGGGCCAGTGGATGGCGGGCGACTTCCCCACTGCTGCAACCAATACCACTACGGAGACCAAACATGCTGTCGCTTGAGCGTCGCGCCGTCGACTCCCGCGCCATGCAATGGGCTTCTCCACTGCTGGCACTGTTACTGACCGTCATTACCGGACTGTTCCTGTTTATGGCGCTCGGCAAAGACCCGATTGAAGGCTTGACCTTCTTCTTTCTGATTCCCCTTAGCGATGCCCAGGGCTGGGCCGAGCTGGGACTGAAAATGGCGCCACTGCTACTTTGTGCTGCTGGCCTGACCATCTGTTACCGCGCCAAGATCTGGAATATCGGCGCTGAGGGCCACTTCCTCATGGGCTCCCTGTGGGCCAGTGCGGCAGCTCTTTATCTGAGTGAGCAAACCGGTTTCTGGGTGCTACCCGTAGTACTACTGGCGGGTATTATCGCGGGTGCGCTCTGGGCCTTGCTGGCCGGGGTATTGAAGACGCAGTTCCACTGCAACGAAATCCTCACCACCATCATGCTCAACTACATTGCCCTGAACCTGCTGCTGTTCGCGGTTCACGGTCCGTTGAAAGACCCTTACGGCTTTGGCTTTCCGCAGTCGGAAATGTTTGCCGCCGCCGCGCTGCTGCCCAAACTGATTCCCGATACCCGTCTGCATATAGGTCTGCTATTTGCGTTACTTGCCGCCGTCGCAGTCGGCGTGCTCTTTGCGCGCACCTTTATCGGCTTTCAACTCAAGGTGCTGGGACAGGATGAACGCGCCGCCGCCTTTGCCGGCTTTCCGGCCAAGCGCCTAACTCTGCTGGCTTTCATCCTGGCCGGCGGCCTGGCTGGACTGGCGGGCGCCAGTGAAGTAACCGGCCCACTGGGGCAACTGGTACCGCAGGTGTCGCCGGGTTATGGCTACACCGCGATCATTGTCGTTTTTCTGGGCCGCATGCAGGCCGTCGGCATCATCCTGGCTGCCGCACTGCTGGCACTGACCTTCATGGGCGGCGAGATGCTGCAGATCGCCATGAATATGCCCAAGGCCATTACCGGGCTGTTCCAGGGGTTGCTGCTGTTCTATCTGCTGACCTGTGACGCCTTTATTCACTACCGCATTCGTTTCCGCCGCGCCCCCGCGGCCAGCGCCGGGGAGGCTTGAGATGGACGCCGTATTGATTACCAACGTATTAGCCGCCACCGTGATTGCCGGCACCCCGTTATTGCTGGTCGCCCTCGGCGAACTGGTCTGCGAGCGCTCCGGCGTACTCAATCTGGGCCAGGAAGGCATGATGCTGATGGGCGCCGTGATTGGCTTCATGGCAGCCGTAACCACCGGCAGCCTGGCCATTGGTGTGCTCGCGGCCATGCTCGGCGGCGTGATGATGTCCATGCTGTTCGCACTGATGGCCGTCACTCTGGCGGCCAACCAGTATGCCGCAGGTCTCGCGCTCACTATCTTTGGCGTGGGCCTCAGCTCCTTTGTCGGCAGCGGCTACGTTGGCCAGGCCATTGACGGCTTCGACAAGATCGCCATTCCACTGCTCTCCGACATTCCGGTAATCGGCCAGGTGCTATTCACCCAGGACGCGCTGGTCTACCTGTCGCTGGTGCTCTTCGTAGTGGTTTATTGCTTCCTGCGCTACAGCCGCAGCGGATTGATTCTGCGGGCGGTGGGCGAGTCACCCGAGGCAGCCAATGCCAACGGCCTGAAAGTGCTTAAGGTGCGCTATCTGGCGGTGGCCTTTGGCGGCGCCATGGCGGGCCTGGCGGGCGCCTACCTGTCACTGGCGTACACCCCGATGTGGACCGAAAACATGACCGCCGGGCGCGGCTGGATCGCGCTGGCACTGGTGGTCTTTGCCACCTGGAAACCCGAACGCGTGTTGCTGGGAGCCTATCTGTTTGGCGCCGCCAGCATCCTGCATTTGGTACTACAGGGCCTTGGCTGGCAGAGCTCAACCGAGCTGCTGGCGATGCTGCCCTATGTAGTCACTATTTTGGTGCTTGTGCTGCTGTCCTGGAATCCCACCCGGACACGGCTCAACACACCGCTATCAATCGGCCAACCTTATAGGCCGAGTAAATAACTTGTCACCCACTATGCCAATCAAAACTAAAACTGAGATTCTTAGGAGCACCATATGAGCACAATGCAAAAAACGCTGATCGCGGCCTGCATGGCAGCCGCATTCGTACCCGCAGCACACGCCGAGAAGTACTTCTCCGACTCCAGCCTGTCGATCCTGTACAGCGATGATTACCAAGCCTTCGGTCCCGGCAAACGCAGCGATACCTACTTCACCTTCGAGAACGCGACCGGTCACAACTGGGGCAGCACCTTCTTCTTCTTTGACCGCAATCAGGGCCACGGCAAAAACGCCGACTCCGATGACCTGTACGGCGAATTTGCGCCTGATCTGAGCTTGGGCTGGCTGACCGATAGCGACCTGAGCATGGCCGGCGGCCTGATCAAGGACTTCACCCTGTCCGCTCAGTACGAAAACGGCGGCGGCACCGACGTCAATAACTTTATGGTTGGCCCAGGTATCGTCTGGAATATGCCCGGCTTCCAGTACTTCAAGACCAACTTCTATCGCGTCTGGAACAGCGAAACCGATGATGACTATCAGACCACTGTGGTCTGGGGCATGCCCATGGAATTCGGTCCTAACCGTATTCTGTTCGACGGTTACATCGACTGGTCCAGTGCTGCTGACGACCACAAGTCCGACTTCCACTTCAACCCGCAGCTGAAGCTGGATATCGGTAACTACTTCAATGCGCCCAAGGTGCTGTACGCCGGTATCGAGTATTCCTACTGGAACAACAAGTACGGCTTGAACGATGATGTCATGGACACCGAAAGCGCCGTCAGTGCGCTGGTGAAATGGCACTTCTGATTGACCGCGAGGCCCGGCGCAAGCCGGGCATTCGCTCCCAGTAGCGGCTTTTTGAAAAGCGAAAGAACGGCAGGTCACTTTTCAAAAAGCAGGTACACCCTTGTACGGAAGATACGCCCGATGACAACCGCCCCTGCAAAAACCAAAACCTACCGGCCTGGACGCATTCGAGAACGCAACCACGAGTTGATTCTGGCCGCAGCGGAGCAGGAATTTGCCCTGCACGGTTTTCGTGGCGCCACCATCCAGAACATTGCCGAACGAGCTGAACTACCTAAATCGAACGTGCTGTACTACTTCAGCAACAAGAAGAAGATATATGCCGCCATGTTCGACGACATTCTCTCGCGTTGGAATACGCTATTTTCCAGCGTGCAGCCTGAAGACGATCCGGCCGAAGCCCTGGCTGCCTTTATTCGCACCAAGATGGAAACCTCACGCACCCACCCCCTGGCCTCACGGCTATTCGCCATGGAGATCATTCAGGGCGCGCCTTACCTGATGCCACACCTGCGCACCAATATGCGTGACTGGGTACGCGGCCGTGCCGGCGTATTACAGCAATGGATCGATGAGGGGCGCATGGCCGCGGTCGATCCGGTGCAGCTGATCTTTCTGATCTGGTCTTCAACCCAGCACTACGCCGACTTTCAGGTGCAGATCCTGATGGTCGAAAACAAGGCCGAATACGAGCAAAAGGACTTTGACCACGCCGCCGACTTTCTAACTGATGTTATCCTGCGCGGGTGCGGCCTTGAGGCCCCTAAAAAATAACCTGAAGGTGTTTGCTTGCCTGCTAATGGCCGAGCCCCAGGCTCTGCCAAAAACAGTGACCAGTTCACGCCAACTCAACCCATAGTCTTACAGCCGGACAGCCCCTGAGCCCGCCGTGCTCCTGACCGCCGAGGTACAGATGAGCCATTTTGCGCTGCGCGACGCAGCCATTTTCACTGTCGACGCCGACAACCGCGTTATTCCCCGTGGCACCCTGATCGTTGAGGACGGCCGTATCAGCGCCGTTGGCCCCAGCGATCAGCTGATTATTCCGCCAGGCATTCCCACCATAGACGCCAGCGGACATGCGTTGCTGCCCGGCTTGATCGATACCCACTCGCACTCCAGCCTGATGCGCGGTGTCACCGAGAACATGCAACTGATGGACTGGCTGCCCTACTATCAGTTGGAGCACCGTGCGCTGACCGAGGAGTACGCCTATCACTCCGCGCGGCTGTGCTATCTGGAAGCGTTGAAAAGCGGTACTACCTGCGTGATGGACATGTATCGCTTTATGCATCGCTGCGCCGAAGCGGCTGATGAGCTGGGCCTGCGCGTCAACCTGGCGCCCTACGTAGCCGACGAAGCAGGCAAGGACTTTTTCGCCACCCGCGCCGAGAATCGCGCGCTGATCCACAGCCACCACAATACCCAGAGCGGCCGTATTCAGGTGTGGATGGGGCTGGAGCACCTGTTCTACTGCACCCCTGACGCTTACCGCGAAGCACTTAAATGCCAGCAAGACTACGGCGTGGGTATTCACACCCATGCCTGCGAGCAGAAAGAAGAGGATGACGCGGTGAGTGCCCACTTTGGCCGCCGTTCGATTGCCCAGCTGGATCACTACGGCATTCTTGGCGAGCGCACGCTGCTAGCCCATTGCGTATGGCTGAACGACGACGAAATTCAGCGCATTGCCGGCACCGGCACCAGTATCGCCCATTGCCCCATCAGTAACGCCAAGTTGGCCAGCGGCGTAGCGCGCGTACCGGAAATGCTCGCTGCCGGGATCAATCTGGGCCTGGGCACCGACGGCCCCGTCTGTAACAACAGCCTCAGTCTGTTCGAGGAAATGAAGTTCGCCTCGCTGATTCAGAAGGCTACCCGGCTGGACGCCACCGTACTGCCCGCCGAGCAAATGCTGCGCATGGCAACCATTAATGGCGCTCGCGCGCTGGGCCTGGACGATCGTATCGGCTCGCTGGAAGTCGGCAAGCAGGCCGACCTGCTATTGCTTGATCTGGCACAACCCAACCTGACACCGACCGAGATCAATACCTCGGGCGGCAATTTGCTGTGGAATCTGGTCTTCGCCGCTGGCACGCAGAACGTCGCCGCCGTGTGGGTTGACGGTCGTCAGCTGATTGCCGATGGCCGCGCTACCCGCGTCAGCGAGGCTCGCTTGATGGCCGAGGCACAACAGCAGGGGTTAGCCCTTTTCCAGCAGTGTCGGGACATTTCCCATCTGCGCACCGCTATGCTTTAACGCTCAACGATAGGAACAGACGATATGACATCGCTACCCATTATTTCAGTCGCTGGCCTGAACAGTGAAGACCCGGCCATTCGCGCCGCGACTGCCGCCGAACTCGGCAAGGCCTGCCGCGAAGTCGGCTTTTTCTATGCTATCGACCATGGTATTCCAAGCGCCGTGATGACCAGCGCCTTCAGCAACGCCAAGGCGTTTTTTGCCCTGCCGCTGGAAACCAAGCAGCCCATGTCGATCAAGCTATCGCCGCACAACCGTGGCTACGTCGCCATGGCCGACGAGAAGCTCAACCCCGAAGCCGGCGCCGACATGAAAGAGGCGTTCAACATCGGCACCGACTTTCCCGAAGACCACCCTGACGTGGTCGCGGGCAAGCCGTTCCGCGGGGTCAACTTCTGGCCGCCTATCGACGGCTGGCGCGAACAGGTGCTGGGCTACTTTGATGCATGCCTGGGCCTTGGGCGGCTGATTCACCGCGGCATCAGTATTGACCTGGGACTGAAGGAAGACTTTTTCGACGCGCACCTGCAAGAGCCTATTGCCACCCTGCGCATGCTGCATTACCCGGCCAGCGCCGGCCAGATAGACCGCGAAGATGGTGGGGCAGGCGCACACACCGACTATGGCAACGTCACGCTGTTGGCGACGGACGAAGTGGCAGGCCTGCAGGTGGCTACCCGGCAGGGTAACTGGATTGAAGCGCCGCATATCCCCGGCGCTTTTGTCTGCAATATCGGTGACTGCCTGATGCGCTGGAGCAATGATACTTACGTCTCAACCCCGCACCGCGTGCGCCCACCAGAGCAAGAGCGTTACTCCATCGCCTTCTTCCTGGAAGTAGCCCCGGACGCCATGGTTGATCCGCGCGACATAGTGCCAGACGAGCAACCCAAGTATCCGCCGATCAGCTGCTCGGATTATCTGACCTACCGCCTGAACGCCACCTACGAGCACCGCATGGACGGTGACGCCGTGTAATGGACGCAATGTAAGGGGCGCGATGTAACCGCCCCGCAATAAGTACCAACGACTGCGCCGCGCTCACACGCGGCGCAGTGCGTTTAGCCTACCTTCTTCAACGCCGCTGCGTTCATGCAGAAACGCAGCCCGGTCGGCGGCGGACCATCCGGGAAAACATGACCCAAGTGCGCATCGCAGACGTTGCAGGTGTTTTCGACACGCTGCATACCGTGGCTATTATCCACATGGCAGGCCACCACATTGTCTTTTAGTGGCTGGGTAAACGACGGCCAGCCGCTATGCGACTCAAACTTGTTATTAGCATCGAATAACTCGGTACCGCAGCATACGCAGGCGTATATACCGGGCTCGAACAGACCACACATCTCGGAGCTGAAAGCACGCTCGGTGCCTGCCTGACGGGTCACGCGGTACTCTTCTTCGCTCAGTTGCTCACGCCATTCTGCTTCGGTTTTACTCACCCGGCGCTCAGGCTCGGGGTTGCCGTTGGTGGCACGGGCCATTACGTCATTCCAGTTCTGCACTTTTCATCTCCGCAAAATTGCATAAGTCATAGGTTCTGTTGCGTGCTCTCACGACCAAACAACAGGTCTCGAAGGCGTTTTGTCGCAAGCTCGTAAGGTTTACGCTGAAACCTGAACGAACCCTAACATACAGACTCCAAAGGCTATCAGGGTTACATCTTGAAAACGCGCGACAGACATTGAGTAAAGCACGCCTGTCGCCATCGCGAATACCGCCACCACCCATTAATGGAGGCACCATGTCCAACCTTTCAAGTTATGCCGTTACCGAAAAATGGCCCGCCCAACACCCAGGCCAGTTGCAGCTATATTCACTGCCCACACCCAACGGCGTCAAAGTGTCGATCATGCTGGAAGAAATCGACCTCAGCTACGAGCCACACCTGGTCGACTTTGGCGAGGGTGATCAGCACACCCCTGAGTTTCTCTCGGTCAGCCCCAACAACAAGATACCCGCGATTCTCGACCCCAACGGGCCGCACGGCCAACCGCTGGCGTTGTTTGAGACAGGCGCAATCCTGCTCTACCTGGCAGAAAAAAGCGGCAAGCTGATGCCGCACGATCCGGCCGAGCGCTATCAATGCCTGCAATGGCTGATGTTTCAGATCGGTGGCATAGGGCCGATGTTTGGCCAGC
Source organism: Pseudomonas neustonica (assembly GCF_003797945.1). GTDB lineage: Bacteria > Pseudomonadota > Gammaproteobacteria > Pseudomonadales > Pseudomonadaceae > Halopseudomonas > Halopseudomonas neustonica. Next base: position 164,141 of record NZ_RKKU01000005.1, read on the forward strand.
TGGGTTACTTCGTGAAGTTCGATGGCAAGGACGTTGAAGATGAGCGCCCGCGCCAGCGTTACATCGACGAGACTGCACGACTACTGGGTGTGCTCGATAAGCACCTTAAAGGCAAAGACTGGATCATGGGCGGGCAGTACAGCATCGCCGATATCGCGGTGTTCCCGTGGATTCGCGGTATGTTGGAGTTTTATGAGGCTGGGCCGCTGGTTGATTTTGAGCAGTTCACCCAGGTACGGCGGGTGTACGATGCGTTTCTGGCGCGGCCTGCGGTGCAGCGGGGGCTGGCAATCCCTGCGCAGGATTGAGGCGCCACTGCTAGCTTGATCGTTCCCACGCTCCAGCGTGGGAACCCAGTCCCGGACGCTTCGCGTCCATACCTGCCCCCCCTAAAATCAAGTGTCTGAACGAATACTGCCTAGCTGATTGAAGTGCAGACTGGTAGTTCGCCTTTCGCCCGAATGGCTGACGTGATCAATCCGCAATAGTCCAAAAGGACGCAGAGCGTCCTCACAGGCATTCCCACGCTGGAGCATGGGAACGATCAATCCTTGCGAAACAGGTGACCTCTGCACAGCCCCCAAGTCCCCGTCTACGCGGGCGAGTAGCGCAGGGCTGGCGGGAAAAAGGTGCTCGCGGTGTCTGAGCGAAGCGAGTTTGCGAGCGGCCGGCTAGGTGTGCCCCGGCAGACCGAGCAACGCAGCGAACCCGCAGGGCCGTGTAGTTGGGGTGGCCTAGGGGGTGCAGGGGGAAATGGCCAAGCATTTCCCCTTGCTCGCCATCAGGCGAAAGGCTGATTTGAATACGCAGCAGCGGTACGAGATAGACGCAGAGCGCCAAGAGATGCATTCCCACGCAGGAACATGGGAACGATCATTACCGCACCGAATGAAGCAGAGTTGGTACGGACGCAGAGCGTCCTAGGCGGAGTTCCCACGCAGAACGTGGGAACGATCAGGGTCAGCAGCGTGCCAGCATCAGCGCGCCAGCACCAATCACTTACCCAACACCAACTCCCGCGACAGCAAGTTATGCTCCTCAATAATCAACGGCAGCTCCCGCGTCAGCAGACGCCCATCCTCAATCACCTGCCGCCCATTGATGATGCTGTGCGCCACCCGCTGCGGAGTACAAAACACCAATGCCGCCAACGGATCAGCTAGGGCACCGGCCATTGCAATGTCATCGGTACGAAAGGCAATGATGTCGGCGCAGTAGCCTGCCTGAATACGGCCCAGCGCATCCTCGCGACCCAATACTTCGGCCCCCCCACGGGTGGCGATATACAGCGCCTCGCGTGCACTCATCGCACCGGGGTTTTCATCGCGCACCCGCGCCGAGAGCATCGCCTGGCGAGTTTCATCGAGCAGGTTATTGGTGTCATTCGAGGCGCTGCCATCTACACCCAGCCCGACTTTTACACCTGCATCCTTCATCTTGCGGATCGGCGCGATACCCGAGGCCAGCCGCATGTTGGAGCAGGGGCAGTGCGCCACGCAGGTACCGGTGCGCGCGAACAGCGCAATGCCCGCATCATCCAGATGCACACAGTGCGCATGCCACACATCAGCCCCGACCCAACCGACCGACTCGGTGTACTCGGTCGGGGTCATGCCATAGCGCTCCTTGCTGAAGGCCAGGTCCTTGGCGTTCTCGGCGGTGTGGGTGTGCAAGCCAACGCCGCAGGAGCGTGCCAGCGCAGCGCCTTCGCGCATCAGGTCGGTAGTGACGGTGAAGGGTGAGCAGGGGCCAAGCGCGACCTTGATCATGGCGTCGGCCGCGCTGTCGTGCAGATCTTCAACCACGCGCTGCATTTCCCGAAGAATCGCCTGTTCGTCCTGCTCGACCAGGGCATCCGGCGGCAGCCCGCCCTGGCTCTGGCCCAGGCTCATGGCGCCGCGCACGGCGTGAAAGCGCATGCCCATTTCCTCGGCGGCCTGCACGCTGTCATCCAGCCGCGTGCCGTTCACATAAAGATAAGCGTGGTCCGCCGCCGTGGTGCAGCCTGACAACATCAACTCCGCCATAGCGGTACGAGTCGCAGCACGCTGCATCGCCGGAGTGATGTTCTGCCAGACCGGAAATAGCGCGGTTAGCCAGTCGAACAGCTCGGCATTCTGCGCGGCGGGCAGGGCGCGGGTCAGCGACTGAAACATGTGGTGATGGGTATTGATCAGGCCTGGGATCAGCACGTGCCCGGTCATGTCGATGACTTTATCAGCCTCACTCGGCAGCTCGCTAGCGGGGCCAACGGCCTCAACCTTGTTGCCCCGGATGAATACTGACGCGTTGGCCAGCTCACGCAACTGGTCATCCATAGTGCCGATTACCAATGCATTTTTCAGCAGCAGAGTTGCTGTCATTTCAAAACCCTTATTCAGATTAATTGACCATTAGGACAGAAAATATTGACAGCTAAAGCATGCAATTATGAGGCCGCTGAAACCGATGTTAAATACGCTGGCCAGCCACTTTATTGCCCCTAATCCGCGCATTATCGATCACGCAAAGCTCAAAACCAGAGCACTCGTAATTTGATAAGGGCCTTTAATTAATCACTGGCACGCGCTTTGCTTTTCAATAACTGATTATTTGGTCAGGTATTTAGGCTTACCACTCTAATGCCCGGTTGGAAAGCTAAGTCCAGCACTTGGCTGCGCCACCCTCGCGCTCTGAAAAGGGCAAGAGACATATATTGCCACGCAGCCGCTATCACCTCAGATGCGCGACTTTTCTAGGCAGGCGGGGTAATTCTGTGCCTGCGTACTTCAATACATCATGTACACCATAGGGAGATGACATGACATCGCTACCCATTATTTCGATCGCTGGCTTAAACAGCGAAAACCCTGCTATCCGCTCCGCTACTGCCGCAGAGCTGGGCAAAGCTTGTCGCGAGGTTGGCTTTTTCTATGCTATCAACCACGGTATTGCAGATCATGTAATGGCTGGCGCTTTCAGTAATGCAAAGTCGTTTTTTGAGCTGCCGCTGGAAACCAAACAGTCGCTATCAATCAAGCTGTCGCCACACGATCGCGGCTACGTAGCCATGGCTGATGAGAAGCTCAACCCGGACGCGGGCGCCGACATGAAAGAAGCCTTCAATATTGGGACTGACTTCCCGGCGGACCATCCGGAAGTCGTCGCTGGGAAACCCTTTCGCGGGGTTAATTTCTGGCCAACCATCGAGGGCTGGAGAACCTATATGCTGGAGTATCACCAGGCTTGCCTGGACCTTGGCCAGCTAATTCATCGCGGCTTTGCAATTGATCTTGGCCTAACCGAAAACTTTTTTGACGCTCACCTGGCAGAGCCTATCGCGACTTTGCGAATGCTGAGATATCCGGCTAGTACTGACACCGAGCATCGCGCCCGCGAAGATGCCGGGGCTGGCGCTCACACGGATTATGGCAACCTGACCCTGCTAGCCACTGATAAGGTCGCTGGCTTGCAGGTAGCGACTCGTAAGGGCCAATGGATCGACGCGCCACATATTCCCGGCGCGTTCGTCTGCAATATCGGCGACTGCCTGATGCGTTGGTGCAACGATACTTATGTTTCAACGCCTCACCGTGTAAAGGCGCCAGAGCAAGAGCGTTACTCCCTCGCTTTCTTCCTTTCGGTTGATCCTGACTCCACGGTCGATCCCCGTGATGTAATGCCAACCGAACAACCCAAGTATCCGCCAATCAGTTGCGGCGATTACTTGGCCTATCGTCTCAACGAGACTTATGAGCACCGCGTAGACATTGACGCAACATAAAACGCGCCGGTAAACGGTTAGCGTGTAATTTGAACACTGCGATCCGTGCCAATAATGAAAGCGATGAACCCAACGTCAGATAACTACGTTGGGTGTTAAATCGTTCGACACCACGCAGCAAAACACTAGCCACGCAGATTATTTGACCGAAAGGACAGGAAAATACCCGGGGCACAAAGCGCAGTGGCGCGACCGCCAACCACACGCTGAAAACGGACTATTTCAGCGCAACATTGCACCTAACTGGAGCATGCCGCACATCAAACCCGGCAAATACGTACCAGACCAGCGGACTCTCCATCCGGAGAGTACATTGTCATGATAAATAGCATCGCCCCCTAGATCTCTTGCTCGTGCTGAAACCTAACCTCATTACCCTCCCGCACTACCAAGAGCCAGCGCAACATGAGGCTCAATCCGAAACGTTAAGTCTCTGCCACAAAAATCACATCCACCGTGCCCTCAATGGATGGGATCCAATCCAGCCTCACGTCCGCTCTCTCAAACAGCTGGCACGCGCCTTGCTTTTCAATAGCTGATTAGTTGGTCAGGTTATGAGTCATGTCGCCCTACTCATGGGTTCGAAGGCTAAACCAGGGGCCTCGTGCGATGAAGCACGCGGTTAGCTGCTTCACGTGAACCTGCAGGAGACATGAGTATGGCAGAGCAACAAAACGCGATTCCGGTCATCGACTTTTCACCTTTTATCGACGGCAATCCAGCCGAGCGCAAAGCGGTGGCGGCGCAAATGCGCCAAGCCAGCAGCGATTGGGGTTTCTTTTACCTCGCGGGTTGCGGCATGCCCGAAGGTAACCTGCGGGAGGCTTTTGCTGCCTCGCAGGCGTTATTTGCGTTAAGCGACGACGCCAAGCAGGCCGTGGCCTGGCAGAGCGCCGAAAGTAATCGTGGTTACGTGGGCGTGCGCCGCGAACGGCTTGACCCGAGCAAGCCCGGCGACCTCAAGGAAGCTTTTAATCTGGCGCCCGAGCAGCCGGGCGGCGCGCCCAACCTGTGGCCCGTCGAGCTGCCCGCGTTTCGCCCGCAGATGGAGGATTTTCTGCAGCAATGCGTCGCCACAGCCGACGGCGTGCTGCAGGCCTTCGCGCTGGCATTGCAGCAGCCAGAGGACTTTTTCGTCAGCGCCCATAATCAGCATCACCACACCCTGCGGCTGTTGCATTATCCGGCGCTGCCCGACAGTTTCAACGCCCAGGCCGGAGAGAGCCGGGCGGGTGAACACACCGACTACGGCAGCATCACTTTGCTGTTTCAGGATACCGCCGGCGGCCTCGAAGTGCGTACCCGCGCTGGCGAATGGATCGCCGCCACTCCGATCCCCGGCACCGTGGTGGTGAATACCGGCGACTTGATGCAGCGCTGGACCAACCACGTATTTTGCTCCACCCCGCACCGCGTCAACCTGCGCTCAAGCCACCGCGAACGCTACTCCATCGCCTTCTTTTGCCACCCCAACCACAGCGCCAACATCCGCTGCATCAGTACCTGCAGCGATGCCGAGAATCCACCACGCTACGCGCCGATCAGCGCTGGCAACCACCTGCTTGAACGCCTTAACGCTACTTACTGATTGACCCTGACAGGAGTATTACCCATGCAGCACAGAGGATTGAAACTCACCGCCCTGGCCCTCGCGCTGGGCTTTAGCGCGGCCAGCGCCAGCGCCGCCGACCTGACCCCGGTTACCGTAACCACCACCTGGTATGCGCAGGCCGAACACGGCGGTCTTTACGCCGCCAAGGCTGCTGGCATCTACGAACAGCACGGACTGGATGTCACCATCAAAATGGGTGGCCCGCAGGTCAACAACGTGCAACTGCTGATGGCCGGCAAGACCGACTTCAGCATGGGCTATGCGCTGCAGTCGCTGAACGCGGTCAAGCAGGACATTCCCATGGTCACGGTGGCCGCCTGGTTCCAGAAGGACCCGCAAACGCTGGTGGTGCACGAAGGCGCTGGCATCGATGATTTGGCCGACCTGGAAGGCAAGGGCATTCGCATGCCGACCGCCGGACGAGTGGCCTACTGGCCATGGATGAAGGCTGAATACGGCTTTAGCGATGATCAGTTACGCCCCTATGACTACAGCTTCGGCCCCTTTATCACCGATCCCGAAGCAGTGCAGCAGGGCTATGTGACCAACGATGGCTATTTCCTCGACAAGGCCGACGTCAAGGGCAAAAGCCTGCTGCTCGCCGACTTTGGCTGGGGCGCCTACTCCTGCACGCTGGACGTTACACAGCAGTTGGTGGACGAGAACCCCGAGGTGGTGCAGGCCATGGTCGCTGCGACAGCAGAGGGTTGGGCCGCTTATTTCCGGGATCCGGCGCCAGCAAATGCGCTGATCAAGCAGGACAATCCGGAAATGCAGGATGACCTGCTGGCCTACAGCATTGCCAAGCTGCAGGAGGACGACATTTTGCTGGCGGGTGACGCTGAGGGTGGCAAGTACGGCAACATGACGGAGGCGCACTGGCAGACGTTCTTCGATGACATGGTGAAGGCCGAGACCCTGCCGGCAGATCTGGCCTGGCAGAAGGCCTTTGATCTGCGCTTTGTACGCGCGCTTTATCCGGAGTAGGTAATAAGCCAAACAACAAGGGCGCCTGCGGGCGCCCTTGTTGTTTCAGCGTTTCGCGAAATTCAGCAGCGCATCGGCAACGGCATCGGTGGCCACCACCTGCGGCACGTGCCCGGTCTCCAGGCTGACCACCTCGGCCCCCGGCATCAGTTGCTGCATGCGCCGCTGCACCGGCAAGACCACCGACCTGTCCTGGGTCGCCTCGATATACAGACGCGGCAGCCGGCCAAAGCGCTCCGCTGTCCATTCGGCCACCAGCGCGCGGGTGCCTTCTGGCTGCGCGCAAAAACGCTGCGCGGCAGCCATGGCCTGCTCACGCGGTAGATCCTGCAAAAATACTTCGCACACCGCCTGGGGCGGTACCGTGGAACTCTGCCGATCATCGCTCCACTGCAGATGTGGCCAGATACCCGCAGCCTCCGGGTGCTGCTTCTGTGCCTCATCGGCCAGCTCGGCAAAGCCCAACCCGCTGGGCAGCATCATGCCGGCGATATAGGCCACGCCCAGTACCCGCTCAGCCAGGGTCTCGGCCAGCTGGGTGGCAATCACGCCGCCGCCGGAGTGGCCAACCACCAGTAGTGGCCCGCTAACCTCGGCGCAGCAGGACTGAAGATGAGCAATGCAGCCCTGCATGGTGAGCTGCGCGGCAGCTGCCGGGTGCATTGGGTTACCGGGCATATCCGGCGCGATGACGGCATGGCCCTGATCTTCCAGCAGCGTTCGCAGGCTGTCCCACACCCAGCTACCAGCCCAGGCGCCGTGGATCAAAACGAAAGTTGGCGACTTAGGCATAGGTTCTCCGATACATGTCTTGCAGGTGCTGCTCCACCGTGGTCGCCGGGTATTTAGGCACTTCGCCTGCCACCAGACAGCCCGGCAAACAACGCACCTCGTGTGCCGATGCACCGCTGTAGAAGAAGGGCACCGAGTAGCGCTCGGCGCCGGAGGTGTTGATCACCCGGTGCAGCGTCGAGCGATACAGGTCGTTGGTCCAGCGCGCGATCATGTCACCGAGGTTAACCACAAAAGCACCGGGGATCGGCGGGGCGTCAATCCAGCTTTCATCCCTGGCGTTCCAGACCTGCAAACCGGGTTTGTCGTCGAGCAGCAAAATGGTGATGCCGCCAAAATCGGTATGCGCGCCGCAGCCCTTTTCGCCGGGTAGCGGCTGTTCCGGTTGCGGTGGGTAATGCAGTAGGCGCAGCGTGCACATGGGGTCAGTGCAGAAGTCGGCGAAGAAGTCTTCGGGCAGCTCCAGCGATAACGCTAGCCCGGCCATGATGCGTTCACTCAGCGCCAGCATGGCGGTGTAATAGTCCTGCATCGCCAGCTTGAAGTCGGGCAACTGCGCGGGCCATTGATTGGGGCCCTGATTAAAGCGTCCGGCGCGGACGTTCGGGTGATCGGCGGCCAGCTCTTCACCAATGTAGAAGCCTTCTTTCAGATCGGGCGGCATGCCGGGCTCCAGCGTCTGACCACCGAGCTTTTCATAGCCGCGATTGGCCTTTGACTGCGCCTTGTCCGTTTCCAGCTTGGCGTCCATTGGCTGGGCAAAGAATTGCTGCGACTGCGCAAACACGCGCTGGATCAGCGCTGGATCAATGCCATGCCCGCTGACGTAGAAAAACCCGGTGTGCTCGCAAGCCTCGCGCAGGGCCAGCCCCACGGCTACCTTATCCTGCGCTACGCCGCCCAGCATGGGGCTCAAGTCGATGACCGGCAGCGTGTCTGCCGAGGAGGGATGTTGTGCTGCCATTATCAGTAAGGCTCCTATGTTGCGTAACGCGGGAAAATGCCAATGTAGTTACTGTCCAACTGGTCAGGTATTCATTTTGCATGCCAACCTGCAGAAAAGCGCCATAGCTGCATTCAGCACGGCAAAACTCATCATCACTCCCGAGGAAACCCCATGAGCCAGTCACGCGTTACCATCGTTGTCGACTCCCGTTACGGCAGCACTCTGAGCCTGGCCAAGGCAATCGCCGAAGGCGTAGCCAGCGAACACGCAGAGGTACGACTGCGCCGCGTGGCGCTGTCCGAGCCTGAATTCAGCGTCGATACCGAGCGCGCCGATTTCATTGCCGCACAAACCGAATACCGCAGTCTGGAGCAAGCCAGCGCCGCCGATCTGGAGTGGGCTGGTGGCATCATCTGGGGCTCACCCACGCGCTACGGTTTGATGAGCACGCCGCTGCGAGCCTTTATCGACGAAATCGCCCCGCTGTGGCGCCAGGGCGCGCTGATCGGCAAGGTGGGCGCGGCTTTCACCTCTACCGGCGGCATGCATTCAGGTAACGAGATGACCCTGCTCAGCCTGCTTTTGCCCTTTATGCAGCACGGTATGCTGCTGGCTGGCGTGCCCCATAGCGTGCCGGAGCTGGTGCATACCCGCAGCGGCGGCTCGCCCTACGGCGCCTCGGCGGTAACCGGTTTTGACGGCAGCCTGGGCGTCGATGCCGGTGAGCTTGCCATCGGCCGCGCACTGGGTGCGCGCGTGGCGCGCATCGCCTCGCAGATTATTGCCGAGCCCTCCTCGGTTGATATGGCCGCCGGCCAGTCACACTAAGCCGCTCGAACAGCCGCCGGGCTATTTCATCTCGTCCGGCGGCAGCGCCGCACCTTGTCTCTTTGCAGTGCAACTGCGCAGAAAATGCTGCAATGCAGTGCAGCTAATTTGCTGACTCTTTGTTCAGGAAATACTAATCAAGCCATAAAAGCGCCATGGCATAGCTATTGCTTCTGGGTTTGCCACGTCATCGAAAAACTGATTATCCGGTCAGTTTATGCGCTGTCAGAACAACAAGTTCATCGCAATGAACAACTGAGCCTGATTCTGGCTCCATCAACGCCCGTCCAACCTAATACCAATCACAAAGCAGGGGTAATTGATGAACAAGGTATCACCAGCAAACAACTCTCTCAGCGGCGTACGCGCCCTGACCAGAACCGCCGGCGCGCTGCTGCTTGGCGCAATCACGTTAGCAGCGCCGATCAGCGCTTCGGCCTTGGAGAAGGTCAGCTTCCGGACCAACTGGTTCCCGCAAGCCGAGCACGGTGGCTGGTATCAGGCGGCCACCGACGGCACCTACGAAAAGTACGGTCTGGAAGTGGATCAACAGCCAGGCGGCCCACAGGTCAACAACCTGCAGCTGCTGCTGGCCGGTCGCGCCGACTTTGTGGTTCTGCACTCCAGTGGCCAAATTCTCAAAGCCATCGAAGAAGGCTTGCCCATCGTCGCCGTTGCTTCGATGTACCAGAAAGATCCCCAAGCCATCATGACCCACAAGGGCGTAGGCCACGACAGCCTGGAAGACCTCAAAGGCGAGCCAATTCTGCTGTCACAGGATGCTCACCAATCGTTCTGGCCCTGGCTCAAGCAAAAGTACGGCTACACCGATGAGCAGGTGCGGCCCTATACCTTTCAGATGGGTCCCTTCATCGCTGACAGCAGCCTGACACAACAGTGCTACGTGACCTCCGAGCCCTTTGTGGTGCAGCAGGCCGGTATCGATCCCAACCTGTTCCTGCTATCGGACTTTGGCTGGCAGTCGTACTCAACCCTGATCGTGACCACTACGGAAATGGTCAAGGAGCATCCTGAGCGGGTGCAGAACTTCGTCAATGCCTCGGTTGAAGGCTGGTACCGCTACCTCAACGACCCCAGTGAAGCCAATGCCGTGATCAACACACTGGACGCCAACCAAACTCCAGAACAACTGGCCTTTTCCTTCAAGGAGATGACCGAGCGCGGCATTGTTGCCTCGGGGGATGCAATGGAAAACGGGATAGGCACCATGAACGATGCGCGCTGGAAAGCCGCCAGTGAGCAGCTGAAAAGTATCGGCCTGCTGAGTCAGGACACTGACTACACCAAGGCCTTCACTACCGAGTTCGTCAACTCCGAGCATATCAAGGAGCTGATGGCCAAGTACCCGACCGCCCAATAACCCCGCCGTAGTCCCGGCACGCTGCTGCGTGCCGGGACTGTGTTTATTCAGAGGCAATACCCCATGCACAACCCGGTCACAGCGAACAGCAAGCAACAGGTGCTGATCGCCGAAACCCTGCTCCCCATGACACCCGACAATGCCGTGATCAATCACGGCGCCGTACTGGTAGAAGGCCAAAAAATCCTTGCCGTTGGCCCCAAGGCCGAGATTATCGCTCTGGCACCGGACGCTGATCGCCATGACTACGGTCGCGCTGTATTGATGCCAGGCCTGATCAACACCCACAGCCATTCCGGCTTTCTGCGCGGTACTGCAGAAGACCTGCCAGTGTGGGACTGGCTGCGCCTTTTTATTGATCCCATGCACCGCGTGCTGACTGCCGAAGACGCCGAAATTGCGTCCTGGCTGTGCTACTCCGAAAGCCTGCTATCCGGCACCACCACTTCGGTCGATATGTGGCGTCATATGGCCGGCTCGGCGCGCGCCGCTGAAGCGCTTGGCAACCGCGTGGTCATGGTGCCCTATGTCGGTGAGGCTGAAGGCTACGATTACTTCGATACGCTGGATGACAACGAAGCGCTGATCCAGCAATGGCACGGCAAGGCCGATGGCCGCATCAACGTTTGGGTCGGGCTGGAGCACATGTACTACGCCACGCCCGAAGCCTGCACGCGGGCCGTGGCCATGTGCGAGCGCTACAGTACCGGCCTGCATACCCACTCCAACGAAGCCGAAGCAGAAATCGGCGAAGCCATGAAACGCTTTGGCTGCAGCCCCATCCGCGCACTGGAACGCCTGGGCCTGCTGGAGCCGGAACGGGTTCTGCTGGCGCACTGCGTGTGGCTGGATGAAGACGAAATCGCCTTGCTGGCCGAAAAGAACATCGGCGTCGCACACAACCCGTCGAGCAATATGAAACTGGCTAGCGGCTCGGCACCCATCGAGCAACTGATCGCCGCCGGTGTCGCTGTGGGGATAGGCACCGATGGCGAGAAAGAGAACAACAATCTGGACATGCTCGAGGAGATCAAAATCGCCTCATTGCTGGCTAAATTGCGCTGTATGGACGCCGCCGCCTATGGCGCCTGGAACGTGCTGCGCAGCGCTACCATCGAAGGCGCGCGCGCCATCGGCATGGCTGATCAGATCGGCTCGCTGGAGCCGGGCAAGCAGGCCGACATCATTGCCGTACGCGCCGATACGCCGCGCATGACACCCTTCCTCACCGACGGCCCCTTCATGAACGTGCACCACAATATCGTGCACAGCGCGCTCGGCGGCGACGTTAGCATGACCATGGTCGCGGGCCGCATCGTGATGCAGGACCAACAACTACTGAACGGCGACCTGTCGCGCTACATGAACGACGCCGAAGCTGCCTGCCGGGCTTTGCTGGAACGACGAGCTGCCTGGTTGGCGGAACATGAAGATGGGGCGTTATCGCCGCTGTGAAAGAACAGGCGTGAAGGGACGCAGAGCGTCCCGACATGCGTTCCCACGCAGAGCGTGGGAACGATCAAAAGGCTTACCCTCCCAGCCTACACAGCCCCCCAATCCCGTTTACGCGGGCGAGTAGCGCAGGCTCATTGGGGAAAACGTGCTTGGACTGTCTGAGCGAAGCGAGTTTGTGAGCGGCCGGCTAGGTGCGCCCCCAATGAGTCGAGCAACGCAGCGAACCCGCAGGGCCGCGTAGTCGGGTGCCCCGGGGGATCGCTAAGGGGGGCCGGGCAAACGGCCCCCCTTGGCTCGCCGAAAGGGCGAAAAACGAATTATCCGTCTGCACCGCAATGAGCATAACCACGACTTGGAGCTCCATCTAGCAGGGACAGACGCGGAGCGTCGAGGGATTCATTCCCACGCAGGAGCGTGGGAACGATCAACCCGCGAATGCATCCCAGGCCGAGCACCCACCGCAAACAAAAAAGGCGACCCGAAGGCCGCCTTTTTTATGTCCGCTCACTTACACACTGAGCAATACAAAGTCCTCCTTGGTCACCAGACACTCAGGGCACATCCAGTCATCCGGAATGTCCTCGAAGCGGGTACCCGGCGGGATGCCGGAATCCGGATCGCCGACGGTCTCGTCGTAAATCCAGCCACACACCTGACAGACCCACTGCGGCTTATCTTCAAACACTACCGGAGCAGCCTCCGCCACGACGCCTTTCTCACGCAGGCGTCGCTCAAACGCCAAACGGCCTTTCTGCTCTAGTTCAAAAGCATCCCAGGCGCGTTTGGTCACCCGCTGCTGGCGCTCCGCCGTGGTAGCGAAACGCTGCACCGCCATGCGCCCGAGCGATACATGAAACTTCTCGTCAGGGATGATCTTTCCGAGCATTTGCTGGGTAGCTTTCGGCACCCGAGGCAATAGCCCTTCAAAAGCATTCATCGCGCCCAGCTCACCGGTGATGTTGTGTGCCGCCACCCGTTCCAGCGTATCGTCTCCGGCCGCGTAGAACTCGCTGACCCATGCCACCCATTCAGGCTCCGGCTGCCAGCCTTCCATTGAGGCACCGAGCGTCTTGAGATGCGAGAGCAATAGCTTGTAGTGTTTGCCCTCATCCGCGACCTGCCGGCAGAGGCCGATAAAGACTTCCGACTCCGGCGTATCTCGCAGCCAGGAACCGATAAACCCAGCCGCTTCGCGCTCATACCAGCATTGAAACTGCAGCCACTCGATTAACTCTTCGCGGCCCAGCGGTGCATAACCACCAAAGCTCTTTTCCGCTTCTGACAGCTCGTCACGCCGTGCGGTCAGATCCGCCACCAACTGATCATAGAACTGCACCGAGTCCAGCGTCGGCGCGGCGCTTTCAGCGAGCATATTCATACCGCCTCCTGGAGTTCCGCCGTTACGCCTTTCAGATCATGTACCGCGTCGTACCAGACGCCACCGCGCAGACAACCCACCGCACGCAAACGGCGGCTGGCCTCGATGGTTTCGTGCCCGTCGGATAACTTCACCGGGCCTTCTTCAATACGCAGCACGCTCACTTCCGCCGAACGCCCGACACTCAACTCGCCGTATAGATCACTGCGGCGAATTGCCTTGGCAGCGTTCACCGTGTTCATCTTGATTACATCAACCAGCGGCACGCCCAACGCCCAGATTTTCGACATAGTGGTCGACAGCGAGAACACCGGGCCATCGACGTTGAACACGTTGAGGTCGGTAGAAATGGTATTGGGCAGATAGCCGCGCTCGATCATGCGGCGCGCGGTGCGAAAGTGGAAGTCACCGGCGGAGTGACCAATATCCAGCAGCACGCCGCGCTCGTAGGCATCAATGAACGGCTTGGTTGGCTCACCCTTGTCATCCAACTGACCACCGCCACCACGGCAGGCGTGGGTAATGATGTCGCCCTCGCGCAGTTGATACAGCAGCTTATTGGTTTCCAGCACCGGTGTGTGTGGGAAGGAGCCCAGGTGAATCATGATCGGCAGATCACCCGCAATCTCGTGCGCAGCATCCAGGAAGGGCGAGCGATCCGGGTTGGTGGTAATAGTCGGGCGCACCTTGAACCCGACGATCACATCGCGGTTGGCGTCGATTACCTGTTTGGCCGACTCGATGTCGATATTGCGCTCGTCGTCGGCGATACGCAGGTAATGGCAGATAAAGGTCTTATTGGCCAGATAGATCTGCGAAGGGTCCATCAGCGCCAGCACCTTGGTCTTGGTGTCCGGGTGATCGATGATGGCGCGACGCGCCAACTCGATGATAGTGGTGCTGGCAGTGCCGGCATCGACAATCACCGGCACACCGGAATCCACCCCCATCAGGTCGGTGGGCAGGCAGAAGTCGCCCAGGCCCGGATAGCAGTGAGTGTGAATGTCGATGAGACCAGGCGTGACCAGATGGCCGCTGACATCCTTGATCTGTGCGCCGGGGTATTTGGCGCCAGCATTGACGCCCACCTCTACAATGGCGCCGTCCTGCACCACAACATCGGCTACAGCGTCCAGCCCTGACGCCGGGTCGAGCACCCGGCCACCTTGCAACACCAGATATGCGTTTTGCGCAGACATGGCTATTCCTCTTCACGGAAGACGAGAACCGTACACCAGGGCGGCGTTATGACAGAGGAGCGTCATCTTGACTCAGGAGTCTGATCCAGGAGGTTCTCTCGGCCCGGAAATTCCCTGCTATTCATAAAGCACGTTCTGTACCAGTTGGCGGATTGGTAGCCTGGCCTGGCAATCTGTTCAACCCAAGCGCCATCGCGTGTGCAATCAGAGTGCAGCGATGCGCCAAATCGTCGCAATCCAGTGCATAAATTTCCTGACCAATTGATCGAGAAATCGAAAAACGGCGGTTCTAGCCATGTGGCACGCTGCTTGCTCTCCAGTAAATATTGAATAAATGGTCAGTAAATAAAATCCTCTGGAGTGTGAATATGCACGATACACGTAACCCTCTGATGTCTTCGGCCAAGCGCAATCTGTCCGTGCTGGCCGGTTCGCTGGCGGTAGCTGGCACCCTTGCTTCGCCTGTCATGGCGGCGGATCTGGATGAAGTGGTATTCGGCACCAACTGGTTCGCCCAGGCCGAGCACGGCGGTTTTTACCAAGCCAAAGCGACCGGTATTTACGAGAAGTACGGTCTGGATGTCTCCATCGAGATGGGCGGTCCGCAGGTTAACGGCATGCAGTTGCTGGTCGCTGGCAAGCGCGATTTCTCCATGGGTTATCCGATTGGCAACATCAAGGCCGTAGAAGAAGGCTTGCCGGTGAAAACCGTTGCTGCTGCCTTTCAGGGCGACCCGCAGGCACTGATCGCGCATTCCAACATCAAATCGCTCGAGCAGATCAAGGAAGAAGGCCTGCCGGTCTACATTGCTGCCTTCGCGCACACCACCTTCTGGCCCTGGCTGAAAACCAAATACGGCTATACCGATGACATGATTCGGCCCTACACCTTCAGCGTTGCGCCCTTCTTGGCTGATGACAGCATAGTGCAGCAGGGTTACCTGTCCTCCGAGCCTTTTGCGATGGAGAAAGCGGGCGTGAATCCCTCGGTATTCCTGCTGGCTGACTACGGCTACCCCGCCTATGCCACCACCATCGAAACCACAGACAAGATGATCGACGAAGATCCTGACCTGGTGCGCCGCTTTGTCCAGGCGAGTATGGAAGGGTGGACCAGCTATCTGCAGAACCCGGCGCCCGGCAATGCGCTGATTCAGGAAGCCAACCCGGAAATGACCGATGAGCAGATCGCCTACGGCATCGAGAAAATGAAGGCCTACGGCCTGGTCACCGGCGGCGACGCAGCGGCAGGCGGTATCGGCGTGATGACAGATGCCCGCTGGGAGAAGATTCACGACTTCATGCTGACGGCCGGCCTGGTCGACGAAGACCTCGATATCCATGACGTCTACAGCCTGGATTATCTGCCCAAGGAACCCGTTCTGCCTTAAACGCTGAACCGGCAACCGCCATTCGTCGAACCCTTAAAGAACCAGGGTAGCCCGCGCCAAGCGGCTACCCACGGGAGCAAAAGATGACCTCTTCCAGAGTCACCCCCCTAAAACCTGCCGCAGCCGATCCGGCTGGGGAGCCCACCGTAAAGGCAGGCGCGACCAACGGCCGTCCGGTACTGCAGGTTGAAGGTGTGAACAAGATCTACGCCAATGGCACTGTCGCGCTAAAGGGCGCCGACCTGACCGTGCGCCAGGGCGAATTCGTCAGTCTGCTGGGGCCATCCGGCTGTGGCAAGAGCACCTTGCTGCGCATCATGGCCGGGCTCGGCGACGTTACCAGCGGCACTATCAAGTTCTGGGAGCAGGACTACGGCGTGGTGGGCGACAAGGGTCGAAAACTGGCCTTTGTATTCCAGAACGCCACGCTCATGCCTTGGGCAAGGGTGCGCAAAAACGTGCGACTGCCGCTGGATCTGGAGCACCAGAGCGGCCCTGAAACCGAGCAGAAGATTGACCAGGCTCTGGCGATGGTCGGCCTCAGCGGTTTCGATAACTCATTCCCGCGCGAGCTATCCGGCGGCATGCAGATGCGTGCCTCGATTGCCCGCGCCATGGTCACCGAGCCAAACCTGTTGCTGATGGATGAACCCTTCGGCGCACTGGACGAGATGACCCGTAACAAGCTCAACGATGACGTGCTCAAGCTTTGGCAAAAGAATGGCTGGACCATTGTTTTCGTCACCCACAGTGTCTACGAGGCGGTATACCTGTCCAGCCGCGTAGTGGTGATGGCCGCGCGCCCCGGCCGTATCGTCGATGACATCAAGATCGATCAACCCTTCCCACGCAACGCCGATTTCCGCGTGTCGACCGAGTTTGCCGGCTACTGCCGCCAGGTGTCGCAGGCACTGGAGCGGGCGAGTGCCATGGGTGCGGATCAGGAGCAACGCGCATGAAGCCGCTGATTCAAAACGAACAGTTCGTTAAAATCGCCGCCCCGCTGTTGGTGGGCATTCTGTTTTTGCTGTTCTGGCAGATCGCCGTGGTCGCCTATGAGATGCCCAAGTACATACTGCCCGGGCCAATCGAGATCATGAAATCGCTGATCACCGACTGGAAAACCCTGCTCAATGCGTTGTTGATGACACTGAAGATCACCCTGCTGGCCTTCGTCATTGCCGTGGTGTTGGGCGTCGCGGCATCGCTGCTGTTCATCCAGAGCAAATGGATTGAGCTGAGCCTGTTTCCCTACGCAGTCTTGCTACAGGTCACGCCGGTGGTGGCTATCGCGCCCTTGATCATCATCTGGGTAGACGACACCACCTGGGCGCTGACAGTGTGCGCGGTGATCATCGCCATCTTCCCGATCATCTCCAACACCACCCTGGGCCTGCGCAGCGTTGATCCCAACCTGCTCAGCATGTTCCGTATGTACCGCACCAGCCGCTGGCAGGAGTTGCTGCGCCTGCGTATCCCCGGCGCGCTACCTTACTTCTTTGGTGGCCTGCGCATCAGTTGCGGTCTGGCGCTGATTGGCGCCGTGGTGGCAGAGTTTGTGGCGGGCACCGGCGGTGCCAAGGCTGGCCTGGCGTATCTCATCATGCAGTCCGGCTACAACTTGCAGATTCCGCGCATGTTTGCCGCTCTGGTGTTGATCACCCTGACCGGTATCGCGCTGTTTGGAATCATGGTCTGGTTATCGGACCGGGCGCTGCGTAACTGGCACGAGAGCGCGCTGGAAGTAGAACATTGAGTCGCAGCAACCCCGCCTCGCACACTTACGCTTGGGGGCTGGGTTACCTGCTGCTCGGATTCACCGCGCTGGCCTGGGGGCTGAACTTCCCGATTCTGAAACTGGGTCTGGAGAACAGCCCGCCGCTGCTATTTACCAGCATGCGCATGGCGCTGGGCGCCATCACCATGTTCAGCATCGCCGCCGCGATGGGCGTTTTACGCCTGCCACCGCGCGCCGACTGGCCAGTGCTTTTCTCAGTCGGCATTTTGCAAAACATGGCGTTTATCTCCCTGGTCACCCTCGGCCTGCAATATCTGCCTGCCGGGCGCGCCGCGATTCTCGCCTATACCACGCCCATCTGGGTGGTACCGGCTGCCGCCCTGTTTCTCGGCGAGCGCTTTACCCTGCCACGCGCGGTGGGCGTTGGCTTGGGGTTGAGTGGGCTGCTCACGGTGTTCAACCCGCTATCGATCGGTTGGGACAATCCTGATGTGTTCGTGGGCGGCGGCCTGATCATGCTCGCCACCCTGATCTGGACGGTCGGTCTGGTGCATGTGCGCAAGCACCACTGGCAGGGTGATGTAATGGCGCTGATTCCGTGGCAGGTATTGATGTCGGTGCTGGTCCTGACGCCCATCGCGCTCTATTTTGAAGATCCTGCCGAGATCATTTGGCAGCCAGCCTTTGCCTGGCAGTTGCTCTTCAGCGGCGCAGTCGCGTCAGGGCTGTGCGTTGCTGCACAGGTCGCGGCGATCCGTTCGCTGCCGGCCGTAAGTCTCTCTCTCAGCTCTGCCGCCGTGCCTGCTGTCGGGCTAATTACGGCCAGCCTGTTTCTGCACGAACAACCCACCCGTACCGACCTCAGTGGCTTCGCGCTGATCGCTGCCGGCATTCTGATCGTGGGTCTGGCTGACCGCCGCCAGGCATTACGCACTCGGCGAGCGGCACAGTCCTCCAGCAGCTGAACGGCTGATGGCCTACCCAGCGCGACGCGCTTTGGTCGCGCCCCGCGTCTGTGCGCCGCACCAATAAAGCGCACAGACGCTTCACAACGTGGGTCCTGCCACTCACATCCCTGGTTGACTGCCGTCTGGCACACCCCCGCTTTACGCGCCCTGCAGCGAATTGCGCAGCAAAAAATACAAGCTGGCCCGCATATTGCTCCTGATCACTAAAACCTGCCCAAGTGGTCAGGTTATAAACCAGACACACTATCCTTGGAGAAAGACTATGTTAAAGAAAGCGTCCGGCGTTCTGGCGATGGTCATCGCCATGTCTGCCAGCGGGATTGCAGCGGCAGCCGATGAAGTAACCTACCAACTCGACTGGCTGCCAGGCGGTGATAAAGCGCCAGTGTATACCGGCATCCAGCAGGGCTTCTTTGCCGATGAAGGCCTGGAAGTCAGCGTCGCCAGCGGTCGCGGCTCCACCGACGCCATCACCAAGATCGCCACCGGCCAGGCGGATATCGGCAGCGCCGACATTGGTGCATTGATGGCAGCCCGCGCGCAGGACGACGTACCGGTCAGCGCGGTTTACATGATCTTCAACCAGGGCCCACATGCCTTCTTTGCACTGAGCGACAGCGGCATCAATAACTTCAGTGATATCGCTGGCAAGAAGGTGGCTACCTCACCGTTCACCTCCTCCAACGCCTTCCTGCCATTGGTGCTGGAAGCCAATGACCTGCCCGCTGATGCCGTGTCTCTGACCAAGTCCGATCCCGGCGCACTCGGCCCCATGCTGGTGACCGGCAACACCGACGCCATCATCGCCTGGGTCACCAATATCGCCCTGTTCAAGCAGCAGGCCGCGAGTGCGGGTAAGGATATCAACGTCATTCGCTGGTCAGACGCCGGTCTGTCGCTCTATAGCTCCGCCGTGGTTGCCAGCGACAGCTTCCTCAGCGAGCGTCCGGATGTGGCCAAGCGCTTCATGCGTGCCTTCGACAAATCCCTGCGCTTCACCAACGAGCATCCGGATCTGGCTGCTGCCGATCTGCACACCATGGTGCCGGAAGTGGATGCAGCAGTGGCCACCGCACAGATTGGCGACTCCATGCCACTGAGCTTCAACGAGACCAGCGAAGCCGACGGTCTGGGCACCATGACACCTGAGCGTATCGCTACAACCTGGGAGTGGGTGGCCAAGGCCAACGAGCTGAGCGCTGACGCACTGGACCCGGAAAGCATCGTTAACCGCGACTTCATGCCGGCAGCGGAGTAAGTCATGGAGCACAAAAGCGAACGCGCTTTCGTGCGCATGACGGGTGTGGGACATCGCTACGATCCCACGCCCGGCAGCCCGATGGCGGTGCAGAACATTGACCTCGACATCAACCGCCACGAATTTGTGGCGGTGGTAGGGCCCTCCGGTTGCGGCAAGTCCACCTTGCTGCGTATGGTCTCGGGCCTGCTGGTGCCGAGCGAAGGTGACGTCAGCGTATTTGGCAAAAAGGTGAACGGCCCCCGTGACGACGTTGGCATCGTGTTTCAAAAGCCGACCCTATTGCCCTGGCTGAGCGTTCGCAAAAATGTGCTCTTTCCGCTCAAGCACAAGTTCGGCCGCTACGGCGCGCAGGACGAGAAACGCGCTAACGAGCTATTGGCGATGGCCGGATTAGAGGCCTTCGCCGACAAGATGCCGGACGAACTATCCGGCGGTATGCAGCAGCGTGTGGGTATTGTGCGCGCGCTGTTGCTCAATCCCGACATCCTGCTGATGGACGAACCCTTCTCCGCGCTGGATGCAATGACCCGAGAGCAGATTGGTTTCGATCTGCTGAAAATATGGGATGAACAACCGAAGACGGTGCTGTTCATTACCCACTCGATTTCCGAAGCCGTGCTGCTCGCCGACCGCGTCCTGGTCATGAGCAAGCGACCCGGTAGCGTGCTCGACCTGATCGACATCGATCTGCCACGACCGCGCAATACCCAAACCATCAATAATCCCCGCTTCAGCGAGCTGACTGACCGCATAAGGAATCATATCTATGAGCCAGACGCCCACTGAGGCCGCAGCGCGCCGTGCGCTGTTATTGAATCTATCGCCCTGGTTGTTTTTCGTTGGCCTGATCGTGTTGTGGGAACTGGTCTGCCGAGTATTCTCGCTGCCCAATTACGTGCTGCCAGCACCGACGGCCATCTTCAGCGCCTTTTTTGATGTTGAGTTCAGCCGCTGGATGATGCACCTGTGGGCGACCCTGCGCGTGGCACTGATGGGTTTTGCGCTCTCGATCGTGATCAGCATTCCGCTGGCCATTGCAATGATGCGCTCAGAGTTTCTGTCGCGCACGCTCTACCCCCTGCTGGTGGTAATCCAGTCAACACCGGTGGTCGCAGTCGCCCCGCTGATCATCGTCATGATGGGTTCGGACGACCCCTCTCGCGTGCTGATTACCTGCCTGCTGACCTTCTTCCCGCTGGTAGTCTCCACCGCGACCGGGATCAACGAAACGCCCGAAGAGCTGATTGAACTGAGCCGCTCGCTGGATGCGCCCCTGCGCCGTGAAACCTGGCAGATTCGGATTCCCTACGCCATTCCGCATATTTTCAGCGGCCTCAAGGTGGCTATTACCCTGGCGATCATCGGCGCGGTGGTGGCCGAGTTTGTCGCCGCCGAAGAAGGCCTCGGCTACTTCATCCAGTTCTCTACCTCCTTCTTCAAGATTCCACAGGCCTTTGCTGGCTTGTTCTTCCTTGCCGCCGTCAGCCTGCTGCTGTTCAAGTCGGTGCAATGGACCCAGCAGATCTTCTTCGCCTGGAGCCTGCCGAAGAAAAAATAACCCACTACCGGCGGCCACTGCGCCGCCTGAACCGGCCAGAGTTAAAAGGATTATCTTTGTGAGTCATACCGAACGCGACACCCAGTTTTTGCGCGAAAGTTTCCGCCTGGCAGAACAAGCCGCCCAGCAGGGCATCCATCCCTTTGCCGCCATCCTCGTCGATGCCGACGGCAAGGTGTTGATGGAGCAGCTCAACGCCTTTCTGCCGGAGCATGACATGACCGGCCACGCCGAACGCGTGCTGATGACCCGCGCCAACACTACCTACTCGCCAGAGATTCTGGCCGGTAGCACCATGTATACCTCGGCCGAACCTTGCGCCATGTGCGCGGGTGCCGTGTATTGGGCCGGGGTCGGGCGCGTGGTGTATGGCGCCAGCGAAAAGCGCTTGAAAGAACTCACCGGCAACCATCCGGAAAATCCGACACTGGATTTGCCGTGCCGTACGGTGTTTGCCGCCGGTCAACGCAAGGTCGAAGTGGTTGGCCCATTGCTGGAAGAAGAGTCCGCGCAGGTACACGTCAAGTTCTGGCAAGCCTGATCTGCGCGGCGGGCGTTTAGCTGACTACTTCACGCTCGCCATCGGCCAGCGCGCAAACGGTTTAGCAGGCGTAGAGGCGTAGAGGCGTAGAGGCGTAGAGGCGTAGAGGCGTCAAGCTTGCGCCTTCTGGCTTATCTCTGAGAGCTAATCGGACTAAGGTTTTTTTGCACCATCGCAGTGCGCAGTCTTACAAACTGGTAAGATTGCGCTCCGCAAAAATATGGCCGCCTCAGGCCCCAGCATGACAGGCACCCGATGAGTTCCGCTGATACCGTAATGCAAAGCTATGGACGCTGCTGTGCAGTAAGCGTCTTTTTCGATGACTTCTACCGTACCTTTCTCAGCTCGTCGCCTGATGTCGCGGCCAAGTTCAAGAACACCGATATGCCGGCACAGAAGCTACTGTTGCGCCAGGGCATCCTCAATCTGGTGCTATTTGCACGCGGTCTACCGCCAACCAAACTGCAGGCGCTGGCCAAGTCGCACTCACGCGAGAAGATGAATATTGAGCCGCACCTCTATCACTACTGGATAGAGGCGCTGATCAGCACTATTAGTCAGCACGACCGTGATTGCAACGATGGCACCATCAAGGCCTGGCGTGAGGTTTTGGGCAAGGGCATCGAGATCATGCAGGCGGGCTACTAGGCAGCAGCCCTAGTTTGCTGGTGCACTGACGCGCACCAGCAACAACCGATACCCGCCGCTGAAACCGCCCAGATTGAGTATATCGCCTGGGCGAGCCGCCAGCAGGCGGGCGCCCAGAGGCGAAAAGATCGACACCTGCGCATCAGCGCTGCAGCTGCGCTCGCCAAGTCGCAGCTCGATCAAATCCTGGGTATTCATATCCAGCAGCAATAAGTCGCTGCCCACGCGTGCGCGCAGCGTCACCAGATCACGCTCCAGCAACTCCAGCTTGCCAATCACACTGGCCAACTCGCTTGGCCCCGTTTTGTTCCAGGCAGTGCTGTGCTGCGCCAGGCTGCGTAATGGCTGCTTCACATCGACAATAGACGACATGTCCTTCTCTCTCTGACAGAAAATCACTAGGTAAAATAAGAGGGAAACGCCGGGTACGGTTAAACCGTCCCGGCTTAATTCAGGAAGGCGAGTAGGCTATCGCTAAGCGGGTAAAACCAATACATGATCTGACTCGGTTGTGGTGCAGGCCTCTACCATAGGCCAGCCAGATTTAAATGCAAGCCACTGCGCTCAACGCGCCAAGGCAGCCTTGTAACGCGCAGGGGTTTCACCCTGCCAGCGGCGAAAGGCGCGCACAAAGGCGTTTTCATCGGAAAAGCCGAGCTGCTCGGCAATCTGCGCTACGCTCTGACGCCCCTGCAGCGCGCTACAGGCCATCTGCTGCAGCACACTTTCACGCAGCGCCTTGAACGACAAGCCTTCCTCGGCCAGCTTGCGATTCAGATGGCGACCGCTGAGACCCAGCTGCTCAGCAATGCGCTCCTTGCCCCAGCGCGGATGGCTGCGCACCAAGGCCTGCACCTCGGCAGTCAGGCTGTGCTGCCCCAGCGCCGCAAGGGTTTGATCGGCCAATTGACGCAGGTGATCACGCAGCGCGCTATTGGCCTGAACCTGCGGTAGCTCCAGCTGCTCAACACTGAAGGTAATGCGATTGCAGCCCGCGGAAAAATGCAGCGGGCAATCAATCAGCGCCTGATACTCGGTCGCTAAGGCCAAGGGCGCGTGCGCCAACCAGATACCGCTGGGCTGAAAGCGTCCACCGGTTGCCCAGCGAGTAAGGTTGAGCAGCACCGTCAGCGCTGCTTCGACTCGCTCGGCCTGCCGCACGGCCAGATGTGGCTCATAGTCGATAGCCACCTGATCCGCTTCGCGCAGCAACTGAAACTCGCCACCTGCGCCTATCACCGGGGCGTACTCCACCAGCTCAGCCAAGGCTTCACCCAGGGTGTCGCAGGTCACCAACAGCATGCCCGCGCTGTCGAGGTGGCCAATCTGGATATCCAGCCCCAGCCGCAACCCTACCAGCGGATCAGCCATCAGCGCGCAATAGCTTTCCCACAGTTCATCCTGCAACGCCAAAGGAATGCGCTCGCCGGATCGCAGACGCTGGCAAAGCTGAGCGGGCAGGGCAACGCCATGGCGTTCAGCCGACTGCAGCAGAGCTTGCGCATAAAGTGGTGTGACGCTGTGTTGATCGCTTGGCATGGCGTGAATTGCCGGTTCCTTGTCCCGTTTGGTGCGTTACGCACGGCGGGCAGTTGGCTAGACTCAACATCATAACAACAATGACTCAATCTGGAGCACACCCCATGTACGCTGTTATCGGCGCCGGTCCCATGGGCCTGGCCACGGCTCGCAACCTGCAGAAGCTCGACATCCCGTTCATTGGTCTGGAGCTGAACAATGACGTCGGCGGCCTGTGGGATATCGACAACCCCCACAGCACCATGTACGAGACGGCGCACCTGATCTCCTCTAAACGCATGACCGAGTTCGCCGAGTTTCCGATGGCCGACAGCGTCGCGTTGTATCCGCATCACAGTGAACTCAAGCGCTACTTTCGTGATTACGCACAGCACTTTGATCTGGCCCGTCACTACGAATTCAATACCCGCGTACTCAGCGTCACGCCGGAAAATGGCGGCTGGCAGATCACCACCGAGCGCGATGGCCATCAACAGAGCCGGCACTTCGCTGGCGTGATGATCGCCAACGGCACCCTGCACACCCCCAACCAGCCGCAGCTGCCCGGCGAGTTTGCCGGGCGGATAATGCATTCCAGCGAGTACCGCGACCCTTCAGTATTTAAAGACAAACGCGTGCTGATCGTCGGTTGCGGCAACTCCGGGGCAGATATCGCCGTGGACGCCGTGCACCACGCCAAGTCAGTCGATATGAGCCTGCGCCGGGGTTATTACTTTCTACCCAAATTCATCAAGGGCAAACCAACCGATACCTTGGGCGGCAAACTCAAACTCCCGCGCAAGCTCAAGCAGCGAGTCGATGCGGCCATGATCCGCATGATCATGGGCAAGCCCTCCGACTATGGCCTGCCCGATCCGGATTACCGGATGTACGAGTCGCACCCGGTGGTCAACTCGCTGATTCTGCACCACCTGGGCCATGGCGATATCAAGGCGCGCCGCGATATCAACAGCATGGCAGGCAATAAGGTCAGCTTTGTTGATGGCGAGAGCGGCGAATACGACCTGATTTTATTGGCCACGGGCTATCAGCTCGACTACCCCTTTATCGACCGCAAGCACCTCAACTGGCCAGCACAAGTTGATGCACCGCAACTGTATATGAACGTGTTCCATCCGCAGTACGACAACCTGTTCATGATGGGCATGATTGAAGCTGCCGGCCTCGGCTGGGAAGGGCGCAATCAGCAGGCGCGGCTGGCCGCGCTCTATATCCATCAACGCCAGCAATGCAGCCCGGCCGCACTGCAGTTTGCCGAAACCAAGCGCCAGCAGGCGACCAGCAATCTGGATGGTGGCTATGACTACATCAAGCTGGCGCGCATGGCCTACTACGTCAACAAGGACGCCTACCTCGCGGCGCTGAATCAGCACATCACCGCGCTCGAGGCCGAACTGCAAGCCAGCACGCCCGAGCCGGTTGCGGCGACATGAGCGGGCCACTGCCGATCCAGTTTGATCCGGCCAGCCTGATTCTGCTCAACATCATCATGGCGGCCATGATGTTTGGTGTGTCGCTGACGCTCAAGCTGGAGGACTTCAAGCGCATCATCAAAGCGCCGGTCGCACCCCTGGCCGGGTTGTTTGCGCAGTTTCTGCTGCTGCCGCTGGCCACCTGTCTACTGACCTGGGTGCTCAACATCGATCCCGAACTGGCGCTGGGCATGATCCTCGTGGCCTGCTGCCCCGGCGGCAGCTTCTCGAACGTGATGACCTGGCTGGGCAAGGGCAATGTGGCGGTTTCGGTCAGTATGACGGCGGTCTCCAGCCTGGTTGCCACCGTGCTCACACCGCTCAACTTCGCCTTTTACGGGTGGCTCAACCCGCACACCCGCGAGTACCTCACGCAGATCAGCCTGCAACCGGGCAGCATCCTGCTGATTGTGTTGCTGGTACTGGCCTTGCCTCTGGTACTGGGCATGCTCAGCGGTAAGCGTTGGACAGCGCTGGCGCTGCGCAGTGAAAAGCCGCTACGCATCGTCTCGCTGCTGGTGTTTCTCGGCTTTGTCGGCATTGCCTTCAGTAACAACTTCGACCTCTTCATCGAACGCTTCAACAGCTTCTTCTGGCTGGTGGTAGCGCACAACCTGCTGGCGCTGTCATTGGGCTACGCCATGGCGCGGCTGATGAAGCTGCCGGTAGGCGACCGCCGCGCCGTGACCATGGAAGTGGGCATTCAGAACTCGGGATTGGGGCTGGTGATCCTCTTTACCTTCTTCCCGAATGCCGGCGGCATGATGCTGATTACCGCGTTCTGGGGCACCTGGCATCTGGTATCCGGGCTGACCCTGTCGCAGATCTGGGCCTACCAGAGCCGCCGCGAAGACCATCTACAACAGCTTGCCGCCCAGCGCGGCGCAGAACAGAGTCAGTAAGCCATGAGCAAACGCATTCTGATTACCGGCGCCGCCGGTTATATCGGCCACCAGTTGGGTAACCGACTGGCGCAGGACTTTCATGTTATCGGTACCGACCTGCGCAGCCGCGATGATGTGAACTTTCCGCTGCAGATCATGGATATTCGTGATCGCGAGCTGGGCGCGCTGTTGAAACAAAACGGCATCACCCACGTGGTGCATTTGGCGTCCATCCTGCAGGCCTCCAAAGACCGCGCGCGCGACTTTGATATCGACGTTAACGGCACGCGCAATGTGCTGCACGCCTGCATCGAGGCTGGCGTGCAACACCTGACCGTCACCAGCTCCGGCGCCGCCTATGGCTACTACGCCGATAACCCGGAGTGGATCGACGAGAGCGACGCCATTCGTGGCAACGCCGAGTTTGCCTACTCCGATCACAAGCGCCAGGTGGAAGAACTGCTCGCCAGCTTCCGCAGCAAGCATCCCGAGCTGCAGCAACTGATCTTTCGCCCCGGCACCGTGCTCGGTAGCGAGACGCGCAACCAGATCACCGGCCTGTTTGAAGCCAAACGGATACTGACCATCAAGGGCAGCGACTCGCCCTTCGTGTTTATCTGGGATCAGGACGTACTCGCCGCCATGGAAATGGGTATTCGCGAAGACAAGCACGGCATCTACAACATGGCCGGTGATGGCGCCCTGACCCTGCACGAGATCGCCAGGCGCCTGAACAAGCCCACCCTGAATCTCGCCCCCTGGGTACTGAAAAGCGCCCTGCAGGTCGCCAAATGGCTGGGCAAACCGACGGGTCCGGAGCAGATCAACTTTCTGCGCTACCGCCCGGTACTCAGTAACCGCAGGCTGAAGGACGAGTTTGGCTATCCGCTACAAAAAACCTCAGCCGAAACCTTTGAGTTTTTTGTTAACGCGCGGGGGCTTAGGCGCTAGCGCGCAAGCTGCAAGCTGCAAGCTGCAAGCTGCAAGCTGCAAGCTGCAAGCTGCAAGCTGCAAGCTGCAAGCTGCAAGCTGCAAGCTGCAAGCTGCAAGCTGCAAGCTGCAAGCTGCAAGCTGCAAGCGTTAACAGGATGGCGGTCGGGTTTAGCCCGTCAAGCTTTATTTGAACGCCGTGTGGGCTTCTAGCTTCTAGCTTTGAGCTTGAGGCTTGAGGCTTGAGGCTTGAAGCTCAGCGCTTCCAGCTCCGCCCAATAACAAAAACAACGGAGCCACCCATGAAAACGATTCTGATCACCGGCGCCGCCTCTGGCCTCGGCTGGGCTATGGCCCAGCAGTGGTTTGCCGCCGGGCACCGTCTGGTACTGGCGGATATCAACGCTGATCTGCTAGCCGAGCGCGAGGCGCAACTCAACGCGCCCGAACGGGTGCTGGCGGTGGTTGCCGATATCACCAACGCCGACGACATCCAAAAACTGATCCAGGCCACCGAGCAGCAATTTGGCCGGCTGGATCGGCTGGTCAATAACGCCGGTATCACCCATCGCTCGCCAGCGCACCAGACCGATCCGGCGGTGTTTCGCAAGATCATGGCCGTAGACTGGCAGGGCCCGGTCGAGCTGACGATGGCCGCGCTACCGCTGCTGCGCGCCAGCCGCGGCGAGATTGTCTGCATCGGCTCCATGGCGGGCTGGATGCCAGTGCCGGGGCGCGCCGCCTACTGCGCCGCCAAGGGCGCGCTGACCCAGTTCTTTGAGGTTTTGCGGCTGGAGCTGGAGCCCGACGGCATCCATGTGCTGATGGTCTATCCCAGCTTTCTCGATACCCCCATCGAGCACAACGCTCTGGGTAAGGATGGCAAGCCCGCCAGCCATGCGCGCTCCATGGTCGGCGGCATGCGCAGCGCGGAATGGATGGTCGAGCTGATCGACAAAGCGCTCGCAAACGGGCAACGTTGGCTGCTGCCCGAGCCGGTGTCGAAATTCGGCAGCCTGCTCTGGCGCTTCGCCCCGGCGCTGTATCTGCGTCAGGTACGCAAACGCTTTGCCGGAGACCTGAGATGAGTCATTCATGAGCCTGTTAGACCCCTGGATCTGGCTGGGTGTTTTCATCCTGCTGGCCTACACCATAGAAGCCATCACCGGTTTCGGTAGCATCGTCATCGCCCTGTCGCTCGGCGCGCTGCTGCTACCTATCCCGGCCATGTTGCCAGTCCTGGTGCCGCTGAATATCTGCATGAGTGGCTACCTGGCGTGGCGTAACCGCGAGCACATTCAATGGTCGCTGCTGCTCAAGCTGATTCTGCCTTTGATGCTCATCGGTATGCTGCTCGGCTACGGTCTGCGCCCCTGGCTCGACGGCCAGTTGCTCAAGGCATTGTTTGGCGTGCTGGTGCTCTGGTTCGCTGGGCGCGAACTATGGCGTATGTTCAAAGGACTCAACAGCGAAGCACATCCGCGCTGGCTTAGCCGCCTGCTCACGCTGGGCGCCGGCGTCACCCACGGTCTGTTTGCGTCCGGCGGCCCGCTGCTGGTCTATGGTCTGGCCGGCACCACGCTGGACAAGAGCAAACTACGCGCCACCCTGATCAGCGTCTGGTTCTGCCTCAACGGCAGCATGACGGTGCTCTTTCTGCTCGACGGCAGTCTGCTACCCAACCTGCCGCGCATCGCCAGCTACCTGCCGCTATTGGTCATCGGTGTGCTCTTGGGTGAGTTTCTGCATCACCGCCTGAACGAACAGCGCTTTCGGCAGATGATTTACAGCTTGCTGCTGGTGACAGGGGCGTTGCTGCTGGGTAAGGCAGTGCTCTAATCCGTGCACAGGTTCGAGTTTTTTGTTAAGGCGCAGGCCTGTTAACCATCCTCGTCGGC
The DNA here is from genome assembly GCF_003797945.1 of Pseudomonas neustonica. Taxonomy (GTDB): domain Bacteria; phylum Pseudomonadota; class Gammaproteobacteria; order Pseudomonadales; family Pseudomonadaceae; genus Halopseudomonas; species Halopseudomonas neustonica. The sequence continues at coordinate 193,310 of NZ_RKKU01000005.1, forward strand.
GCAAAATCGGCAACCGGTCACACGCCAAGACACGCAGCCAAAAACCAGTTGGCAAGCTCCTCGCCAGGCGGCACTATCCTGCTAACTGCAGTTCCGCAGTCCCCTTACTGGAGGCATGGATGCCTGGCTGTCGCCGTGCAAGACACTTACCCCGTTCAACCTTTGCCACTGACAATGCGCCGTCCGGTTTTGCTACCCGGATGAAACGCATGCGACCGCTATGCCAAACGCCACTCTTACTACCGCTCAAACATCGCTGGATTAACGCATGAAAAAGTTACTGTTTGTCATCCTGTTGGCTTTTGCCGGCTGGAAAATGTATACCGAAAAACTGCAGCCACAGACTCCGACGATAACGAGTTACGGCGATAGTGGCACCAGCCAGGTATCCAGCAGCCGCGTCACACCCACGCCACCCACACCACCGAAACCCAATTTCAGTTGCGACGGGCGGCAGCACTGCAGCCAGATGCGGTCGCGCGCAGAGGCCGAGTTTTTTACCCGGCACTGCCCCAATACCAAAATGGATGGCGACCGCGACGGTATACCCTGCGAGAACGACTCACGGTTCTAGCCGACCCCGGGTCCGCCTGGCGCAGCGGCGCAATGGCAGTGCCAGGTTGTTCATCCCAACGCACAACAGGAGTTTGAATGCATTGCCCAAAATGTAAAAACATGGACCTCAAACCCACCAAGCTGGACGACAGCTTGCCGGTGATGGGCTGCACCTCGTGCGAGGGTTCGCTGCTGTCATTGTTGTATTACCGTGACTGGGCCGAGCGCGTAACGCTGGAGACCAGCGACGCCGACTACAACAGTGAGGTAGTGCAGGACGCCGATAGCAAAACCGCCCTGAGCTGCCCCAAGTGCGCCCGACTGATGACCAAGTATTCGGTGACCGGTGCGCTCAATAACCGGATCGATCTCTGCAGCGGTTGTGATGAAGCCTGGCTCGATGGCGGCGAGTGGCAGCTACTCAAATCCCTGGCGCTGGCCAACAAATTGCCCAGCGTGTTTAGCGATCAATGGCAGCGCAAGGTGCGCCAGGACCAAACCGAGCTGGCCCGCATAGAGCGGCTAAAAAAAGTGGTTGGCGAAGAGGATACCGAGCGCGCCATAGCCGCCCGACAGTGGCTCAGCAATCACCCGAATAAAGCCGCGATTGTGCAATTTCTGGCCGTTGAGTAACACCGGTTGGCGTCATCAACCCAACCAATACCCACCCGATAGAGAGTCTTATGAAGTTTAAAGTACTGATTGTTGTGTTTTTGGCCGCGCTTATCACCGGCTGCGCAGATCCCTTGCCCCCAGAGAAGATGGCTTACGCTGGCGAATGGCAAAGCAGCGAGATGGCCCTGCTTATTCTGACTGACGGCACCGTCGCCTATAAACGCCTGAAAAACGGCGGAACCACCTCGCTCAACAGCCAGGTAAAGGAGTTTCTGGGTGACGATTTTGTGGTTGGCATTGGCCCCTTCACCACCACCTTTGATGTGACTGAACCACCCCATTTGAACAATGGTCAGTGGCAGATGGTGGTCGATGGCGTGCGCCTGACAAAAGTTGTTCAGTAACCGCCATGGATAACCGAATCTACTTCAAGAACAACCCTTGGCCGGAAGGCCATGCCGTCAAGGATTTCTGCTGGACTGCCGAGGTACGCGAGGGCATGGTCTGGTTTCATTTTCATCTGGAAACCGACGACTACTACGCTGAACGTGATATCGACGATGGCGAAGATGAGGAGTACGACAGCGACTGGCAAGCTCCCATCGTCTGGGGCAACTATCACAGATGCACACTATCGACCAATGAGTGGCACGACGGTGGCTTCAAGGTCTGCCCAGAGGCTGAGTACACTGAAGCCCTAGTGGATGGCCTTGAGTTGGAAGTGGATATGCACCCCGACGCTATAGAAGATTGGGACGACTTTGCCTTTCACATCTACCTGCTCGGTCACGATGCCGCAGCCCGGCACCAGATCAAGTTTATCCGCACCGGCCCCGCCACGTTCGATATCGAATGGTCTGGCAAGATCGCTCAAGCCTACGTGGGAGACTACAACTTCAAGTACGATTTCAGCACCCGACTGGCGGGCGTCAAAATGCCCGAGCTGACTGCCGCTCAATAGTGCGCGTGCGATATGGCAGTAGCCGACGCAGCGCGTCTGGACTGCATTCCCACGCGGAGCGTGGGAACGATCAAAAAGCGAACTAGAAGCATTAAAAACCCCGCGCCGTTGCGCGGGGTTTTTATTTTAGCGCAACAGCCATATTACATTTCGGGCCATACCGCGATATCGATGATGCCCTCTGGCAGGTCAGCGATCATGCCCAGCGAGGCGGGTGCACCAGTGCTCAGATCGACCGTGTGCAGAGTGCCATTGGCCAGCACATAAGCGGTGTTGCCACCCTTGCCGTCACTGGCGATGTCCATGGCGGCAGCGTCCAGGCCTTTGGCCAATTCACCGACGGGTTGCTGCACGCCATCATTCGGCGGGTTTTGTAGCATCAGCATGCCGGTGGCCAGATCGACGGTGTAAAGCTCGGTTTTCTCAGTCCCGGCAAAGGAATCAGTGTACGCGCCGGCAACCACTTTCGGCATCATGCTGCCGTGCTCGGAACCTTTGGCATAGGCCACGCTGCCATCCGTTGCGACTTCACCTGTCTCAACATTCACACGGAAGTTGGTGCCATCGGCGGCCAGCAAACGCAGACGATCCGCCTTGGGGTTGAAGTCGACCACCGCATGCTCGCTACCGGGGAGTGCAGAGTTCAGCATCGCACCCGCGGTGGCTTGGCCGGTGGCCGCATCAATGGTGTACAGCTGGGTGCCGCCGCCCAGTGCGTAGAGCATGCCGTTGGCCGGGCGGACGTCGATGCCGCGCAGGTCACTGGCGCCTTCAACCGGCATGCTGGCGGTTACACTCAAGGTATCGGTATCGATCTTGTGCAGCATGCCGTCTTCACCGAGGGCCAGCAATTGGGCGGCGCTGGCAGTGCCGGCGGCCAGTGTCAGTGAGGTGGTCAGGATTAGTTTATTAAAAGTATTCATCTGTGATTCCTCGCATTCATGTGGTGATGGGCTTGACCCATCCAGCTGGGTGCTTTGTAAGTCACCTACTAGCTAATACCCGCGAGGGTTGGGTTTGGATGTCGGGGGATGAAAATAAATTTTCTGGGGTTGTGTGAAGAGCTGAGCGACGGCCAGTCAAAACTACTGGTGATCATTCACTGGCTGCGGTTTTGGAGCATCATTTGTTTGGCTCACTTCCGCTTTCGCCCTTAGGCGAGCCAAGGGGGAATGCTTGCCCATCCCCCCTTAGCGATCCCCCGGGGCACCCAGCTGCGCGGCCCTTCGGGTTCGCTGCGTTGCTCGATCTGCCGGGGGCCCTCGCAAACTCGCTTCGCTCAGACACCGCGAGGACCTTTTCCCGGCAGCTCTGCGCTACTCGCCCGCTCAGATGGGACTATTCAGTCCGTGCAGCGGTGGGTTTTGGTGTGCAGGTTTGTGCGAAGTAACCAAGCCCGACAGGACTCCGATCTCCGGCCTTTCGTCCCCCTTCCAAGCTGTCGAGTAACGCAGGGGTTGAGCGATTAAGCCGAGGAATGTTGGGGGGCGCCTAGCCTGAGCGAAGCGAGTTCCGCAGGCGCGCTCAACACCGAGTAACGCAGAGAAGCCGAAGGCCAGCTTGGTGGGGTGGCCTTTTTTTTGGTTACTTTTGTTTGGCCACGCAAACAAAAGTAACTCGCCAGCCAGGCGAAAGGCGAACGTAACGTTACCCTCAATAACCAGACTTAAATCCGCCAACTCCCCGAGAAGCCCACGCTAGTTACCCGCAATAAGCACCGCCCGCCCAATATACAAAACCGGCCCCGTCGGCCGATCCAACGGCGACCCACCCGACGGCTCAAGCGTCAGCTCAAACAACTGCCCGGCCTGCACGGCCCCAATCTGTTCAGCACTCAGGGTCGTGCCTTTACCCGGCTCGATCAAACCCAACGAGCGCGGGCCATCTTTGGGATCAATAAGGGTCCAGAACTGTACGCTGCGATCTGCCGGGATCTGATCCGCCACCAGCGACTCCAGCTTCAAGGTACCGTCGCCATCGACCGTTACCACCCAGCCCGGCTTGGCACTTTCCCCCGGCACCTGCAGCACTGCCGTGAAACTCGCGCCGACGGGTGCTTCGCGCAGCACACCGGGCAGCCAGCTAAGGAGTACCAGCAAAGCCAGCGCACCGCTGGTCAGACGCCACAAGCCAAGGCTGTTCCACCAACGGGTGAAGCCGTCAGCAGGCGTGCCGCGCGATGCGGGCGCCCAACCCAGGCTCTGTTGCACGCGCTCCCACAACACCAGTGAAGGGGTTTGCGGCGGTAGTTCATCTGCTAGTTCGAGCAGGTGTTGCTCCCACTCCAACGCCATGCGCGCGGCATCGCGGTCATGCGCGATCAACTCGCGCACCGCGCTGGCCTCGGGCCCTTCGAGCAAGCCCAACACATACTCGCCGATCAAGGCCCGACGCGGCTCAACTGCCTCTGGAATCATGCCTGCAAACACTCCTGCAATGCGCGTAGACCGGCGCGGATGCGTCCCTTGATGGTACCCAGCGGCGTAGTCAACCGGCTGGCAATCTGTTCATGGGTAAGGCCCCGATAAAAGGCCAGCAGGATCGGATGGCGACGCGGGCGCTCCAGGTGGCGCAAGCACCGGCGCAGCTCACGGCTTTCCGACTGATCACTGGCGATATCTTCTGCCTGCGCACTGTCATCCGCCATCTGCTCGATAAAGCCATCGTCGGTCTCGACCAACCGTCCGCGAGTACGCAACTGATTCAGCGCCCGATAACGCAGGATGCTATAAATCCAGGCGCGTCCCTGACCCAGCGAGCGATCAAAGCGATCAGCGTTATGCCACACCTTCACCAGCGCATCGTGCAAACAGTCCTCAGCCTGATCACGCCGCCCCAGCAAGGTAATAGCCAACCCAAGCATCTGCCCCGCCTCACGCTGATAAAGCCGCTGAAACGCATCCTTATCACCCCGCGCGCAGGCCTCCAGAGTGCCCTCGTAATCAAACTCGCTGTCTGCCATGCCCGGTTCCCGTACTCAATCGCCATTCCGTTCATGCAGGCTATACCCGCGAACCGCACTTATGGATGTCGGTCAGTGAAATAAAGTGGGGAATTAGTGTGTAATTGTTTCGCTGGGTCGCACGCCATCAATAGCTCGCAGCGCTGGTGGTAACAACGAGTTTCGCTAGTGCGAGCGCTCCCTCAACCGAATAACAAAGCTACTCGGCTCAAAAACAGCTTGGATTAATGCAAGCGCAGTTGATCAAAACAGGGTTGGCAAGCCAGCCAAAGCGTAGCACTATGCCAGTAACTGTTTTTACAGACCCCTTTCTGGAGGCACGGATGCCTGACTATCCCAACCCACAAAACCAAACGCCCTGCCACTTGCTGGCCAGAGACATATCGTCGTGCCTGCACGCAGTCATAATGGACTTATATCGCACGCAGTTTAACGTGAGGGATAACAGCATGAGCACGCACAAGTAATTGATAAAAAACAAGAACCGAGTCATTCGTCGCGCATGTTATACCGCGTAATAACGCAGCGTGCGATCTAATCACTGTTAAGGCTCTTCTTGAGGGCTTTTCATGTAATGCTAATATACAGAAAAAATAATCGAGGCCTTTATGTCTAAGGGGTTCTTTGAACAAGTTGCAGCCGACAAAAGCCAATTAGGGTTTGATTACCAAGACCTTGTGTGCCTGGAGTATCTTATTGATATAAAACAAGGAGAATCCGTTGGGTTGGAGGTCTTTGATGATGTACATCACGCAAGGATTGATGGTGGCAAAGCTCTAATTCAAGTTAAACACTCAATTAACGATGGAGCCGCTCTCACAAATAGAGATATTGATCTTTGGAAAACGCTACATCATTGGAGTAAGGCGTTAGATATTCTTGATTCAAGTAGTATTGAGTTCATATTTTTTACAAACAAGAAAAAAACAAGGCAGGCAGGTATTGTCCATTTGATGCACCTTGAACAATCAAATATGCCTGCTTTATTTGACGCCATTAGTGAGACTAAATCAGATCTTGACTCTAAAGAAGAGGGCAAGGCCGATGCAGCAGCAGAAAACCCGATAAAGCAATATGTTGATTATATATATGCCTTGAGCGATGAAAAAAAGAGAGAGCTATTTAGTAAAATAAGCATCATTTTTTCTGCCGAAGATATTTTCTCTCGCTTGGCCAAGAAAATCGAATTTTTTTCTATCAGTGAAGACAAGTCATTAGATGTTGTACATCAAATCATTGGTGTCTTTGGAGAGAAAAAATACAGACTCATAAAATCCAATAAAAAAGTATCGATAGATTACGATACATTCAGAAAAGAGTTTCAGTTTGACCGAATTATACAAATATCGCAGGATAGAAAGATTGATTTCAGTAGGTATCACCAATTCAAAAATATAAATACAATTGATCCCAAAAATGGATTGTTTGCTAAACAGCTCGCTGATATAGATATTCCAGAAGAAGGGCGGCGGCAAAAACTGAGTGCAACACCTGACCTTTCCGGTACGGTGCTGCCCTATGTCTTATTCCGAACTCAGCGTTGCAGAGCGTGCCACCATTCAAGTTAGTCATGCCCAAGGCCTCAGCTT
>NZ_RKKU01000050.1 GCF_003797945.1 Pseudomonas neustonica
AGGCAAGAGCAGACCTATTTGAATACATCGAGCGGTTCCATAATCCTAGGATGCGACGTAGAGTTGCTGCGCAGGATCAAAAGCTCTTAGCTGTTTTATAACCGTCCGTGGAAACGGGGTAGAACCCTGTCCCGAAGATTCCAGTCAAGCGATATAAGCACTATGGCAGCTGAGGCTTTTCAGTACGCATCACCAAAACCGAGGGCTACAGTTCTTGATTGCTACACAGTTCTTCGCGATCTTGAGGGGGGTGACCCTATCTCGACGCTTTGTGTACGTTATTACATTGATAAAACGAAAATAAAAGGATGGCTGGAAGCGGCGACGCAAATACAAAATCTAGTAACCAAGGCTGGGAATCGGCGACATTTTCCAAAGCGCATGAGCTCAACCGCTATCGGGATCCCACTAGCGCCCATAAGGCCTCAAGATAGGGCTACAGCGAAGGAAACTGACAGAGTGATCTCGCTTTTGCGAGACGCATTCGGGAAAGATAAGGGAGCGATTAGGTGGTGTATCGATTACTGGAAAAAAAACACCAGCCAAACGAAGCAGGGCATACGATTTACCTGCTTGGATGATGCAGGAAAATTCATCAATTCACTTGAGAAGGTCATACCTAAAAGGCGCTGGGAATTAAATATTTTGCTTGCGCCAAAGGCGCGCATCGAAGAACTGAATGTTTGGCATTCGCTCGGAATAAGCACTCATTTGCAAGAAGCTGCGCAAGGCAAGTCGATTCAGGCGTACCTGAGATTGCGGCATGTCAACGAGGATGAAATCGTTGGGAAAAGGAAAAATATAAAACAGTACTCCTCGCAGCTGCTTAACTATGTTTTTCACATGCTTGCGATAATGGTCGACGGAGATAGTATTGAAAAGCCCTAGCGCAGATTCAGGCTGAATTTCTGGCTTGGGCAGCTCAGTAGATGAGAGGAGCGTCCTTGGACGTAGCTTAACCAGGCATCAAGAATGGCTGTCTGCCCTTACCTGTACTGTCTTAAAGCTTGAGGGGGGCATACCCGTTACAGATCGATTGGACAAATACTGGACGCAGTCGACGGACTGAACCACACACCGTCAGTCATGTGGGCGTGTGTTGGCTATACGCTTACGACCACTACATGGATTTCCTATTAGAGCAGTGGCATAGTTGAGCAACAGATAGGCTTTCGCTTAGACTTTTAGAGCTTGCTAAAAACACAAGCAGGCAACAATTCCCCAATGAAAAATTACAGTTTTGTAATTTTGCGCTCACCTTGCTGTCAGGTTTGAAGTCTTAAACTGTGAACAGTGAAAAGCCGCCATCCGATAGGCGAGCTTAACAAGAGCAGGGGATTAAAATGAACTTCTTAAAATCTATCGCGATCAGCAGCACCCTATTATTCTTTGTAGGTATGGCCAGTGCCGAAGAAGGTTTGGATAGGTCGAAGCGATTTCATGAAAACGCCCGTGAAAAACAAACTCGCTTATCTGAAGAGGAACACTCAGGTCATCAAAAGCAAGAAGCCGTCCAAGCAAGGCAAGATCAGCGTCAGGACGGTTTAGATCAGGCGGACAATTGAGACGCGGTAAAGATAAATCAATATTTATGCTTCAATCAAAAAAACCAGGCCACTATTACTCAAGTACAAATCACTCAGTATTTTGAGTGTAGTGGTTAAGTGATCCTGGACACTGAGTTAAGTTTTCCATAACACGAGCCCTGCGTTGAATTGTTGTGGTCGTTGCCAGTTGTATCGACGCATCGGAAATCGACCAATATCCTACCGGGCTAGCGATGCAGTCATGTAACACATCGCCAGTATACATTCCGTTTTCAAGCTTCGAAATAAACGCCCCATTGGGGCATTGCCGTGACAGTCCTCGCGCCGACTCATGGGTAATCCCCATCCATAGCGTTCGCTAGAAATAGAGGTTAAGTCCCTAGGGCCAGCTTTTGTTTGAGGGTAATGCCTCCGAGGACCATATTTGGGCGCTCGTGATTATATGTCCAGATTCAGTTCGATCTCTGACCTTGCACCGCAGCTATCGACTCAAATAAGTAATGCCCTAATCAGTCGTATTGCACTGTTAGGTTGCACCGCTCGACGTAGGCGTTTTGCAGCTGGATGTACTCCCGACGGATGTCATGTTTCAGTCCAGGCTACCAGCTTGTTGCTAATGTGCTCAGGGCAGTTGTCGCTGCGGATGGCGAGCGGTTTGCCACGCTACAAGATCATTTGATCCAAGGCGTGAACGACACGCTCTGTGGGCAGAGACAGATCAACGTCCATCGCCAGTGCTTTGCGGTTAAAGTCATCGATTAAATTGTGTATTCCAGCGTTTCTGACATCCAATTCCAACGATTGTGACCCACTTACGCTGGAGGTCCTGACCCATCCATTCCAATGATGGTGACCCACCGTGCTGACGATTCTGGCCCGCTCCGCAGATTCGTGCATAAAAAGTCCCGGACATGCCGGGGCGGAAACAGGGTCCTAGTTTTATGCCCAAACAAATGAAACCAGGATCTCAAACTCTTTATCAGGCTCTGTACATCTGTATCTGGGTACTACAGATGTGAGGGGCCGCCAGTCGCTACAGGCTATTGCTTAATGGCAGTGGTAATCGCCTGTTTTGTGGTTGCGGTGGCAACCTTTCGAGTCCGTACCATCGCTGTGGGCGAGGGCTGCCACGGAGGTTAGGGCGAGAACGGCGGCAATAAGAACAGCAGAAAACTTCTTCATGATGAGCTCCTTTTCAGCCTCTTGTTATATGTGACACGCGTCAGACTTGCACGGTATGACAAAAGGCCTGCATGGAGCAAGAAGACTTCTGAAGTGAGGCATCTGCATTAGCTGAGCGAGCGGATCAGATGCAGTGCTGCTAGATGGGCAGGGTAGAACCAATAACCCCAGGGTTTGACCGGCCAGCTCCTGAAACGGCCGGGGCGGCGCAGCAGCAATAGCCCAAGCAAGGGAGCGGTGAACGCTGTGAGCAGAATCAGCAAGGTATAGGGCTGGAACTCCCAGTCCGCGAGCCAGCGGTTGCGGCTGCTGGCCAGCAGGCAAAGTGCGGCAGGCAATAGCCACACAAGGCCGGGACGCTGAATAGCCAATCAGCCGCCTGCGGTCAGAGGTAGCGCAAATGATCCAAGAGCATGCTCAGCATCGCCAGCCATTTGATCAGATCCAGGTTGGCATCGCGCGCGCTCACCCGAGCCAGCCAAGCGTCACGACCGCCAGCAGCAAATAGCCGGCTGCTTTGGCCAGTGTCACTATCAACAGAAAACTCGAGAGTGTTTCGCGCATGACACCCGCCACTACGGTTAGTGGGTCACCAATGATCGGCACCCAGCTCAATAGCAGCGACCGAAGCGGTGATAAGCCTGCTAGGCCTTTTCGAGCTAGCCTTCGCTGACGGGAAACCAGCGCTTGTGCCGGTAGTGCTCGATAGAGCGAACCAGCAGCCAGTTCAGCGCCGAGCCCAGCACATTGCCTGTGGTGACCACCGCCAGCAGTACCCAGGCTGCATACTGGTCGGTCAATATCATCCCGAGCAGTACCGCCTCCGACTGCATGGGCAGCAGCGTGGCGGCACTTAAGGTGGCGAGAAACAGGCCGAAATATGCGGATAACTCCCACATCGGCTAGGCGTTCAGGCCGATCCAGCCATGGACGCCGACGTAAATCCCCACGCCGATAATCAACAAGCTGGACAGGTACGGGGCGCGACGCGCCACGGTGCCAAACCAAGGCCAACGATTGGACGCTTGGCGTGCGCCGAGAGCGGCAGCGGCACCAACAGTGACTAGGGTAATGGCCAGACCAATGCTGAAGCACAGTACCAAGACGGCTCCCAACGCGACCTCCTTCACTTGCAGGCACAGCAGCAACACAGTGATTGCTGCTGGACAGGGAATCAGGCCGCCCGTCAGGCCGAACATGATGATTTGGCCAGTAGTGACTTTACGGTTTCTGAAGCGCTTGCGGATGTCATTGGCATGCGCGCGCTCGTGGGAATCCTGATAGCCCTCTAGCGACAGCTCCAGTCCCTCCAGCTCAGTGTGAGCGTGATCATGACCGTGGCTATGCTCGCGGAACTCTAGGTCATAGTCATGGGGGTGACCGGCATGGCCCAGGCTCAAGCGTGCCGTGAACTCATGGGGCTCGGGAATCTCGTCCAGCGACTCTAGGTAGTCGCCCCGACCCACGAAGCGAAACCGTTGGGCCAATCCATCGGGGCGAGTTGTCAGTAGGCTCACTTCAGCAGCTGGCCAGTTATGGCCAGCCAGGTTCCTCAATCGCCAGCGCGGCGGGACGCCTTCCTCGAAGATCGACAGCTCGATACGTCCGTGCCCGGTGTCAATGCGGTGCGTTTCATCGTGATTTTCATGCAAGTGATCATCACTTTCCTCGAAGTGCCACATCTGTTCTCCACGCCAAGTACGCCAAAGCATCCATACCGCGATGACAATGATGATCGCGGCAGAGGCTAGCTGGAAATACGGCTCAGTGGTTTCGGCGTCCAAGTTCTGCCCGAGGTACATGCCGGCCATTGCCACCGCCCACACAACCGCAGTGTGCGAGAGCGTTGCGGCCAACCCCAGGAGCACCGCCTGCTTCACTGAACCACGAATGGCCACGATGAACGCTGCCATCATAGTCTTCGAATGCCCCGGTTCCAGGCCGTGCAAGGCCCCTAGAAGGATAGCGCTAGGAAAGTACAGCCAGGCCTGCGAGGCCCCCTGTTGCAGAAGTTCGGCGAAGCTAGACATAGGATGGACCTAAAGATACTTGGTGATTTGCTTGAAGTCTTCAAGTGAGGCGCGTTCGCCTGTCGCGAGGGCTTCGACTGTGTGTTCCAGGCAGTGGTCAATGTGATCTTGGATAAGCACACGCTTGGCTTGGCAGACAGCTTTTTCCACTGCATGCAGCTGCTGAGCTATGTCTACACAGGGGCGGCTGTCTTCGATCATGGTTACGATGCTGCGCAGATGACCTTCTGCGCGCTTCAATCTTTTGACGATGTCCTTATGGCTTTGGTGCTGATGTCCGTGCTCGTGTTCGCTCATGACTTGAGTCTCGTGCGTCGATGAATTATGCTCGCATGCTATCCCCCTGGGGGGGATAAGGTCAATCCGTCCAGCCCTCCAGAAAGCCAACCACTGCTTAGGCATCGAAAGAGCCACAACATGCTCGGTAAGTCCATCATTACCAAGGTACTTTTTGCTCTTGCTCTCGCCATATTGATAGCGTGGGCCGGGCATACATCTGCGCTTTTTATGGGTTCGAGCCAGCAGCCTTGGATTGATGACAGCACCATTCATTCTCATACCTATGGTGATGAAAAATTGACCTGTGCTACGTACGGGGATCATTGCCACTCGCCGCTGACCGCAGATCATTTACATGAAACACCGCATCTAACTTCACTGCTAAGCATCAGTACGGAGTCAGAGCGAACACAGTCAAGGGAAGCACCTCGCTATTCCATTCCTCCCAGACCGATCTTCCTGATCGAGCGGCCCCCCCGCCCTGAACTCGTGCTCTGACATAGGCCGCCATGCGGCCCAAAATCACTGTAACTCAGGACTTAATTATGCAATCGCTATCTATGCGAGCAATGGACGCATCTCCGGTGCGCCGGAGTCGCTTTTTACTACTGTTGCTGCTGCTCATGGCACTGCTGTTTCTCGGCATGCCTGAAGCACTAGCCCATGCTGTTGCCGAAGGCGACAAGGGATTTATCCAAGAAAGCTCCGGTGTGATGGTACTGCCGTTTATCTACATGGGCGCTAAACACATGATTACCGGCTACGACCATCTGCTGTTTCTCTTCGCGGTGATCTTCTTCCTCTACCGCCTAAAAGATGTGGGCTTCTACGTCACTATGTTTGCCGTAGGCCACACCATCACACTTCTGCTGGGCGTGTTGGCGGAAATCAGCATCAGCTCTTATGTGATCGACGCCATTATCGGCTTTTCGGTGGTGTACAAAGCACTCGATAACCTAGGAGCGTTCCAACGGTGGTTCGGTCACCAGCCAAATACGAAAGTAGCCACTTTGATATTTGGGTTACTCCATGGCTTTGGCCTAGCGACCAAGATTCAGGAATACAATATTTCGGCAGACGGCCTGATACCTAATTTGATTGCCTTCAACGTCGGCGTTGAAATTGGCCAGCTATTGGCTCTGAGCGCCATCTTGATTGCCATGGGCTACTGGAGGCGCACCGCTAGCTTTTGGCGTCATGCCTACGCTGCCAATGTCGCCATGATGAGCGCCGGCTTCCTGTTGATGGGTTACCAGCTCACCGGACTGATCGTTTCTCAATAAGGAATACTAAGCATGTTTAATACTAAGCTTCCGATCCAAAGTGAATTGCCGACCAGCCGCCAGTTGCTGCGCTCTACTGTGATCGCCGTAGGTGTTGCCGCTGTCTTATTGGTCACTGTTGTTATGCCCTCTGAGTACGCAATCGACCCAACGGGCGTAGGTCGCGCACTCGGACTGTCCCAGATGGGCGAAATTAAAATAACTCTGGCCGAAGAAGCGGCAGCGGATGCAGCTGTTCAGCCTGTTGCGGCTCCTGTTGCTCAAGCTCCTGCGCCTGCTCAGCCTTTGGCTCAAGAACAAGTTGCGGCAGTACCTGTGGCCACACCGGTAGTACCTCCTGAGCCAGCCCTGAAGTCCGATGAGGTAACGGTCACACTGAAACCGGGCGAGGCCAGTGAAATCAAACTGGAAATGCTCGACAAGGCCACAGTCAGCTACGAGTGGACAACCAATGGTGTGCCGGTCAACCACGACACCCACGGCGAGCCCTACAACGGCCCGAATGGCTATTTTCACAGCTACAGCAAGGGCAAGCAGGTTGAAGGCGACAATGGCGAGTTCACCGCCATCTTCGACGGCACCCACGGCTGGTTCTGGCGCAACCGCAGTAACAAAGATGTGACCATCACGCTCAAGACCAAGGGCGAGTACCTGAGCGTCAAGCGAGTTATCTAAGGCAAAAAGCCCCTGCGTCTGAGAGCGCCGGGGCTTTACATACATGATCGAATTTAAAAGGAATACACGATGAAAACCACGACTACCCTGAGTCGCACACTGCTGTTTTTTTGCCTGCTCGGCCTGCTGTCGGCATGTGGTGGCGAACCAGAAACTCAGTCGGACGTTGAAAGCCACGGTCATGCGCATGATTAAAAGCTAACAACCCGCCATGTTGAGTTGCAGCAATAATCAGTGCGTTGAATATCGCCCTAGCCATTGCTGCAAGTAACAAGCAAGACGCCACCATAGATCTGATCTGATCGTCAGCCCCAACTCTCGAAAACTATTTGGGCTACGCTAAAGCGATCTTGCTTGCTGCCAAAAGTTTTCCCGGCTCCAGAGTGATGTTGCAGACTGCAGGGTAAGCCTTGTATTCCCTTGGTGCAAGGCATGCTGACACTTACTCAGAGGAGATACACAATGCTTTTGTCGGGTGCCGCTGCGCTTGGAATGACGCAGCGTCAACGCATAGAGCTACTGGAGAGCGTCGAAGACACACTAGACTTCCTGACATCCAGCCTGACCTACCTGATACACGCGGAAAAGCCAGCGGATACAGCCAGATGCTGCCTCAATCGTAGAGTGGAAAGCCTTGGCTAAGGAGGTGTTCGATATCCAGTATGCGCTGCCGGGTTCGGACGTGAAGACCTACCAGTGGGTTATCGAGACCTATGGTCAGCGTCACCGCGAGCTGCGACCGCGGTATATGGCTAAGTAGCTAACGGCTCAATGACTGGCTGCACAGGACGCTATGGGAGTAAGCCGCTCGCTACCTACCTGAGCCGGGAGTCGGCCTCGGTCTATCACTCGTGCCCATATAGATTGGCATTTTGATGCGCGTGGTCACTATGCTCAAACTCTAGGCTGGAATGAGCAATACTGAAGCGCATTTTAAGCTGCTCCTTGATCTCTGCTTTGACGGATTCAAGCTGCTGCCAGCCGGTTTCTGTCAGAACCACGTGGCAGTCAAGGGCTGCCATGTTTTCCTGCATCTGCCATAGATGCACATGGTGAATATCCTGGACTCCCTCGATATCTCGTACGGTCTCAACGACTGCCTGCCCGTCAATGTCCGGGGGAGATCCCAGCATTAGCGTACGGATAGGGCCGCCAATTTCAGAGAAGGCTAGGTAAAGAATATATAGCGCAATCCCTATCGTGATCGCGGGGTCCACCCAGCGCATGTCGTACAGTAAAATAAGCGAACCACCGATAATCACGGCGATGGAGGCAAACGCATCCGATAAGTTATGCAGAAAAAGGGCGCGGATATTGACACTCTCTTTTTGCATTGACCACGTGAGCATGGCGGTAAGGGCATCGACGACGAGCGCGACGCCACCAATAATCACGATCGTCCATCCCTCTATCTCAGGGGGATCGACCATCCGCATAGCGCCTTCGTAAATCAGGTAGACACCGACAATAATGAGGGTGGTGTAATTGATGAGTGCTGCCACTATCTCGATGCGGCCATAGCCAAAGGTCATATGCGCATCGGCAGGCCGTCTGGCGATTTTACGAGCAGCAAAGGCAATGACTAATGCTGCCATGTCAGAAAAGTTATGTAACGCATCAGCGATCAGCGATAGGCTCCCCGCCATAATGCCACCGACGATTTGTGCGATGGTTAAGAGCCCATTGGCCCAAATGGAGATGCTGACGCGCCGGTCGCCAGAGGCAGGATCAATGTGGGGATGATCATGATGATGTCCCATCTGTTACCTTCTCTCGAATTATCTGTTCTTGGTACTATAAAACCTCTAGCAACTAAAGCTTCAACCCTTGAGCATTATCTATTTGCATCGCTGGATTGGGAAGCACGTCCCTAGCTACCAAGGAGCCTTTGTGTGCTGGGCCGAAGGTGATCATGTTTTAGGTGCGGGGCTCAATCCACTTCAACCGGTAACGTCCAATCCACCATGGGTAGATTCATTTATTTTGTCGAGGCGCACCTTGTCTGGTTTGTAATCGTCGTCGCGGGGGGAGGCTTACTCTTTCCGGCCACCGGAATAATGCTTAAGTTCGCGATTGGGCCATTACTGGCATTACTGATGTTGATTATCAGCCTCACATTCGATGCGCATGCAGTGCGCATCGTGTTCCGAAAGCCGTCACGGCAGTTGTTGGCATTGGGGCTGGTCTATGGGCCTATGTCGATTGCCGGGTGGCTAACGGGCCGTCTATTTTTTGGAAGCGGCCCGCTGGCTGCTGGCCAAACCTTGCTCGGCACGCTGCCGACAGATGTGTCTTCTCCTCTTTTGGTACTGATGGCGAAAGGCAATGTGGCGCTTGCCGCTGTTTTCAACGCAGTCAACACCGCGTTATGTCCGTTTATTGTTCCCTTCCTGTTTTTATGGCTCACCGGCCTTCAGTTAGACGTGCCGCTTGGATCAATTATTCTTGAATTAACACTAATCGTGCTTCTTCCTACCGTGATTGGGGTCAGCTTGCGTACAAGGTTCTCGGCTTTCTTTGCACGGCATGATTCAGCGTATGCAGGGATAGGGTCGATTCTGTATCTGCTGATCCTACTCGCCGTGGTCGGGCCGAATGCCACCACGATCATTGGCTATGGCTGGTATGCGTTTGTGATTGCGGGCGCGGCCCTGTGCCTCAATTTGATTGGGTACCTGGTAGGTATGTCCTCACGGTTACTCACCTCTGATCGCAAAGAGGTGATTACCTATCTTTTCACGGTCAGTAAAAAGGAATTCAGCATCGCTGCAGCGTTTGTCGCTGCTTCTGGCTTGCCATCAGAGATCGCAATTCCAGCCGCTTTTTTTGCCGTGATTCAAATGATCACTTCGCCCATCGCAGCGAAGATCCTCGCCCGCCACTGAAGGGATGGCCGTATCGGCTCTTCGTCAGAAGAGCAACCTGCACACGGGGTGTACAGGTTGCTCTTACCGACAAAACAGACACCGCTACTCATAAAGGTGGCAAATAGTACCTATGCTAAGTCACTGCGACCAATACTGACCTTGCTAAATGAACCGCCCCGGGTTTCGCGGAGGCTTCAACTCCTGAGAAGATGAAGCCATGAACAAAACAAACAAGTTTTCCCCTGAAGTCCGTGAACGAGCCGTGCGGATGGTGCAAGAGCATCGCGGCGACTATCCCTCGCTGTGGTCGGCGGTCGAGTCGATTGCACCCAAGATCGGCTGCGTACCCCAAA
>NZ_RKKU01000051.1 GCF_003797945.1 Pseudomonas neustonica
GTTTGCTATTCGTGAACAACGTCGGCGTTTTGCCTTAGCATCACGGCTACATTGCACCCCACAGCTCATCGCCACCAGGACGCTTGCATGTCTCGCCTTGCTCTACTGCCACTCTTTTTCCTGTTTTCTCTACATGGCTGTGATGCACAGTCGCAGCCTCTGCCCCACAGTGAAAAGCTAAGCGCAGAGAAAGTCGAGGCCATCGCTCAGCGTGTCAACGACCGCTACCCCGACCTATCGGGTAAGCTGCGCGACCAAATACTCACCACCGTGGTGCGCTCACTGGACAACATGGTGTTTATCGAGGGGGGAGAGTTCGAGATGGGCGACTTCGGTACTCTTTGCCAATACGATCCGGCAAATATGGGCACTTGGCCCTATGGGCAGGAGCCGGAGCGACTTTGCCCAATTACGCCCGAGCGGCATGATGACTATCTGCATCAGGTGCGTTTGAGTAGTTATCACCTGTCGCGATATCAGACGCGACTGGAAGATTTTGATTTGTTTCGCACGAGCTTGGGGTTGGAGTTGTTCGATGCCGAGCACCGCAACCGAGACGACCTAGGGTCCTACTTTAATCCGGACAACCCTGCCCCGACTAAAACGTGGCAAGAAGCTAAAGATTACTGTGTATGGTTGGGCGACCTTAGTAATTATGCTGTGGACTTACCTAGCGAAGCGCAATGGGAATATGCCGCACGCAGTCGAGGCCAATACGTTCAATATCCGACAGATAACGGCAGCTTGAATCAAGGACGCAACATTCTGCGTGACGAGGAGTCTGAAGTGCGTCCTATCGGCCAGTTTCCACCAAACCCTGTGGGTCTCTATGACATGACTGGCAACTCGACCGATTGGGTTAACGATTGGTTCTCCGCAAATTATTACGAGCAATCCCCCGTCACAAACCCAGAAGGGCCGGAGACAGGAACGCAAAAAATTCGCCGAGGTACTAATTACGGTCAAACTCTGTGGATAGGCGCCAGCACAGTCCAGCGCTGGAACCACGACCCCGTGATGGAACATCATTACCCAGGCGCCAGCTTCCGATGCGCCATACAATCAAGTGAACCGCTATAACAATCTAAAGCCTTACGCTAACCCCCTAAAATGCCCACTATTACGAGCCGCCAAGAGCACCTCTCGTTTACCTTGGAAAATCGGGGTCAGATGAGCATTCCCTGCCTCGCCGCCTCTTCGAGCCAGTGATAGGCCTCTTCTGTCATATAGCGATTGTTCTTGCGTAGCGCTTCTGCCAACAGAAACTGTGACTCCGAGTCTCCCGCCTCTGCTGCAATGGTCAGATACGGCTCAGCAGATATCGCTTTGAACTGGTGATACAGAACGCTGCCACGCTCTTTGGCTGCCTGTTGCTCGGGCGTAAGGTCTGCGAAAGCAGGCGATGCCAAAAGCCAGATAAGGATAAGAGTTAAGGACTTTAACCGAGCCGGTTGGCTGCTCATATTTCGAGCCGCTTATTGTCGGTTAAAGTCAACTGAATGCAGATCATCAAAACAGGGTCTGGCTCTGTCAGTTTCTTTAATACGAGGGAGAACATCCGTTGTTCCTTGTGCTGAGTTGAAGCGGAGTCTGCAGATACGTTGGCAGCGCCGCATTTTATCCAACACCTGCGCAGGCCAATGTGCGCTCGTCGTCAGAACCATCAATTGCAGGCACTTTATGGCTAGCGGTGCCGATATATTCATCTGACCCCATTTTCCCTATTTATGTATTTATGCATAGAGCATCAGGAATGGGCGCTATGGATGATCTAATCATTTTTAGAAACCCAATTTCTCGGGAAAGAACGACAGCGGGGGATGAGTCGCTTTCCATTCAGCGGCAAACGCTTCAGCTTCTTCTATCTGCTCGGGCGTCATCTTCGCGGCGATTACCGGCAGAACGTCGTCTAAATAGACTTGTACATTGCCGCCACCGTCCAACTCCCTGAGAAGCGAAAGTAGCCCATAGCCTTTTACTCGATCAAGCGGATAACCCACTTTGTCCGGTTCGTGGGCCAAGTACGCCCCATAACTAACTATGGCACCCTCAAATCCTGTTTCCGATGCTTGTGCAATCCAGTGACGGGCGCCTTCCATATCACCGCTCTCATAGAGCACGGTAACGTACTCCATCATGCCTCTTGGATTTCCACCTTCAGCACTCGCTTTGAGCCATTTTTCAACAGCCTCTTGACGAGCCCAAGGCAGAATAAAGAAACCTTTACCCTCTTTATAGCGGGAGGCCAGCAATCGCTGCGCCTGGGGATAACCAGCTTCAGCCGACCTCTCTAACCACTCCAGATCTCCTGTAGCCAAGTACATGATATACATGCCTACAAGTCTGCCTTCCTTGGCCTGTGCCGTCCCTATCTCGCGCGCTTGCTCAAGCCATTCCTCCGGAGTTTTAGTGCTAGGAGGGCAGTTATTCATAACCTCACACAGGTCACTACTCTCACGCGAGAGGCGTAGCATGGCGTAAAAATCGCCTTGATTCGCCGCAGCGACGTACCACCGATTAGCCTCACTTGTCATATACCGATTATTTTTGCGTAAGGCCTCTCCAAGAATGAACTGAGCTTCTTGATCGCCAGCCTCCGCCGCTTCCGTTAAAAACGGCACGGCTGAAATGGCCTTATGCTGATTGTAGAGCATTAAGCCCTTATCTTTGGCGGCTTGCTGCTCGGGAGTCAGTTGCGCATAAACCACGTTGTTCACAAACAGTAATAGAACCATTACTGAGAATATTTTTTTCACAAACATTCTTTTTCCTTTTGTTCTGCTCACTAGGCGGGGCCCACATACTCCACGTGGCCTGACGGTATATAAGTACGGCCGTAATAACTACTGCGGCGACAGAAACCATCTTGCAGCTTGCCCAGCACTTTAACGTGATTTCTATATCGCTCACGCATTGCGTTATTTTGTGGGCCGCCAACACCGACGCTAAGCACTGGAACCGACATAAAATTATCCAGCGCCAACCGGTTCTCACAGTAGGCTTGACCCGCTGCTGCCGGCTTAGTGCCAAAGCGATTCATACGTGTGCAAGCCTCCTCAAATTGCCTCTGTGCGGCGGGCAATGTGCACTCACTATTAGCTTTCTCTACAACCCACCTTAGAATCTGCTCAATAGCCTGCTGCTGAAGAAGATGGCACAGTTCCTCACTCTGCTCATCAGCTTGCTCTTCAGGCGTAAACTCACTGGGCGGGCTAACCAGCGTCATCAGCATAGGGCCCAACGCCTCTGGAATAGCGTCAACAAACCACATTTTTAGTTCTTCTTGGTTTTCGTAGTTCATGATGCTGTAAGCAATTGGCCCGCCTTTGCCGCCCCGCGTTAGGGCGTCATAAAGCGAGCCAACTAACTCTGCCATATAAACCAGAGCTAGATCGAGTCCAGCAGAGCCCAGCAAATTGAGCTTAGACATGAAATCGAAGGCATCATTTTCAAACCAAACCAGACGATGGTACTGATTCTTACGCAGTTCGCGGCGGAATATGTTTATCAGTTGGACAATGGCGCCATAGCCGACTTCAAAGCTAAACACGCCGTCCACGCCCGGGCCTGCAATCACAGCTGCTTTAATGGTAAGCACTAACCGCTGGCCTTGAAGGGAAACACTCAGCTCACCCTTGACGCCCAAGCCTGCGGCGATACTGAGATTGGCTCCCACTCGGGCGAGGCTTAGCCACTGGCTAGGCTGCGGCGCTGTCTGTCCCACTACACCTGCGACGGGCGCTGTGCGCAGCTCTGCCACCGCGACGGGCGGCGCCCAGTTCAATGCACCAGTGAGTTTTATACCTACCTGCACCCCTGCAAACAGGTTGAACTGACCTTTGAGTCCGTCATCAATACGCATGTTACCGGTACGCATAGCAGGCAGAGGCTGGCTGACGTGGGTACTACTGATTGAACCAGGCGTTCGCTCTGCGTCTTGCCCTGTATCAAGTAACACGTCATGCGTGTCCTTGTCTGGCCCGATGCGCAAGGTACCAGCTACCATTAATGACGCACCGGCATAGCCCCAAGCCTTAATGCTTAGGTGCAACGACAAACGGCCGAGGTTTAGCTCCTGCTCGTTATCCTCGTAGTCAAAGTACTTAAGTTTAAGATCCTGAGCCTGTTCACGGTCAGGCAGATCAACTTTAAGCAAGTCCACTTCACCACGCGCGAGGTCAATGTCCAGGCTGGCACTGGCAAACGCTTGAAAGCCATTAGCAGTAGTGAAGTTAGGCGTCGCCACAGAGGCTGCGGAGTGGATGCTTGGCTGCGGCGGCGTAAGGCAGCGAACCAACTGCGCCTGAGGGCTCTTGTCGAACAACCTTAGAGATACGCGCACACTGTCCTTGAACAGTATTTGTTGCAAACGCTCACCCCACGCGGCACGTGCGGTGCTGTCCTCAAGAGTACTTACCAGCAAACTCTCCGCCTGCAAATACTGGTAGAAAAGCTCAACATCAAACCAACCCTTCGGGTCAAACCAGTTACCCCTTTGGTCATCCAGCTTTTTAGCGCCCTGACCAATCAACCACTCTTCAAACTCGCTGCGCGCTCCGGTCGCTACCGAGTTGCTACCGCTGATTGAATGGCGCACATTAGCCGCCGCCTCGCTACGCAGCTTGGCCGCGTCAGTTTTAAAGGCATTGCGCATATCAGTGAGGCTAAAGTGGCTGAGCACGCTTCCACGATCAGCAAAGCTCACTTCGCGCAGCGGAAAATTAGATTTCACCAAGCGATCAACGGGCTTGGGCGTAAACTCTTCAGGATTCCAAAGCAGATGACGTCCACGACCTTGAGCTCGGGCGCTGGCCACATTGCGCTCGGCAGTGGCCAGCAGCTTGCTCTTCTCAGCCTGCAAGGCGTCCCACTCCGCTCGCTCGGCATCCACTAGGCCGGCGGGGGCAGAAGCATTTTCACCACTGGCTTCAATCCACGACTTGTATTTTTCTTGCAGCCGCTGATTAACAGCGAGTAACTGTTGCTCTAAATCCAAGTATTTCTTGAATTCGGCAATACCGCTTTCGAGCTGATCCTCCTCGCCACTGCCCATCAAGGCATATTCGGGCAGTGCAAGCCCATACTCGGCGACTGAGTGAATGGCATCCAAGTACTCTTTGAACTTGAACCCCTGCTGATTACTGTCTCGCCATTCCAGATACTTAACATAGTCGGTACGGTCATAGGCGCTG
The DNA here is from genome assembly GCF_003797945.1 of Pseudomonas neustonica. Lineage (GTDB taxonomy): Bacteria > Pseudomonadota > Gammaproteobacteria > Pseudomonadales > Pseudomonadaceae > Halopseudomonas > Halopseudomonas neustonica. Next base: position 5,193 of record NZ_RKKU01000051.1, read on the forward strand.
CTAGCCGTAGCAACTTCTAGACGCGCCTTATTCTCTGCTTGCAACTCGGCGGTCTGTTCCGGGCTAAAAACCTGCAATTCACCCAAGCTGAAGAGCTTTTGCCGCACGATCAGATAGTGCTGTACGCGCTTACGAGCCTCCATCGCTTCAGGACTGAAGAGTCGACCTTGCTCGAAGGCGTAGCCTCGGCTTTCTGCTATTTGAAGAGCACTGTCGCGCAGCGGACGCCATTCCTCGTACAGGTCTTTTAAGCGCTCATAGCCCGAGACCGGCGTCGCCTGATATCTGGGGTCCGATACCATAGTCGAGCGCTTGTCCAGATAGCGTGCTTCAAGGTAGGGCTCCTCAGCCTCAATCTCCTTCATCCGTTCTTGCTGACTGCCGGCGAGGAAGTTAGCGAGGACGGGCTCCATAAAATACTCAAGCAACCCACTTTCATCTAGGCCCTTCTTGCGCTCATCCGGGCTTTTACTCGGTGATATTTGCTGCCCCAGTTTGTGTGCAGCCTCTTTCATCAAACTAGCGACGCGCTCGGGGAGCAACCAGAACGCTTGCTCGTCCGTGGCGTAGATGATATTTGCGTAGACTGGCTCGCACGGATGCGGCGCTTTTTCATCGAAGCTCGCGGCGCTGGCGGGCTGTGCCTCTGTTTGAGCTTCGAGCTGAAGCACGGGCCGTTCATTTGCCGACTCGGAATCTCTCACTTCTGCGCTTTCTTGCGCGCCCTGCGTCGGCTGATTTGCTGTCGGTACGATGGCAGCACCTGGTTGCGCCGGAACACTCAAGCTCCAGCCAGCCTGGATATGGTTAGCGTTACGGATAAAGGGGTTAAGCTGACGCAGCTGGCCCACGCTCGCACCATATTGGTGGGCGATACCGCTTAACGTTTCCCCTGACCGTACAAGGTGGTTAGTAATATCCATGCGTGTTTCCATTCCAGCTGAGTTAGGATGCGGCGCTGAGTGCCTTCAGGTGCTCGACCTTCATGAAGGCCTCCTCCCGACTCTGCAATATCGCCATGATGTTAGCTTTCTCAGCCAATCCAGTACTGGTAATCAGCTCGCTGAGCTGCAGTAGATGACGGCCTTCGTAGATCCCTTGCCCTACCAACAACTCCAAGTTGTCGAGTAATGGAGAGAGTTGCGCTGCCGTGATGCGGTCAAAAGCAGGTTGCACCTCATCTAACCAATAAACCCAGCGTAAAGTTCGGTACGTGGGCATCAAAGCCTTGGGCAATGAAAAGTATCCACGCTCTGGTGTCGGCAAAGCATCAGGACGCTCGTGCGGCCAACTCAACCACTGTTCATTGGATGACTCAAGGTAACTGGGGGCTGGGCTATAAACGCTGCGCCACGGCCCCATCAAGTAAGGTGCTGCGGCCTCTCCCACAGTCATCGCTAAGGCCGCCCAAAAACTCGGTAAGTAATAAGTAGCCAAGCTTTGGCCACCGGAGCCGTCGTTGACCTTCATCAGCCAACGTGCATGCGCCAGCGCCTGAGCATCATCATCAGCACGCAGCATAATGCCAGCCTGACGCTCTAGGCACAGTTGCGCCCCCAATAGCGACAGTGCGCTACCCGGAGAAGCGCCAAACCAAAGAGGCCCAGATGCAGACAAATGAGTGTATTCAGTGGCATCTAGCAAGAGCACCGGCGTTAACGCTTCTCCGCAACTATATAGGCGGACAAGCGCGTCAGGCTGGCGTTTCTGATCAATGATGAAATACAGCAGGTCTCCGCCAAGACTACCAAGCACCTCATTTAGCTGCCCCCGTGGCCGCGCCAGGAAGTCCTTCAAGCCTTCATGCATGGGCAGTCCCCCCGGCTACAAACAGTCGCGCTCTGCTTGCCACACAAAGGAGTCAACCCGTCCAGCAACAACACCGGTGGTACCGGTTGGTTTATAGCAGCTCGCTGCAGCAACTCCCCTGCACGATCCGTTTCTACCGCGCCTGGAAGATTTGGTCCAATTACCTGGGTACCACTACCACTCCCCGGAGAGCCACCCGCATTAAGCCTGGCCATCGGCCCAACCAGGGTGACGCCGCCGGCATCAATCTTGATAAAGGAACCGCCTGCGGTGAGGGTGATTTCGCTGCCGGCTTCGATGACCATTTTCTGCCCGGCTTTGAGGTGTATCTCGCGGCCGGCTTTGGTGAGCAGTTTGTCGCCGAGCTGAATGTGTTGGCTCTGGCCGATGGTGAGGTGGTCGTTTGGTTTGATTTCGACCTTGCGCTTGCCTTGCACGGTTACGTGTTCTTCGGCCTTGAACTCGCTATAGCTGTTGGCCTCGACGGTGTCGTGGCGTTCGTTGCCCACGCGCACCGTCTGGTTGTGCTCGATGTTTTCGTCCCAGTCTTTCTGCGCGTGCAGGTAGATCTGTTCTTCGCCCTTTTTGTCCTCGATGCGCAGTTCGTTGTAACCACCGCCACCGGGGCTGCTGAGGGTTTTGAATACGCTGCGGGTTTTGTGCGCAGGCAATTCATACGGTACTTCGTGTTCTTTATGGTACAGGCAGCCGGTGACCAGCGGTTGGTCTGGGTCGCCCTCCAGGAAGGTGATGAGCACTTCCATGCCCACTCGGGGGATGGCAACGCCGCCGTAGCGGTCACCCGCCCAGCTTGAGGCGACGCGCAGCCAGCAGCTGGTTTTGTCGTCGGCTTGGCCTTCGCGGTCCCAATGGAACTGCACTTTAATGCGGCCGTACTGGTCGCAGTGAATCTCTTCGCCCTGCGGGCCGGTGACCACGGCGCTTTGGCTGCCCAGTACTTTGGGTTTGATGTGGTTGAGCTGCGGGCGCCAGATGATCTGCCAGGGCGTGGCTTTGAAGTGGTTGCGGTAACCTTGGGTAAAGCCGTCACTGGTTTTGACGTCGCTGGTGACGCCTTCTTCCAGCACTTGCGGCTGTTTGCCTTCGTGGTGGATTTCAGTCAGCAGCCAGAGGTCGTTCCAGTCAGCGCGGGCGTGGCCACTGAGCGGCATGAAGTGGCCGCTGCGCAGTTGTGGCTGATCGCTCAGGCCGTCGGCCAGTTGCTGTTCGGCGCGGTGGCGTTCGAGGTTGATCTGGCTGAGTTGTTTGCCGCGCTCGCGGTCGATGAAGTGACCGGGGTAGTCGTAGTCTTCGAGGTCAGGCTGTGATGCTTGTTGCTGTTGGTTTTCTTGGTTCTGATCTGGATTGCTTTCGCCTTTGTAGGCGGCTTCCATCAGCAGGCGGGGCTTTTCAAAGTCGTAGTCGCGGCGGGTGACGCGGCTGGGGCGGGTTTCTACCCGCAGGCCGAAGCGTTTGACCACGGGCTCATCCGCGACCATGCCGGTGCCCTGGCTGTAACCGATCTGGGCCAGTTGCGGGAAGGTGGTCTGGTCGTCACCAAAGACGATGACGTGGCCTTCGCGGCTGTGTTCAAAGTGGTAGTGAAGGCCTTCTTCTTCGCACAGGCGCTGGATGAAGTGCAGGTCGGTTTCGTCGTACTGGGTGCAGTAGATACGTTCAGGGTAGTTGGCGTTGAGTTGAAAGCGGTAGGCGTCGCCCTGAATGCCATGTTCTTCCAGCAGGCGGCTGATGATGTCTTGCACGGTGAGGTGCTGGAAGATGCGTTGATTGGTTCTGTGCGCCAGATAGCTGAGCTGGGGGCGCAGGCAGAGGTGGTAACGGGTCAGGCGTTTGCCGGCTTCGCCCTGGGCGAGTCGGTCGATAAAGCCGTGGATGCCAGCACCCTGGCCCATATCTAGATAGGCGGTGTGGTGCAGCAGTGAACCCAGGTCGATGTCGGGCTGTTCGCTGATCAGTTCCAGCTCAAAGGCAAACGGCTGGTTGAGGGCCTCTTTACCGGTAAAGGCCAATACCTTGAAATCGTGGGCAGCGCCGTCGATGTGTAGGGTGAAGGCTGCTTCATTGGCTGGGGAGAACATCCGTTGTTCCTTTCGCTGAACTGGTG
>NZ_RKKU01000052.1 GCF_003797945.1 Pseudomonas neustonica
ACGAAGACATCGACCACGCGCACTGGATTGGTATCGCTGACGTAGTCGTCGAGGCTTTCGGGAAGCAAGGTGCTTTGACCTCGGTGTTCACCCTGGATAAACCGTTTCATGGGAATCCTTGCGATGGCAGTGTCGGAAATCATAGCAAGGATTTGTCAGGACGTTTTTACACACCCTGGGCCAGAAGCGGACAGTAGCTTGTCCCTCGCAACGTATCTGGGGTAGGCAAAGATATCGGGTCGCAGCACCTCCTCCAGAGCATTCGGTTATCGAGTCCTACTATTTGATGACCGAGCAGCATTAGGATACCCGCGCAGCAGACTATCGCTTTATTTCGTATTGTGTAGCGCTACACAATACGATATTTTGGCACAGCTTCACCTACATGATCTCGATAGCCAGAGGGCTTAACGATGACGACCCAAAATGTTGTTCACCCTGGCTTACGCATAAAAACAGAGGTCATTCCACGCGGGATGTCAGTCACCAAGGCTGCCGAATTGACGGGTGTCGGGCGCCCCGCCTTGTCCAACTTGCTCAATGGTAAAGCTGCCTTATCCGCAGAAATGGCTGCCCGACTTGAGAAGGCTTTCAAGTATCCGCTTAAGAATCTGATGGAAATGCAGGCGCAGTACGAGGCGGCACGGGCAAAGGAAAAAGCTGCGCCCTCAGATGCCAAGGCTTATGTGCCTCCATTCCTGGCGATTAAGGCCAATGCCATTGAGGAATGGGTCGACCACAATATACAGGCACGGTCTCGCTTGGCTGTTTTTCTGCGTACCTTGGTGCATTCGACCGGCTTAGAGCTCACCAAGGTGGACTTCCCTGGTAATGATGATGCTGAGAGATCTGGTTGGGATGGCTTCGTTGAAGCGGGTGCAGGCACGCCGTGGATACCATCGGGACTATCCGGCTGGGAGTTTGGAACCAGCGAGGACCCTCGCACCAAAGCAAATGGTGACTTTGAAAAGAGCGTAGCGGCTATCGATGAGAACGTACGTGTTAATACGACGTTTGTATTTGTCACCCCGCGTCGCTGGGCTGGAAAGACAGCTTGGGTGAGCGCTAAGCGGGCGGAGCTACTTTGGCAGGATGTACGTGCTTATGACGCGAGTGATCTCGAGCAATGGTTGGAGCAGTCGCTGTCCGCGCAGGCATGGTTCGCCAATGAAACACATGGCCCCGCGCAAGAAGTACGTTCACTCGACAAGTGTTGGGCTGACTGGGCCGACGTTTCGACACCACCTCTGGCCAGCGCGCTGTTTGAGTCGGCAATTCAGTCCGCGAAACGTACTGTGGCTTCATGCTTAACTAATTCGCCAGAACGCCCGATTGTAATCGCCGCAGATTCGACCGAGGAGGCGCTGGCGTTTCTCGCTCAATTGCTTAGCGCACAGGGCGGGGACGAACTGGCGTCAGTTCGCGATCGAGTCATAGTATTTGATAAGCCTGGAGTCTTGCCTCGACTAACTTCAGGTAGGCAAACATTCATCCCTGTTGTTTTCACGCGCGAGGTAGAGCGAGAACTCGCTCCCCTCACGAGATCCATGCACTCGTTTGTCATCTATCCTCGCAACGCCGCGATCACGAATCCTGATGTAGTACTCGAGCCGGTTAGCTACCAAGCGTTCAATAGTGCACTTGAGGGCATGGGAAAGAGCCGCGACGAAATCACTTCGCTTGCAAAGGCTTCAGGTCGTTCTCTAACGGTTTTACGCCGCCGGCTTTCATCGGTACAAGCGGTGCAGTTGCCAGAGTGGGCGGCAGATTTCCGTGCAGCTACCAAGCTCGTGCCGTTTCTTTTTGTTGGGGCTTGGGATAGCCGGAGCGAGGCCGACAAGATAGGGCTCTCGCTCTTGGCGAGCGATCGTCCCTATGAAGAGCTTGAGAAGGACTGCCAAAGTTTGGCCAAGCTTAATGACGCCCCGGTTTGGCTGATCGGAAGCGCGAGAGGCGTCATTTCAAAGCTCGACCTACTTTATGCCGTTGCTCATGCAGTGACAGAAGCCGACCTAGTCAGTTACTTCGATATCGCCCGGATGGTCTTGGGGGAGGACGATCCTACGCTCGACCTTGATGAAAGCCAGCGCTGGACTGCGTCACTTGATGGCAAGGTGCGCGAGTTTTCGGGAACTTTCCGAGAGGGTATATCGGAAACGCTGGTATTACTCGCGGTTCATGGCAATGAGTTGTTTAGGGGGCGTTTCAGCTTTGATATCGAAGCGGCGGTAACACACGTAGTACGTGATTTGCTTCAGACCCCGCTAACTACGAGAGCTCTGGAGGCTAACGACCGCGACCTTCCCACCTACGCAGAAGCGGCACCCGATGAGTTCCTTTCAATTATTGAGCGAGACCTTCGGACCGACAGTCCTGCGGTGTTTGGTCTCCTGCGACCAGTTAGCCCGGGAGTGTTTGGAGCTAGCCCAACTCGCACTGGGTTGCTGTGGGCGCTTGAGGGGCTTTCCTGGAGCCCTACGACGTTGCCACGTGCCGCTGCTATTCTTGCACGGCTCTCGCAGATTGAGATCAACGACAACTGGGTTAATAAGCCCGCAAATTCGCTCGGAGCAATTTTTCGCGCCTGGATGCCCCAAACCGCAGCGAATCTCCAACAGCGCGTGGACTTACTAAAGCAGCTAAAAAGGAAGTATCCCGATGCTGCCTGGAAGGTTTGCATCGCTCAACTCAATACTCATAGTCAAGTCGGCGACTATAGCCACAAACCGCGCTGGCGTCCTGATGGATATGGGTATGGGGAGCCCTTCCCTACGAGGGGACCAGTCCAAGAATTTGTGCGCGAGGTGGTTGAGCTAACATTAGGTATCAATGAATACTCAATGGAGAGGCTCAGCGACCTAGTCCATTGCCTCCAAGCACTGAGCGAGAGCGATCAGGCCCGCGTATGGAAGTTGGTTGAAAACTGGGCTAAGGATCAAGCCAGTGATTCTGACAAAGCGGTAATGCGCGAAAAAATTCGAATATCGACCCTTTCACGACGCGCTGCACTGCGCGCGAAACGGGATGGTGGGAGGGCAGTGTTAGCCGCCGCTGGAAAAGCCGCATACGACGCGTTGGAGCCGAGCGACCTGTTGAATAAGCATGCTTGGCTGTTTCGAAATGCATGGGTTGAAGAGTCAGCGGACGAGCTCGAGGACCTTGAGAACTCCAACTACGATAAACGAAATGAGCGTATCAATCGCCTGAGGGTGGAAGCATTACGTGAAGTGTTCGAGCGTCGTGGTTTGCTCGGGATTCTGGAGATATCCGAGCGCGGTAATGCTCCATGGGTAGTCGGCTCCCTTGCTGCTAGCGTTTTGCTGTCAGAATCGGAACTGCTGGAGTTGTTACACCTTGCACTCGGGCCAGTCCTCTCTGAAAAGGAAGACGTTCATCCGCATAAAAGTCTTATCGGTGCTGCGATTTGCGCTGAAACGGATAATGATAAGCGCAACGCAATTTTGCGAAGAGTCGCGGTTGACAGATCTGAAGACGACGCCGTAACTCTGCTTCTACTTGCACCGTTTGGGAAAAGTACATGGAACCTAGTCGATACTCTTAGCGAGACTGCGCAGTCAAGGTACTGGAGCGAAATGCCCCCAGAATGGGTAAGCCATTCCGAAGCTGAGCGAAATGAAGCTATAGAGCGCTTGTTGAAAGCTGAAAGGCCTCGGGCGGCGTTCTCGAGCATTCGTCACCAACTAAATAAAGTCGACGCAATGACAATTTTCCGGCTGATGTCGGAGATTGCACAAGGTGGAAAGGATCTGCCCGAGCAGCACCTGCTCGAGCCCTATTATGTTGAGCAAGCATTCAATCAAGTGAATGGGTGCTCTAGTCTTTCACTCGAGCAGAAGGCCGGCTTGGAATTCGCGTACATAGACGTGCTTGGGCAACTCAGTGCAAGACGAGAAGAGTCGAACATACCGAATCTTGAGCGATACGTAGAGTTGCATCCTGAGTTGTATACCCAAGCCATTTGTTGGGTTTACAAGAGGAAGGACGGCGCTACTGACCCTGCTGATTATCAAGTTCCGACAGATCGCTTAAGTGACATGGCCAAACGCGGCTACAGATTGATGCAATCTATAAGCAGACTTCCCGGACAGGATGAGTCCGGCGATGTTGATGAGGGGGGCCTCATGAGGTGGATCGAAATCGTACGCCGGTCGTGTAACGAACTGAGCCGAGCAGAGATTGCGGATGTTTGCATTGGCCGACTGCTTTCAATAGCTCCTGTGGGCAAGGATGGAATCTGGCCCTGTGAATCAGTGCGAACCGTTATGGAAGATATTCAATCCGAGCCCATGATGGACGGTGCGTGCACAGGTACTTACAACTCGCGTGGCGTGCACTGGAGGGGGGCGGGTGGTGAGCAGGAGCGGGAGCTCGCTGAGAGATACCGAGCTTGGGGGGAGGCGCTGCAGTTTTCGCATCCATTCGTTGCATCAAAACTGCTTATGAGTGTGGCTAAAACCTATGATCACCAAGCAGTAATTGAGGACGCCGAAGAAGGCATACGTCGTCGATTGCAGCATTGAAACTAAAGTGCCCGTTCAGCTTGTACGATGTATTAAGTTCGTGCTGGCCAGAGTGTGCAGGAGTGGCAGACCCTGGCCGCACAATGCCAGTTACTATAAGCAGCATCGAATCGTGTTAAAGCGTTCGTTCGCGAATGAACGCTTCTAACCGAAGCCTGCCCTCCTGGTTTTCAGTCTGCGAGTCAGGTGCCTTTGAACGGCTCAAATCCGGTCCGGTAGAGTGGTTTGAAGCACTGCTCTCAACCGGCTAACAGGCTGGCTATTCAAATGGAGGACAAATTGGGACAGAAACTGGATTTCACCCGTATCCGCAATCACCGCGGTACGCAGATGGGCGGCTTTGAAGAGCTCTGCTGCCAACTGGCAGCCCTCGAAGATCCCGCGGAGGGGAGTAGCTTCATCCGAAAAGGGTCTGGCGCAGACCAGGGCCTGGAGTGCTACAGGTCTTATTTGGATGGACATGAAGTTGGCTGGCAAGCAAAGTACTTCATCAATGGCTTCGAAAGTGGCCAAGTTTCTGATTTGAATGACTCCCTCACACGAGCCCTCGCTGCGCATCCTCAGCTGCGCAAGTTTGTGGTCTGCCTGCCTATCGACCTGAGGGACAACCGGTCTGGAAAGAAGAAAAGCGAGACTCAGCGCTTTGAGACGTGGAGGGACAAAAGTGTAGCAGCTGCAGCGACCGCCGGGCGAGAGCTGACCATCGAGCTTTGGAGCGCATCGAGCATTGAAGAACGACTCGGTCGCGACAATCCCATGTACTCTGGACGGGCTTGCTACTGGTTCGACGCCGTCCGTTTCAGCTCAACATGGTTCCGAGAGAAGTTCGACATTGTCCGTTCCAACCTTGGCGAGCGATACAGCCCAGAGAGTCACGTTGACCTGCCCATCCAGCAGCAGCTGCATTCGATTTCTCGCGCTCCTGAGATGCTGTTAGCACCACACGACTGGGCCGCAAAGGTTATGTATAACTTGGACGGTGCATCCACGAGCCTAAGGCGAGAGGGCCTACAGCAGGTTGCCGACCAAGTTCGTGAGGCTTGCGCACCGCTTCTGCAGAGTCTTACAGCGCCGCCTGCATTGCCTGAAGAATTGGTTGCTATTGAGTCTTGGGCCGCTCTATGCGCTACCGCACTCGCCGCTATCGTTGAAGCGTTGGACGAGCTGGCTAAGAAGGAGCTAGAGAAGGACATACACATCACCCGCAAGGATCTGTTTGACCTTTATTCGGCGTTAAATCGTATCAGCCGCGAACTGGAGTCCGAAGCCTGGAAGATCATCAACAAGCACGAGCTACTGATTTCAGGACCGGCAGGCATCGGGAAGTCGCACCTTCTGGCCGACTTTGGCGAACGGCAACTGGAGCGCAAGCGGCCGTTCGTTCTCGTGCTCACGAACAGTCTGACGGAAGGGGACCCGTGGCAGCAGATCCGAGGTCTGCTGGATCTGTCTCTGGTCACGACCGACGAGCTCCTCGGAGCGCTAGACGCAGCAGCAGAAGCTGCCGGTTGTCGCGCTGTGATTGCGGTCGACGCGCTGAATGAAAGGCACGGCATCACGCTTTGGGAAACACGACTTCAAGGTTTTGTGGCGCTCGTACGAAAGTTCCCGCGCGTCACACTTGCTCTGACCGTACGCTCGACCTACATACACTTCTTCCCGTTGGAGAACCTAACGCGGACTGAACATCCTGGTTTCTCAGGCCAGTCCAACGCTGCGGCTAAGGCATACCTTGATCGTCGCGGCATCGCTCGGCCGAGTTCTCCGCACTTGGCGCGAGAATTTGAGAACCCACTTTTTCTACGGACCTGCTGCACTTACCTCGACGCCGAGAATCTCAAGCAACTTCCAAAGGGCTTAGATGGAATCAGCACCATCTTCGATTTCTACCTGAGCGCCGCGGCACGAAAAGTTGAACTCGACCTCAGACTCGTTCCTCAGCGCAATATTCCGCGCAGAGCGCTGAATGCGTTTCTCCAAGCCTGCTCCGAGCAAGGCGATACCGGCGCGCTCACTGTAGAGTCAACCTTCGAGCTGCTAGAAGGCATACATCCGTCTGGCGGCTTCACGGAGAAAAGCCTTTTCTCGGCTTTTCTCGGTGAGGGCGTCCTGACCCAGGACGTAGAATGGCACGAGGGATCTCCGCAAGAGATTATTCGTTTCACGTTTGAGCGGTTCTCCGATCACCTGCGAGCCAAGCATCTTCTTGACCAGGTAGATAGAAGCGATATCCAGGGTTCGTTTAGGAAGGAACCGCTGGCAGGCTACTTCTCGTTGTACAAATCTTGGAAGTTTGCCGGTCTAGTCGAAGCCCTTGCGGTTCAGATTCCGGAGCAGTTCGGCCTCGAGCTCTTCGATGTGCTTCCAACCAATGCCTTGAGGAGTGATACGGGTTCTACCCCGTTTCCACGGACGGTTATAAAACAGCTAAGAGCTTTTGATCCTGCGCAGCAACTCTACGTCGCATCCTAGGATTATGGAACCGCTCGATGTATTCAAATAGGTCTGCTCTTGCC
>NZ_RKKU01000053.1 GCF_003797945.1 Pseudomonas neustonica
ACCGGTGATTCCGGGATATCACCCAAAATCGGTCACGATAAAACGGAATGAGCGGTCACGTTAGCCCGGAACAGGCGGTCACGTTCAAACGGAATGGGCGGTCACGATGGGCCGGAATATGCAACTGGTATTTCTCAGCCAATGGTGGATAACGCAAAGACCTATCCAGAGTCCATCCAGTATCTAACCGAATGGTTAGGTCAGCAGGCTGAGAGCTTTATCTGGAGCAGCTGGGGTAATTACGACCTAAGACATGTTGCCATCCAGGGTGAAATGGACGGTGCGTTAGCACCGATGCTGAACTATCCCCACCTGAACCTGAAACGTCTCTGGCGGCGTACAACGGGACAGAGGAAAAAAAATGGATTGGTCAATGCCTTAGCGTTTCACGGTCTAGTGTTTGAAGGAGACCTCCATCGCGGTGTGGACGATGCTAGAAATATCGTACGGTTGCTGTCTTTTATCGATTGGTCACTGGAAGAAAAATTGGCGAGACCGCCGGGAAGCATTAGTTAATATTCGTTGTGTCTGAATGAGCGTTGTGAAAGACGGTCCGGAACGGGAGATAAGAAACTAGCGATCTAACAATATTCAACCGTCAATTACGTTGGCCGAAAAGTGACAGGCTACTCTGAAATAGAATTAGCAATATGCTGCGTGACACATTGTCCACCTGAGGGCCTTTGATATGTCGACCAATGATCAGATAAAAGTTCAGCCAAATGAGTTAGAGATGCGTCACGACAGTTTTTGGAAAATGGCAGACCGAGTTTCAGCGATGTCCGAACAGGAGCGTCTTAAGCGTATTAATTCAGGGTTCGAAGTTGTGTGGCTATCTTCTACTAAATCAGCTTTCGAGGTGGATGCTTCAGTCATTGGTGATCTGGCAAATCTGTCCGTGAGAACGATAAGTACACGCGAAAAGGATAACTCTCCCCTAGATTTAACGACCTCTGAACGACTAGACCGGTTGGCCTACCTGGCGGTTCTCGCAAGAAGTGTTTTTGAATGTTCGAGCGCAGCTAAGGAATGGATGGTTGCTCCAAATGAAAGTCTTGGAGGCGCAGCGCCATTCCATCTTTGTAAGACCGAGCTTGGGGGGCGTCAGGCTAGAAGGGCGCTCTTAGCTATAGAGTGGGGCGGAGTCGTCTGATGCGGATGTCTGCGACGACAGCTCTTATTAAGGCTTTTGCATCTCGTTTCCTAGAAGAGCCTTGATGACGACATTCTCAGCAACTATGACAATGCAAGAACAGCGTGATCATTTCCTAAAGGTGGTCAAAATTCTCTCCAGCTGGGGTGTCGATCCGTCTAGGATGGCCCGGATAATTCTGATGAATGAGGGGTCGTTAGACAGACTGTCAGCCATAACTCAAAGCAGTGTAAGGCTTACCGAAGATCAACTGCGGCGGATTGATTTGGTGGTCAATTTCGCAAGGATTATAAACGGGATGTTCGAAAATCCGTCGAATGTAACTTATTTTGCTTCCCGCCCAAATGATAACTATGGGTTTGATGGTCGGTCTTTGCTTGAAATATTGGAGCATTGCGATACAGATGACCTGCAGCGTGTATATAGAAACTTCTACGCAGAGATGATAAACCCCTGGTAGCAGTCAGGTTAATCTTTGAACGTTCTCACTGCCTAACATCCCCATTGTCTATTTTGGCTGAGCTGGTTTTCTGGCTTGGTCATGAAGCCCATTATTGACCTTGTGCTCTTTGCGCAGTAAAAAATGGGATCTAAAGAACAGGATTCGCGAAATTGCACTTCGTATTACCCCTGTCATTATGAGATCCGTACCCCGAGCGGGATGAAAGGACCTCGAATTGCGGAGATTTTATGCCACTGATAGTCGGCTCGCAACATGCATCACAAAGGTCAATGAAGGCTCCAAAAACAAATTTATTTTTTGTGACACACACTGGTGTCACTCATCGATCGGTATCTGGAGTTGATACTGTTTTACTCCGACTATTTGTCTTAGTTGCGAACCAACACACAAAGTGTACTGGTTTGGGAGGGTGAGATTATGTGAATTAAAAAATCTTCATAAGAGTGGAAGGTTTTGCGTTCTTCCGGGTACCTTCGCCAGTTAGAACGTATATCGTATTTCGCGTCTCAAAAAGGCATTGTTCTGCGAACGTCAGCAGCGGAGTGCTACGCACCCAGTCCCCTCGGTTGAATCGGCCTTTACTGTCGTTTATCACATAGTGGGCGTACATCATCACAGGAGAGTATCCAGTCTTTTGAATCGCTTCCTGAGCTTCTAATGAGACCTCAAGGTCAACCCAGATCCAGTTCTTTACAATGCACCACGGTTTGTGAGGCTTTGTTCCCTCGGCCAAGGCTATCGCCTCATTTTCCGTGAGATCCCGGCTAGGCATAGGGGAGCCACCCTTGTAAAGAAGATCAGTCACAGCATAGAGTTCTTCCATTTCAGTTTCCTTGGGAAAAATGTTGGACAATTTTTTGCGAATTCATTGAGGCCTATGGCTATTTTGCTTGAACATTTTTTTTCTTCAGACGGTAAAGCGTAGAACTTGGCGAAGATTATTCGGTATTGGCGACCACGTTAAGAGCCTTCAACCGCTCTTGTAGTTGCGCTTGAGTTAAAGATGATGAGAGACCAAGTATCGGATCTGTAAGTACCAGATTGTTATATTTGCTTGAGGGCCAGCCGACAGCGTCATCATCGATGGCTAGCCATGATACAAAAACGTTTTGCCGACGCAGATATGCTGAAATCTGGTGGTAACGAGACTGCTGATCCCAGAGGTTAATACCGTCGGTATTTCTGCCCATCGATGAATGCCAGGTGGCGCCAATGACCTTCCTGGAAAGCTCAACTGGGAGACAATTTAATGCGCGTCTAAATCCTAGTTTCCGGACCCAACTTGTAGCCAATACAATACTTAAATCGGGATAAGGTGCTAGCGATTCAACAAGTATTGGCGCCCACATGAACAGTTTTCCAGGCAACTGTAATTCAATGAGCCCGTTAGAACGGCGGTTTACGGAATCAGGGTGTAAGACACCGTCATAATCGAGAAAAACCATAGTTTTACTTTTCATTTGTGCGATTCGTTGCGTGGCTGTGAGCTTGAGACAAATGGTCCAGACTGATTGAGTAAGTGTAAGCTGCGTGCTTTTTTTCTAGCCCTTATTCGAACTAAGTTGGCCGGCTTTGCCAGAAACCACTCAAGTCATAAAAGTAATGACTTTAATAAATGCCGAATTACATGTGGCTACTCGTGCCATAGAGATGTTTGACTGAAATGCCGACTTATAAAATTACAGATCTGCTCTAAAATATTCTCGTTCGCCTATCTCAGGCACGGGATGATAACTAGCGGAGATACAGTGTTTAATACCTCCAATTTAGAAAATATAACAAAGAAAATGCTACTTTCCAACAAAATTCTTTAGGATATTTCATGCCTAGAGTGCTATTAGCGCGGTGCTGAGCAATATATTGCTCAGTTGGGTCGGAAGTTGACATGCGTTGATTTTTTTGTTCATTATAAGTTGATAAATTTAGTTCTCGGCTGAGAAATCACCATATGAAAATAAACCACTCTGATGTAATTTTATCCCCATGACTTCAATCCGCGTCAACGCAACGATCAGAATTGACAACACAGGTGCTCGGTTCGCCCTGCCGGTTCTGATAAGCAACAGTGGCCTGTTGAAAAGTCACTTAATTTACCTTCTGCATCATCGTCGCCGATCTCATAGCTGGCTGGACCGCAGTGCTTTTGCCGTCAAATTACTTTGTGATTTCTGGGACGCTAACCTGGTCGTGTGTCTGGAGCCCAAGCAGTTGTTCAGAGAATTTGCTTTGTCGCTGTTCACCGGAACCATTGGTGAGAATGGCAGTGACGATTCAGGTCTGAGATGGTTACCTCGTAGGGAGGCCGATGCTAGACAGTTGGTTGCACTATTGACTCACTATTTCGACTGGTTAGCTGAAGTGAACGAAGACGCTGGGATTAGCCTGAATCCCAGGGTGCCACCAGATGGGATTGGTGCCAGGATGAACCTGGCCTGTTACTACCATCGAAAACGTAACGCGTTCATGTCGCATCTATGGGCCAACAAGCCAAAAAATATTCAAAGATTTACTCAACTGCCCCGGGCACAAGTGGTGAGTAGCAGTGAAGTGGTGAAAGCATTTCCACAAGGAAAAATGCATGAATTGCTAGAACACGGTTTTATCATGAGAGGGAAGTCGGGAAAAAAAGGGATTGAAAATCGCCTCAATCTCAGAGATATCTTAATAACTATGCTGATGTATTACGGTGGATTACGTGTCAGTGAATGTTTCCATATTTGGTTGGAAGATATTGTTCTTGTTGATCATCAATGTGTGGTCAAAGTGCATCATCCGAGTCAAGGAGGCTCGCCTGATAAAAAATTTAATCGTGCGGCCTACTTAAGACAAAAATATAACTTGGTCCCTCGTACAGAATACCCAAAACGTAACGGCCTTCATTCTGGATGGAAAGATCCATTATTAACTAATAATAAAGGGAAATATTTCACGCTTCATTGGTTTCCAGCAAGTGCGGGTGATCAGTTTAGGCATCTCTGGGTGCTTTATTTGAGATATCAGTACGTCAGGCCAAGGCCAGGATCGGAACACCCTTATGCTTTTACGAATCACGAAGGTAGGCCTTACACAATAAGGGCTTATACCAAGAGTAGGAAGCGAGCGGTTGAGCGGATCGGGTTGAGATTTTCCAAATCTGAAGGTACAACTGCCCATGCAGATCGGCACTCCTATGGCCTATCTCTAGCAAACGCAAAAGTAAGACCAGAAGTGATCAAAGTGGCAATGCATCACAAATCTATCGATTCCCAGGAAGTTTATACGCAACCAAGCGCTAACGACGTTAGGAGGGCGCTGGATGAAGCTATGGAAGCTTTAGAGGTGTTTTCTGAAAATTTGTTGGAGGCTGGGAATGAGTAAAAGAAATTATGCTAATTACAAAAGCTTAAGTGAAGCACAGCGTGCTGTTAGGCTCCTGAACATAAGAACCTCTGATGAATACAAACTACGATATAAAGAAGACACAAAATTAAGCTCTACCCCTCAAAGATTTTATATAGACGACTGGGTTAGCTGGCCTGATTTTCTTGGAACAGTGCCAATGACGTTTACGGAGGTACAAGAACTTGTGAGAGCGCTAAATATCCATTCTTCAGAGGAATATCATACGCAACGTAAAGAATATTTATGGCTTCCTTCAAATCCTAACCGGAGTTATAAGGCAGAGTGGAAGGGTTGGCCTGATTTTTTAGGTCAGCCGGCCGCAGAATACTACCAATCTCTTTCAGAACTAACCGCTGTACTTGTAAAATCGAGGATTCAAACAAAAGATCAGTATTTTGAACTTGCTGTAAAGGATTCCAAGGTTCCAGTTAGACCTGACAGAGTTTATTCTAATGACTGGGAAGGTTGGCGTTCATTACTCGGAAGGTATCTTTCAAAACCATATCTGACAATGGGTGATGCACAAACTGCTGTATCTGCAATGAAAATCAGGACTCGTGCGGAATATAAAAAACGATATAAAGAAAATTACAAATTACCATCTCGTCCAGATGTATTGTACAAAAATGAGTGGGTGAGCTTTGATTATTTTTTAGGAAAATCCTCAGGTTTAACGAAAAAAAACTATTACTCTACCGTACACGAGGCACGCAAAGCAGCATTGGAATTAGGGGCAACTAATTTAGAGTTGTACAGACAGAAGTATAGATCAGACTCCAGGCTTCCACCAAATCCGAATAAATTTTACAAATCATACCAAAAAATCGGAAGGTCTTTCTTTGAGCAAGAAAGGAAAAAAGTATTCGCCACATTTTCAGAGGCATGCTCGATAGTTAAAGAGTTAAATATTAAAACCTCCATAGAATATAAGAAGCGTTATAAAGTGAATGGAAGATTGCCTGGCGGCGGCAAAAACTGAGTGCAACACCTGACCTTTCCGGTACGGTGCTGCCCTATGTCTTATTCCGAACTCAGCGTTGCAGAGCGTGCCACCATTCAAGTTAGTCATGCCCAAGGCCTCAGCTTGC
>NZ_RKKU01000054.1 GCF_003797945.1 Pseudomonas neustonica
AGCTTCATACACGTTCTGACGCGCTATCGACACTGATCTTGGCAAATGTCCGGGAAAACGCCTCGCCCAAGAGCACTGGGCTTAGTCATCCAACATACGAAAAGTGTTTTTACACACTCTGGGCCGGTAGCAGTCCTTCATGATAGGCAGATTTCGGCCAGTAAGAGACATTCGTTGTTTTTAAAAGCGGGAGGTCCGGAAAGTTGTCGTTCTGCAACTGACACCTTTATTCTTCCGAACCTAGCCAAGAGGTGAAGCAAAGCGTTCACCTGACAAAGCTACGCCCCCTTAACTCCCATTGGCTACAACACTTGTGGAACCGTCATTCCAGCATGAACACAGCAGATAAAACGCACGCGAAGTCTCTACAGGACGCCCTTTTAGCCCTCGATCCTTCAGGCCCAGAAGGATTTGAAGGGTTACTCGGAGTCGTACTGGGTGAAATCACTGGACAATCTTTCCGTCTCGCAAAGTCAGGTACACAGCGAGGACGAGACGGCGATTCGGCGTTCGATGGCGGGGCCACATATTTCGAGGGCAAACGCTACAAAGAAGGCCTTTCGAAGAACGATATTTCGACAAAGCTTTTCGACGTTGCGAACGACGACACCGGCGTGGTGGATCTCTGGATACTCGGAGCAACATGCGAGGTGGCATCCCAAACAGTCGAAGACGGGCGGAAATTTTCGGCCAAGATCGGCTTCGGCTTCACGGTATTGGACTGGTCAAATAACGATCTCGGGGCGCTGCTCGTCGCCACTGTTGCGGCAGGTTCAAAATCCAAAGCAATTATCGAACAAGGACTCACCGGAAAGCTTAGTTCGGGCCTTATCACACCCGCTATCAAAGCAATCGAGCACTTTGAAAAACACGGGGATTATCCCTCAAGGCTGAGTGCGCTCAGAAAATTACTTGCCACAGACGTTGGGTTGGGCCACGCCAAGACGCTCAACCAAGAATGGCTGGGGCGGTTGTTTACAGACAAAGTGCAGGCGCGCGCCGAGCTCGGCCAACCACTCTCCCCATTTGATCTGTCCGGCCCTTCGGCACTCGACCGACCTGAGCGAGCGTTTCTTACAAAGGCATTCTCCGGAGTTCCAGAAAGCGAAATCTACGCAATTGTCGGTGAAGAGGGAGTCGGAAAATCCTGGCTGACTGTCCAGAGCTGGAGTCTGTCCAATCCCAAATCACTTCTCGTCCTGTGTCCTGCCGACGATTTGACCGGAGATGATGCAGAAGACTTCGATGACTTCCTAATTCGCAAACTGATCCATCAAACAGATGGAAATGTTACGCCGCAAGTGATCGCGCGCTGGCAGCGCCGCTTCAAATTTTGGCGCACGAACATTCCGGCAAGCTCCGTCCGCGTAACCCTCATAGCAGACGGGCTCAACCAACCCCTCAAGTCGAACTGGGGGCGCTGGCTCGACCGAGCTGCGCTTCGTTTGAAGGAACTGGGAGGCTGCCTAGTGGTCACCACCCGTACGCAGCACTGGGCATATCTCAAAAAAACGCTATTTTGTCCGGTAAGGACGATCACGCTGGCCGAGTGGTCCATCAATGACGTGAAACAGATATTGGGCAGTCGCGGCATCGACTTCTCCAACACCAGGATTGAGGTTCTCGAATCCGTTCGGAATCCCCGACTTCTTGGTATCGCTATTGAGCTGATAGAAGCCAAGGCCATCGAGCTTTTGGATGAGCTAAGCGTCGGGCGGCTGCTCTTTGAGCATATGCGCAGAATCGAGCAGCATGGGGCGGCTACAGTTTCGGCGCCCGCATTCGCCGACCTTTTGAAAGACCTCGCAGCTAAGGTATTGGCTCGAGCGAATGCGCAGGATACGGATGATCTTAGGCTGTTCGATGCCGTCCAAGAAGCCCAACTCGAAGCTGTTGCATCGAGCCGGTTCTTCTCCTCGGTGAAAGAAAGCGCGTCACAGTATGAGATAAAACTCGATGGTCTCAACCTGGCGCTCGCGCTCTACCTCGTCGGCCAACTCGAACGCGAGTTGCGCAACGAACGCGACCCGCGAGAAAAGCTAGCGACAATACTGGAACCGATCAGCGCACTTGATGAAACGGCCAAGGTTATCTTGCTCGCAACGCAGATCGCTTGCCTTGAAGATGAAACGAGCCCCGAGATACGCTCCGCGCTGATCGAAAAATTCGTATCACTGCAGAATCTTCCGAACAGCCAGGCCGACGCCTTCGCCGTGCTAGCAAAATCGGCCCCGCTCGCTTTCCTGCAAGCCGCTGAAAATGTATATCTGTCTCAAGAGCACATCGCCAGCAAAGAGTGGCTGCTTTACGCGCTACTCAACCGGCGCGACGAGCCGGGAATTTGGCAGCACATTTTGGAATCTACGAAGCGTTGGCTGTCCTTCTATTCGCTTGCACCAGAACGAGGGATGCACCGGACGTCGGGCCATGGATCTGTCACTCAGGCTGACGAAGAGCGCAATAGAGTCTTGGCTAACATTCAAGAACGTCAGGCTGCCCTCACTGAGGTCGAGCGATCCTTCATGACTAGGAAGCTCGTAGTCGCTCCGCACCCTAGGTTCGATGGTATAAGTCGCTTCGCTCTCTACCTTCTGGCTGGTATGCCGCTAGAAGAGATCGCAACCTATCTTGTCCGTTGGCGGTTTTCTGCCGCACTCAATTCATCAACGTCGGTGCCCTATGCAGAATTTGAGCAGGTTCTTCACTACAACCGCGCCGATTGGCAGGAAACTCGATCAGCAATCCTGAAGGGATTGGAAGCGCTGCCGGCGGAACACTCGTCCAGCGTGGGGCTGTGGACACGCGTCGGCATCCTGTACGGCACCGGGGATGTCGGCGACGCCAAAGAGGGGGCCCGTATCCGCGGTGAAATCACACGCGACCAAGAACGCTTTGAAGGCTGGTCTATAAAAGAAAATTACAGCGCTGTTGATCCCTGCAATCCCGATACCGTTGAACCAGAGAACGTTATCGCGACAGCCCAAAACTATCGACAGATTGACCCAGAAAAAATTGCTATGAGCCGGCGAATGGCCCAAGAGGACCATTACTTCCGCGGCGCTCGGGCCGGTGTCGCACGCTTCGTACCTGATGACGCGATACACACGCACCGTGCACTCGCGAGCGAAGTGCTCGGCCGTAGCGGGCATGCGCGGCTTCAGGGCGTATTGATGCTTTTACGGCATAGTGCGGCCCTCACAAAAGACCTTGCCCAACGCTTCCTTTCGGCCAGTGTATCTAGCACCGCGTCGCATAAAGACGGGCAAGACGATCGGGACGAATTCCTTACGGCACAGTTTTCCGCGATCATCGCATTGCCGCATTACACCGCCGACGAGCAGCTCGACGCGATCGCAAAAATGCAGGGCGAGACCCTCCTACTGGAGCTGCTCTCATGCGTGCGCAGTGCCACACCGGAAAAAGTGGAACAGGTGCTGGAGGGTGTTCTGCAGAGTGGAAATGAGCATGCGCAGACAGCAGTTCTTGCATCAATCCACTATTCTAAATCGCCGCTCACACCGCGCGCTGTCAGTATTGTCAAAGACTTCATCCGATCTCCACTCAAAAATCTCCGGCATGAAGCGCTCGGCCTCGCCGCATCGAGCGGCGACACTTCATTACTACAGGAAGTCATAGATAGTGGATGGAGCGCGGAAAAGCCGAACAAGCGCGACAGCAGTTTCGAGGAGTGGCACGGGTCCAGCGCGATATTGAAAGCGTTGGAAGCGGGCCTGATAGAGACGGAGTCCGCGCTTGATCGAATGAACGTGTCCCACTACGGGTTCGCCGCCGAAACGCTACCTGCCGAACAGGATGATGCCATCGCCGCTCGCATCGAAGCCGCGCTTGTGAAGGCATTGGACTATGAGGGTGATGTGGAGTTGCCGGAGATTGAGACTGGGGCGCCGACAGTGTCCGACCTCGCGCCTCCCCTGGTTTCGTTAACGGAACGGGTTCCGTCGGAAAACGACTTCACATCCCAGATGAATCGGCTTTCGGAAACGGAAGAACAGTTCGACGAGCGCCAACGCCGCATGAACAACGCCTATGAACGCTTTGCCGCTGAGCTTACGGCTGTTGAAGCAGACCTAATATTCTCCGACCTCACGTTCGACGGCATCAAATCGATCATCGGACAGGATGCTGATCGTGGTCAGCGCTGGCTCCGGATTTTGGTCGCCACCTCCGATCGAAAGCTCCGTCATCTTCACCACGTCGCCCTACAGGTAGCGGTCGCACTCGGCACCAGCGGCAATCCGTTAGCACTTGAGTTCATTACCCGTATTTTGGCATTGGACCCGACCATACGTCGTGTCACCGGCGTTGCAAAAATCCCTATAGAGACCATTGTCCTATGGAGCAACACTGCTAGCCCGGCGATGGTGGACATATGCAAAAGGCGCCTACGAACACCGCAAAGCGACAGCGACATCGCGCGAGAGGTCATCGCAGCCCATCTCTGCGGGAAGGTGGCAATTCTACAGACCTACATTGATGAACTTCTTGCCACGGACCGGCCGTACGAGACAGTACTTGCGCTCATGATTGCAGGCTTTTGCGACGATAGCGTCCACGCTAAGTCGGTTCTGTCCCGCTTCGACGGCACCGAGGGCTTCATTGGCAAAGCCCACTCAACTGCGAGCGATTCGTATGCAAGGAATCTTTGGGCAAAGACCTGGTATGCAAAGATGCTAAATGCCCAACGGCAGGAGGATTTCTGGAGCGCGTCCATTCTGTTTATGAAGATCGTCGATGGCCGTTTTGACATATGGTCCGAAGCCTCGATAGCACCAACAGCCATCTTCACGGCGTTTATGCCGACGATAAGTAGGGAGATCGGCAACAGAGCAATTAAGATCCAGAAAAAGCGCCAAGAGAAGCTGTTCGGTGAAAAAGCTCCCTCATCTGTAATGTTGAGCTTCGAATAATGAAGTGCGAAGGCAGAGGCGAAAGCGTGGCCGCTTTCGTCGGTAGGTATCGACTTTGCGAGTGGCCGAGACAAGAGCGCAAAGCTGCCCCGGGAAATCTCACCTCTATGTCTGCTTCTGGCCCAGAGTGTGTAAAAACGCCAGGACAAACCCTTGCTATAGTTTCTAAGAATTTCATTGCAAGGGAATCCCATGAAACGGTTTATCCAGGGTGAACACCGAGGTCAAAGCACCTTGCTT
>NZ_RKKU01000055.1 GCF_003797945.1 Pseudomonas neustonica
CCAATGCCGAGCCGGATGGATCTGACTGACACCTACGCCTATACAACACCATGACCGAACTTCCCGACAACATCCTTCACCTGCCGCAATACCAAGTACTGGGCTGCAAATCAACCGACGACGAAATCCCAAATCCCCAGATAGAGTGCGGCCAGTGCCCCAAAGGCCTGTGAATCCCTCTTTCAAATCATATAGCTGGCCAGCGCAGCGAATATCGCACACAGATTCAGGCAAAAACCGACTCTGTACGCCTGTTCAATGCCTATTTGGCCAATTCGGACGGACCTATCCTGTGTAAGCCGTTTTTTTTTGTCAGGAATCTCGTTAAATAGGCGGCGGCTCAAACTCCTTCAGTGCACATAGCACTTGCTCCAACAGTGTCTGGTGTTTTTCCTTAAGCTTTACAAACCACTGACGTCCCGTTTTCACCACTTTCGCCGCCATCGCATACAAGCGCCAGCGCAGGGTCATCGCACGATGGTGTGCCAGCTCCTCTGGCAGTAACTGGCGCATCAGGGCAAAGAGGTTGTAAGACAGCGCCGAAATTAATAAGTACAGCGCATTGGCGTTCACGTCCGAACACGGCAATGTATCACCACCAAAATCCAGTTTCAGTTCCTTGATGCGGTTCTCGCTGTCCTCGGCACGCTGGTTATACCAATGAACCACCTGACTATCGCTCAGTTCGTCCCGGTTGGTGGCAATCGCACGGTAAACATAGCCGCCCTGACTTATTCCGTGGGTATCTTGTGAATCCAAATCCAGGCTCGCTTGGCCCCGGGTGGCGGTTCTTTGAATGATCAGGGTGAAGGCTTCTTCATAGTCACCGATACAAAAGCTCGTTCGATACGTATCCTGACCGCTGATGGGCTCGCCCTGCTTATCGAGCAAAGGGTGCCAATCCGAATCACCTGCCGCGTCTATCTGTGCCCGCATTGCGGCACTGGTCTTGGCGCGGATGGCATAGTCGATGCCTTCATCATCACAATACCGGATGATTTTGGTTTGATAGCCTGCGGCATCGATGCGCAGCGCATTCAGGGCACAACCTTCGGGTAAGGACTGTTGGCATTGCTGAATAAAGGCCAGGTTATCGTGTGCCGGCGACACATTGCCCTGGCGGAAATCGATCGCGACGACCTGCCCGGTTTCTGCAATGTGACCCACCATCGGCATAAAGCCTTTGTTCTTGTTGTAGGTCCATTGTGCTTGTGCTTTATGAGCAACAATTTCTGTGGCGTCGATATCCAGTGTGACTTTGTCGCAGCGGTGTAAGGCGGATTGCAGCAGGGCTTTATTCACCTCCACCCAGGCCTCCTGGCTTTGGGGCTGGCTTCCTGCTCGCCGGAGCCAGTCTCCCAGGGTAGTCGCCTGGGGAAGCTTTTCGAGTTCCAGCACCGTACACAGCGCCTCATCATCGCGAATGTGGCGAATATCGTCCAGATGAAAACTGCCTTCATGTTGCATCAGGATCAGTGCCTTGATGAACTCGGAGGGTTGATACCCCCGGTTGCTTTTAGGCTGGGGAAAATGCTGATCAATGCGTTCGGTGAGGTTCAACGAGTCCATCAATTGAGCCGTGGCCAACAAACCGGCCCGGGACGTCAGTAAATCGTTCGTGGTATCGAGTTTGTAGTGTAGAATGATCGTAAGCCTTGAGTTGTGCACCCATTGGGTGATGGTCTGTTTTGACGCTAACCATTATACAGCCAAGGCTTTCTACGTTTTAGGGTTTTCTATCTGGGGATCCGGGGAGTTATTATACATAATCAGCGTTGAAAATGGTAGATTAATAGCGCATAATGTCAATATATGCAAACATAAATACACTATGTAGGTATTGAGGCAGGAGAAGCAAGAGATGAATTTTAGAATACTGGTGGCGATATTATGCGGTTCACTGTTGGTAGTGCCGGTCTGGGCGGGCGGGAAAGCTGGGTGGATGCCTGCTGAGGCGAAAGCGATGTCCAAGGCGGAATTCGACGCTTTATGGAAGGGGATCTCTAACTGGGGCCGTTGGGGGAAGGACGATGAACTCGGCGCACTGAACACAATCACGCCTGAAATTCGCGCCAATGCCGCAAAACTTGTAACTGACGGAGTGACGGTTTCTCTGGCCCGGGAGGTGAGTAAACTTAAGGGTGCATATCCCAGTAACTCTCCATTCGACCACAAACTGATGATACATGAACTTGGGCCCCACCAACTCGCCGCTACGGATAGATACGCTTTTGACTATCATGGCGAAGCGCTTACACACATAGATGCTCTCTCCCATTTTGCTCATAAGGGTTTCCTTTATAACGGCTTCCCGGTCTCCGGTCTTAAACCCGATGGTGCGGATAAACTCGGCATCGAAAACGTGGCTGTTAACGGTATCTTTACACGTGCTGTGTTGGTGGATGTCCCGAGGTTCATCAAGGAGAAGTGGATGGAGCCGGGCCAAGCCCTGACGATTGAGTTCCTGAAGGAATGGGAAAAAAGAACCGGTGTCACGGTTGGCCCAGGTGACGTGTTGTTGATTCGCACTGGTCGCTGGGCAAGAGTTGCGGAGTTGGGTGACTGGAGCGTTTTGGCAGAGGGATCTGCCGGTGTTCATGCATCAGTCGCCGCCTGGGTGAAAGAACGGGACATTGCAGCTGTCGGATCCGATGGCGGTAGCGATGTGATGCCTTCAAATGTTGAAGGCTTATTCACTCCGTTTCATGAATTGGTTCAGGCTAGTTTGGGCGTGATTCTTTTCGACGGCCTCGACCTGCAGACAGTAGCTGAAGAAGCTGCAAAACGGGGAAGGCACACGTTTCTTTTTGTCGCCTCTCCTATTCGGGTGCCAGGCGGCACTGGAGCGCCCATTAACCCTCTGGCCGTTTTCTGATAGGGGCAATGCCGTTACGGTTGGCAGGAGTGGAGCTAATTCGTCCGCTCATGCTCAACGAGATAAGCAGGCGCCCGGGTTCACCCCATACGGCATTGATGCTTTTCCCTAGAGATGAGAATAGTCAATATAGTTGGCTATTCCCAAATCCCCAGATAGAGTGCGGCCAGTGCCCCAAAGGCCTGTGAATCCCTCTTTCAAATCATATAGCTGGCCAGCGCAGCGAATATCGCACACAGATTCAGGCAAAAACCGACTCTGTACGCCTGTTCAATGCCTATTTGGCCAATTCGGACGGACCTATCCTGTGTAAGCCGTTTTTTTTTGTCAGGAATCTCGTTAAATAGGCGGCGGCTCAAACTCCTTCAGTGCACATAGCACTTGCTCCAACAGTGTCTGGTGTTTTTCCTTAAGCTTTACAAACCACTGACGTCCCGTTTTCACCACTTTCGCCGCCATCGCATACAAGCGCCAGCGCAGGGTCATCGCACGATGGTGTGCCAGCTCCTCTGGCAGTAACTGGCGCATCAGGGCAAAGAGGTTGTAAGACAGCGCCGAAATTAATAAGTACAGCGCATTGGCGTTCACGTCCGAACACGGCAATGTATCACCACCAAAATCCAGTTTCAGTTCCTTGATGCGGTTCTCGCTGTCCTCGGCACGCTGGTTATACCAATGAACCACCTGACTATCGCTCAGTTCGTCCCGGTTGGTGGCAATCGCACGGTAAACATAGCCGCCCTGACTTATTCCGTGGGTATCTTGTGAATCCAAATCCAGGCTCGCTTGGCCCCGGGTGGCGGTTCTTTGAATGATCAGGGTGAAGGCTTCTTCATAGTCACCGATACAAAAGCTCGTTCGATACGTATCCTGACCGCTGATGGGCTCGCCCTGCTTATCGAGCAAAGGGTGCCAATCCGAATCACCTGCCGCGTCTATCTGTGCCCGCATTGCGGCACTGGTCTTGGCGCGGATGGCATAGTCGATGCCTTCATCATCACAATACCGGATGATTTTGGTTTGATAGCCTGCGGCATCGATGCGCAGCGCATTCAGGGCACAACCTTCGGGTAAGGACTGTTGGCATTGCTGAATAAAGGCCAGGTTATCGTGTGCCGGCGACACATTGCCCTGGCGGAAATCGATCGCGACGACCTGCCCGGTTTCTGCAATGTGACCCACCATCGGCATAAAGCCTTTGTTCTTGTTGTAGGTCCATTGTGCTTGTGCTTTATGAGCAACAATTTCTGTGGCGTCGATATCCAGTGTGACTTTGTCGCAGCGGTGTAAGGCGGATTGCAGCAGGGCTTTATTCACCTCCACCCAGGCCTCCTGGCTTTGGGGCTGGCTTCCTGCTCGCCGGAGCCAGTCTCCCAGGGTAGTCGCCTGGGGAAGCTTTTCGAGTTCCAGCACCGTACACAGCGCCTCATCATCGCGAATGTGGCGAATATCGTCCAGATGAAAACTGCCTTCATGTTGCATCAGGATCAGTGCCTTGATGAACTCGGAGGGTTGATACCCCCGGTTGCTTTTAGGCTGGGGAAAATGCTGATCAATGCGTTCGGTGAGGTTCAACGAGTCCATCAATTGAGCCGTGGCCAACAAACCGGCCCGGGACGTCAGTAAATCGTTCGTGGTATCGAGTTTGTAGTGTAGAATGATCGTAAGCTTTGAGTTGTGCACCCATTGGGTGATGGTCTGTTTTGACGCTAACCATTATACAGCCAAGGCTTTCTACGTTTTAGGGTTTTCTATCTGGGGATCCGGGGAAATGCACTTCCAGGTGGACGTGCCCGATCCCATCGCCTGCGAGGAATGCGGCGTGCAGGGTGAGTTCGTACGGTTCGGCAAGCGTGACGTTCCCTATCGTGATCTGCCCATCCACGGCAAGCGGGTCACTCTCTGGGTGGTCCGCCGCCGATACACCTGCCGGGCCTGCAAGACAACATTCAGGCCCCAGCTACCGG
>NZ_RKKU01000056.1 GCF_003797945.1 Pseudomonas neustonica
CAATTACATTGAGATGTTTTATAACCCAAGGCGCCGGCACGGCACGAGTGGTGACCTGTCACCGGTCGAGTACGAAAAGCGTCATTACCAGAGTCTGGCGAGTGTCTAGGATACTGGGGGCGATTCATTGCGCTGTGTATCTTCTTGCTTCTTCTTTCGTTCCTCATACTTTTCTAAAATTATACTGGAAGCACGATCCATCGCGTCTTTCCTATTACCCTCGGCGGATATGTATTTGAGCTCGGACATAAACCCAGGCAATCCCATACTGCCTTCCAGAACAATCGGTAATATGGATTTCCCTAAAGCAACAGCTTGTCCAACCTCTTGAGACACCCAGTCAGATGCTTTTGCGTGATTGCTCCATACCACTACAAAAAGGTGGCATGATTTGATTGCTAATTTAATTTCTGATGCTAAAGATTCACTTGGCTTGACGCTGTTTTCAGCAACAAAAAGCTCAATTGGGCCATTCGCGAGACTTGCTTTCAAGGTCTCTACATCAGCTAGATCTTTACTTGAGTAACTTACAAAAACTTTCATATATTCCTCTAGGTCATAAGTATAACGCTGAAAATAACTTGGCGAAGGACATCGCTGCTTGTTTCAGGTCTAGGGCGTTGTAATTTTACGCATTTACTTTGTTTGAAATATTTACGTTGTGGATGGCCAGCATCAAAGATTGCAGAAAACCGATGTTTGATTGAGTGCTTTTACCTTCATGGAAATAGCGCCATTCCTCAAATACAAGTCTGTTCTCTTCTAGAAGAATGGCGAAATTAGTGTTTTCAGAAGATTCAATGCCTTCGAGCGTTTTTGATTCTATCTCTCCTTGAATTTCTGATGGAAGCTTTCTTAACAATTTGGCTAGGTCGTGACCGAGTGGGTTTTGATCAAATTTAGTGCTGGTTAGTAGCGTTTTTAGACCCATTTCAACGGCGAATGCTGTCCAAGCTGGAATAGCCATAAATGCGATAGATGCATAATCGGCGTTGAGTTCAATAGTCACTAAGCTGCAGTTTTGATCCTTAATTTTTGCTCTGGCGGCGGCTTCAGCTGCTTGTCTCAGTATAAGCGTGGAAGCCATGAAGCTTTTGAAGGTATTTTCGATCATTAGGAATAATCCGATAGCAGTTATGAAATACCTAACGCCTCATTGCAGCAGGGCAAATAATTGTTGGCTAAAATAGCGACACAGGAGCAAAGCCAACTGTTATTTGCCCTGCTGCAATGACGTGTTAGGCATCAAGGCTTTGGTAACGTACCTACACCCGCAATTTGCACGTCAAACCCTCGTTGAGAAAGACTTTCAAATGCTTTGGTAAGGTTCACTTTACTAAAAAATGGTAAGTTATCCTTCAAAGTTGATGAATCCTCTCCAAGTATTACAAACACAACTTCTACACCATCACTTTTGAAGCTATCTAACGGGACTGCATTCTGTAATCCGTTACACACACGCTTAAGAACTTTTCTAGTCGCTTTTCTAAACTCTTTATCGCCCAACAATATTTCTGCGGACACACTACCTTGAGCAAATAAGTGACTTAAACCAGCCGAACCTCCTTTTCGATGTTTGACATGGATATACTGGTTATTTGCAGTCATTAGATCACAAAGTTCAATGGAAGTTGTCGTTCTATTGCTTTTAATTAACTTTTTATCTAAAAGGTGATAAGAATGTGTGTTGGCAGCCCTTTCGTTGTAATCACCTTCGGTTTCAATTTTATCTTTTGTTTTACCATCAACAACTTCGCTCCATGTATAAACTTCAGGAAACGGCAAGCTAGATATTGGTATTTGTGACAGCGTGGTGTTTACCCTAGCCATAAAATCAGTAGCGATTTCGTACCATGCCCCAGCAAACAACACATATACTTTGTCGCTTGTTTTATGCTCAAAATAAATGGATTTATATATTTGGTGTTCTGTTTCATTTTCATGGACATCGTATACGAATAGTCGGTCTCTCTTTATTGATTCTAAAGATACAGCTGCAACATCAAGGTTTGCATAGTAGTCATTAGTTTCAATTGTAGGGTTTATCGTGTTTTTGGAGCGCGTAAAGCTAAAACCCCAAATAGAATCCCAGTCAGCCATCTCTGGAATAGTGATACATACATCAGAGCTTTTGGCTTTTAATGCAGTAATAAGATGATTATCTAGAACTGAAATTTCAGACGACTCCTTAATCTTACGGATGTTGTCTACCCATGAAAACTCACCTTTGTAAGAGTCATTGTCGTAATAGCCCGCAAGCGTTGAGATTAAATCACTCATTTCATCGATGTTTAACTCTATGCCAAAAGAAAATACAGAATCACCTCCTGAGATACTCTTCAAATTGACACCTGATTTAGGCGAACCTGTTACTGCTCTCAAGACATCTTTCGAAATATCAATCCCAAAAACGCCGACACCTGATTCCCTTGCTGCTTGAGATTTTTTTTGGACAGCCTGATCATCTAAAGTAAAAAGGTCAACACTTCTCAAGCTGTCGTGTTTTAAAGTGTTCAGCGCTGTTTTAATTCCGAAGTCATGCACGAAATACTTAGTATCTAAGAGAAAACGACCATAGCCAAAAGTAAAAGCCATCGTATTTTCGGGGGTTTTAATAATTAATAACGCAGAGCTAGATCTATTTGACAATTCATCCAAATCTACACCCGTAACTTCTTCAGCAAAAGTAGCCCACTTAGGCTTTTTCTCCGCTGAATTTTTTACGAATAAACGCCCCTCAAGCTCATGCTGGGTATCAATGTCGTAGGAACTTACTTGTGCAGTACTCTTTAAGAATTCACTGACGTTAAGGTCTTTGTACTCGTCTTTTACGAGAAATGAATTTAGAAAGAGGTACGGCTTTTTCTCATCGCTATCCATTGCAGAATACTCCATATTTGATACCTGACGCCGCGCATTTGCGGCTGGTTTGGAGCCCAGCGGAAAACCAGTCCGACAACATGCGTTTGTTAAGGCTTGACTCGACGTTACATAATAATTAATTTATGAGCCCATATCCGTTAATAAGTTCTTTGTCTACCAGTTTAAAGTTATCAAGCTTTAGATTAACCCAATGAGATTCAGGTATGTGTTCCATAATAATAATCTGAATTCCTCCTTTTTCTTTCATTCTCTCAACAAATATGTCCAACTCATTTAATGCCAAGTCAAGACTTAATATGTCATCAGAATTCTCAAGCGTATAAGGTGTGCTAACCTGATCAAAAACCAAAAAACTTGGCATCCAAGGTACGCGGTTACCACGCGCCACCTCGTGTAATGCCATGAAGTAAGCTAAATGAATGTATAGGTAGTTAGAAGCACTACCTATATCAACCATCTTCTCTACAGAGCGCCCTTCATCGAGAATCAAGTTTATAGCTTTCTCAGACTCTAAAAAAATTGCCTGACTTTTTTCATAACCTTTCAATTTAAGTCGGCTTAAGTGTTCATTAATCTTCTCATTAAGCTTCCCCATCACAAATTCGCGCTTCGAATCCATGTCTTGCACAATACCGTTTAACTGAGAAATTTTGTTATTTATTTCTGATAATTTCTCGGAATAATCTAGTGGAGTAGCCTTATCTGAATAAAGCTCAACTTTTACACCTAGCTTACCCTGATATCTATATATTTCTTTAGGAGAAGCCAAACCTTTCGATAGTCCATTTAGCTTTGTTATTTTAACTCGGAGTTCCGCCAGCTCCGCTTCTAATGCCTTAGTTTGGCCTGAAATGTCAACCAACAATAAAGAATCATTTCGTTTCTTCCAGCTCTCTTTTGCGGATGTTAGTTCATCCTCTAGGGCATATAAAACTTCAAAGGTTTTAGTCCCCGGCAGGATCTCTCTATACTTATCAAGTAGATATTTTACAGGACGGATTGAATCGTCACTTTCCTTAATAACAGATTGGTATTCTTTATAGCCTTCATTGAAATTTCTAAATTTTCGTAATTTTCTACTGAGTTCAAGCTCCCTCAATTCGAATACTTTAATTTTTTCACCTATATTGCCAAATTGGTCAATAGGTGATTTAGAAACTTCCTCTAAAATATTTAATGCTGATTGGATATCATCACTGGTTTTCTCTAAAATCCCCAATGAAACTGCCTCTTCTTCAAGAGAAACTACGTCCTCTTGGAACTCTAATCGTTTTTTTTCTACAAGATTTGAGCGCCGCTCTATACTTTGGCGTTCTGATTTCAATTTATCGAGCCTTTCGCTTACAATCGCGCCTTTAGCATCAACAATACCTAAAGCCATCCTAAATGTTCGCTCAATCCTTTCAATAACTTTTGCATCGCTAGGCTTATTATACAAATAGTCTGGAGCAACAATGGCGTTTTGGTCTTGATAACAGAAGCTTAAAAAATTTCTAAAAGACACTTTTGAACCAGCTTTTATAGTGGGCGGCGGCAAAAACTGAGTGCAACACCTGACCTTTCCGGTACGGTGCTGCCCTATGTCTTATTCCGAACTCAGCGTTGCAGAGCGTGCCACCATTCAAGTTAGTCATGCCCAAGGCCTCAGCTTG
>NZ_RKKU01000057.1 GCF_003797945.1 Pseudomonas neustonica
GAGCTTCATACACGTTCTGACGCGCTATCGACACTGATCTTGGCAAATGTCCGGGAAAACGCCTCGCCCAAGAGCACTGGGCTTAGTCATCCAACATACGAAAAGTGTTTTTACACACTCTGGGCCGATACCGGCCAGTGGTGAATGGTGGCTACCCGCCAAAGGCCACTGCTCTGTTGATATTGTCAAAAGCGCACCGGTCAATAGGCGCACCCGACAGGATTGGCTGCGAATCGCTTTGGCGAACGTTAGGTTCTCATCTGCCATTGAGTACACCCGTCAAATAAAAATGCCCAGCGTGTGCTGGGCATTTTTATTTGATTGGCGCACCCGACAGGATTCGAACCTGTGACGCCTTCGGAGGGCGGAAAATATAGATGTATTATAGTGAATATTTTTCGGTGCTAATCGTTGAAATTCGTTGTTTCAATAGTAAGTTATTGATTTTCATATAAAACACATTGTGCCATTTAATGTCTTGTAGTCTAGGCGAAAATTACGATTTATTAGAAATGGCACAGAGTGTGGCACACTCTCCACCATATATTTTGACACCTAGCCTGATGGGTTTAAGGGGTGTTTTTTGGGGAGCCCGCAGATGCAGCCGAGTAACGTTGAAAGGCCCGGTGTTCTGAGTAGCATGGTTGGGAGCCAGGACGCCTTTGCTGTACTGGAAGAGGTTGAGGCAGCATTTGGATTGGATCCAGATTTCCCGGCAAGAAGGAACTTGGTTGAGAAGTTAATTGAATTGTTGGCGACTGTAGAGCCCAGCGCTCAACAAACAAGCTGGATGGCGGCACTGAAAGAGGCCCGCCAGGCAGGCGAAAAACAGAAGGAAAAGTTAGGTTGGTTTTTCAATGCTGCCACCAAGCGTGGCGGCAATCCAATTGGCGGCAGTTTTGTAAGCTACCCACTGCCCGCGTTCTTTCTTCAGCCTAAGCCGCACTCGCTTGGTACTGCGCAATATTTAGCATTGAACACTCTGTTTCTAACTGCGCTGCTTTTACGGCCGAATGGAAAATTCGAGTCAATTGCAGACACATGCCGAAAGGCTATTTCGCCGAAGGCTTTGGGCTCTGGCGCCCATGCCTTAATCAACACGCTCCCGAGCTCAGCCGGGTCCAGCTTTCTCTCAGATATCGAGTCGTTTCTATCTGACGTCACGGCAGCCGTTGAGAATGAACGTCATGCTCAAACCATAAAGGCGATCAGTTCTCTTTGGGAAATTTGCCAAACTGGTGCTCGTAAAGAAGCAGAACCCGCACAAACTAAGCCCTTACCCGAAGCAGGCCCGCACCGTTGGTTTAGACAGCAAACAACAGGAACGACTGAAGAGGGTAGGCGGATAGGGAGTCATATTATCCATGTGGTCGAGCCCGACAAAACCGACTCGCCTTCAGGGGATGAGCTCGCAACGGTCGAGCTATTCATGGTTGAGCCGGATGTGGTTGATGAACAAACCCCTCCCCCGTCTGAAACTGAAGTCGAGATAGCTGCGAAGGAAACGCGCTATTGGATCTCGCGCCATCAAAGACTGACCGCTAATGACCCGGGACGATTTACTTCGATAGAGCGGAGGCGGCTGGCATCCTCGTTATCAGAATGGATGATCTCTAAGGATCGTCGCACGCGCATAGGGGCTGGCATTGTGGCGCTAATGTATGTCACCGGATTGGGCTGGGAGACCATATTTGGCGCTACGCTTGGTAATGACGGGCAGTTTGGCGCTGATGGCTGCTTTAGGCGCAATATTCGTTTGCCCGTTGCAGCCTATGAGCCTCCATCTGATGTTGCAGCGTTGTTTGAGCCCCGCGGCGAAAAACTAAATCTACTTCTGCCGCCGGCCGTCGCGACTTGGATGCAGGCTCATTTTAAGTCGAGTGACGGCCTGCTTCTGGATTGCCTCGGTGTAGAGAAGAACGAAGCGAGAGATTGCCTGGATGATGTGCTGGTCCGTCTGCGTCACGGGGGCCTATTCCAACGTATACGTTTGGAAAGGATCACTGCTGCTCTTGCTATAGAGCTCACTCTGACTTTTAGAGATCCATCGATTACGTTCCTATTATCTTCGTCGAGCTCTCACGTCGCGCCTATGCTTAGCTATTACGTTGTACATCCGCTAACCCAGGTGGAAGACCGTTACCGACAGGTCGCAGATAGGATGTTGTCCTTATCATGACGCCCTTCACAGGTTACTACCCCAGACAATCAACTATAAAAGCGCTGTTGGAAGGCTGTTTCGAGCGAACTACACCGCTCTCTGGAGGGGATACAAATCTTGTCTCGTCTCACAACGCTTTCACGGATTACTGCCTGGCTTTACTAATGTGCTGCACGGGACACCGCCCCGTGGATGATCCATTCGCGGAGCTGAGCCAGTTTGATTTAGAGCGTGGTTTGCTGCTGATCTGTGACAAGGTTGTTGACGAAACGCGTGCGTGGCGAGTGGTTGCATTGTCTGATCTTGCGATGGCTCAGATGAATGTGTACTTGAAGTATCTGCAGCACCTCTCAGAATGTTTGCAGTCGCGCGATAGTAGCCGTGAACTGGGATTACGCATTAGCCGGTTGAGTGGGTCGAAGGCGGATATGCCCTTGTTCTTTTATTTGAACGAAAATCGGCCTGACTCATATATTCCGATCAGCTCTGCGGCGCTTTCGTCTGAATGGAGTGCTTTCTGGAGACTACCAATCAACTTTTTGCGCCATGTAATGGCGACTCAGTTGCTTAGAACCTCCGGTCGGCCGGATCTAGTCCAGCTACAGCTCGGCCATACAGATGGAGTTGACTACCCGCTAGGCAGTAGGTCGACTGTGTCAGTGCTGCTTGCAGCTGGTGTCATTAGAAAACACCTTGATAGCTACATGCGCGAGTCTGGCTGGCGAGTGATGGACGCTCCGTCCTTGGAGCTGCAGAAGGCTTTCTCACCCAGTTTCGGCAAGAGTGCTGTTACAACCGAGCCATTATTCGGTCACCGCAAACGTGAGGAAAAAAGAAAGCGAGATCATGCTAAGTCCAAAGCGCTAGTAAAGATGTTGGTCTCAGACCACTTGGCCAGGTTCCAAAGAATTGACGCTGATGGCGCTCATCGGTTGGTGGAGGAGCTAGTTGCCACTGCGCAGCAGAATAAATGTTCCATTAACCGTTGCTTGAGGCTTCTCTATCGTTACCTTGCTCGCAGAAAAGGCGGTAAAGATCTCATTAAACATGTCTTGCGCGTACGCCAGATCGAGGTCGAGCCATCACCATTTACAGAAGCTTCTCTAAAAGAGTATCGAGAGTTAGCTTTTTTACGTGCTGCGTTTACGTCATACCTAGACAATAAGGGGCGTGACGGCGGCGAAGTGTCGACATCGGCTCGGCTGGCAGAAATAGTGTGTTCTGCAGCGCTCTTTGGTGGGATTGCTGCTGAAGCACGTCTCCTTTCATTGGCGAGTGCAATATTGTTGCACACTCATCAGCTTTCTACAGAGTTGAGTGTTGAAATCCCGTTGGGAGAAGGCGCGGTTTTTCGGTGGCATCCAGACCCAGTCAGCAGTGCTCTTATTGAAGGGCTGTTCAAAAAGGAAGGGTGTGAGGCGAAGCTCTCCGAACAAAAACTGCAGCCGAGTATCGCAGCTTTGCTTGCGTCAATCGGTTGCGGAGCTGGCAGCCTGGCTCTCCTAGCAAAACTGTCTCAGGTGGCACTGCTATTTGAGATGCCTGGCTATATTGCAAGCTGCTTGCGCGGAGAGACCGCAGCCGTTTCAGTGCCACTGAATGCGTGGGTTAGAGCGACAGGTAATCACGCAATCGCTACACCGACAACACACATAAGTAATGCCGATACGTTCAAACCGGATCAAGATTGGGCTCCAGATCTAAGGCATTGCCGAAAGGGAGCGAAGCTTGATCTAAGTGAGGCTAGGAGCTTCGTTCTGCTGATACGAAAGCTGATCTCGCAAGCGGCATCTCTGCCTACGAAGGGTAATATGAAGGTTTCAACCCGCCGCAAGAAGCATTTTGCGGAGATCTTGAAATCTACTTTTGACAGAGAAGCGGATTGGTCCGTCTTCCCCCTCTTGATTGTGGGTTGGGCAGTTCATCTATGTGAGCAGGGGACTCGTACAAAAAAATCACTTGCGTACTCCACGATCGATAAATATCTGATGCTGGTAGTCCGTCATCTGACGCCTGCCGCCTGTGGGATGGATGTCTTGGGCCTAGATGAAGCGGGCTTTGAGGAGCTTTACCTGAAAGTAGTTGAAACGGCGGAGGTGAACCGCCCCGGGTTTCGCGGAGGCTGTTTGGTTTAAGTCAAGCCGCCACCTTGGAAGCCTGACTGGCTAGTTGCCGATAGTAGTTTGCCTCAGCCTCTGCGGGCGGTATATATCCGATGGGTTC
>NZ_RKKU01000058.1 GCF_003797945.1 Pseudomonas neustonica
ACCATCGGTTACGGACTGCCGGACTTCGCAGAGGAACTCAACTACGGAGTCGATCTATCAACCATCTGAGGGTGGTATCAGATTGATGGGGTGAAGGTGCCCCATCAACCATTAAATCCGTATACCCAAAAACTTTTACCCTCGTATCCCCAGGCGCGTTGATGCACGCCTGCGGGCAAGCGTCCTTTTGAAGTAAGCGTCCGGCGATCACCCGTTGATAGCCGGTTTCCAGTTATGCGGCAGTAACTCGTTGATGGCGCTGTTCTTCTGCGTAGGCAGTCGACTCAGCACATCTTTCAGGTAGGCATAGGGATCACGGCCATTCAGCTTGGCTGACTGGATCAGGGTCATGACCGCAGCGGCGCGCTGACCACTGCGTAGCGATCCGGCGAACAACCAGTTGCTGCGGCCCAGTGCCCAAGGCCGGATCTGATTTTCAACCCAGTTGTTGTCGATCGGCACGGCGCCATCATCCAGGTAGCGCGTCAGTGCTGTCCAGCGTTTCAGGCTGTAATCCAGGGCTCTGGCCGTGCCTGTCCCGTCCGGTATCTTTTGCCGCTGAGCCAGCATCCATTTATGCAGCGCCTCGGCAATGGGTCTGGCTTGCGTGGCCCTCATGATCTGGCGCTGTTCTGGTGTCAGGTCTTTGGCTTCCTGCTCCACCTGGTACAACAGTTTGATGTATTCCAGTGCCTGCTCAGCCAGCACACTCTGATTGGCAGCGTGCAGGTCGAAGAACTTGCGTCGAGCGTGGGCCATGCAGCCGATTTCGATGATCCCTGCATTGAACCCGGCTTTGTAACCCGCGTAATCGTCACACACCAGCTTACCTTGCCAGTCGCCAAGGAAGGTGCGGGCATGCTCACCCGCTCGACTTGGAGCGAACGTGTATATCACCGCTTTGATGTCTGCAAAGGGTGTCGTGCAGTAGGCCCAGACGTACGCCTTGTGGGTTTTCTTCTTGCCGGGAGCCAGCATACTGACCGGCGTTTCGTCGGCATGCAGAACGCTGTGATCCAGCAGCGTTGTTCTTAAGGCATCCACCAGTGGTTGCAGTTGGACGCCGCAAGCACCTACCCAGGCAGCCAGAGTGGAGCGTGCAATGGTGAGGCCCGCGCGGCCAAAGATGCGTTCTTGGCGATATAGCGGCAGATGATCAGCGTATTTGGCTACCAGTACTTGGGCCAGCAGGCCGGAGGTCGGAATGCCCTTGTCGATGACCTGTGCCGGAACTGGCGCCTGGATCAGGGTGTCGCATTGGCTGCAGACCCACTTGCCACGGATATGGCGTTCAACGGTAAACACACCCGGCACATAATCCAGCTTTTCGCTGATGTCTTCGCCGATGCGTTTGAGCTGGCATCCACAGCGGCATTGTGTGTTCTCGGGCTCGTGATGGATCAGTGTCC
The DNA here is from genome assembly GCF_003797945.1 of Pseudomonas neustonica. Taxonomy (GTDB): domain Bacteria; phylum Pseudomonadota; class Gammaproteobacteria; order Pseudomonadales; family Pseudomonadaceae; genus Halopseudomonas; species Halopseudomonas neustonica. Next base: position 1,410 of record NZ_RKKU01000058.1, read on the forward strand.
GGGGCAGTTCTGCTGGCAGCGGGGCACGTTTGGGCTGTTGCTTGGGTTTGGCGTCAGGAGACAGGGTCTCTGTGAGCTCGGCCAATTCGGCCTCGATGGCTGCAATGTCGCTGTCCATCAGCTCTTCCAGCAGCAGCCCTTGATGTCCATCCAGCTGTTCGCTGCGACGGGCGAACTTGTTGCGCTTGAGGATGGCTATTTCGTGGGTCAGTTTCTCAATCACCGCATCGCGGTGAGCCAGAACCCTTTCCTTGCTCTCCACTCGATCAAGCAGTTCCATCGCGAGGGCGCGGAGCTGGTCGGCAGAGAACTGGTTGAGGTCGGGTCGCTGAGTCATGGCCGGCAGTATGCCAAGCTCCAGACCTCTTCGCGATTCCCCTATCTGGTGATGGCTCTACTGCCCAGGTTGTGGTTACAGCACCGAGATGACGCCTGCTGCACCAAGGCGCTGCCAAGGCAGCCCCTGAACCAGCGCCATGACCTGCTCATCGGTCAGCTGCAGACGCTCGCCGCGCCAGGCTTCGCCCCAGTGGAACTTGCCCCGGTTCAATCGCCGGGCACACAGCCAGATGCCCAAGCCATCATGAACCATCACCTTCATTCGGTTAGCTCGTTTGTTGGCAAACAGATAGGCGCAGTGTGGTCTGGCTGAGCCAAACACCTGAACTACCCGGGCCAGTGCCGTATCGGCACCGGCCCGCATATCCAGTGGCTCGGTTGCCAGCCAGATCTCATCGATCCGGATCATGCCAGCAAATCGCGTAACAGAACGATGCCCTGATGGGCCTGCTCTGCAGGCCATTCCACCACAACGGCACCGCTGGCACGGGGAATCTCAATGCGGATGGTGTTGCTCGAATGGGTGGCTGAACGGTTGGCAGGCATCGAAGGCAGTGCGGGCAGGTTTACTGGAACAAACCCAGGCGTTGCCGACTGCACGTCATTATTTCGTGCCAGGCTAATCCAACGCCTGACCAGATTGGCATTGAGATCATTATCCAAGGCGATGCGGGCCACCGAAACGCCTGGCTGCTGGCACTGCGCAACGATCTGGGCTTTGAATTCTCGGGAAAAGCGGCGGCGGGTGCGGGTAGGACTGATTACGCTTAATGAGCTCATGGATAGTGTCCACTGGAAAATAAGTGGACACTATCCTGACGGCTACGGAGACAGCCTCAAGACGGGATCACCGGACGCTTACCTTTTGAATGGAAGCCTGCATAACATCACGCTTACAATGACTATATGGGTCTTAGCTTGAAATCAAGATTTTCGATCGAACATCTTGTAACAGGTGCCAGTAAAGGAGGCTAACAGTACCCCTTCGGCTGTCACATCAGCGGCAAAAGTGCTGAACCTCCGTCCTGAAGACACCTTGCGAGCTTTGGCGACCACCCGCGCGCCTACCTTGGTGGTTTTGAAGTAGTTACCCGTCACGCTCACCCCAACCGCTGGCATATGCTCTGCGCAAGCCAATATTGACAGCGCGATATCCGCCAGTGAGAACAGTAAGCCGCCATGCGGTATACCCATGAAGTTGAGCATGTGGCTTTCAATGATCAGCTCGCACTCAACTGAGTCGGCACTGGCCTCGCCAACGGTCACACCTAAAAAACAAGCATAGGGATCTTCTGCAACCTGCTCGATAATCTTTTGCATGTCACCTCCTTACCTGCTGGCTGTCACCCAGGGCTGTGGCTATTTCTAGCATATTGCCTGACAATTGATCCCTGCACGTCCAGAGCATGGCACCCTCCTACCGCAAATTTCGGCAGTTCTTTTGAAGTATCAAAGTCTTGCTCTGTATTCATCTGATTCCACAAGGTTTGGAAAGCTGTGCTGGCAGCGATTCCTATCATCTCAGTAGAATGGGTACAGCCTTTGGTACCTTTAAACAGGCTTTTTGCTGCCTGAAGAAAGCCAGGTTCGATTCGCATCCCGACTAATTGCTGGTAGCTCTTGGCAATATTGCCGCAGACGCTATAAGGCGAATGTGAAAACATCAGACTCGCCGCTTGTATTATCAGCGTTCGATCCACCGTGAGTATCAACGTTATCCCGTGTATCGGCTCCTCAGCAGGAATTACCGGTCGCTCAATCAGCGCCACCTCAAAGGGTTTGGTATCGGTGAGTATTGTCTCAATATCCCAGAGCCCATCATCACGCTCATAGCCGCGAGACAAGAACTGCCGCGTGTGCACAAGGCGGCGGCTCTCTTGCTTGCTATTTACAGGCATACACAGCACCACTCTCGAGCAAAGACATTATGCGCTGGTTACTGATGCCGGCTGCGCTGAGCACTTCTTGGCTATGCTCTCCAGCCGCAGGCGCCAGATTGCGAATCTGACCCGGCGTCCGGCTAAAGCGTGGGCCAGGTGCTGGCTGCACTAGCCCTGCAATTTCAACAGGGTATACGGATTTAATGGTTGATGGGGCACCTTCACCCCATCAATCTGATACCACCCTCAGATGGTTGATAGATCGACTCCGTAGTTGAGTTCCTCTGCGAAGTCCGGCAGTCCGTAACCGATGGT
>NZ_RKKU01000059.1 GCF_003797945.1 Pseudomonas neustonica
TCCGCTAAGTCCCCTGAGTAATAGCTATTTTGCTGCTAGCCATAAAGCGTTTGCATTTGCGTGTTCTGACGACGAGCGCACACCGGCCTGCGCAGGTCTTGGATAAAATACGGCGCTGCCAACGTATTTGCAGATTCCGCTTCAACTCAGCACAAGGAACAACGGATGTTCTCCCCCTTATTAAAGAAGCTGACAGAGCCAGACCCTGTTCTGATGGTTTACCTTCGGGTGACTTCAACCGACGATAAGGTGCTGGGCCTGTGAGCAGCCTTACGGCCAGGTTGAAGTACTTAACTTTTATCCTTGTCTGGCTTTTTGCATCGCCTGCTTTAGCAGATCTTACACCAGAGCAGCAAGCTGCGCGTGATGAGGGGTTGATGCTGTATCAGCAGCACATGGGGGGGGCGGCGATTGAGCCTCTGCGTGTGGCTGCTGAAGCGGGAGATAGAACCGCGCAGTACTTTCTAGGTGAAACGTTGCGCTTGAACAATATGTTCATGACAGCCGAATCGCGCAAATGGTACGAAGCCGCTGCAGAGCAGGGCGACCTGTTTGCGATGTTGCGCCTGAGCAGTAGCAGTGATCTATGCCATGAAATGGGTACCTGTGGCCCCCATTCCACCGACTGGCGCAGCACGGCGTTGGCGCTTGCGCATGAGCGTGCAGCGCAAGGTGATGTGGAAGCAATGCAAGCGCTTTTTAATGCAGGCCAGGGGCTTGAGTGGTTAGAGAAAGCAGCAGAAGGCGGCTATGCGCCGGCTCAAGAACTGTTGGCTGCGTTTTACTCAGAGGGGGAGGGCTGGTTTCTTCTTCCGGGCCGTCGCCAAGCGGCTATCGAGAAATGGTACAAGGCTTCAGCCGAAGGCGGATTCCCGCTGGGTATGATGAGCTAAGAGGTAATTGGGGTCAGATGAACATTAACTATTTTGCTTTTGATCCCTTGCTGGTCGCCCCGGCTTTCCGGCGCTTGCAGATTGGCCGGTGAGGCTTTCTATTTCGCGTTTGAACTTGTCGTTGCCCAGGGCAAGGCCGCTAAGCGTGGTGGTGCGTATGGTTTCAGCCAGATCGTCAGAAAGTACTTCCTTGAACAGCTCGCGATAGACCAACTGGCGCTCCTCCGGGTTGGTACCTAGTTGTTGATAAAGGCTATGGGGTGAAACCAGCTGCGACGCTTTGCCCAAGGCGTTGGTGCGATAGCTGCTCCAGCGGTAGTCTCCGGGAGCGATGACCATGGCAGCCCGGACGGGGTTCATTTCTATATAACGCTGGCAGTGGAGGAGGTAGCCGTCGGAATCAACCAGGCATGACCGATAACGGCCTTCCCACAAGGTGCCGGTGCGTCGGTGACGATTGTTGAAGTAGCGGACATAGCGGCGCCCAACCGCCTGCATCATCAAGCTGATGCTGGCATGCCCATTGGGAGTAGCGAGCAGATGAATATGGTTGGTCATGAATACCCACGAATGAACCGCCACGCTGTATTCGTCGGAGTAATCGCACAACCACTGCCCAAAGGTGAGCATGTCTTGCTCGTCTGCGAAGCAGACCTGGCGGTTATTGCCTCGCTGGATTAAGTGCTGGGGTATGTTTGGGTAACTAAGTCGCCGACGCCTGGCCATTTGGATTCCTTTCCTGTTAAGTCATGCAGGTGAATCTTGGCAGGAGACGTGCTAGAGGGGGAGTCACGAAGAAGGCGACCAGCTCACAAAATTAGATGGTAATGCTCATCTGACCCCGATTTCTCCAAACTTGCAAGCTGGATACAACCCAAGGGAACTCACTGCTCACGTTGCAGCAAGAGCGACTGCCAGCGCCAGCCTGGTAGAAGGCAAGGCACATGCCTCAACGGTGTGGCCTGCGGAGGAGGAAAGTGAGTGGTTTATCCGTTATCGAGATGAGCACGATATCTTACAGGAGACGTCACTAGGTAAGTTTCGGGCGCAGGTAAAAGCCGAGCTTACGGGTTTTGCCGGTGCTAGCGCTGTGCTCAGCGCGGAAGTCCATATATCGATGAAGGATGGTATCCCGCAATTGCGTGGTGTGGGAGATGCGAACCGCACTAGCCGCAACGGTGAGCCAGCCAGCGTGGAAGCAGGGGCTTTTGCCGGATTGCGGGCAGACGGTAAGCTGGAAGGAAGTATCGAATGGCAGGATACGTTAGCAAAGCCTGTTGCATGGAAGGCACTCTGTAAACTAGGCGTGGGTGCGGGTGCTGCGCTTGGGCTTGGTGCTGAGGCACGTATGCAAATCAAGTGGAGTACTCGAACGCATAAGTTCTATTTCAATGTACATGCTGGACTGGTTGTCGGTGGCGGCGCGTCGGGCGAGTTTGGCGCCGAGGTCGATGCCGGGGCATTTTTGTCGATGGTGAAGTTTATTTATAATGCGCTACTCACCGTCGACTTCCGCAAGGTTGAAGAGATCGATGCTGGTGCCTTTGAGCAGCTCACTAACTTTGCCCTTTTCGGTATTTTGACCGGTGCTGGTTATGCCATCGTTGCTGTCAGGTTTGGAGCGCAGGCTGCGGAGTCTATCGGAAGGGATGTACGGTTGATAATTGAAGAGCATAGAACCGCGGCAGAGAGAGAAAAACTTGCAATAACTTTGGCTGATAACATCGTTGCAGATATTGGCCGTGGAGATGCAAGCTGGATTAGGCACGCTCCACCGGAAGTTAAAGGTCAGCTTTTGGATATTCTGTGCTTCGATTATGGACCCACATTTTGGGATGTATTTACTGTTGGCTTTAATAGCCGTGAACAAGCCATGCTCACGCTATTGGAGGCTAGCCAAAGCTGGCGCGACTACGAAGAGACCGTAACTCGGATCACACCCAATGGTGGCAAAGGCAGCTTCGCGTTAAATAGACGTCGTCTGCGTGATTTGATGAGGCTGTTTCCAGCACTACAGATTGATCGCATCGAGCGCAAACTTCAAAGCACGCGGGCTGTACCTAATCAACCGGTTCAAGTTGCAAGGTATGTCGAGCTTACAGGAAACTATTATGCGTAAAAACGTCATTTTGAGTGTGTTATTTAGTGGCAGCGCTTTGCTTTTAGGTTGCCAAGAGCCGCAAGCTGAAATCCAAAAACACTCTGAAGCAAACGAGCTAACAGAAGCGCTAAGCGGACTGGAGCGAAGAGCATACGGGTTCTACCCCGTTACTGCGGACACTCTTGAAAAGAGGCACAATGTGCCAAAGGAGTGTTCATGTCCAAACGCAGAAAATACAGCCCTGAATTCAAGCGCGAAGCCATCGCGCTATCTCGCCAGC
>NZ_RKKU01000006.1 GCF_003797945.1 Pseudomonas neustonica
CAATTACATTGAGATGTTTTATAACCCAAGGCGCCGGCACGGCACGAGTGGTGACCTGTCACCGGTCGAGTACGAAAAGCGTCATTACCAGAGTCTGGCGAGTGTCTAGGATACTGGGGGCGATTCAGACCCAGAAAGTGCTGCCATATGGAGAAAGGAAGTAGAACAAACCAGAGAAAAAATTTCTCTTGCCCTCCCAACAGTCCACGATCTCGGCATCCCCGACGCCTATTTTGTCGGATCTGCTTCAGCTCCGGGCGAAGCCTACATTTACCGTAATAATCGCGTTTACGCTTTTTTCATGCGCAAGGCCTACGCACAGGGAAAAGGCAAGGAAGCCATGCTCGATATGATGTCGCGCTTCAGGCCTCGTGAGCTCTACGAAGTACCTGATGAAAGCGGTGTCTGCATTCCTTACGGCTTTATTGCCGATGATGGCGATGCCCACTATTCCGTCAAAAACAGCCTGCGCTTTACCGCGACCCCCAACGTGGTTTTTAGCCTAGTCACCGCCTCTGCCCACGACCCATGGGATACACACCCGAAAACAGGCACCTACGATACCGATTACCGCCCTGGGTTTGACGCCCAAAAATGGACGTTCAGGCGCTTTGTGGAGCCAACCTATATTGGCCCTCATCTGGCAGGCATGGACGGCTGGCGGTTAGACCCTATTCCCGGCTCAGGCGAGCAGGAGCGAGGTTGGTTTGGCCTGGCCAAAACCGGCGGCTTGCTGAGCCCGTTGGTGGCGGTGCAGGTATTTACCTTCCCCAAAGGTACCGATGACCTGACCGAATTCACACCGCCACCAGAAAACGTACTGCCGCGCTGGAAAGCCCTTAGCGAAACCATTGAGATCAGGGAGAATTAGGCCATTACGCTATCGGCTGGCTCAAACGGATAAGGTCAGTCCTCAAGGATGAATCATGCCCTACTCTCAGAGCTCACTCGCAACCCGACTCATAGCCGCCACCTTCATCACCATCGCCCTGCTAATGCTCAACGGCTGCGCCGAGCTGCAGCGTTCATCCGGCGTTGAGCGCTTGGGCGCCCCCATTGAGGGCTATAACCACCTGAGCTCGTCAGCGATAAACTGGTTTCGCATCAACGGCAGTGGAGGCTCAAATGTCAACGTCTCCACCGGCGGCGGTCAAACCTGCTGCGTCGTTCTACCCGTCACCTGGCAACCTGGCTTAACAGTAGTAGTTGAGTGGGAAGAAGATCCGGATCCCTTTGCTTACGGAGATTGGCCAGAGAGACGCTTTTCAGATGCATGGTATGCCCGTTTGGCTGAACACGAAACCCACTACACCCGTCACCGCGTCGAGGTGGAGGTCGCGCTTTATGAAGCTCTCGGGGTAGTCAACGTGCATTTTTTGCCTTGCAATGAAATCAGGGTCTCGGCAGGTACTACAAGATTCGGTTTAGCCAGCCACCCCTATAACTACTCGCTCAACATGGAAGAGCCCGCCCAATGCCCCACAAGGCCTTAGCCTTGTGATGGCTATGGCGTTGTATCCCTGATCGCAGAGGTTTTCACCGCACTAAACGCCCGAAGGCGAATAATGCCATCTTGCCATACCAGGCTTGTATGAAATGGCCGTGACAGACTGATGAAAGGCCTGCGAGGACACTAACCAGATCATTTCAGGCGAACGCTGCTGATGGTGACTGCTTCACAAAAGCGATAAACAAACGCTGGTAAACTCGCCTCCGCCACGATCACCACGCGGCTCAATTTTCATGCATTGCTATCGGACAGTTCTGCAGGCGGAGGTTATCTGGCTATACCCGCTAAGGGGGCGTGCGCAAGCCCTCTGAACGTGGTGACAACGTGCTCGAATGAAAGGCGCTGTTAGCGCGCACTTTTTTGATATTGGCTCAATGATTAAACAACCGCTTGTGCTTCATTGCTGCTCTGTTCTGTCGGCGCTTGCCTCGTCAATACGCGGGGTTCGCAAAGGTTTGGCCGCCACTAAAAAAGAACAGCCCCCCCTGCGGTCGTACGCAGAAAAGGGGCCATCGCGCTGATCAGCAAGCAGCTCCGGCGATCGTTCTGAGCCGTCACCGCCTAGATTGCAGCACTGCACACAACAGGATACAGGCCAGTCAAAAAGGGATTTTTCAAAACCATAAGGCCGCGCCTTCAGGACGAGGACGCCAGTAGCGCTGAGCAGATCGCGAACCTGGCCTTCCCCCTGTTTATCTCTGAATCAACCGGTCAACACCTAAGGAATATGGATATGACGGTAACCACCATTCGCTGCCTGCTGGCCCTGGCACTCACCGCGCTGCTGGCCGGCTGTGCTGGCAACCACAAGTTTGACGATGATGAATATCGCCCGTTGGGCGACCCCAAGACAGCAACCAGCGACGCCTAGTCGCAAGGAGCATCAACGCAATGGAACTGGTCTTCGATGTGGTCAGTGCGCAGCAATTTGAACCGGGATTACCCAACAGCAAAACCTTTAGACAGGCTGGTGGCGTTATCGGTCGCGGTGAAGATTGTGACTGGGTGATACCCGACCGAAAACGCATTGTGTCAGGACGTCATGCCGAGGTGAGTTTCCATAACGGCGTGTTCTATCTCACTGATACCAGCAGCAACGGCATCCTGTTCAAGGACACCGAAATGCCAATGCCTAAAGCCAAGCCGCAGGCCATTGAGCATGGGCAAGTCTACTGTATTGGCGAGTTTGAAATTCGCGCGCGTATAACGCGTGACCCGAGTGTGTTTGCTGAGCCGACCGATCCACTTGAGCAGCCGGAAAGCCTGATACCCGATGATGCTTTTTTGGACCTCGACCCGCTGAATGCAATGGATCAGCCCGAGCAGACTTACCGTGGCAACGATGACTTTGCGCTGCTGAATGAGCCTCAGCAAGGTTATGCCGATCAGCGCGCAGACTACGCACGCGTTGACATGGAAAGCCTGACCATTCCGGAGCTGCGCCAGCCAGAACAACCGGCGCCGGCACCCGCTCCCGCGCCGCAAGCAGCACCCGCACCCATCGCCGCTGGATTTTGGGAAGACTTCGCCAGGGCTCTAGGGGTCAACATCGATGACCTCAATGAGACCGAGCGTGAAGAGCTTGCACTCAAGAGCGCAACCTTACTGAAACAGAGCATGGGCCTGGTGCGCCAGAGCCTGCACACCCAAACGCAACTCAAAGGCGATCTGCAGCTCAATGATGGTTCGCAAGTCGGCCATCCGTTGCTGCTGGCACAAGATAGCCCGGCGGCACTGCACCAGTTGCTGCGTGAAACCAGCAGTGAGGAGTCCGCTCACCAGCTGCTGTCCTCTGCGTTTAGTGAGCTGCAATCGCATCAGGTCGCACTGATGGCTGCCAGCCGTAACGCCAGCAAGAGCCTGTTTGACCAGTTGGCACCCGAGCAACTGACCCTGCGCTTTGACCAGGACGGCGGCAGCTCGCTACTGAATACCTCGGGAGGCCGCTGGCGCGCTTATACGCGACTGCATCGTGAGCTGCAGCTCGACGACAGGTGGCACAAAGAGCTCTACACGCCCGAGTTTACCCATGCCTATCAGGAGCAACTGCGCCTGATCAACTCCCTCAATAGTTCATATCAAGGATGATCGCTATGTTTTCATCATTCGTTAATCGCTGCCTGCTTGGCTTACTTTGCGCGCTCATGCTGAGTGGCTGCTCCATGCTGTCGCCCTACTCGGATATGACCAAAGTTGACCTGACACTGCAGGGTAGCGAGCGTCTGAACCCCGATATCAATGATCGCCCCTCTCCTATCGTGCTGCAGCTGATTGAGTTGAAAAACCCGGTCGCATTCGAGCACGCGGATTTCTTCTCGCTGTATCAGCGCCCACGTGAAGTGCTGGCACCTGATCTGGTGGCCATGGAAGAGCTGGAGCTGCGTCCCGGTGAAGAACGCACCTACAAACTGTCGGCGCAACCAGAGAGCCGCTACCTGGCCGTATTGGCCGCCTACCGCGATTTACCACAGGCCCAATGGCGTATTGTGCTCCCGCTGGATAGTAAGGAGCGCAATGAAGTGGAGTTGTTGCTGGATGAACAGGGTATTCGCAAGCTTGATTCCAACAAGGATGAGGATTGAAGCATGAGCATGCAAAAAGTGGTCTGGCAGGAAGGTATGCTGCTAAGACCCCAGCACTTTCAGCAGAATGACAGGTACTACGAGCAGCAGCTCAAAAGCCGCACACAGAAGCTGATCAGCCACGCCTGGGGCTTTTTTAACCTGGAGATCGACGCCCAGTTTCTGAACATGGGCAAACTGGTTATCAGCCATGCCAGTGGTGTATTGCCGGACGGCAGCCTGTTCGAGATTGGCAATGAGAAAGAGCCACTGGCCGTCGACGTGCCGCCTAATACCAACAGCACGCCGGTCTATCTGGCGCTGCCTCTGGTGACCAGCAATCACGTTGAGACTCGCCGACCTAACCAGAAGGATGTGCTGGCGCGCTTTACCGCGCACGAGACCGAAGTTGCCGATTCCAACGCTGGCGATAGCAGCGCCAGTCAGGTCAGTTGCGCCCAGCCCGATTTCCGACTGTTGCTCGGCCAGCACCCGAACGAGCAAGCCTTTGTGCGCCTGCAAATCTGCGAGATACAGGACAGTACCCCCGATGCGGTTATCAGCCTGAACCCGGAATACGTGCCGACCTACCTGCACAGCCACGCCAGTAGCTACCTGCTGTCGTGCATGAAAGAGGTCGTCAGCATGCTCGCGCACCGTGGCGATATGCTTGCTGAGCGCATTCGTGCGACTGGCAAGATGGGCAGCGCCGAGGTAGGTGATTTCATGATGCTGCAGCTGATCAACCGCTGCGAACCCGTGTTGCGTCACCTGCTGAATATGGAGCAGGTGCATCCTGAACAGATCTACCGCGAGCTGCTAGCCATGCTTGGCGAGCTATCTACCTACGCCAGCGATAGCAAAAGACCCAAGCACGACAGCCGTTACCAGCACAGCGATCAAGGTCAGAGCTTTCGCAAGTTGATGGATGCGATTCGCCAAGTGCTGTCGATGGTGCTCGAACAGCACGCCGTCGAGCTGCCGCTGCAACAGCGTCAGTACGGTATCAAGGTCTCGCCGATCAACGACCCCAAGCTGCTTGGCAGCGCGTCTTTCGTCCTGGCGGCCAGCGCCCAATGCGACTCCGAAGAGCTGCGCAAACGCCTGCCTGCGCACCTCAAGGTCGGCGCGGTCGAGCGTATTCGTCAACTGGTCAACCTGCATCTGCCGGGCATCAAGGTCAAGCCGTTGCCGGTTGCGCCACGGCAGATCCCGTTCCATTCCAGCAAGACCTACTTTGCTCTCGAGTTCACCTCGGAAGAGCTCGCCCAGCTCGAACGCTCGGGCGGCTTTGCCTTCCATGTGTCAGGTGAGATCAGCGGGCTTGAGCTTGCGTTCTGGGCTATCAGGAGCTAAGCGAGATGATCAGGGAAATGGATTACAGTCAGGACGATAAAACCGTCATCCTCAGCCGCGACGGCCAAAAGCCAGCCGACAGCACCTTGACCGACTTTGCTGCGCCACCGCGTTACGAGAAGCTTGAAGAGCGCATGGTGTACGCAGCAAGGGTCAAGCCGGCGGAACAGTCCCACCAGGGGCTCAACCCGCTAGTCGGCATGGCCACCAACCTGCTGTCTGAAATCGTCAGACTGAAGCACAGCCTTCAATCCGAAGATCTCTACCTGCTTAAAGAGCGTCTGGCCAGCGAGATCAAGCTGTTCGAGCACCGCGCTCTGCAAGAGAGCGCCGACAGTGGCCAGGTGATGGGCGCGCGCTATGTATTGTGCACCGCGCTCGACGAAGCCGTGGTCACTACCCCCTGGGGTAATGAAAGCGAATGGTCACAGATGAGCCTGCTGAGCAGCTTTCATAACGAGACCTTTGGCGGCGAAAAGTTCTTCATTTTGCTTGACCGTCTGGCCCGTAACCCGGTCAAACACCTGGACATGCTGGAGTTGATGTATGTCTGTTTGTCGCTCGGGTTTGAGGGCAAATACCGGGTCATGCCGCGCGGTCTGCTGGAGCTGGAGAACATCCGCGACAGCTTGTTTCGTCAGATCCGTCAGATCCGTGGCGACGTGCCGCGCGAAATATCCCCACACTGGCAAGGCCTCAAGGGCGAAGGTCGCAGGCTGGTGCGCTATGCGCCCTGGTGGCTGGTCACCGCACTCACCCTCACCTGCCTGGCCGTGCTCTACGGTGGCTTTGCCTGGGTGCTCGATGAACAGCGCGACAGCGTCATGCCACCCTATGTCAGTGCTAGCGTAGAACCTCCAGCAGCGCCATCGGTCGCAGGGAAGAACTCACAATGAAGGGATTTGCACGTAAAGCCGCAGCCGTGCTGCGCAAGACCTGGGTTTGGACGCTGCTGTGCGTCCTGCTGCTCGCCCTCTTTATCTGGTTTGCCGGGCCGCTGCTGGCAGTAAATGACTACCGCTTCTGGGAATCGGCTGGCAGTCGTTTGCTCAGTATCAGTCTGCTGTTCCTGGCCTGGGGCCTGAGCATGGTGTTCTTCAACTGGCGCAATGATAAGCGCAAGAAAGAAGAAGAAAACGATGAGCAGGCGCAAGAACGCATTCGCCGCGAAGAACAGATTATTGAGCAGCAACTGACGCTGCAAGAACGTTTTCGCGACGCGATGCGCACGCTGCGTACCTCCAGTTTGTACCGTAGCCGCAGTGATCGCTGGAAGCGTGACTTGCCCTGGTATCTATTGCTGGGGCCTGAGGCCAGCGGTAAAACCAGCCTGCTGGAGCATTCCGGGCTGGAGTTCCCGCTTAACAAAGGCAACGAAGAGCGCATCACTCGCAGCCTGACCGGCACCGATCATGCCGATTGGTACTTTGCCGAGCACGCGGTCATTATCGATACCGCCGGACGCTACCAGACCCAACCCGACGGCGATCTGGATGCGCACGGCTGGCGCACCCTGCTGAAGTTGCTGCGTAAGCGACGTGGCCGTCACCTCAACGGGGTTCTGGTCACCCTACCCGCAGATCTTCTGCTGACCGGCAATGAAATGGAGCTCGAAGCGCTCGCCCGGCAGACCCGCCAGCGGTTGCTGGAGGTGAATCAGGACCTGGGCGTTGATGTGCCAGTTTATCTGGTTATCAGCAAAGGCGACCGGATACTTGGCTTTGAAGAATTCTTTGACCACTTGAGCCAGGAAGAACGGCACCAGGTGATGGGTGTCAGCTTTACCAAGGAACAGGACGGCACCGAAAGCGGCGTGGTCCGTACCGAGCTCAACAGCTTGCTCCAGCGTCTCAATAGCCAGGTTATTCCGCGTTTGCACCTGGAGCGCGACAGCCAGCGCCGCGGGCGCATACTCGACTTTCCGCACCAGCTCGGCGGCCTGGGTGAACATCTGAGTCTGTTTATCGAGCTGGCATTTGCCGGCAATCGGTATCAGCGTGCGACGCAGCTGCGCGGCTTCTACCTCACCAGTGCGCCGCAACTGCATGGCGCGCAAGACCCCATGCAGAGTGAGTTCAGCCGCAACCTGGGTATGCCTGCCCCGCCGCTGCCAGCCTATAACCGGCAACAGGGCTACTTTATTGAGCGCCTACTCAGCGACGTGATTTTCCCTGAGTCAGCCCTGGCCGGGCTGGACGATCGTGAAATCAAACGTCTGCACCGCCGTCAGCGGGTTCTCTACGCGGGTGCCTTTGCCGGCTTGGCTGTGCTCGGCATCAGCTGGGCCATGAGCTTCTCGGCCAACCACGACCGCTATGAGCAACTGCGTCAGCTGAGCGAATACTTTGATGATGAACCCGCCAATATCACGGCCCTTAGTAACGCGCCCAATCTGCTCAAGCAGCTGGATACGCATTACGCCGCCACCCTGGTATTTCCGCCCAGCGATGACGTGCGCTGGCACGAGCGGGCCGGACTCTACCCCGGCGAAGAGGTTAATCCTGAGCTGACCAACGCTTACCAGGACACGCTGCGTGAATACCTGCTGCCACTCGTAGCGAAACAGCTGGAAGAGCAGATTCGCAGCGAGATGCATGACCGCGAGCGCCTGCTGGGCAGTCTGCGTGCCTACCTGATGCTGAATATCAAGGAACGCCGCGAGTCCGACTTCCTCAAGGACTGGATGGCGGATGAGTGGTCCACCCGTTATACCAACAATAACGCCGTACAAAGCAGCCTGAGCAGTCACTTTGCCCGCCTGCTGGATACCTCTTTTACGAGCTACAAGCTGGACGACCGTCTGGTTGCCGACGCGCGTCAACAATTGCGTGGCGAGTCACTGGCCAGCGTGATTTACCGCATGTTGCGCGAGCAGGCACGCCGCCTACCCGAGTACCGCATGGATCAGCAGTTGGGACCGCAGGCGCTGCTGTTGACCGCACGCACCAACCGCATTCCAGGCTTCTATACCAAGAAAGGCTATGAGCAGATGTTTCTCGCTCAAGGGCCGGACCTGGTGCGCAACATGCTCAAGGACAACTGGGTACTGGGTAACAGCGAAGAGCTGAGCCCACGCGACCTGGCGCGTCTGAGCGATGAAATCGAGGCGCTGTATTTCCAGGACTATTCAGACCAGTGGATCAACGCCGTTGCGCGCCTGCAACTGGAACCACTTGGCACTACCGGTGCCGGGGCAGAGAGGCTATCCGGCCTGGCTGCGGCCAACTCACCGATTACCCGCTTGTTGCAGGAAGTGCGCGAAAACACCCTGTTTACGCCGCCGGAAATTCCGGAGATTCCTGATGAAGTAGGCAACATGGGTAATTCACGCCGCGCACGCCAACTACAAAAGGTTGCTGAGCTGGGTGCCGACGTCGCAGCGGATCAGTTGACCCAGACCGCCGGTCAAAAAGCCCTGCAGCAGCGCTTTAGCAATCTGCACGAGCTGCTCAACAGCGACGGCAATCCTGGTCCGCAACTGGCTACTGCGTTGCAATCTCTGGGCGCCTTGCAACTGCAATTGGCGCAACTGGCCAATTCCGGCACACCGCAGCAGGATGCCTTCGAGATGGCCAAGGCGCGTATGCAAGGCCAGCGCGATGCTATCAACCAGGTACGCAGCAGTGCTGGCAGCTTGCCGAGCCCGGTCAGCAACTGGATCTCGCTGATCGCCGAAGACGGCTGGATGCTGGTGCTCTCGGATGCTCATCAGTATCTGAACCAGCGTTATCGCAGCGAGCTGTACAGCGCGTATCGCACGTCATTGAGGCAGCGCTACCCGTTCGCCACCGGCACCGACAGCGATGTGGATCTGGCTGACTTCCGCGCCTTCTTCAAGGAACAAGGGACTGCCGACGCCTTCTTTGATCGCTATCTGTCAGCCTTTATCAGTGGCTCCTCCGGACAGTACCGGCTGCGCCGGGTAGATGGCCGTGCGATGCCGATTTCAAGAGCTTTCCTTGCTCAGATGAATCGCGTGCAGACCATCCGCCGAAGCTTCTTTGCCGAAGATCCGAACGATCCAAGCATCCTGTTCAAACTGGAGCCCTACTCCCTGGACTCAAGTCTGGGACGCGCCAGCTTTCGCTACGGTGGCCAGAATATGGAGTACCGCCACGGTCCTATCGTGCAAAGCTCGTTCCGTTGGCCGTCACGCGCTGGCGATGAGCGCGCCAGTCTGATGGTAGAAGACCTGGGCGGTCGCCGCATGGGCATGGAGCAAAGCTCTGGGACCTGGTCGTTATTCCGCCTGCTGGATCAGATGGAAGTTGATCATCACAGCGAACGCGACGTGCTGCTGCTCAAGGCGAGCCTGAGTGGGCTGCGGGCTAACTACCTGCTCCACAGCCAGCGTTCCCCCAACCCGTTTGACGTATCGGTGCTGCGCAGCTTTGAATTGCCGGCGCGACTCTAATGCAGGTGCTGCAAAGCTGCTGGAAGAGCGCAGCGCGCACCGACCGGGGCAAGGTACGCAAGCGTAACGAAGACTCCGTGCTCGACCAGCCAGAGCGCGGCGTCTGGCTGGTCGCAGACGGTATGGGCGGTCACCAGAACGGTGCGCTGGCCAGTCGTCTGATCGTTGAGGAAGTTGCTGAGCTAGTGCCCCACGACGACCTAGATCAGCAAGTTAAACAGGTGCGCCAGGCGCTGCATGTGGTGAATCGTCGGCTCGGCTACGAGGTGACGGTGACCGCGGATCAACCAGATGCCGTCATGGGCAGTACCGTGGTCGCGCTGATTGGCGACCAGGAGCGAGCGGTCTGCTTGTGGGCCGGGGACAGTCGCTGTTACCTGTGGCGCAATCAGCGCTTGTATCAGCTATCGCGTGATCACTCGTTATTGCAGCAGCTGATTCATGAGGATCAGATGGACCCGCAGGAAGCGGCGCGCCACCCTTCCGCCAACGCCCTCACTCGCGCAGTAGGCGCGCATGAGCAACTGGTACTGGAGATTCTGGAGTTCAGTGTGCAGCCTGGCGACACCCTGCTGCTGTGCAGCGACGGCCTGTATCAAGCCGTCTCGGCAGGCAGTATCAGCCACGCACTGGGTCTGATCTCACCCGCGGCGGCGGTTGAGTATCTGTTCTCACATGCGCTTTCCGGACCCGCGCGCGACAACATCAGCGCGGTGGTTATGCGCAGATGAGGCACAAGGAGCAGTCAATGGATTCTGCACTGGAAACACCAGACAGCCCGGCAGGCACACAACTGGCTGGCAAGTCTGCTAAAACGATCAGTACCACTGCGCCGCAAAGCAGTGAGCTGCCCGAGGTACTCAACAACCGTTACCGTATCGAGCGGCTGCTGGGTGTAGGCGGCATGGGGGCGGTATATCGTGCGCGTGATTTACTGCGCGAACAGTACGGTGACCCCGATCCCTACGTTGCGCTCAAAACGCTGAACGAAGAGTTTGCCGAATATCCCGACGCCAATGCCCTGCTCTACAGCGAGTTTGCCCTGACCAGCCGTTTGCGCCATAGCAACGTGATCCGCTTCTATGCATTCAACGTTGATCGCACCAGCCAGCGCGCCTTCATGACCATGGAATTGCTCAAGGGGCCAACGCTGGATCACTTGATCAGCGAGCGGCAAGAGGGTTTACCCTGGCTTGAGTTTCGACAGATTGCCATTCCGCTGCTGGAAGCGCTGCACGCCTCGCATAGCCTGGGCGTGCTGCACGGCGACATCAAGCCCAGCAACGTCATGTTGACGGCCGACGGACTGCGCCTGTTTGATTATGGTTTAGGCGAGCCGCTACAGGGCCTGCTGCCCGGCCTACCCCGCCTTAGCCGTAAAAGGATTGCCGCCTGGACGCCGCGTTATGCTGCACTGGAATTACTCGACGGCGGCGAGTTGACCGAAGCGGCTGACCTGTATGCCGTTGCCGTGATCCTGTACGAGCTGATCAGCGGCCATCATCCATACAGCCGACTAACCGCCAAGCAGGCAAAATGCATGGAACAGGGTGAGACACTGGATAAACCGGAGAACCTGCCAAAGCACTGCTGGCCAACGCTGAAAGCGGCGCTGGCCTTCGACGAACAGGATCGTCAGACCACAGTTGCAGAGCTACTGGCCAGCTTCAACCACCAGCCAATCAGCCTGCTGCAGCGTTTATTGGGTCGCACGGCCTGAAAGCCTAAGCCTGAGGCAAAAAAAAGCCCCGCAAACCTGGTTTGCGGGGCTTCTTATTTACCGGCTACAACCGATCAGAGCGACAGCTCGCGGTTGGATGCCTTGATGAATTCCTGCTTCAGATCATCGAAGGTCTGCACTGCCGGGAACTGCGGAAATTCGTCGATCACGTTCTGCGGCGCGTGAAACAGAATACCAGCATGGGCTTCAGACAACATGGTGGTGTCGTTGTATGAATCACCAGCGGCAATAATGCGGTAGTAGATGCTCTTCAAGGCAACGACCGACTGACGCTTGGGGTCTTTCTGGCGCAGTTGATAATCCACTACGCGGTCGTTTTCATCGGTAATCAAACGATGGCAAAGCAGGGTCGGAAAGCCCAACTGGCGCATCAGTGGCTGCGAAAACTCGTAGAAGGTATCGGACAGAATGACAACTTGAAAGCGCTCACGCAGCCAGCTAACAAACTCGACGGCACCGTCCAATGGCTTTAGCGTAGCGATGACTTCCTGAATGTCTGACAGCTTGAGGCCGTGCTTGTCGAGAATCGACAGGCGCTGCTTCATCAACACATCGTAATCAGGAATATCCCGGGTTGTCGCCTTGAGTTCTTCAATGCCGGTTTTCTCGGCAAAGGCAATCCAGATTTCGGGGACCAATACGCCCTCAAGGTCAAGGCAGGCAATTTCCACGTAACTCTCCTGATAAGGGTAAATTCAATGCCGCACAATCTACCGCCAAGCGCTTCGAGGCGCAACGAGAAAGCCCTGAAAATCACCATTGAAATAACATAAGTGCATAAAAATATAACTAAATAAAAGAGGATGGACTAAAGCCCCTTTGTTAGACTTTCCGCCCATAGAACGGTGAACAATACAGACACCGCGGGATAAAGAGCCTGATGCCCATGACTACCTTTGATACTGCAAAACTCGCCGGCGACTACGCCAATGAGTCGCCACAAAAGATCCTCGAACTGGCCTTGAACCACTTTGACAACCTCTGGCTGTCCTTCAGTGGTGCCGATGACATCGTCGTGCTCGACATGGCCTGGAAAATCAATCCCAACATCAAGGTATTCACCTTGGATACCGGCCGCCTGCACCCGGAAACCTACCGGTTTCTCGAACAGGTACGCAAACACTACGGCATCAAGATTGAGGCGCTGTCACCAGACCATCAGCAACTCGAAGCCTACGTGCACGAAAAAGGCCTGTTCGACTTCTATGAAAGCGGTCATGGCGAATGTTGCGGCATCCGCAAGATCGCCCCACTACGCCGCAAACTGGCCAGCGTCGATGCCTGGATTACTGGCCAGCGCAAAGACCAGAGCCCCACCCGCGCAGACGTACCCGTCATTGAGCAGGACGCGGCGTTTTCTACACCAGAACATACCGTGATCAAGTTCAACCCACTGGCAAGCTACAGTAGCGAAGACGTTTGGAATTACATCCGCATGCTGGAGATTCCCTACAATCCGTTGCACGAACGCGGCTTCGTCAGCATCGGCTGTGAGCCCTGCACTCGGCCGGTACTGCCTAATCAGCATGAGCGCGAAGGTCGCTGGTGGTGGGAAGAAGCCACCCAGAAAGAATGCGGTTTGCACGCCGGCAACCTGATCGCCAAGTCCTGATAGTACTGTCTGACGCTTTACGCAGCAGCTACAAAAAACCGGAGCAATGCTCCGGTTTTTTGTGCTCACTGTGACGCTTAATGCACAGGCAGCTCGACCCCGGCAAACAACTCATCCAGCTCGAGCTTGTTACTGCACTGCAATGCATTATCGATCATCTCGCGGGTGAGGTGCGGCGCGAAGGTTTCGATAAAGTCGTACATGTAACCACGCAGGAAGGTGCCACGGCGGAAGCCAATCTTGGTCACGCTGGCTTCAAACAACTTGCTGGCGTCGATCACCACCAGATCAGGATCAGCCACGGCATCCACTGCCATATGCGCGACGATACCCACACCCAGGCCCAAACGAACGTAAGTCTTGATCACATCCGCATCGGCAGCCGTGAACACCACCTTGGGCGACAAGCCACGATTGCTAAAGGCCTCATCCAGTTTGGAGCGCCCCGTAAAGCCAAAGACATAGGTGACCAGCGGATGCTCGGCCAGCGCCTCCAGCGTCAATTCACCAATGTCCGCCAGAGGATGCCCCTTGGGCACGATCACACAGCGATTCCACTTGTAACAGGGCATCATCACCAGATCGGAAAACAGCTCAAGCGCCTCAGTCGCGATGGCAAAATCGGCGGTACCATCGACGGCCATTTCGCAGATCTGCATCGGCGTGCCTTGGTGCATATGCAAAGAGACGTCGGGGTAGCTGCTGATGAATCTTTTGATAATCGGCGGCAACGCGTAGCGTGCCTGGGTATGGGTGGTCGATAGCGTTAGCGTGCCCTTGCGCTCATTGCTGAACTCCTGGGCGATCTGCTTGATGCTGTCGACCTTGCGCAGTATCTCACCCGCAGTCTCGATAATCCGCTCTCCCGCCGGGGTAATGCGCGTCAAGTGTTTGCCGCTACGCGAAAAAACCTCTACGCCGAGTTCATCCTCCAGCAGGCGAATCTGCTTGCTGATGCCGGGCTGCGAGGTGTACAGGCTCTGCGCCGTGGCGGATACGTTGAGATCGTGGTGGGCCACTTCCCAGATATAGCGCAGTTGCTGCAACTTCATAGGTATTCCTCTGCTTGATCCAGCGGCCTTGATGCAAACCGCTTTTGGCCTCTTGGGCGTTACACCTTTGAGTCTTTTTTGGGCTGTAGTTTGGTTACGGCAAAGGTGTCTGTCAGGGATAGACCGCTTATAACCAGATTAGTTGTTAATCGTCTTAGGTTAGACGATAAAATCAGGTTTAGACAGGAAAGTTTAATAATGCCGACCAACAGCAGAGTAAAAATTAAGCAGACGATAAAATCTATTAACAATCAATTAGTTGCGCAGCGTTCATTAACGCGGCTCGGGGATCTTGAGATTACTGATACCATGGGGCACGTGACCGGTCGGCACCACGCCCATCGCACGCTGGCAGTGGCCTTCCTGATCATCAAAAAACAGATCAGCGCCAAACGCCTGTAAAAATTCGGATTTATCCAACCCACCCAGAAACAGCGACTCGTCGAGACGAATATCCCATTCACGCAAGGTGCGTATCACGCGCTCATGGGCTGGCGCGCTGCGGGCCGTGAACAAGGCGGTGCGAATAGGGCATTGCTCCTGCCCAAACTCGGTCTGGATTCGGTTAAGTGCGGCGAGAAAGGCCTTGAACGGGCCACCACCGAGCGGCTGCCTGGCGGCAGCCTGTTCGCTGGCCTGAAAGGCGGCCAAACCGTCGCGCTGAAATACCTGCTCTGACTCATCGGAAAACAGCACCGCATCGCCATCAAAGGCAATACGCAGTTCGTCGCGGGTTTCCCGACGCAGCCGTGAAGGCAGAATAGTCGCGGCGGCAAAGCCGGCATCCAGCGTCGCACGCACATCTTCTGCGTGAGTAGATAGAAACAGATGACAGCCAAAGGCAGGAATATAGGTAAAGGGACTGCGGCCGCCAGCGAAGGCGGCGCGCGTTATACCCAGCTGATAGTGCTGAATCGAGTTGAATACCCGCAGGCCGGTATCCGCGCTGTTACGCGACAGCAGCACCACCTCTACCCTGCTGTCGCCTGCAAGCAAACTGTTGATGTGCAAAAGCTTTTGCACCAGCGCGAAGGCCTCACCCGGCTCTAGGGGCGAGTCCTCGCGGGCTATCTGATACTGACGGTAGGCTTCCAGCCCCTCACGCTCATAGACCTGATGACTTTCATCCAGATCAAACAATGCCCTCGATGAGATGGCGATGACCAGTTTGTCACCGAGTAGCGCGGGCATAGTCGTCCTTTTAAGCGGTTTAGGCGTTGAGATAGCCGTTCTGAATGAACGTCAGCATGTCCAACAATGCCTCGGTTTTGGGCATGCTGCAACCGGCACGCTTGGCCTGACTCAGCATTTCACCGTACAGGCTATCCAACTCCATCGGGCGCTTGTGTAACCAGTCGTGATACATGCTGGGATGGTAGTCCGGCATAACAGCTGTCCCGGCCAATAGTTTTTGCCCGATGCCATCGGGCATATCTACGCCACAGGCTTTGGCCGCCGCGACCACTTCTTCCATCATGTCGCCGATCAACTTGCGGCTGGCCTCATTGCCCAGAATCTGGGTGGTACCTGCGTTCAGTACCACAGAGGTGCCATTAAAGGGCGCATTCCACACCAGCTTCTGCCAGCGGGCGGCATCGACGCCAGGCAGGATACGAGTAGGAATACCGCCTGACTTGAGCAGCGCGGCGCCCTCTTCGAGCAAAGCTTTGGCATCATTGGCAGCCGGCCCTGAGTGGTAACCCAGGTCGATCATGCCGTTGAACTGATGTTTGATCAGGCCCGGCCCCTCGCGGAACAGGCAGACGTAGCACAGACCACCAATCAGGTGCATGCTATCGGGCAGAAAGGGACGCAGCTTGTCTTCGTTATTCAACCCGTTTTGCAGCAGCACGACCTTGGCATCCGCTTTACCTGCCTTGGCAATCAGGTCACCCAGGTCATCGCTGGTCGCCTTGGCGCCCACCAGTATCCAGTCACAGACAGGCATGTCAGCGGCGTTCTTATAGGCTTGTACCGGATGCAGATGCAGCGGCTCATTAACCAGGCTGTTAACCGTAATGCCTTTCTCAACCACCGCGTCATACTCACTGCGCAACAAGAAGTGAACATCATGCCCAGCCTTCGCCAGCATGGCGCCATAAAAGCCGCCAATGGCACCGGTGCCGATAATGCCGATGCGTGGTTTCTTATTATCCATACAAGCCTCATTTGAACGATGTGGGTTTATGCCGCTAATGGTAATGGTCACAGCCAAGGCAAGACAGTCAACAACACGACAAAGCACGCCATGAATCCGCAACTATTGCGTCGGCGCCGTTAATAATTTTGTTTTTCAAGGTAATAGAAGGCGTGGGGTAGCCTAAGCGGTCAAGCTTGATTAAGCTGTGGAACACTTTTGAAACGGTCGCACCCCATTGCGGCCGGCACGACACCCAGGATAAATGATGGCCGATTTACCAATTGATGATTTAAATGTCACCTCCAACGAAATTCTTATCAGCCCTGAACAGCTGAAAGCGAAGATTCCGCTGAGCGAAGCCGCGCAGAAAACCGTGATTGAAAGCCGTCAGGTGATCCGCGATATTCTCGATGGCAAGGACCACCGCCTGTTCATCGTGATCGGCCCCTGCTCTATTCATGACATCGAAGCTGCCAAGGATTACGCCGCTCGCCTCAAGGTGCTGGCAGACGAAGTCAAGGATACGATCTACCTGGTCATGCGCGTTTATTTTGAAAAGCCGCGCACCACCGTCGGCTGGAAGGGCCTGATCAACGACCCTTACCTGGACGACTCGTTCAAGATTGAAGATGGCCTGCACATCGGCCGGCAGTTACTGCGCGACCTGGCCGAGATGGGCCTGCCCACTGCGACTGAAGCGCTGGATCCGATTTCGCCGCAGTATCTGCAGGATCTGATTTCCTGGTCTGCCATCGGCGCCCGTACTACCGAATCGCAGACTCACCGCGAAATGTCTTCCGGTCTGTCCTCTGCGGTTGGCTTCAAGAACGGTACTGACGGTAGCCTGTCGGTTGCGATCAACGCGCTGCAATCGGTTTCCAGCCCGCACCGCTTCCTGGGCATCAACCAGCAAGGCCAGGTCTCTATCGTGACCACCAAGGGCAACCCCTACGGTCACGTGGTACTGCGCGGTGGCAATGGCAAGCCGAACTACGACTCGGTCAGCGTTGCACTATGCGAAAAAGACCTGGAGAAAGCCTCAATCGCGCCCAACATCATGGTCGATTGCAGCCACGCCAACTCCAACAAAGATCCAGGCCTGCAGCCACTGGTGATGGAAAACGTTGCCAATCAGATTCTGGAAGGCAACAACTCCATTGTCGGCCTGATGGTTGAAAGCCATATCGGTTGGGGCAGTCAGTCCATTCCAAAGGATCTGTCGCAGCTGCAATACGGCGTGTCCGTCACTGATGCCTGTATCGACTGGGACACCACCGTCAACAGTGTGCGCAGCATGAGTGAGAAACTGAAAGCAGTTCTGCCCGAGCGTAGCCGCGTTATCGCTGGCTGAGCACCGCTGGCATTAGCCATAAAAAAACCGCCGAAAGGCGGTTTTTTTATGCACGTTTGTTACTGACGCAAGCGTTAATCAGCATTGGCTGATTGACGATCCATGTACCACTCCACATAGGAGCACGATGGCAGCACTGTATAGCCCTCGTCTTCAGCATAACGTAGCGCATGCTCAGTCAGCTTGGCCGCCAGACCTTTGCCACGCAGCGCATTGGGTACAAAGGTACGGTAGATATCGAGGGTTTTCTTGCCTAGGTCCATATAGGCCAGATAAGCCCGAGCACCATCAACAATAACGTAGAACTGCTTGCCTTCCGGATCATGCTGGACGGTGGCGTTCGTATTCATTGTCAGTCTCCCAGGCTGCTGTATGTGCACTACTCAAGTTATCCACTATAGACGTTGCTCGGGCGGAATGATTCCGCCGCGAGCAAAAAATAATCAAGTATCACGCCGGTGGGTTAACCCCAATACCCAAGGCCATCAGCAAACCGATGGACAGCAGGCAGGCAATAACCGGGACCAGTACGGTTACCACAAACAGATCTTTATAGGCCTGTTTGTGGGTCAGCCCCATGATCATCAGGGTTGCAATGACCGCACCGCAATGTGGCAATGAATCCAGACCACCGGCGGCAATAGCCGAAATACGGTGCAGTATCTCTGGCTCAACGCCCATTTCCAGATACTTTGGCGCCAGAGTCTGCATGAAAATCTGCAGGCCACCAGAGGATGAACCGACAATAGCCGACACCACGCTGACAGAGGCAAATACCGACAGCAACGGTGGCATATCGACATTCAGAATCCACTGCGCAAAGTGTGCAAAACCGGGGGTCTGGGTTACCACGCCGCCAAAACCGATCACCGCTGCGGTGTTAAGCAAAGGCATGATTGAGTCATCAGCACCCTGGCCGAAAACTTGCGCGGCGTTACGACGCAGACGCGGAAACAGCACAACGCAGGTCAACGAGCCCAAAATCAGCGCCATGCTCGGCCACACGATCGGCTGCGAGGCACTGAACAGCAACACCTTGCCAACCACACTGTCGCCAGCAGACCAGTCCGCCAGACTCAGCAGCAGACGCGGCAGCATGATCACGCCCAAGACGACCACCATCGGCACCATCGCCATCATCCAGGGCGGAGCTTCAGTGGTATTGTCAGCCAACTGCTCCATGCGCAAATCCTGAGCATTCTCGACAAAGCCTTCACCGGTCAGTCGGGCTTTTTTCCACTGATGCTCGACATACCACATGCCCAAACCGGCCATAACCAGCGCCGCAAAGATGCCGATCCAACCGCCCGCAAAGAGATCGGTCCCCAGTGAACTGGCGGCAATAACGTTATGAATGGAGGGTGTGCCCGGCAACGCAGTCATAGTGAAGGTACCAGCACCGATGGAGGTCGCCGCCACCCACAAGCGCTTGGGCAGGTTGGCTTCACGCATCAGGGTGATACCCAGCGGGTACATGGTGAATACCACGACAAAGACCACTACCCCACCATAGGTCAGCAACGCACAGACGATCATGCCCACCAGCAGCGTATGTTTCACGCCCAGACTGCGGGTAATCGCCATGGCGATACTTTTGGCGGCCTGACTGGTCGCCATGACCTTGCCGAAGATGGCACCACAGAGGAACAGCAGGAAAAATTTACCTGCAAAGGTGAAAGCACCCAAGGCACCAAAGGGATAAAACTCCAGCAGTGTTTGCGAGACCAGAAGCCCATTGGTCAATGCTACTACCAGCGCACAAATCAGAGACGCGATGAAAATATTGATGCCGCGCAACGCCATGTATATCAACAGCGCGAGGCCAACGAGCAAGCCGAGGTTTCCGAGCATGGTCAATCCTTATAGTTATTTGCCTGCGACACATTACCTCACCAGCGTGTCAAAACAAGCAAATACCCCCCGGATTACACAGGTTGATTGGCACTTATAAGGAGGGATTTACGACCTACTGGCTTTCATCCCTGATGTCAGCTGCTACTATTAACAGCGCTAGCCAAGAACGCACTGCAAAGGCCCTGAGGAACTCATAATTTAAAGTCGGGTCTTTAGCAGTGCGTTCTTATTAGCAAGGACTTTTATATCAAGGGGAAGTATATGAAAACTGCATTGAAAGTATCTGCTGTAGCTCTCGCTGCCTTACTGGCTGCGGGTTGTAGCAACAACATGGAAAAGGAAATGAGCGCGCGGGTAGCCGCAAATGAAAACGCAACTGCAAGCGCTCAAGCTCGTGCTGATGAAGCCTATCGCAAAGCGACCGAAGCTCTGACTGCCGCTCAACGCGCCCAGCAGACTGCAGACGAAGCAAACGAGCGCGCTATGCGTATGCTCGATCGCGCCAGCCGCAAGTAACACGCTGGACTGCTGCCTGTTCGGCCTTATATCGGCCGAGCAGGTTGTCCAATCACCCCGGGTATACCACTTTCCGCGTAGACCAGATCACGAATAGCCTCCCAGTCCAGCTTGAACCCTCTTACCTTGTCGCTTTGCTCTGCCAATAACGCCTGAATAGCGCCCTGCTTATCCAGCGTCGACGGCATACCATGTTCATCAAGCGGCGTGTGTACTTCAAGATAGAGCTGACCATCCACTACGCCCAACTTGTAAGGCTGGTTCACGATGGTGACAGTCGCACCTACCGGCACCTGCGGAAACAGCTCAGTGATGTCCTGATTACGCATACGGAAGCAACCGTGACTTACCCGTGTCCCTATGCCGAAGGTTTTATTGGTGCCATGGATAACGTAGCCACTCATCGCCAGGTTCATTTTGAATGGCCCCATGGGGTTGTCAGGCCCTGGCGGCACCACCGAAGGTAAGGGGTCGCCGTTGGCTGCGTGCTCTTCAAGAATCGACTTGGGGGGATACCAGGATGGATTCTCCTGCTTGCGTAATATGCGCGTCTGCCCCAAGGGCGAAGACCAGCCTTCCCGCCCAATGCCTACTGGATAGCTGGATACCCGCTCGCCACCCTTGTGGAAATAATACATGCGAAACTCAGGCAGATTGATTACCACGCCATCGTGTTCCGCCACGGGCAGAACGTGCTCACCTGGCAGAATTATCTCAGTGCCCTCGCCCGGCAACCAGGGATCGATACCGGGATTGGCGGCAATCATTTCCAGGTAACCGTAACCCAAATTGCTACCCAGGTCGGCAAAGGTATCTTCATAGCTTGCCCGGTGTATTTCCATCTGCCCAATCACATCCTGCTCAGGACTTTCCAACACATAATCATTGGCCTGAACCATCGTCACCTGAGACACCAGGGTGGCAGCTACAGCCAGTACTGTCAGTGCGGGACGAAAGACACTCATGCATTCACTCCTGGTAGACACATAGTCATGACAATCTGCGGATGCTCATCCTGACCCGGGGCAGCCGCGCGCGGGCGAACAGGCTGGCGCCCCTTGCGCAACTCACCTGCCAGGCTCAGGCAGGCAGGGCAAACCGCCGCCATCACCTGCCGACTCACTTCACGATAAATAGGACGGGACGGTAACAGGTCGCCACACAGGGTACGTTCACGGGGCACATCAAGACGCAAATTGATGTCCACCAGGTGAAGGTGCCAAGGGTCCTTAACAAACAGGTCCTGTTGCTCATCTTGCTCAACAATACACCAGCGCCTGGCAATCCAGGACACACTTACAGCCACACAGACTCTCCTACCAATATGGACAGCTCAGGGCTGCTTAACAAGCCAGTCGCTGATCGGCGGCCAGGCGTTTTTCAAAATTCCGGGTTGCCCCTGGGCGTTGGGGTGAACCCCATCCCCCTGCATCAGTTCGGGTATACCTGCCACGCCCTCCAGCACAAAAGGCACCAGGGCAACCTGCGGTTCTGCGCCAAGAGTGCGATACACCTGTTCAAAGGCCTCGGTGTAGCGCACACCGTAATTAGGCGGAATACGCATACCCAGCAAGATGACATCAGCACCGGTCTGTGCTGAGGCCTCGATCATCGCGGAAAGATTCTGTTGCATTTTATCTGGAGCAAGACCGCGCAAGCCATCATTACCGCCCAATTCGATGATCACCAGCTCAGGCTCGTGCTGCTGTAAAAGCCGCGGCAGGCGGGCCAGCCCGCCCGCAGTGGTATCCCCACTTACCGACGCATTGACCACCGGCACATCGACTGATTCCTCGCGTAAACGCGCCTCCAACAGACTCACCCAGCCACGCTCAAGTTCCAGACCGAAAGCCGCACTGATACTATCACCCACTATCAGAATGCCCTGCGCAGAGGCAGGCAGCGTCACCAGCGACAACAGGATTGCCGCCAGGCAGTTTTTCCAGGGTTTCATCAGGTCAGATACCATGTCAGACAATGTGATTATCGCTCGCCACCTTAGCAAAGTCGTCAACAGCTCGGAAGCAGAGCTGACTATTCTAGACAACGTCAGCCTCAGCATAGAACGCGGCAGCAGCGTTGCCATTCTTGGCGCGTCCGGCTCCGGCAAGTCTACCCTGCTCAGCCTGCTGGCGGGACTGGATTTACCCAGTAGTGGCGAAGTCGAGCTGGCTGGCAAAGCACTCAATCAGCTGGATGAGGATGAGCGCGCCGCCCTGCGTGGTGAGCAAGTGGGCTTTGTCTTTCAATCATTCCAGTTGCTGGATAGCCTCACTGCCTTGGAAAACGTCATGCTGCCGCTCGAACTGGCCGGCCGACGAGATGCGCGCAAGCGCGCCAGCGACCTGCTTGAGCGAGTAGGACTAGCGGCGCGTACCAGCCACTACCCGCAGCAGCTATCCGGCGGCGAGCAACAACGCGTCGCCATCGCCCGCGCCTTCGCCAGCGAGCCCGTCATCCTGTTTGCCGACGAGCCCACAGGCAACCTGGATGCCGCCACCGGCGAGCGTATTACTGATCTCTTGTTTGATCTTAACCTTCAGCAGCAAACCACCCTAGTACTGGTGACACATGATGCGCGTCTGGCCGCACGCTGCAGCAATACGCTGCAGATGCAGGCCGGAAAACTCATGGAGTCCGGCACGTGAGCAGCTTTAACAGCCCCGCGCTGGCAATGCGCCTGCTGGGCCGCGAGTGGCGCTCGGGTGAGCTCAGGGTGTTAGTGCTGGCATTGCTCATTGCGGTCACCATCAGCACCGCTATCAGCTTTTTTACCAATCGCCTTGAACGCAGCATGACCAGCCGTGCGGCAGAGTTTCTTGGCGCCGACATGGTCATCTCCTCGCGCAGCCCGTTACCTGACCTGTACGCCCAGCAGGCCAGCGAACAGGGATTACAGACCAGCGCGCAAGTTG
Source organism: Pseudomonas neustonica (assembly GCF_003797945.1). Taxonomy (GTDB): domain Bacteria; phylum Pseudomonadota; class Gammaproteobacteria; order Pseudomonadales; family Pseudomonadaceae; genus Halopseudomonas; species Halopseudomonas neustonica. The sequence continues at coordinate 23,023 of NZ_RKKU01000006.1, forward strand.
GCTTCTCCAGCGTCATGGCGACCGATGCGCAAATGCAGCTGAGCAGCGTCAAGGCAGTTGAAGCAGGCTACCCGCAACGCGGCGAGTTACGGATAACCGACCAGCCGTTCGGCGACGAGCGCAGCACCCAAACCATCCCCGCCCCTGGCGAAATCTGGATTGAACCGAGACTGTTAAACCAGCTCGAGCTGAACGTTGGCGACAGTCTGGACGTAGGCTACGCCACACTGCGTATCAGCGCACTGGTTACCCATGAGCCGGATCGAGCTGGCGATTTTTACAGCCTGTCGCCTAGCGTACTGATGAATCTCGCGGACTTGCCCGCCACCCGCATCGTGCAACCCGGCAGCCGGGTCACCTATCGACTGCTGCTCAGCGGCGGCGAACAAACGCTGAATAACTACCGCGACTGGCTAGAACCGCGTCTTGAAGTAAATCAGAAGCTAACGACGGTTACCGATGACAACCGCCAGATTGGCAGCGCGCTTGATCGTGCCAACCAGTTCCTGGGGCTCTCCAGTATTGCCGCCGTGGTATTGGCGGGCGTAGCAGTCGCCCTTTCGGCCGGGCGCTTTGCCGTGCGCCACTTTGACGCCAGCGCCCTGCTGCGGTGTATGGGGTTATCGCGGCACCAGGTACTTAAGCTGTTTCTCTACCAATTATTGCTGCTCGGTACATTGGCTACAGCCGCTGGGCTGCTGACGGGCTGGCTGGTGCAGTGGGGCCTGATTGCGTTGCTACGGGATCTGTTGCCGCCAGATCTTCCCGCTCCAGGCCTCAAGCCATTATGGATAGGCGCAGCGACCGGCTTTACTGCACTCATCGGTTTTGCCCTGCCGCCATTACTGCGTCTGGGCCGCGTAGCCCCCTTGCGCGTCTTGCGCCGCGACCTGGCGCCGATGCCCAGCAGCAGCTGGCTGATCTACGGTCTTGCGCTGTTCGCGCTCTGCCTGCTGATGTGGCAGTTCACCGGTAACCTCTCGCTAACGCTCTCCATGGTATTTGGCGGCGCGGCTGCAGCGGTTGTGCTAGGAGTGCTGGCCTGGTTGTTACTGCGCAGCTTTGCCGGTCCGCTGGGCCGCGCTGGCCTGGCCTGGCGTTTGGGCAGTGGCGAACTGCTCAAGCAACCCAGCGCTGCAGCCACCCAGATTCTCGCTTTTGGCCTGATCTTCATGAGCATGCTGGTGGTCGTAATTCTGCGCACGGAATTACTCACCACTTGGCAGGATCAACTGCCGCCAGACTCTCCCAACCACTTCGCGCTCAACATACTGCCAGACGAAGCGGAGGCCTTTGCCGCGCAGCTGGAATCCATAGGCGCCTCCAGCGCACCGCTCTATCCGGTCACACCCGGACGCCTGGTCAGCATCAACGAGCAGCCGGTCCGTGAGCAAGTCACCAAAGAGAGTCAGGGGGAACGTGCGATTAACCGCGATCTCAGCCTGACCTGGTCAGCCGATCTGGCGGCGGATAACACGCTGCGTGAAGGTCAATGGTGGGGCGAACAGACCGCTGAAGGCCCACTAGTATCGGTCGAAGCGGATCTCGCTGATAGCCTGGGCATCAAGCTGGGCGATGCGCTTGGCTTTGTCATTGCCGGTCAAACACTGGAAGCCCGCGTCAGCAGCATTCGCAAGGTGGAATGGGATAACTTCACCCCCAACTTCTACATGGTGTTTTCACCCGGCAGCCTGGACAACCTGCCCGCATCGCTACTGACCAGTTTCTATTTGCCAACCAGTGAACGCGACTCTCTGCGGCAATTGACGCGCGCCTTCCCGGCCATGACCTTACTCGAAGTAGAGCCCATCCTTGAGCAGATCCGCAGCATTCTGGCTCAAGTCACCCTGGCGGTAGAGTACGTTCTGGTGTTTGTCCTATTGGCGGGCCTCACGGTGTTGTTTGCTGCCTTGCAAGCAACCCTCGACCAGCGCCTCTACCAGGGCGCCCTGCTGCGCACTCTGGGCGCCAAGAAAGCACTGCTGCGCCGTGCCAACTGGCTGGAGTTCAGCCTGCTGGGCTTACTGTCCGGCCTGATGGCCGTGGTTGCCAGTGAGTTGGCCACCTGGGCCTTGTATCGCTTTGCGCTGGACCTGCAATGGCAGCCGCACCTCTTGTTCTGGCTGCTAACGCCGCTTTGCGCGGCACTACTCATTGGATTTGCCGGTGCCCTCGGCACGCGTGCCGTGGTGAACCAAAGCCCGATGCGGCTGATCAACCGGAGTCACTAAAATGAGTCGCTATCGCCCACCGCGCAGTGCGGGCACGCCACTGATAACCGCGACCGGCGCGCAACGCTTGCGTGACGAGTTGGACGAACTCTGGCGGGTCAAGCGCCCAGCGGTTACTCAAGCAGTCAGCGAAGCGGCTGCCCTGGGTGATCGGTCGGAGAATGCCGAGTACATCTACGGCAAGAAGATGCTGCGAGAAATCGACAGCCGCGTACGTTTTTTACGCAAGCGACTGGAAGCACTGAAAGTAGTAGACCAACCACCCAGCGATCCAACAAAGATCTATTTCAGCGCCTATGTTGAGCTGGAGGACGAAGATGGCAAAGCACTGTGCGTGCGCATTGTTGGCCCCGACGAAATAGACCCCAAACAGCAACACATCAGTATCGATAGTCCCATGGCCCGGGCACTACTGGGCAAAACACTGGACGATGAAATCTGCGTACAGGCACCCGGTGGTGAGCGCCTGTACTGGGTAACAGCCATTCGCTATTGAGCGTCGGGCAGCTGAGGCTTAACCTCCTGCTCGCTACGCTCCTGTTCGCGCTTGGCAACCGCGACCACATCAGCTGCCTTTTCATCCTGCGCTGTCGCCAGATAGATCAGTGTCCAGCCCGCTTCCGGCACCAACTCCAAGCCAGGACTGAGCACCCGCAAGCGGCGCTCCGGCGTAAGCGCCAACAGCGCGATACGATTTTTGCCCGCGTCTTCCTGCCACTTTTCATAGCTGAAACCTTCACTCAGCGTGGTCGCTTTGAAGCGTGCGCCCTGACTGATGAGGCTCGACAGCTTACCGAACGTTAAGCCTTCCTCGCCAAAGGGAAGCCCTTCGTGCTTGGACGAAATCTGCATGCGTTCGTTGGTGCCGGCCCGCTCGTTGCGCACCGTGAAAATACGGTGGGCCGGGAAGTCACGACGAAAATGCTGGTTGAGCAAGGCGTTCCATTCGCGTTCAGGCGTTAGCGTCAAGAGCGTACCCAGCCCGGCCAGATCCAGATTGCTATCGACTGTCGCAGACAGCGGATTACCACGCAAAGTGCGCAGCCCCTTCATGCGCGCCTGGCGAACCGAATCCCAATGCGTATCGACTACCAACAGGGGCACCTCAAGACGCTGCAGTACCTCACCCAGTGCCCTGGACACCTGGTTAGCGCCAATTAGTAGAATGCCGCGGCGCTCTGGCTCGGTTACTTTCAGCAAGCCAGCGATCGAGCGCGCCGTGGCACTCTGGAATACCACGGTGCCGATAATGACAGCAAAGGTTAGCGCGCTGACCAGCGCAGCATCTTCGTAGCCAGACTGCTCCAGCCGTAACGCAAACAATGCGGACACCGCTGCCGCCACAATGCCGCGCGGTCCGACCCAGGCGACCATAGCGCGCTCCTGCCAACTCAGCTCGCTACCGATACTGCTGATCCATACCGCCAACGGGCGCGCTACAAACTGAATCACGGCCAGCAACGCCAACGCAGGCAAACCCAACGCCAACAAGGCATCCAGATCAAGCCGTGCAGCCAGCAGGATAAATAATCCCGAGATGAGCAGTACTGACAGGTGCTCCTTGAACACCAGAATTTCTTCGATATCGATACCCTTGGCGTTCGCCAGCCAGATACCCATGATAGTCACGGTCAACAAACCTGATTCATGGGCGATCTCGTTGGATACCGAGAACATCACCAACACCAACGCCAGTGATGCCAGCACTTCGAGGTACTCGGGCACCCAACGCCTGCGCATCGCCGTTGCCATCAGGAAGCCACCCAGAATACCGGCGATTGCGCCAACACCGATGACCTCAACGAAGATCAACAAACTGGCCATAAAACCGTTGTGTCCGGCCGCCTGCGAAACAATCCATTCGTACACCAACACCGCCAGCAGCGCGCCGATCGGATCGATCAGAATACCTTCCCAGCGCAAGACTTTAGATATCCGCGGCGTAGCGCGCAGCGTGCGCAACATAGGCACGACAACGGTCGGCCCGGTAACCACCACCAAGGCGCCAAACAAGGCAGACAATGCCACATCAAGACCGATCAACCAGTAGCAGGCCAGACTGATGACGCCCCAGGTCACCAGTGCCCCTACTGTCACCAACTTGCGCACGACCGGGCCGGTTTCTTTCAACTGCTCGAATTTGAGCGTCAGGCTGCCTTCAAACAGGATCAATGCAACACAGAGGGAAACAATGGGGAACAGCAGGTCGCCCAGAAACTCATCCGGCTTGATCACCCCGAGCACGGGGCCAACGACAATACCGATGAGCAACAGGAAAAGAATTGCCGGCAAGCGCAAGCGCCAGGCCATCAGTTGACAGATTAAGCTGACCAGGGCGATACCCGCCAACGTCAGGGCTGGCGGGATCTGGCTTGCTAGGTCACTCACGGCACCTCCAGTTTACAATTATAGGACACGGGCATATCGATTTTTGTATTCAGCGCAAATCGCACATCACCCCGCCAATACGGCGCGCGGCGCGACATCTTAGCAGCCCGCGCGGCGCATGCCAGCGCTAGTTTTTGGCTGGCAGGTGTTCTCTACCGTGCGGCTGACGCAGGTCCTGCCCTTCTCCCAACGGGACGATACGCGTCGGGTTAATAGTGTCGTGACTGTAATAATAGTGCTGTTTGATGTGCTCGAAACTGACCGTTTCGGCAATACCAGACCACTGATAAAGCTCGCGCAGGTAACCTGACAGATTGGGATAATCCTGAATGCGACGGATGTTGCACTTGAAGTGTCCGTGATAAACCGGATCAAAGCGCACCAGCGTGGTGAAGAGGCGCCAGTCGGCTTCGGTAATGCGCTCGCCGGTCAGATAGCGCCGCGTAGCCAGTAGTTCCTCAACCCAGTCCAGCGCAGCAAACAGGGCCAGGCACGCTTTCTCATAGGCCTGCTGCTTGGTGGCGAAGCCAGCCTTGTAAACGCCGTTATTGATGTCGTGATATACCCGCTCGTTGATGCGATCGATCTCTTCGCGGAGCAGCTCTGGGTAATAATCGTCGGTATTGCCCGTCAGGGTATTAAAGGCGCTATTGAATATCCGCAATATTTCCGCCGATTCATTATTAACGATAGTTTCCGTCTGCTTATCCCAGAGTACCGGTACCGTGACGCGGCCAGTATAGTTGGGCTTATCTCGCGTATAGAGCTGATGATGATGCGCAAAACCATACAATGGCTCTGGCGGGTCATAACGCCAGCCACCTTCGAGCATATGTGGATGACTGACCGTCACATCAATGTGTTGCTCAAGTCCCTTGAGCTTGCGCATGATCAGCGTGCGGTGCGCCCAGGGGCAGGCAAGAGATACATAAAGATGATAGCGACCTGACTCGGGTGGGTGACGCATGCCTTCCTCGACCTGTTCACGAAACCCCGCATCCTCGCGCTTGAATGCACCGCCGGTCGACTCTGTGTCATACCACTCATCGTGCCAATGCCCCTCTACCAAGCGCCCCATAAGCCCATCCTCTATACTGAAATCAGCTATTAGCCTGCCACTTCATCAGAACAATGAACAGAGGAACAAAAAAGGCTTCGGCAATTTATCGATAAACCGCGTATACTGGCCTATTACATATCCCCCAAGGTTTACTTCACGTATGTCCGATACCGCTCCGGCGGCCAAGCAGTTTGCCGAACTTGGCTTACCTGCTCCGCTTCTCGAGGCCCTAAACAGCCTCGGATATGAAACACCCTCCCCCATCCAGGCCGAGGCCATCCCCACACTTCTAAGCGGCGATGACCTGCTAGGTCTGGCGCAAACCGGCACAGGCAAGACTGCCGCCTTTGCCTTGCCTGTACTGGCTGGAATTGATGTCAGCCTGCGTGCAACCCAAGCGCTGATCCTGACACCAACGCGCGAACTGGCGTTGCAAGTTGCAGAAGCGTTCCAGCGCTACGCGCAGAACATGCGCGGCTTTTCCGTTCTAGCTCTTTACGGCGGATCACCTTTTGCCCCGCAGTTCAAGGCACTGGAGCGCGGCGCGCATGTTGTCGTTGCCACCCCAGGACGCCTGACTGACCACCTGCGTCGTCGCAGCCTGAAATTGCAGGACCTGCGCTTTTTGGTTCTCGATGAAGCCGACGAAATGCTCAAGATGGGCTTTGCCGACGATCTGGAAGCCGTGTTTGAAGAGGTTCCTGAGAAGACGCAGAAGGCGCTGTTCTCAGCCACGATGCCACCAGCCGTGCGCACCGTTGCCCGCAAGCACATGAAAGATCCCAAGGAAATCCGCCTGCACAGCGGTTCCAGCAGCAGCCTGGACACCATTACCCAGAAAGTATGGGAAGTGTCCAATCATCACAAGCTCGACGCCATGACGCGCCTGCTCGAAGTTGAGCCGGTCGAAGCCATGATCGTTTTCGTGCGCACCAAGACCGCCAGCCTTGAGCTTGCCGAGCGCTTGGAAGCACGAGGCTTTGCTGCCGCCGCGTTGAATGGTGATCTTAGCCAGCAGCTGCGTGAGCAAGTGGTTGACCGCATCAAGCGTGGCTTGATCGACATCATTGTCGCCACTGACGTAGCGGCACGCGGCCTGGACGTAGAGCGCATCACTCACGTGCTCAATTACGACCTGCCGCACGACAGCGAAAGCTACGTGCACCGTATTGGTCGTACCGGCCGTGCTGGCCGTCAGGGTACTGCCATTCTATTTGCTACGCCGCGCGAGCGTCGTCTGCTGCATGTTCTGGAAAAAGCGACCGGTCAGAAGATTGAGCCACAAGCACTGCCAACGGCTGACGCAGTGCGCAGCGGTCGCTTGAGCAAGCTGGCCACACGTCTGAACACGGCTCGTGAAAACGCCAACGTGTTGCATCAGCAACTGGTTACTGACCTGCAGGAACTGACTAGCCTTGACTCGACCGAACTGGCAGCTGCCTTGCTGTCAATTCTGCCAAGCGCCAAGGCCCTGCTCGAGCCTGTTTCCGAGCTGCCGAGCGCACCTGCACGCCAAGAGAACCAGTTTGACCGCGACAGCGGCCTGACTCGTTACAAGGTTCAGGGTGGCCGCAAGAGCGGGCTGATGCCCAAGCCTCTGGTTGATGTGCTGGTCAAGGTTGGCAAAATGCAGCGTCAGCAAATTGGTCATATCAAGATGTTCCCCGAGCATACCGGCGTATACCTGCCCCAGCTCGATCAGGACATCCTGAACCGATTGGCTAGCGCCGAGATCAATGGCGTGCCGCTGCAAATTCGTGCCTGGCCACTGCCGCCCGGCGAGGTTGAATCTCGTCCGGCGCGCAAGCCCAAGCGTGACTTTCCCAGCAAGCCTCGTGCGGCCAAGCCACGCAAGGACTAAGCCGTAGCGCCATGGATTGGATTGATATTGGCGTCAACCTGACTGACAAGGCCTTCATCAAGGACCGCTCTGCTGTATTGGAGCGGGCCTGGAAGGCTGGCATCAGCCAGATGCTGCTGACCACTACCTCGCTCGATCATGCCGACCAGGTCATCGAGTACTGCTCTGAATTTCCCCAACGCCTGTTTGCTACTGCTGGCGTGCATCCGCATGGGGCAAAACAATGGCAGGCTGATAGCAATCAACAGTTGAAACGTCTCAGCGCCGACCCTGCGGTCAAAGCGATCGGTGAATGCGGATTGGATTTCAACCGCGACTTCTCTCCCCGTAATGCACAAATCAAAGCCCTGGAAGACCAACTGAGTATCGCCGCCGAAAGCCGCTTGCCGGTTTTTTTGCACGAGCGCGACGCCAGTGAGACCTTTGTTGCCGTGCTGCGCGACTTTCGTGACCAGCTCAGTGGCGCCGTGGTGCACTGCTTTACGGCTGACCAGAAAGCGCTCTACGCCTATCTCGACCTTGATTTGCACATTGGTATAACCGGATGGATTTGCGACGAACGGCGTGGCACTCATTTGCACCCGCTAATGCGTGATATTCCGGCGGGTCGCTTGATGCTTGAAACCGACGCCCCCTGGTTACTGCCGCGTAGTATGGCGGATAAACCCAAGAACCGTCGTAACGAGCCCGCTTTTTTGCTGGAAGTCGCTCAGTGCGTGGCACAATGCCGTGGCGAGTCATTACAGCAACTGGCAAGCCATACCAGCGAAACAGCGCGTACCCTGTTTGACCTGCCAACGCCTGAGTAATGGTCTATATTGGCCTACACGGTCAAGCAGAAACACAGGGCACCGATGCCGCAAAATCCCGCACCCAGATCTGCCAAAAGGCCATTTCGCCTGTCAGCGCTGATCACCCTTACTACGCTCCTCTTGACCGGCACGTTGCTGACGCTATTTCAATACCATCAACTCTCCCGCGTGATGCTATCGACCAGCGCTGAGCTGTTCGAGCGACTGAATGTTCAAGTAGAAACCCAGCTCAAGATTCTCTACCAACCGCCTAGCCAGAGCCTTAATCTCCTCAGCCTGGGCGACCTGGCGAAAACCCGGGAGCTGTCAGAGCGCCTTCCTCATTTGCCATCTTTTGCTCAGGTGCTGCAGGACAACCCCCAACTAAACTCGGTATACGTTGGCTGGCCTGACGGCGACTATCTGATGCTGCGTCCACTGCTGGCGGCGGATAATCAAAACCGCTTCGATGCGCCCGAGCAAGCGAGCTTGATGGCTTGGCATGTGCAGAACGAGAACGGAGAGCGCAGCGTCACCTTTCTGTTTATGAGTCAGCAACTCTCTATCATTGAAGCGCGCCTAATGGCAGATGACGGCTTCGACCCACGCAAACGCCCCTGGTACATTCAGGCGCAAAAAGCTGACGAACAGATAGCAACGCTGCCCTATAGCTTCTTCTCAACCCGCCAGTTTGGCACTACCTTGGCCAAACGCGCGCCCAACGGAGCGGTTTTTGGGGCTGACCTCACCCTGGGCATGCTATCAAAAACACTGCATGAACAGAGAATCACCCCTTCATCAAAACTGCTGATTTATAGCGGCGATGGCACCGTCATTGCGTATCAGGATATACAGCGGCTGCAACATACCGCGCAGGCAAATGATCTAAGCCTGAAACGCTTCAATCAACTGGGTAGCACGCTATTAGCTGCCCTGGCGATGGATGGCTACCGACAGGAACGGCGGATTACCCGTGAGCTCGAGGGGCGGAACTGGATCATTCAGCAACAGCGCATTGGCCTGCGCGGCATACAAGATACTTACCTGGCTGTCCTGGTGCCGGAAGATGAGCTACTTGCCGACGCCTATCGAATCCGCAGCCAAAGTATCTGGCTCTCAGTAGCGATCTTTCTGGTTTTGCTGCCCATTTTATGGTTCGCTGGACGCCTGCGTCGCCAACCAGACTTTAAATAGAGTCAACATAACAATTTACTTTAAGTACTTGGCGTAAGCGGCTATTTGAGTAATTATGTTTCCATAATGGAATGAAAGGGAACATAACCGCTTTCAGCCACCTCGATCCTCACGGAGCTGGTATTCATGCCTACCCGACTTAAACGCGCCTTGCTCTGCCTTCCCTTGCTTGGCCTGCTTGCCCATACTATCGCCTACGCGGAAGACAGCGGCACATTACCTGCCAAGGTCAGCACGGCGCTGACCGACGCACAAATCCCGGATGACGCGCTATCGCTCGCGGTCATTCCGCTGGAAGGACAAGGCATGGCGCAGTTCGTCAATGCTGACATACCGGTAAACCCAGCCTCTACCATGAAGCTGATCACCACCTTCGCAGCGCTTGAAATCCTGGGGCCCAACTACCAATGGCGTAGCGATCTTTTTGCCGACGGACCGGTCGTCAACGGCACCTTGCAGGGTGATCTGATCTTTCGTAGCGGCGGCGATCCCAAGCTGACCATCGAGCGCATGTGGTTGATGCTGCGTGATCTCAAGGCAGCAGGTATCCGCGACATTACCGGCGAGCTGGTTCTGCAACCGGCGGATATGCGTTTCCCCAGCGACATCCCCCCCTTCATCGACGACAGCGGCAATCAAAACAGGCCTTTTCTGGTTGAACCAGATCCCCTACTCAGCAATCTGAAGCTTTTTGTGCTCAGCAGTTACGGCGAAGAAAACGGGGTACGAATCAATCTGGAGCCCAACCTGCCAGAGGTCGCAGTAGACAACCAATTATTGCTACTCCCCGAGACGACATCCTGCCCCAAACCTGACGTCGAATACGCTATTGTCGACCGCGGACACCAAGCCACTATAACGCTGACCGGCAGCGTACATGAGGGCTGTATTGCTCAACGTTATTTGTCTGCACTGACCGCCACAACCTATACCGGCAGCCTGCTGCGCACCCTGTGGCAAGACATGGGCGGGAGTATCCGTGGCGGCACTCGAATTGGTCGCGCGCCGTCCAGCTCACGCCTGGTATCAAGAAGCGTCTCGCCGGATCTGGTATCGGTAGTACGTGATATCAACAAGTACAGCAACAACACCATGGCACGTCAGCTATTTCTGACCATTGGCCGTGATCAGCGTACACCCGCCGATCGTGACGATCACAAGGCAGCCGTGCGCGTGATCAACCGCTGGCTGACAGAGAAAGGCATCTATCCGAATGGCCTGGTAATGGAGAATGGCGCTGGCCTATCTCGCATGGAGCGACTCACTGCCCGCGACATGGCCACGCTGTTGCAGGCGGCCTGGCAGAGCCCCTACCGCGCCGAATTCGTCGCCTCAATGCCACTGGCCGCGATGGATGGCACTATGCGACGGCGCTTGCGCAATACGCCGCTCGCTGGCGAAGCACACGTAAAAACCGGCTCGTTGCGCAACGTTAAGGCGATAGCAGGTATTACCCGGGATAATAACGGCCAGAGTTGGGCGGTCAGTGCGATCGTCAATCATAGCTCCGCTGGCATTAGTGGCAAGGCGCTCGATCTGGTACTGCAGGACGTCTATCGCCGTGGCCCAACCGATATCGCCAGCCACGCTCCTTGAGCGTGCGGTGAATACAACAAGGGCGCCTATAGGCGCCCTTTTTTTTACTACCCGATAACCTCACAGCACGGGTCTCATGCTTTGCGGCTGATCCGCCAGGTCTTGTGAATCCGCGTGTTACGCTGAAAATCCTTATCCAGCGTCTGTGCTGAAATATCCTCAACCTGATAAGCCGTCTCAACGCTTTCGGCCATGCGGAAGCGACGGAAATTATTGGAAAAGTAGATCACCCCGCCCGGTGCCAGGCGCGCCATCGCCAACTCGAGCAACCGCGGATGGTCACGCTGCACATCGAATATGTCATCGAGGCGCTTGGAGTTGGAAAAAGTTGGCGGGTCAATAAAGATCAAATCGTAGCTCTGCTGATCCTGTGCAAGCCACTCCATCACATCAGCCCGCTCCAGCTTGTGCAGGTCAGACAGGCCATTCAGGGATAGGTTGCGCCGCGCCCAATCAAGGTAGGTCTTGGACAAGTCAACGCTGGTAGTCGAACGCGCGCCGCCAGCCGCCGCATGCACACTGGCGGTGGCGGTATAACAGAACAGATTCAGAAAGCGCTTGCCGCGCGACTCCTGCGCAATGCGCAGGCGGATGGGGCGGTGATCGAGGAACAGTCCCGTATCGAGATAGTCGGTCAGGTTAACCAGCATACGTACCTGGCCTTCATGCACCGTAAGAAACTCGCCACGCTGAGCCATGCGCTGATACTGCTGCTTGCCGGCCTGGCGCTGACGCTGCTTGAGCACCACCTGACTATCCGGGATGCCCAACACCTGCGGGATGGCAGCCATCACGTCCTGCAGCCGCGCCTGCGCTTTATCCTCACTGATGGTCGCGGGCGCTGCGTATTCCTGCACATGCACCCAGTCGGCGTAGATATCGACCGCTACGGCGAACTCCGGCATATCGGCGTCGTACAGACGATAGCACTCGATATCCTGTTGGCGAGCCCATTTGCCAAGTAGCTTCAGGTTCTTTTTCAGGCGATTGGCAAACATCTGCGCCGATTCACTGAGCCGTGCAGTAGCAACTGGCACGTTTTCACCGCCGGCATGGCCGCTCTTGTCCGCCTGCTGCACCGGTGCCTTGGTGATAAATCGCTCCGGCGCCAGATCCATCAGCAGCAGCTTGCACGGTAGCGCACCGTTAAACAGGTTGTACTGTTTATGGCTGCGAATACCCATACGCTTGCCCAGGTCCTGGTTACCGGTGAAGATCGCCGCCTGCCAGCCAATACACTTTTCACGCAGCACTTCACCCAGCTTCTGATACAGGTAAACCAGACTCGCCGTGTCACCCAGGCGCTCACCATAGGGCGGGTTGCAGACGATAAGACCCAGTTGCCCGCGATCCGGACTGGGGGCAAAGGTGGCCAGCTCCCCTTGGTATACCTTGACCCACTCGGTCACGCCAGCGCGCTGGATGTTATTACGCACCGGCTGCAACAGACGCGGATCAGCCTCATAGCCACGAATCCATACTGGCGGCTTGGCCAGACCCTTTTCAGCGCGATATTTTGCCTCGTTCATCAGCCGCTCCCACATGGCCGGCACGTGCTTCAGCCAGCGACTGAAGCCCCAGCGCTCGCGCTGCAGGTTAGGGGCGACGTCAGCCGCCATTAGCGCGGCCTCAACCAGGAAAGTACCCGAACCACACATAGGATCCGCCAAGGCGGCACCCTCTTCTGCCAGCTTTGGCCAACCGCTACGAATCAGAATAGCTGCCGCGAGGTTCTCTTTGAGTGGTGCAGCGCCTTGCTGCAAGCGATAACCGCGCTGGTGCAGACTGACGCCAGACAAGTCGAGCGCGACCTGCACCTCACTACGGCGGCAGTGCACATTGATACGCAGATCGGGTTGCACCTTCTCGACACTCGGGCGAGTACCGTCAGCCTGACGCAATTGATCAACAATCGCATCCTTGACCTTGAGCGCGCCAAAGTGGGTGTTGTCGATGCCGGGCAGGCTGCCGGTGAAATCGATCGCCAGACTGCCGTCAGCACGCAGATGCTCAGCCCAGTTGATCTTGCTGATGCCGTCATACATATCCTGCGCGCTTTCAGCAGGGAAACGATCCATTACCATGAGCACGCGGTTAGCCAACCGCGACCACAAACAAATGCGGTAGGCCAGTTCCATATCGCCCTGGACCTCGATACCGGTAACGGTTTCACGGGCAGAATCAGCGCCCAAAGCGAGCACTTCGTCACGCAGCAGCCCCTCCACGCCTTTCGGACAGGTAACAAAAAATTCAAGGGTCTCGCGCATGTCTTTGATTTCCGGAAATGGATGACGTTTATATTTCAACGGCAGCTAAATAGCGGCCGTGGTATGCCAATTCGTTCTTTGGAGGAGGCACCTCCATTAGGGTACAACAAGGTATGACTTAATCAGCAGTACGGATTCGGTAGTCAGCCCTTTTCTACATATTAGCTGGCTTCCTTTCGGTGCAACCAGTCACTGGTTCGCACAACTTCCTGAACGGCAATAGCCGTCTGGTATGTCATAACCAACGAGGACTCAAACCTATGAGAAGACTCAAGCGTGATCCGATGGAACGAGCATTTTTGCGCGGTTACCAGAATGGAGTACATGGCAAATCTCAAGACAGTTGCCCTTTCAATAGTGCCAGTGCCAGACAAAATTGGATCAATGGTTGGCGTGAAGGTCGTGCGGACCATTGGGCCGGTTACACCGGCATCTCCGGTGTACACCGATTAAACGAGATGCACGCCGTAGGCTAATCCCTCGGTTATTTCATTTTTCCCCAAGGCGCTCACCCAGAGCGTCGGGCCTCGCGAAGGCCCACCCGGCCCCCGCTTGCGGGGGCCAACTATTCTCCCCCTCTTGCACATACTGAATCAGCCCCTGCCCGGCATTGTGGCTATCGCTTCTGCGCACTCACGCACTAGCACCGGGCCTCGGTAAATGAACCCGCTATACAACTGAACCAGACTAGCGCCAGCAGCCATCTTGTCTGCGGCGTCAGCGCCACTGAAGATGCCACCCACACCGATAATGGGCATACGCCCCTTAAGTTCCCCTGCCAACAGACGCACGACCTCAGTCGATACGTCAGTCAGCGGCGCGCCCGACAAACCACCAGACTCATCAGCGAAAGGCGAGTCGGCTACGGCCGTACGATCCAGCGTGGTATTGGTTGCGATAACCGCATCCATGCCTTGCTCAAGCAAGGTCCCAGCAACCAGCTGGACTTCTTCGGGGGTCATATCCGGTGCAATCTTGATCGCGATGGGCACGTACCGTCCCTGCTGATCACTAAGCTCCAATTGGCAGGTCTTTATCTGCGCCAGCAGCTGCTTCAAGGCGTCGCCGTACTGCAGCGTGCGCAAGCCAGGGGTATTAGGAGACGACAGGTTAACCGTGATGTAACTGGCGCAGCTGTATACCTTGCGCATGCAGTAGAGATAATCGTCCACCGCATTCTCAACCGGCGTTACTGCGTTCTTGCCAATATTCACACCCAACACACCTCGGTACCTGGTCGCCGCCAAGCGATCCAACATGGCATCCACACCGAGATTATTAAAACCAAAGCGATTGATGATGGCCTCGTGCTCGGCGAGACGGAACAGGCGCGGCTTTGGGTTACCCGGCTGGGGCCTTGGCGTCACGGTACCCACCTCGACAAAACCAAACCCCATAGCCGCCAGACCATCGACAGCTATCGCGTTTTTATCCAGCCCGGCCGCCAGGCCGACCGGATTATCAAACGTCAGCCCCATCACCTCGACCGGCTGGGCCGGTACCGGACGTACCAGCTTGTCAGCCAGACGCAGGCGACCGGCAGCACCAATCATGTCGAGAGCAAGATCGTGCGAGGTCTCGGCGGGCAGTTTGAACATCAACGAACGGAGCAGGTCGTACATAAGCGGCGGGCCTGGGCTGTGAAATCAGGCTGCAGAGTATAAAGGGTTATGCCTGGGGATTCAGCAGCCACAGGCAGCTATCTGGCTGTCAGACAGACAAGCGCTCCAGATTGAGTAGTTTCCCTTCATCAGTGAAGCTCAGCAAAAAACTGCCATGCACGCCACCATGGGTCAGAAAGGGGCGCAGGTGGTGCGCCGGGAGACTAACCCGGCGCCCATCTCTGCTGTACATAACAACCCGCTCGGCGCGCCCCTGATACCAGGCCAGATAGCGCTCCGCGGGTAACGCCAGATCGATAATCAGCTGCTGCATGGCTCTCCCCGCACGTTTAACCGCGCAGCCTGAGCCAAATCGAGCAACTCGCGCATGGCAACGGCAACCATCGGATAATCACCAGCACCTGCGCTCTTCAACTCGCCCAGCATGACCTGCCAGCGCGAGACCATTTGCTGATTCTGCTCCATCCAGGCGTCGACCAGCTCCTCTACCGGCACCGACTCATCCGCACTTTGCAAGGCCGCGACCGTCATGGTTCTTGCCTGCCAGTCGAGATCATCACGATAGCTCTCGCGTGCCAGCGCCTGCCAGTGGTTATCCACGACCAGATTGGACACCTGTTGATTGAACCAGGGCAACTGCAACTGGCTGCCAATGGCAAAGAACACCTGCGCCACGCGCTCCGGGCTCTGGCCGGTGGTATCAGCCGCTTCTACAATGCCCAGCAGCGTATAGGCGTGGCCGGTGCCAGCCACAACCCGCGCAATACCTTCGGGCACGGCGTTATCAGCATAGTGCTGATATCGCTCGTCCCACAGCCTTCTGATATCCCCCCCCAGCAACTGGTCGAAGCGCTCAGACAGGGCCTGAACGCAAGGAGCGAAATGTGATACTTCACGCTCAGGCAACAGCTCGGTACGACGATTGCGAATAAACCAGCGCGTCGCCCGACGCCCCAAGCGCATCAGCTCGTCCATCAGTTCCAGCTGCACATCGGCCGGAATCTGATAATCCAGCTGTTCTATACCGGCAAAGTGCTCCTGTAGATGAAAAACATCGCGGGCAACGATATAGGCGCGGGCGATATTGCTCGGCGAGGCACCGGTAGACTGCTCCAGACGACGCAGGAAGGTGATCCCCATATGATTGACCAGGTTATTTGCCAGCTGCGTCGAAATAATCTCGCGGCGCAGCCGGTGGCCGAGAAGCGCCTGCTGATACTTCTTCAACAGCACAGTGGGGAATGCCGTCTCCAGCTCAGTCGCCAGATATTCGTCCTCTGGTACGTCGGACGCCACCAGCGCCTCTTTCAAATCAGCTTTCGAGTAGGAAATCAGCACCGATAGCTCGGCACGTGTCAGCCCTTTGCCGCTCGCCTTGCGCTCGGCCATCTGCTCATCATCAGGAATAAACTCCAATGCCCGATTAAGCTTGCCGCTGCTTTCCATTGCGCTAATAAAGCGCTGATATTCACCCATGGTCTGGCTGGCCTGGCGCTGAGCCAGACTGATCGCCTGGGTCTGCTTGTAGTTGTTCCCCAGTACCAACTCGGAAACCGAGTCGGTCATGCTGGCGAGCAACTTGTTGCGTTGCTTGGCCGTCATGTCCTGGCTGGCCACAACCTCGTTAAGCAGAATCTTGATGTTGACTTCATGGTCAGAGCAGTCAACCCCACCCGCATTATCGATAAAGTCGGTATTGACGGCGCCACCATTGAGACAGAATTCGATACGGCCCAGCTGCGTCATACCCAGATTACCGCCCTCACCTACTACGCGGCAGCGCAGATCACGGCCATTAACGCGCAGGGTATCGTTGGCCTTGTCGCCTACATCGGCGTGCGTCTCACTGCTACCTTTGACGTAGGTGCCGATGCCGCCATTCCAGATCAGGTCGACCGGCGCTTTGAGCAACTGATGAATCAGCTCGGTCGGCGTCAGCTTCTCGGCCTTGATGTCGAACAGCTCCCGCATCTGCGGCGTCAGCGTGATCTGCTTGAGACTGCGGGCAAAGAGACCGCCACCCTGAGAAATCAGGCTGGCGTCATAGTCGGCCCAGCTTGAGCGCGGCAGATCAAACAACCGCTGACGTTCCACAAAGCTGCTCTCAGTGTCCGGATTGGGGTCGATAAAAATGTGTTGATGGTTAAAGGCGGCGACCAGCTTCAGCTGACGCGACAACAGCATACCGTTACCGAAGACATCGCCCGCCATATCGCCCACACCGATAACCGTAATCGGATCGGTCTGCACATTGACGCCCAGCTCGCGGAAGTGACGCTGTACCGAGACCCAGGCACCTTTAGCGGTAATGCCCATCTTCTTGTGGTCGTAGCCAGCAGAGCCACCGGAGGCAAAAGCGTCCCCCAGCCAGAAACCGTAGCCCGCAGCAATGCCATTGGCGATATCGGAGAAGGTCGCAGTGCCCTTGTCCGCGGCAACCACCAGGTAGGGGTCGTCTGCGTCATGACGCACCACGTTAACGGGCGGCACGACCTCACCATCGACCAAGTTATCGGTCAGATCGAGCAGGCCCTGGATGAACATCTTGTAACAGGCAATTGCCTCCTGTTGCACTTCATCCCGTGAGCCGCCCACCGGTAGCCGCCGTGGTACGAAACCGCCCTTGGCGCCGACCGGCACAATAACCGCGTTCTTCACTTGCTGCGCTTTGACCAGGCCCAGCACCTCGGTACGATAGTCTTCTTCCCGGTCGGACCAGCGTAGACCACCACGGGCAACTTTACCGCCACGCAGATGCACCCCTTCTACCCTGGGTGAGTACACGAACACCTCAAACATCGGCCGTGGCAATGGCAACTCGGGGATCGCCGAGGGATCAAACTTCAGGCTCAAATAGTCCTTGGTCTCACCCTCCGCATCCGGCTGATAATAGTTGGTGCGCAGCGTTGCCTTGATCAGGTCGAGGTAGCGCCGCAGGATGCGATCTTCATTAAGCACTGCCACGTTGTCCAGGGCATTGAGAATCGCCTGCTCCAATTTATGCTGCATCTCCTCCAGATCGGCAGGAGACAGCTTGCGAGCCAGATAAAAACGGGTGCGGAACAGTCGCACCAGTTCGCGCGAAATATCGGCATGCGCAATCAGAGTGCTGGCAATGTAAGGTAATTCAAAACCCAGACGGATCTGCTTGAGATAGCGCGCATAGGCGCGCAGCAGTGATACATCACGCCAGGGCAGACTCGCCAGCAGGACCAGACGGTTGAATGCATCGTTCTCTGCATGCCCCGCCCAGATTGCCGCAAAGGCTTCACGGAACAAGTCATTGGCTTCGTGGATATCCAGGCTGGCATTGGCCGCAAAGGTAAACTCAAAATCATGGATCCAGAAGCTTGGCCCACTGTCCTGTGCGATATGAAAGGGAAACTCACCCAATACCCGTAACCCCAGATTTTCCAGAATGGGGATTACGTCCGACAAGGGCAGCGGATCGCTTAGGTGATAGAGCTTGCAATGCAATACACCTGGCTTCTGCTCCAGCGGTTGATAAAAACTCATGGCCAGTGGCTGCTCAGCCGTGAGCCCCAACATGGTCTGTAAATCAACCACCCCGGTAGCCGGCGGAAAGCGATCACTGTAGCCAGCCGGGAAGCCCTCACCCAAGTGCGCCAGCACGTCAGTGGCGCGCGCCTCGCCCATGCTTTCCAGCAGACGATCACGGAACTCATCATTCCAGTTGCGGCATGCGCGCACGACTTCCTGTTCTATTTTCACGGGGTCTATGTCCAGCGTCTTGGTGGGGTCAACCCGCATTATGAATTGGGTGCGGGCCAGAATGGACTCGGAGAAATAAGTCCAGAACTCACTCTCGGTCGCTTGCAGGCGCTCCATCAATACCGACTGAATAGTCAACCGAATATCGGTGGAATAGACATCGCGCGGAACGAAAGCCAGGCAGTAATAAAAACGACCATAGTTGCCAGAGCGCAGGAACACGCGGATCTGATTACGCTCCTGCATCTGCACTATGCTGATCGCAGTATCAGCCAGTTGCTCTACTGATGACTGGAACAGGTCATCGCGCGGCAACACCTGCAGCACCTGCTCCAGCTCTTTGGCCAGGTGGCTCTGTGGAATAAAGCCGGAAACTTCGCGCACATGCGCTACTTTACGACGCACATGCGGAATATTATCGACCAGATCAGAATATACTCGCGAGGTATATAACCCCATGAATCGGTGTTCAAGCAGCACCTTGCCGTCGGCATCGACTTCACGCAGGGAGACGTAGTCGGGATAGGCCGGACGGTGTACTCGACTCAATCGCGACGCCTTGGCGAAAGACAGCAATAACGGCGCCTGAAGATATTCAATTACCTCAACGGGCAAACCATCGAGCCCTTCATCACGCGGCTCCATGGCCAGCGCCCCCAGGCTTTTGCCTTCAATCAAGCCGAGGCGTTGCTGCGGCAAACCCTCATTGATCGCAAAGCACTCATAGCCCAGAAAGGTAAAATGGTTTTGTAGCAGCCACTGCAAAAAGGCGATGGTTTCCGTACGCTCTTCGCTGGAGAAATACTGGCCGCTGCGCTTTTTGAGGCCGCCAATAAGCGTTTCAACCTGCTTCTGCATCGCCGGAAAGTCGCGAACCGTCACGCGCACATGACTCAAGGCCTCTTTCAACCCGTTCTGCAGGGCGCGCAAATCTGCCGAGGTAGTGCAGCGATCGATTTCAATGTACATCAATGACTCGGTGCGTACGTCCGCCCCCTGGCTACCCGTTTCCAGCAGCGCCTGCAGATTACCCTGGTCATCGCGCTGCGTCGTCATGATGCTGTTCTGCAGCGTGTGGATGGCATAGCCCTGACGGGTCAATTCCATGCGTACCGAATCAACCAGGAATGGCAGGTCTCGATGCAGCACCTCGACGACCGTATGCGTGCTCTGCCAGCCATCCTGCTGCGTGTCGGGATTGAACACCTTTACTTTCATCTCGCCACCCTCGAAGTGCTGCAGGGCGCGCCAACTGGAGAGGGTGCAACCTAGCAAATCGTTATCCTGGCGCGCGCTGAGCTCTTCCAGCGAGGCGATACCATAAAAGTACCGACAGAATAAGCGAATGGCCTCCCGATCCTTTGTCTGCACAAGGGCTACCAACCGCTCCTGCAGTGTTTCGATAAAGCCCTGCTTGGTGCTGGCCATGATCAATGCCATGCTGCCTACCTCCTGATGTTGCGCCGTGGGTGTGGACTGCGAACCTGCATTCGGTCGCCTCGCTCGCCCTTGTGGGGCTTGAACCGGCGGGCCTGAATTATTCTTGTCTCAGGCATAGTCTAGACCAAATGCATTTCGGTAAAGTGACGTACACTGACGCTGGTCAAGAAGAACAGGACACTAAAAATCCCAATGACTCACCGCGACTCACTGCTGCAGCTAAAAGCCTTTCTTGGGCAACACATCTTCGGACAGGAACATTTGATCGATCGCATGCTGATCAGCCTGCTAGCAGGCGGACATGTGTTAGTCGAGGGCGCGCCCGGTCTGGCCAAGACCAAAGCCATCAAAGCGCTTTCAGAAGGTATAGAAGCGGAGTTTCATCGCATCCAGTTCACCCCTGATCTGTTGCCCGCCGACATTACCGGCACCGAGGTGTACCGCCCCGAGACCGCCACCTTCAGCTTCCAGCAAGGTCCTATCTTCCATCATCTGGTACTGGCAGACGAGATCAACCGCGCACCCGCCAAGGTGCAGTCGGCGCTGCTCGAAGCCATGGCTGAGCGTCAGGTGAGCGTTGGCCGCGAGACCTATCCGCTCCCCGAGCTGTTTATGGTCATGGCCACACAGAATCCCATCGAACAGGAAGGCACCTACCCACTGCCGGAGGCACAGCTGGACCGTTTCCTGATGCATGTGCGCATCGGTTTTCCGGATGCCGCACTGGAACGACAAATCCTCCAGCTGGCGCGGGGCGAAGCGCGGGGTGATGAGCCAGTCATCTCCAGCAAAATCAGCCAGGCAAGCATTCTGGCGGCAAGACAGGAAGTGCTTGATATGTTCATGGCGGACGCCGTGGAGGAATATCTGATCCAGCTGATCATGGCAACTCGCCGGCCCGACCAGTACAACCCGCAACTGGCTGAATGGCTGGCCATGGGCGCCAGTCCGCGCGGAACCATTGCAATGGATCGTTGCGCACGGGCCCATGCCTGGCTAGCGGGGCGCGACTTTGTCAGTCCAGAAGACGTGCAAGCCATAGTGCATGACGTGCTGCGCCACCGCATCATGCTTAGTTTCGAGGCTGAAGCCGCTGGTATCGACACCGACCAAGCCATCAACCTGTTGATCGACTCAGTACCGGTGGTTTGATCCATGCCTGCTAGCCTGGACCCTGCCATCTATACCAGCCTGGAGGCGCTGCTGGCGACTCGTCGGCACTGCAATAAGCTGCCCTTGTTCAACCGTCCGGTGCGCAACGGGCGGCAAAGTGGACAGCAAAGCTCGCGCTTGCGTGGACGTGGTGTCGATTTTGATCAGGTACGTGCCTATCAGCCCGGCGATGACATCCGCAATATCGACTGGCGCGTGACAGCGCGAACGCAAAAGGTCCACACTAAAGTATTCAATGAAGAGCGGGAGCGTCCGGTTTTTGTCATAAGCGAGCAAAGCCCCCGTCTGTTCTTCGGCAGCCAACGCTGCTTCAAGTCAGTGCTGGCTGCCGAAACCAGCGCACTGATTGCGTGGACGGCGCTATCGCACCACGACCGTGTGGGTGGCATGGTCTATAGCCCGGGCTCTTGTCATGAGGTGCGCCCCCGGCGCGACCGCAAGGCACTACTGCAATTACTGCACTTGTTAATCCAAGCCAACCACCAGTTACAACCAGGCCTGCAAGCGGATCCAGACGACGAATCGGAACCGCTGAACCTTGCCCTGCGCCATAGCCGTGAAATTATTCGTCCAGGCAGCATTCTTTATATTATCTGCGATCACAGCGCGATAGATGGTCTGAACCAGAGCCTATTGGTTCCTCTGGCCGGGCACAACGATATGGTCTTGCTGCCGGTTCTCGATCCTCTCGACAGTAGCCTGCCGCTGTTTGGACCTCTCGACTTTGTCCAGGGCGAGGAGCGTATCACCATCAACACCCTCGAACCGGGCGTACGCGAGGCTTACGCTGAGCAATTTCAGCAACAGCAGCAGAGCTGGCTAAGACTGGCCCGCCGCCTTCGCTGCAGCCTGATACCTTTGGATACGCGGTTCGCCGCTCACGAACAGATGCGCGACACGCTCTCCGGACATCCACGCGGGGAAACCAAGTGAGCAGTCCGCTACAGGACGCCTTGATCCAGCCAGCGGCACCGCCTCCCATACCCTGGTGGCCACCGGCACCCGGCTGGATAGCACTCATGGTGCTACTGGTATTACTGCTGATTGCTCTGCCATTGCTCTGGCTTGGCCTGCGACGACGCTACAGGCAACGCATGCGCGCTCAGCGAATCATCTGGGAGGTACCGGATAACCTCTCCGATCAGGCGTGGTTGGCGGCACTCAACACCCAGTTGAAGCGACAGCTTAAAAGTCGTGGCGAGCAGGATGCTACCAGACTGTTTGGCCCTGAGTGGGTGGACTACCTGTGCCAGGGCTACCCAAAACCGCGACCAGACCTGTTGCGTCCACTCGGTACGGGCTTGTATCAGCCCGGCAATGACATGAGTTCCGGCGAGCGCCTGGCGCTGCAGCGTGAGCTATTGCGCTGGGTAAGGCATAACCATGTTTGAACTGTACTGGCCCGCCGCTTTTTTATTGCTGCCGCTGCCCTGGCTGATGCGTTGGTTGTTGCCCGCTAGCAGACGTCCGGCAAGCGCGCTACACGTTAGTTTTCTACGTCGATTGAGCCAACTGCAAAGTACCAATGCGGATCGCAGATCGAACTCTATGCAATGGCCGCTGTTGCTTATATGGGTTTTGATGCTGTGCGCAGCAGCCAGGCCACAGTTGCTTGGAGCTCCTCTGGCACCGAGCATTAGCGGACGTGACATGATGGTTGCGGTTGACCTGTCTGCCAGTATGGAGATACACGACATGCAACTGGATGAGCGCAAGGTCGACCGACTCACACTGGTGAAGCATTGGCTTGGCACCTTTATAGAAGGCCGTCGCGGCGACCGTATTGGATTGATTTTGTTCGGCAGCAACGCCTATGTACAAGCCCCGTTAACCTATGACCTCGACAGTGTCGCGCAGTGGCTGGAGGAGGCCTTTGTTGGCCTCACCGGGCGCGATACAGCCATCGGCGATGCCATTGGCCTGGGCATCAAGCGTCTGATCCAGCAGCCCGCCTCAAGCCGGGTAATGCTGCTGATAACCGATGGTGCGAATACCGCCGGCGAAATAGCGCCAATCCAGGCTGCACGGCTGGCTGCCGAGCAAGGTATCCGTATTTTCACTATCGGCGTAGGCGCTGACAGCATGCAGCAGGATGGTTTGCAAAGCGTCCTCAATGGTGATGTTGACCCCTCTATCGATCTCGATGAAACCACCCTGCGCAAGATAGCCGAGATCACCGGAGGCCTTTATTTCCGTGCCCGTGATAGCGCCAGTCTGGAGTCTATCTACGCACGGCTTGACGAATTGGAGCCCAGTCTCCGCGCCGGTCGGCCTAGCCATGAAAGTATTCCGCTTTACCCCTGGCCACTTGCTGCTGCCTGGTTAATCAGCCTTGTGATGGCTTTGCAACAGGTACGGAGGCAGCGCCGTGTTACTTGATCTGCTGCCCTTCAGCTTTAGCCGCCCCTGGTGGCTACTCGCGCTACTGCCCAACCTGTTCCTGTGCTGGTATCTGTTCCGGCATATGCAGAAACACTCAGGCTGGGAAGCACTGCTGCCAGCCAACTTGCGCAAAGCCTTGCTGCAACAGCAGCAAGGCCGGCGCTACGTAGGACGCTACCTGCTACTGGGCCTGTGCTGGACGCTAGCGCTATTGGCGCTATCCGGTCCGGCATGGGAGTCGGATGACGGCATAGAGCGCAGCGATCAGGGCGCACTGGTGGTCGTACTTCAGGTATCGCGCAGCATGCTTTCAACTGACCTTGCTCCAAACCGGCTTGATCAAGCTCGCCGCAAGGTGCAGGACGTCATGCGCAACTTTCCGGAAAAACGTGTCGCCCTGATCGCTTACGCCGGCAGCGCACATCTGGTCGCCCCGCTCACCCATGATCACAGCACGCTGCTGAACCTCCTGGGCGCTCTGCACCCGGATATCATGCCAGTGCGCGGGCAGCAGGCTGATCAGGCGCTAGCGCTGGCTCAGCAGCTAGTGCGTGACCTCCCCCCCAGCAGCGCACAGGTCCTTCTATTAACCAATGGCCTGAACGACAGCGAACAAAGTCTCGCTGATGTCGTCACCCAGGACTTGGGCCCGCGCCTGCGCGTCCTGGGGATAGGTACAGCCGATGGCGCACCGGTACCAATTGCCGAAGGTGGCTTCATGCGCGACGAGCAGGGTCGCATTCTGTTGCCACAACTCGACGAAAGGGCCCTTAGCCACTTCGCCCATCGCCACGGCGGCGAATACGCCAGCCTCACATGGGATGATCAAGACCTCAACGCTCTGCTGGCAGATACGCCCGCAAGCGATCAGGTAGCAGAGCAGTCACAGCGTCAATGGCTCGATCAAGGCCACTGGCTGCTGTTATTGCTGTTGCCACTGGCCGCCATCGGTGCCAGACGCGGCTGGTTAGCACTCCTGCTGATCGCACTCTGGCTGCCGCCGCCAGCCTCGGCAATGGGCTGGCAAGATCTATGGCAACGCCCTGACCAGCAAGCGGCGAAACTAATGGCCGAAGGTAATCCGGCCGCTGCCGCACAGCGCTTTGAAGATCCGCAGTGGCAAGCCTGGGCACACTTGCAGGCCGGTGATTATGCGGCGGCCAGCAGCGCTTACGGCGCCTTGGCCGCCGCCGAGCCTGACAACCCTGAATATCATTTTGCGCAAGGCACTGCGCTGGCACTAGACGCACAATATCAAGCGGCGTTAAACGCATTCGAGCAAGCCCTGATCAGGGCTCCAGAGCACACTGCCGCGCGACATAACCGCAAACGCGTTGAGGCCTATCTGGCCGAGCTGGAAAAGGCTGAACAGCAAGAGCAAGGAAAGGAGCAAGAACAACCTGGCGCGAGCGACGAGAGCCAGCAGCAATCTGACGACGCGGCCAATACCACCACTTCAGAGCAAGCTGTGACGACTGAAAACGATACGCCAAAAGCCGGCAGCGAACAGTCAGCCAGCGCCGGTAATAGCGCCACAGCAGATCAGAATACGAGCGCCAATGCTGAAACAACACCGGGCACCACGCCAGATGGCCTGATGGCGCAAAATCCGGCAGCTAGCGAAGATGATGAAAGCCAGGATGATGAAAGCCTGCTCGATAGCGCTCCCGCAGAGGGCGGCACTAGCGCATCTTCAATCAGCACAGGCTACAATGCCGAACAGCAGCAAGCGCTGCAGCAATGGCTGCGCGATATACCCGACAACCCATCTGAATTGCTGCGCCGTAAGTTCCTTTATCAACACCTGCAACAACCCGATGGACGTCCTCGATGATGCGACTGCTACTGACACTCTGTCTATTAGCCTTGACCGGCCTGTGCCAGGCGGCAATGCAGGCCAGTGTCGACCGTACCCAACTGGTCGAAAATGAAAGCCTGGAACTGACGCTGGAAAGTAACGCCATCAGTACATCGAGCACACCCGACCTCACGCCACTTTACGAGCACTTCAAGGTGACACAGAGTCACCAATTGAGCTTGATGAGTGAGCTGGAGGGCCGCAAGCAATGGGTCAATCGCTGGGTGATCGGGCTGCAACCCAAGCGTACCGGCTTCGTCGTCATACCGCCGTTGTTTCTAGGCCCGGATAGCAGCGACCCTATCACTTTGCGGGTGCTCACCCAGGCACAGGCTGCCGACGATAACGCAGACAAGCTGGCGCCAGTCTTTATAGACAGCGAGGTAGATACCCAAACGCCCTATGTACAGGCGCAAGTTTTGCTGACCCTGCGCATTTACCACTCTGTCTCCCTGTATGACGATTCCGATCTGAGTGGCCTGGCCGTCGCGAACGCCAAGGTCGAGCGGCTCGGCGCACCACGTAACTACGAGCGCACCATCAATGGCGTATTGCACGGTGTCATTGAAGTGCGTTACGCCCTGTTTCCGCAGCAAAGCGGACCGCTGGAGATACCCTCGCAGCTGTTCAGCGCCACAGTGCAATCGCCGCGCACCCCGTCAGATCCCAATAGCCTGCGCAGTGCCCGTATCGCACAATTACGTTCGCCAAGCCTGCAACTGCAGGTCAAACCCATTCCTGATAACTACCCTTCCGGCGCACTTTGGCTCCCCGCCAAACAAGTGCGACTGAGCCAGAACTGGCAGCCCGATCCGGGCCAGGACCTGCTGCGCGGCGAACCACTGACGCGTACTCTCTCGATTCAAGCCGATGGCCTGACAGCCAGCCAATTACCGGAACTGGGCCGGCTACCCGACGAACAGTCCGAAGAGCTGCGCCAGTACAATGACCAACCCCAGCTGGAGAACCAGCTCTCCGCCAATGGCATTCTTGGCCTGAGGCAGGAAAGTGCCGCCCTGGTTGCGCGCAATACCGGCCAGGTTAGCGTGCCGGAAGTGCGTGTGCCCTGGTGGAATACCAATACCGACAGCCTCGAAGAGGCCAGCCTCTCGGCCGTCAGTCTGAACATAATCAACAATCAGAATATCAGCAGCACCCTAAACGAGCGCAGTGTAAGCGCCCTACCCG
This sequence comes from Pseudomonas neustonica, assembly GCF_003797945.1. Taxonomy (GTDB): domain Bacteria; phylum Pseudomonadota; class Gammaproteobacteria; order Pseudomonadales; family Pseudomonadaceae; genus Halopseudomonas; species Halopseudomonas neustonica. The sequence goes on from NZ_RKKU01000006.1 coordinate 49,806, forward strand.
CGCCGCTACTGTGGCCGTGGCAGCTTGCCTGTGCCCTGCTGCTCGCCGCACTCGTCGTCTGTATCTACCGTTTACGTCAGTTACATAGTGAACTGAGCAGCTTAGACGAACTACCCGAAGACCCTCATCACCTGGACGCCGACGCTGCCGGCAACCCGCTGGCCGACCTGCAGGTAGCCTGCCGTCAAAACGAGCCTGCAGAAGCACGCAAGGCGCTGGATCACTGGGCCAGACAGCAGAAAAGTGATCTTATTGCCCTCAGTCTCGCGTATCCGGTTCTGGCCGATGCGCTGGATGAGCTGAACACCTGCCTGTTCGGGCAGAGCGATGATGCCTGGCGCGGTAAGCCACTATGGCGCGCCGTACGTAAAGTGACCCAAGCCCGTCAACGCGAGGCCGAAGAGCTCAAAGAAGGCGGTATTGACTCGCTCTACCCCGACGTCTGAGCGCGCTAGCAGCAACCACCTAATGCCTTGTTGATCGCATTTCCGTTTTCGCCTGCTGACCAGTGCTTATCCGCCACCGCTGACAACCACTGCTCGGCCCTGCAGCTTAGCAGCGTCGTTCAACCTGTCGGGGCACTCATACACTCGCTTCGCTCAGGCAGCACAATCGCGCCCCCTTCCGCAAAGCTCTGCGCTACACGCCCGTTCAGACAGGATTCAAGAGTCCGCGTAGCAGGCTAGTGTTCAGTCGAAAACAACACAGCAAAAAGGCGCCCGAAGGCGCCTTTTTGCTGTTCAGTTGCAGTCCTAGTTACGCAACTTATCCGGACGGATAAGGAAGCGTGCCAGTGCTGGCAACAACCAGAGCGCACCAAACATGTTCCAAAGGAACATAAAGGTCAGCAGGATCCCCATGTCGGCCTGGAACTTGATGGCCGAGAAGATCCAGGTGGCGACACCGATCGCCAGGGTGAAGCCGGTAAAGGTAACCGCCTTACCCGTGGTTTTCAGGGTTTCATAATAAGCTTCCTGCAAAGGCAACCCCTGACGCAGGTAGGTTTCCAGGCGACTGTAGATATAAATACCGTAGTCCACCCCAATACCCACACCCAGAGCAATAACCGGCAAGGTGGCCACCTTGACGCCAATACCCAGGAACGCCATCAGCGCATTCGCCAGAACCGAGGTCAGAGCCAGAGGAATAATGATACAGAGCACCGCGCGGATCGAACGGAAGGTCACCAGACACATAAAGATCACCACCGCATAAACGGTGAGCAGCATCTTGGTCTGTGAGGCCTCGATCACAACGTTGGTGGCCGCTTCAATACCAGCATTACCCGCAGCCAGTTTGAATTCCAGGTTGTCGGTGTTGTACTCCTCGGCAAAGGCTTCCACCGCCGCAGTGGCACGACTCAAAGTCTGAGCCTTGTGATCATCCAAAAAGATCATGACCGGAGCCAGCGAGCATTCAGCGTTGAACATGCCCGAAGGTGCACGGCTGATAGCGTTATTCAGGTTGTCCTGGTTACGCGACAGCCCCTGCCATTTCAGGTTGCCCTCGTTGTTACCCATGATCACCTGCTTGGCTACCGTTACCAGCGACACCGCCGATTGCACGCCATCCAGGTTATTCATCTTCCATTCAAGCTGATCAATGGCTTCCATCGTGGTATGCGCCGAGCACATCTCAGGTGGCGTTTTAACCATGACAACCAGAATGTCCGAGCTGGTCGAGTAGTTGTCGATGATGAACTTGTTGTCGAGGTTATAGCGCGAATCTGCACGCAGCTCAGGCGCACCCGGATCAAGATCACCGATGGCGACGTTCTTGCCGTGATAAATACCAAAGGCAAAGGCCGCAATCGCCAGCAGGATGGAAATCGGTGCCACCGTCGGATGAGCAAATCGCGCTACTGCCAGCCAGAGCTTCTGCGGCTGTGACGCACGAACACGATTACGCTCGACTGCGCCTTTGCTGATACCGATGTAAGACATCAGAATCGGCAGCAGCATCAGGTTGGTCAGGATGATCACACCCACACCAATAGACGCGGCAATCCCCAGCTCACGAATCACTTCGATTTCGATCAGCAGCAGGGTTACAAAACCCACCGCATCCGATATCAGTGCCACGATGCCCGGAATATACAAAGAACGGAACGCGCGGCGCGCAGCATCGTAACTGCCCTGCGAGGTCGGGTACTCAATAGCCATGCCATTGATGATCTGTACCCCGTGGGAAATACCGATGGCAAACACCAAAAATGGCACCAGGATCGAGTACGGATCAAGGCCAAAACCCAGGGTGCGCAGCAAACCAAGCTGCCAGACAACCGCGATGACGGAGCACACCAGAGTGGTCAGCGAGCTCTTGATGCAGCGAGTGAACATCAGCAGTAATACAAAGGTGATCAGCAGCGCCGCGCCAAAGAACATGACGACCTTGAGAATACCTTCAATCAGATCACCCACTTTCTTGGCGAAACCGACGATATGCACCTTGATATTGGGATTCTCAGCCTCGAAGTGCTGACGGATTTTATCCTCCAGCTGACGCGAAAAATCACCGTAATCGAGCTGAATCAGTTCACTCTGATTATCAGGATTGGGATAGGCCTCCTGCAGCGGCACATCGATGATGGTCGACTTGAAGTTATTGGCGACCAGTCGGCCAATCTCACCCGACTTGAGCACGTTAGCCCGAAGCTCATCGAGATCGGCTTCACTGGTGTACGACGGCCGATTGGCCACCGGACCGCCATCAAAGCCGTACTCGGTCACCTCGGTCCAGCGTACGTTTGGCGTCCATAGCGAGCGCAGATTGGAACGATCTACCCCGGGTAGAAAGAACACCTCATCGTTAATACGCTTGAGTGCTTCCATATACTCGGTGGAAAAAATGTCGCCATCCTCGATCTCCACCGCAATACGGATGGAGTTACCCAGGTTTGGCAGATCATTTTCATGCTCGATCATATTGACGATGTAGGGGTGCTTGAGCGGAATCATCTTCTCGAAGCTGGTATCGGGCTTGACCTGGGCCGCCTGATAGCCAAAAAACACCGTAAGCAGTGCAAAGATCAGCAGTACTGCAATCCGATTATTGAAAATCAGCCGCTCCACAAAAGGGGCGGTCTCCTGATGGTGCTTAGACATCCATATTCTCCAGGCAGAACTTATTGTTGTGCGTCTTTAAGACCGTTGGCTGATGCTCTGACTACGCCGTGCTGCCCAACCAGGAGCAGATGACCGTCGGCCAGCCGCTTGGCGGTTGCCAGCGCGACCCGATCAGCACGCGTATTGGCAGCAAAGGTGTGGCCATGATCATCACTGGTAAGCACTACCCCGCCGGCACCGACGATCGCCAGACGACCATCAGCCGACAGATTGCCGCCCAGCAAGGTAGCCTGAGGTGCACGACCGTCAAACTTCACTGGCTCCCAGGTATAACCAAAGTTCGCGGAGCGATAGAGGTTACCGCGTAAGCCCCAGACCAGGAGTTGACCGGTCTGACCGGTGCCGGAAACACCAAACCAGGTGCCATCGTAGGGCGAACTATCCAGGGTTTCCCAGGTATCGCCGTAATCGGATGAGCGATACATGCTGCCCATCTCGCCAACCATAAACAGGCCAGCGTTATGTACCGGCGCAATGGCGTTGTAATGCATGCCATATTCGTTGTCTACGTTATCGCTGCGGTCCACCCAGGTAGCTCCGCCGTCATCGGTACGCAGGAAGATGCCATAGGCACCAACAGCAAAACCGGTCTGGGTATCACGGAACCAGACGTCCATCAAAGGTCGTTCAAGCAGGCCAGGGCCCTCAGGGTCTCTAGGCTTATCCAATGCAGGGTCACGATATTGCAGCGCCCAGGTTTGGCCAGCGTCTGTGCTGTGCAATACGAGCGAGTCATGCCCTACGGCCCAGCCGTTCTGCTCATCGACAAAGTAGACAGACGTCAGCACCTGGCGCACTGGCACCTCAGCCTGTGTCCAGCTTTCACCTTGATCATCGGAATAGACAATATGTCCACGGCTGCCCACAGCCACCAAACGGTCGCCAGCAGTGACCACATCCAGCAACAGCGTCTTGCTGGCCAGATCAGACATGATGGCGGCTTGTGGCGCCTCGGCAATCGGCTGCGGGTCCTGGGCCAGTACCGCGCCTGTCGGGAGCAAGAGCGCGGCTGTAAAGCCCAACGCTCGCAGCGCCCGCTGGCCGATAAGGTGTTTGCGGAGTGTCATACCTGAATTCGGGCAAACTGCCTGGACTGTAGATTGAGTGCGCCCTTCGATGCGCTCACGCATACGCCATTCCCCTTTATTGTTGTCAGAAGCCGCCAACTAGACGGAATCAACAATACTAACGAGGACAGGGCCACCTCGCCAACGGGTCGTGGTTATCTTTTGTTAATCAGCATATTGATAACAGTTCGGCGACTTTAACCGCAATATCAAGTAACAATTCCTATAACAAGCTAAAATTCCACCCATAAAAAAACCCGCCTGTCAGGGCGGGTTTTTTCTACAACAAGCAGACTATCAGTGACTCATCTTGCTGCCCTTGGAGTTGCGAACCTTCTCGGGATTGATCAGGAAGCGCGCCAGAGCAGGCAACAACAGCATGGCTCCAATCATGTTAACCAGGAACATGAAGGTCAGCATCAGACCCATATCCGCCTGGAACTTGATGGCAGAGAAGATCCAGGTTGCTACCCCGATGGCCAGGCACAGACCGGTAAAGAGAACCGCCTTACCAGTAGAGCGCAGCGTCTCATAGTAGGCTTCCTGCAGTGGCATGCCAGCGCGCAGGAAACTCTCCAGGCGGCTGTAGATGTAGATACCGTAGTCAACACCGACACCCACACCCAGAGCAATCACCGGCAGCGTTGCCACCTTCATACCAATGCCCAGGAAGGCCATCAACGCGTTACCCATTACCGAGGTCAGTACCAGCGGCAATACGATACAGATGGTCGCCGGGAAAGAACGGAAGGTGATCATGCACATAACGCCTACCCAGATATACACCAGCACCAGGATCAGCAGCTCGGAGCTGGAAATGATCTCGTTGGTAGCGGCTTCAATACCAGCGTTACCTGCAGCCAGTTTGAAGACCATGTCATCGGTGTTGTACTCGGCAGCAAAGGCTTTGATCTCATCCGTAGCGCGGGTCAGCGTATCGGCCTTATGATCATCCAGGAAGACCATGACCGGCGCCAACGAACAGCTCGCGTTGAACATACCTGTTGGCGCGCGGCTGATCGCGTTATTCAGGATATCCTGGTTACGCGACAGGCCCTGCCACTTCAGGTTGCCCTCGTTGGACCCCATGATTACCTGCTTGGCAACAGTCACCAGCGATACCGCTGACTGCACACCTTCCAGGTTAGCCATGCGCCATTGCAACTGGTCGATCGCCTCCAGAGTCTCATAGGCAGAGCACTGCTCAGGCGGCGTACTGACCATGACTACAAGAATGTCAGAGCTGGTGGTGTAGTTCTGGATGATGAAATCATTATCCAGGTTGTAGCGTGAATCAGGCCGCAACTCAGGCGCACCGGCATCCAGGTCGCCGACCTTGATGTTGTGCTCCTGATAGATGAAGCAGGATACGCCGCCCACCAGAGCAACAATCACAATCCAGGGCGCAAAGCTTGGGTGCGCCACATAAGAGATCGCGCGCCAGAACGGATGTTCACGTACCGCATCACGCTTACTGCGCTCAACCGCTTTCTTACTGATACCCAGATAAGAAATGGTCACTGGCAACATGATCAGGTTAGTAAACACAATTACTGCCACACCGATAGACGCACCGATAGCCAGCTCGTGGATCACACCGATATCAATAACCAGCAGCGTGATAAAGCCTACCGCGTCGGCCAGAATCGCAATCATGCCTGGCAGGAACAACTGGCGGAACGTACGCCGCGCGGCTGTTAGCGCGTTATCGGCCTCACCCGATTGCAAGGCGATACCGTTGATCTTCTGCACCCCGTGGGAAATACCGATGGCAAAGATCAGGAAAGGTACCAGCATCGAGTAGGGGTCAAGACCGAAGCCGACCAGATTGATCAGGCCTAGCTGCCAGATCACCGCGATAACGGTGGTCATCAATACCGATACGGTACTGCGGATACACCAGGTAAACATGTACAGCAGAACAAAGGTAATGATGAAAGCGATACCGAAGAAGGCTACCACGCCCATCAAACCATCGATCAAATCACCGACCTTCTTGGCGAAGCCGACGATATGGATCTTGATGTTGGGGTTCTCTGACTGGAAGCGATCGCGAATCTTCTCTTCCAGCTGATGGGAGAACTCCTTGTAGTCCAAACGCAGCAGCTCGCTCTGGTTCTCCGGATTCGGGTAGAACTCCTGCAGCGGCACCTCAATGATGCTGGACTTGAAGTTGTTCGCTACCAGGCGCCCAATTTCACCGGACTTGAGCACGTTACCGCGCAGCTCGTCCAGATCCTCTTCATTGGTGTAGGACGGATGGTTGGTTACCGGGCCACCATCAAAACCGTACTCGGTGACCTCCGTCCAGCGCACGTTGGGCGTCCACAGAGAGCGCAGGTTGGAGCGATCAACACCCGGCAGGAAGAACACCTCATCGTTGATCTGCTTGAGAGTTTCCATGTATTCGGTGCTGAAGATGTCGCCATCCTCAATCGCCACCGCGATACGAATCGAGTTGCCGAGGTTGGCCAGATCGTTCTGGTGCTCGAGCATGTTGACGATATAGGGGTGTTCCAGCGGAATCATCTTGCCGAAACTAGTATCAGGGCGAACCTGCAGCGCCTGATAGCCAAGAAACACGGTAATAATAGAGAACAGCGCTACAACCATCAGGCGGTTATTAAAGACCAACCGTTCCATGAAAGTTGCGTTTTCCTCGTCGCGGGACATCCAGATTCTCCTGGCTTGTAGTTATTATTAGTTGACTTTGAGACCGTTAGCCGCGGCAGTAGAAACGCCGTGCTGGCCTACAAGCAAGATCTGACCGTTTTCCAGCACCTTGGCAGACGCCAGGGCGATTCGATCAGGACGGGTGGAGACACTGAAGGTTTTACCGTCATCATGGCTGATAACCACCACACCACCAGCCCCTACCACGGCCAACTCACCGCTCTCGGAAACACTCCCACCCAGCAGAGTTGCGCCCAGCGTATTGTTGTTTTGAGTCTTGAGTACCACTTGATCCCAGCTGTCACCAAAGTCGGCTGAGCGGAACATGTTGCCACGCAGACCCCATACCAAAACGACATTGTTCTGATTGGTACCGGAAACACCAAACCATGAGCCGTCATAGGGGCTATCGGTCAAGGTTTCCCAGGTATCACCATAATCGGCAGAGCGGTACATGGTGCCCATCTCGCCAGCGAGAAACAGGCCGGCACCTTTAACTTCAGCGATCGAGTTGTAATGGAAGCCATCGGGGTTATCCACCACATCGCTTACGTCTTCCCAGTTCTCGCCACCGTCATCGGTGCGCAGGAAGATGCCATAGGCACCCACGGCGAAACCGGTTTGGGCATCACGAAACCAGACGTCCATCAGCGGCCGCTCAAGCAGACTGGGGCCGTCAGGATCAACTGGCACGTCCAGCTCGGGATCACGATACTGCATTGCCCAAGTCGCACCACCATCAGCGGTATGCAGGATCAACGAGTCATGTCCTACTGCCCAGCCGCTCTTGTCGTCGACAAAGAAGACCGCAGTCAACAGCTGACGCACCGGCACAGCGGCCTGTTTCCAGCTGCCACCCTGATCATCGGAATAAACGATGTGTCCACGGCTACCCACCGCTACCAGACGCTCACCGGCCTTGGCCGCATCGAGCAGCAGGTCGGAAGCAGACAGTTCAGACTCAACCGCGGGCTTAATATCTTCAGCAGCTTCGGCCAGGCTAACGCCGGGCGCGGCAAAGCTCGCTACGGCAACAGACAATGCCAGCGTCGAGAATACTGAACGAAAAGGAAAATTTTGCTTGCTGGTCGGTTGAAGCGAGTTCGCCCGGACCATGAATGGAGCGCGCCAATTGACAGGCTTACGCATACACCACCCCTCTTTGTTTTTATATAGGTGCACTGCTCCGCAAGGGAACGATGAACAGATCTCGCCATGCTTGGAGAGCTGAGAGACAGTGTCATATTCAGCTATCGCTCCAGCGGACAAGGCATATTAGAGGCCTACGACGGACTGCACAAATACCTCTTGGTAATTTTTTATTAAAATATTGTCCTTGCGCATACGAAGTAACTCATTTATCGGAGCTTAACTCAAGCCCCCCGGCTCTATCCGGGGGGCATTCTGCCAGTAGTGGCGCTCAGGCGAGTGACTTGCTCACGACTTCATAGACATCAGGCGACAGCTGCTCGGTCGCCAGGACGCGGGCCAATTCCTGCTGCATGAGCTGCTGACGATCTTCGGCGAACTTGCGCCAGCGGCTCAGCGGCGTCACCAGACGCGCCGCAATCTGCGGGTTGAGGCGGTCCAGCTCGATGATGCGGTCAGCCAGGAAGCGATAACCGGCACCGTCAGCTTGGTGGAAGTTAACCAGGTTCTGATTCGCAAAGGCGCCAATCACCGCGCGAACCTTGTTAGGGTTACGCAGGGTAAAGAGCGGATGCTGCATTAGCTCTTCTACCCGCGCCAAACCGCCGGACAAGGTGCTACCGGCCTGAATACTGAACCACTGATCCATCACCAGCGGATAGGCAGCCCAACGTTCGGCAAAGGTGTCCAATGCCGCCTTGCGCTGCTCATCAAAAGGCGAGTTGACCAGCGCGACCAGCGCCGCCTGACGGTCAGTCATGTTGTTGGCTTCAACGAACTGCCGCACGCAAACGTGCATAATTGCCGGATCTTCGGTCAGCATCAGATAGCCAAGCAGCGTATTTTTCAGGCTGCGCGCCGCCATGGAAGCAGCGTCAGCACTGTACGTCTCGGCAGTAGGCAGCGCGTCGAAACGCTGCTGAATTTCGCTCTTCAGTGCGCGCGCCAGCTCAGCACGCAGCCACTCGCGAGCAAAGTGAATCGCCTCAACGTGCGCTGTCTCTGCTAGCTCTACCAAGTATGCTTCTGATGGCAAGCGAATAATCTCTGCCACCATCGCAGCATCCAGCGAGGTATCGGCCAATACCGTGCGATAGACCTCAGCCAGACGCTGATCAAGGTGCAGCGGACGACCCGTGCGATGAATCTCTACCAGCCCCTGCAACACATCAACCGCCAGGCCCTGAGCAGCCTCCCAGCGATTGAAACCATCTGGATCGTGCTTGGCCAGGAAGACACGATCATCCCGACTGTAGGGATAGCTCAACTTAACAGGCGCGGAAAAGCCGCGTAGCAGCGACGGCAACGGCTGCTGATCAATATTACTGAACACAAATTCCTGTTCCGCCTCGGTAATCGACAGCACGGTCTCGTAACCCCGCGACTGGCTTTCGCCCGCTAGCTGCAGCGCCATCTCCTGCCCTTGCGTATTGAGCAGCGCCATCCGGACCGGAATCACCTGCGGCAACTTCTCACTCTGACCCGGCGTCGCCGGGCAGTGCTGGCGGAAGCTCAGACGATATTCACGCTTGGTTGCATCGTAGTGGCTAGCCGCCTCCAGGCGTGGTGTGCCCGCCTGACTGTACCAACGTTTAAACTGGCTGAAATCAGCACCGTTAGCGTCTTCCAGGGCTTTGACAAAGTCATCGCAGGTCACGGCCTGACCATCATGGCGCTCAAAGTACAGATCGGTGCCCTTGCGGAAACCTTCTGCCCCCAAGAGCGTGTGCAGCATGCGCACCACTTCAGCGCCCTTCTCATACACCGTCAAGGTGTAAAAGTTGGAGATTTCAATAAAGGAGTCAGGGCGAACCGGATGAGCCATAGGGCCCGCGTCTTCGGCAAACTGATTGGCGCGCAAGAAGGTGACATCTTCAATGCGTTTGACGGTGTGTGAGTTCATGTCGCCGGAGAACTCGGAATCACGGAATACGGTAAAGCCTTCTTTCAGCGATAGCTGAAACCAGTCGCGGCAGGTAACCCGGTTGCCCGACCAGTTATGGAAATACTCGTGCGCGACCACCGCTTCTACCCGCTGAAAGGCCAAATCGGTCGCGGTATCCTGCTGCGCCAGCACACAGCTTGAATTGAAGACGTTCAAGCCCTTGTTTTCCATGGCGCCCATGTTGAAATCGTTGACTGCCACGATCATGAAGATATCCAGGTCGTATTCCCGGCCATAGGTCTCTTCATCCCAGCGCATGGAGCGCTTGAGGCTATCCATGGCATGATCGCACTGCTCGCGATTTTCCGCTTCAACGTAAATACGCAGATCGATTTCGCGGCCGCTCATGGTGACAAAACTGTCCTGTAGCAAGCAGAGATCACCCGCCACCAGCGCAAACAGATAGGCCGGTTTGGGGAAGGGGTCTTCCCAACTAACCCAGTGGCGACCGTTTTCATGATCACCGGAGGAGGCTATCGGGTTGCCGTTGGACAACAGCACTGGATAGCGCTCACGCTCGGCAATCACCGTCGTGGTAAAGCGGCTCATCACATCCGGACGGTCGAGGTAGTAGGTAATCTTGCGGAAGCCTTCCGCCTCGCATTGGGTGCAAAACATGGTGCCAGACTTGTACAGCCCCTCCAGCGCCGTGTTGTTCTGCGGCTCAATGCGCGTGGTGATAGCCAATTCAAAGCTGGCGGCGCCAGGCTGCAGCGTCAGGCTGTCATCATCAATCTGATAATCCGCTGCACTGAGGACTTTGTCATCCAGCTCGACCTTGATCAGCTCAAGCAACTGGCCATCCAGCACTAGCGGCGGCTGTTTATCGGTGCTTGTCTTGTCCGCATTCAGACGCATACTCAGGCGGCTATGCACCAGCGCATGATCCTCAAACAGATCGAAGGTCAGGTGGGTCTCATCGATCCAGTAATCGGGCTGCTGATAATCCTTGAGATAAATAGTCTTGGGTTGTTCGGTACGCATGCAGTGCCCCTTTCCGGCGTTAGCCGGCAAGTGAGGAGATGTCCGCTGCTTATCCAGCAGCGGGCTTTGAATAGCGCTATCAGCTGATGCTGAATGCCAGCTGATAGGCGGTGTATTTACGAATATTGATCACCGCTGTGTCGAGCAGCAGGTATTGGCCCTTGATGCCCATAAGTGTGCCTTCAAGCAACGGGACCTTATCGAGATTGGCTGACTGCGGCTTGGCAACGTACTGCTCAACCGGATAACGAATCTGCAGCGGCTCGACTCCGGTGATGGGCTGAATGGCCTGCAAGCCAAATTGCGCCTGCAGGGCTGCAATACCCTCGCCCGCCAGCGCCAGCAATCGATCGCGCTCGGCGATCATATCCAACTGTTCCGGCTCACCGCGCAGCAAGGCACGCCAATTGGTTTTGTCTGCCACATGCTGACGCAGCAGATCTTCAACCAGACCTGACTGCTGACGTGTAGCCACACGCAGAATCGGCAGCGCCTGACTGGCACCCTGATCGATCCAGCGGGTAGGAATCTGCGTCGCCCGGGTAATGCCCACCTTAAGGCCGGATGAGTTAGCCAGATAGACCACATGATCAGTCATGCAGAACTGTTCACCCCAGGCCGGCTCGCGGCAGGTGCCAAGATGATAATGGCATTTTTCCGGACTCATGATGCATGAGTCACATTGCGCCAGCTTGGTGAAGCAGGGGTAACAGTAGCCCTGATTAAAGCTCTTCTTGGTTTTTCTGCCGCAATGTACGCAGTTGATAACGCCCAGGGCCTGCAGACTTACCTGCTTGCCAATAGCGGCGTTCAGCGCAACGCGTTCCTCGCCAATCGGCAACTGATATTGTACCGGGCTGGCGGCATCCGACAGCTCACCCAGCATCTTGCGCACACTGCCCTGCATGTCTGCGAGCAACATCAGTGCAGCGTTTCCGAACCGGTAGAAAAGAGGATGTTAGGCACCTCTTTCTCAGCCGATTTACACGCTTGCGGGCCCATGTAACCCGTACGCTCCTCTTCCGGCAGGTTATCCTGCTCCCAGGCAATCATCGCCTGCAGCGATAACTCTTTCTGCTCTCGCGTCAGCTTACGGCCATCAGGCCATTTACCGATCTCGACAGCAAGCTTGAGCGCTTGGTATACATCCGGGGTGATGTTACGCAACATATCGATGAAAGAGGTCATCAGGACTCCGGCTAAGCATGGAAAATAGTGGGGTATTGTAACGCGTCACAGGCGGCGCTGCAGCGCCCCGGCAATACTACCGAACAGACAGCCGACCAGCAGCCCGCTGACATGGGCAGCATTGGCGATGGCACCAAACCCCAGCAAACTGACCAGGCCGGACATACAGAGCGCGAGCCACGCCAACATCATGATAACCACGCCCTTGGGCAGCGCGAAATGCGCATTCGGCGCAATCAACTGATACAGCCAGCAATAACCCAGCAGACCATAGAGCACGCCTGACAAGCCGCCGAACAAGCCACTGGTGCCACTCCACCACCATTGTGCGGTATTGGAAATGACACCAATGAGCAGCGTCAGCCCGAGCAGCCATAAGCCACCTGAGCGCATTTCAATACGGCGGCCCAACTCCCAGTACCAGAGCGCGTTAAACGCCAGATGCATGAAACCAAAATGAATAAAGATCGGCGTAACCAGGCGCCACCACTGCGCCATATCAGGCTGCGGTGCAAGATAGCCACTGGCTTCCAGCGGCGTATAGGTCAGCAGCACCACGTTATCCAGATTACTGCCCAGGCCGGTCAAGGCGGCCACCACGGCAGTCACCAGCAACACCAGCAAGGTGACTGGAATCAATCGATAGGATTGACGCCAATAGGCGCTCGTCGGGGTTTCGACAATGCCTCGGTCAGGCTCACGGGTCATGTCACTCAAGTCGCGCTGATGCAGCGAGCGAACAATATCGGCGGTCTGCTCATCCACTACCCAAAGCACCTGCATGCCGTTCTCTTCTGCCACGCGATGCACGACGCCGCGGCTACGTAAAAAGCGTATCAGCGGGCGCAGATCTTCTTCCAGCGGACAACTCAAAGCTCGTTGCATGAATTCCTCAGGCGTATTGGGGGACATCGACCCAGACAAAATGATCCGGGTTCAAGCGTCGCTCACCATCCCAGCGGTAGGCAACCAGCTTGCCGTATTTTACGGCGCTGTAATCCAGGCAGGCCAGGTTGGGCCTGATGGGCTGTGGAGCACCCTGCTGCCAATAGTGACCGACAAACAAAATCGGGTCTTCCGGGCGATAGATCTGCAGCGCCGTCTTCTGCTCCTCGGATAACTCAAGCGCAGCCACCTCTTCGGGCAGCGCATCGGGCTGAAACACTACATCACCATAGGTGCGCGGCGACTCCTCCCAGTATTTGGTGCGAAAGGAAGCGCGGGTAAAGCCATCCTTGCCGGTCATGCTAATGCCGTCGGGCAGGCGCATATCGGTGCCCCGCAGCAAGCGATCCAGCGTCTGCGACTCAAAACTGCCCCACTGCCCCGCCGCCAGCAGAAAGTCGCGGTCGATGCAGCCGTCCGGATGTTGCGCGCGAAAGGGTTGGATCAAGCGATCATCCCAGCAGGCATGCACCAGGCGTATTTCATGACAATCAAGAAACAGCGGAAGTTCATAAAACCAGTCGAGAAACGCCTGCCATTCGTCTGGCCAATCGGCGAACTGATCCAGGGTATCGCCAATCAAGCGGTGATGACGCTCATTGTGCTCACGCATAAAAGCGCGACCGCTATCGGCCGGTGCAGGCGTTGCCCAACACAGCGCATTGAACTCATGATTACCCATAATGCAGCGAGCACTGCCCGCCTCCACCATATCGCGCACCAGGTGCAGCGCCTCGCGGATACGCGGACCACGGTCAATGATATCGCCCAGAAACAACGCCTGACGGTTAGCGTGCTGCCACACACCGGCTTTTTTTCGATAGCCCATCTGGTCCAGCAGCCGCTCGACCGTTAGCGCGCAGCCATGCACATCACCGATGATGTCGTATCCACGTTCACTCTCCAGGACACTCATCTCACTGCTCCGTCAGTCGGCTAGACCATCCCAGCTTGCTGCGACAGATGGCGTAGAAGTTATGATCGAGCGGGTGCAGCAATCGCAGTTTCTGCGGCTTCTTGCGGATAGTGATGCTGTCGCCAGGCGCGCAGGAGATATGTACCTGACCATCGCAGCTGACCTGCGGGTAAATACCGTTCTGTTTGGAAATAATGATTTTCAGCTCGCTATTACCATCCACCACTATCGGCCGACTGGAAAGCGTATGCGGGAACATGGGCACCAGCACCACGGCATCGAGCTTGGGATGCATGATGGGGCCGCCGGCGGATAATGAGTACGCGGTTGAACCCGTCGGCGTCGCGACAATTAGTCCATCCGACTTCTGGCTGTAGACAAACTGGCCATCAACATAGAGCTCAAACTCGATCATGCGTGCCGACTTGCCCGGGTGCAGCACCACATCGTTCAGCGCTTCACTGGTGCCCAGCTGCTCCTCGCCGCGGCGCACAAAGGCATCCATCAAAAAGCGCGTTTCGACCATATACTTGCCCGCCAGCACCTCGCCAACCCGGTGCTCCAGCTCGTCTGGTGGAATATCCGTTAGAAAGCCGAGGCCACCACGGTTCACGCCCAGCACCGGAATATTGTACCGACAGAGCGCGCGGGCAGCGCCCAATAAACTGCCGTCGCCGCCGACTACAATGACCAGGTCGCAGATTTCCCCCATCATCTTGCGTGAGCAGACCTGTTGTTGATGACCGGGAAACAGATCAGCCACCGCGTCTTCGAGAATCACGGTATGCCCATTGTCCAGCAGAAAGCGTTTCAGACGCTTGAGGGTATCCACCACACGGCCACTGCCGAGTCGCCCGATTAGCCCGATATTGCGGAACTGGTCCATACCACCTCGATATATGTTCGCTTGTGAGATATCCGGACATGAAGGACACTGGCCGGACAACAACGCTCGCCCAGCAAGTCGTTGACGATTATCTGCGTTGCCCATACTGCGCTAAAAACGGCATCGCTGCTGCGTTCAGGCTTTGCCCGGCCAGCTGGTATTACGATTATTCCGCAGCCGGCCACGTGCTGGCAAATCAGGACCCGATTATTGATGTTGCCGGATTTCACCCATCACATAGTGCGCGACCTGGCTTGGGCCGCCTTCACTGCCCCGCTCATGGATGGCAGCACACTGCCGCTACGCGATCCACTGCAAGATTCACTCTGGCGCAAAGACCCTGGGCGGCTAGTGTACCTACTACAGCAACTGGATGCAGAGCCAGGGCAGCTGGCCGCGCTATTTCCCCATTCCCGTGACCGTCGGCTGGGCAACTATTATGAACGCCTTTGGCATGCACTGCTGACGCTGGCTCCGGACGTTCATATTGTGGCCCACAACATCGCACTGCGCGACGCGGGCCGAACACTAGGCGAGCTGGACCTGATACTACAGGCCGCCAACGGGGAACTGGTGCATCTGGAATTAGCGATCAAATTCTATATGGCCCGGCCAGAGCTGCAACCGGTCAGTGCCGATCGTTCGTGCAGCGATGGGGCATTATGGTGGGGACCAGACCCGAGCGATCAGTTGGCGCGCAAGCTAGCGCGTTTGACCCAACATCAACTGCCTCTTGCCAAACGGCTGGCAGCACAGCAACCCACTCACTACCCTGCCGAGCTGCCGCTTCCCGACTACTCCGCAGCCTGGCTTCAAGGTTATCTGTTTCAATCTGCGGCGCAGCAGATGCCACCTGCCTGCGGTCAGACTATACGCAGCGGAGCACAGCTATGGTGTCATCGTGGTCAGGTGGAAACACTACTGGATGCGCAGAGCCGCTGGATCGCGCTGCCGCACAAGGAGTGGCTGATGCCGCCATCGATCGCGACCACCAGCGCGGTGCTGGAGCCACGCCAGATGCGGCACATCTTCGCCGAGGCTAGAGCGCAGCAAGCGGTGATGTTCGCTCGGGTAGATGAAACTGACTGGTATCAGCCGCTGTATGCAGATCGACTGATCTGCGTGGCGGATGATTGGCCGGCGTAATCAGTCAATATCGGTAGAGGTACGACTCTGCAGTTTGCCCAGGTCGCGCTTGAGCGCAACGTTGAGCTTCTGTTGCTGTGCCAGCTCCTGCTTGATATCCAGCAACTCGCCCTGCACGATTTCCAGATGATCTGCGTGCGTGCCCTTGAGCTCAGCGAGCGCTTGGTCCTTCTCCAGCGTCAACGCCTTCAAGCGGTTATTCAACAGCTCAATCTGGCGCTGGTATTCACGCACTTCCAGCGCGTGCCGCTCCATGATGTCATCAAGATCTTCACTGTGCTGTGCAGTCGACTCGATCGGTAACAGCGTGGTGTTGTCCGGATCAATGATAACGCCGCTGCCGTACCAGGTATCTTCCGCCGCCATCTGCAGACGCTCGGGAGATAAAATACCAATAGCTTCTTCATCATCACCCAAAATACCCAGGGTATTACGGGTGACCGCATCCTTGACCAAAGCGAGGTCGTTGGTGCCCGCGCGCTGACCCGGCTTCCAGAGCAGTGGCCGGTAGTTCGGCTGTTTGTTGTAACCAAGGCAGACCAGGCGGATCGGCCCACCGCCCATATCGGGACCACGATCAGCTTTCTCTGCCAGTTGTCGCAATGGCATATTCCACAAGCGGTTTACGTAGCCGTCCAGATCGAAATCGAGGGTGAAAAATACCGCCGCACGAACCTGCAGCCGCGAGTTGATCTGCACGAATACAGCCTCAACCGTTTCATCTTCGAATTCAGGTGACGCTACGAGGCCATCCAGCAGTGCTTCGAACTCGGGAAACAACATCTCTTTGCAGATGCCACGTTCCGAAAAGAACATCACCGCCTCTGTGAGCACTGACTTTGCTGGTTTGCTCATCATCTGTCTCCTTGCCGTGCTCAATACTTTGCGCCTTTTTTAAAGCAAATGCATCCAACCTACCGGGTAAGGCAGCAAGTGTATGAAAAAGGTTCAAAACGGTATGTGATGCAATTGGCAAGCAGCCAAACATCCGTTGGCAGTATAGACAGGAAAGGCCGGAAAGCATGCGCTACGCTGCGTAGCGCATATATGGAGCGCTCCGCGGCGGCAAACTAACCGCCGGCGGAGCGGGAGCAACCCATCAACTCCTGACGATCACAGCGCTTAAAGCGCGGCCGCCAAACGCGAGCCCTGATCAATGGCTCGCTTCGCATCAAGCTCAGCCGCCACATCGGCGCCGCCAATCAGATGCACGGGTTTGCCCTGAGCCTCAAGGCCCGCTTGCAACTCGCGTAGCGGATCCTGACCAGCACAGATAATAATGGTATCGACCGGCAGCACCTTGGGCTCACCAGCTTCACCAATGGTGATATGCAGCCCAGCATCGTCGATCTTCAGATACTGCACCGAATTGAGCATTTGCACCTGCTTGGCCTTCAGCCCTGCGCGATGGATCCAGCCGGTGGTCTTGCCCAGCCCGTTGCCGACCTTGGTGCTCTTGCGCTGCAACAGAAACACCTCGCGCGCGGGCGCATGCGGCTGCGCATCAATACCAGCAATACCGCCGCGAGCCTGCATGGTGGGATCAATCCCCCACTCTTTCCAGAACAGATCAACATCCTGACTCGGGCTGACGCCCTGGTGCGTAACGAATTCGGAGACATCAAAACCAATACCGCCTGCGCCAATAACCGCCACCTTCTGACCCACCGGCTTGCGCTGTTGAATCGCATCCAGATAGCTGATGACCTTGGGGTTATCAATACCGGGGATATCCGGGGTGCGCGGCTTGATGCCCGTGGCCAAAATCACCTCATCAAAGCCCGCCAGATCAGCCGCAGCGACGCGGCGCCCCAGCTGCAGATCGACGCCGGTCTTATCAATCATTTTGCCGAAATAACGCAGAGTCTCGTAGAACTCTTCCTTACCGGGAATCAGCTTGGCGATATTAAACTGACCGCCGATCTGATCGGCAGAATCGAACAGGGTTACCTGGTGTCCGCGCTCGGCGGCAACGGTGGCTGCCGCCAAACCCGCAGGGCCAGCGCCAACAACAGCGATGTTCTTTACCGTCGTAGTGGGAATGTAATTCAGCTCGGTCTCATGGCAGGCACGCGGGTTGACCAGACAGCTGGTGAGCTTGCCACCAAAGGTGTGATCCAGACAGGCCTGGTTACAGCCAATACAGGTGTTTATTTCGTCCGCCAGCCCTGCAGCCGCCTTATTGACGAAATCCGGGTCAGCCAGGAAGGGCCGCGCCATGGACACCATATCGGCATCACCTTCGGCCAGCACTTGCTCGGCAATTTCTGGGGTATTGATACGGTTGGTAGTGACTAGGGGAATGCTTACCTCGCCCTTGAGCTTGGCCGTCACCTTGGTAAAGGCCGCGCGCGGCACCTTGGTCGCGATGGTGGGAATCCGCGCCTCGTGCCAGCCGATACCGGTATTGATAATGGTTGCACCTGCCTTCTCGATAGCCTTGGCCAGCATGACCACCTCATCCCAGGTGCTGCCGCCCTCAATCAGATCCAGCATCGACAGGCGATAAATGATGATGAAGTCATCACCGGTCGCCTCGCGCACCCGACGCACGATCTCGACCGGCAAACGCATGCGATTTTCGTAACTGCCACCCCAGCGATCGGTCCGCTTGTTGACGTGACTGACTAGAAACTGGTTGATGAAGTAGCCTTCCGACCCCATGACTTCAACACCGTCGTAACCGGCCTGCTTGGCCAGCGCCGCGCAATTGGCGAAATCGGCAATCTGCTTCTCGATGCCCGCTTCGTCCAATTCCTTTGGGGTAAAAGGATTAATCGGCGCCTGGACTGCGCTGGCTGAAACCTGCTTGGGACCGTAAGCATAGCGGCCTGCGTGCAGAATCTGCATGCAGATCTTGCCGCCCGCTTCATGCACAGCAGCGGTCACGACCTTATGCTGCTCGGCTTCTTCCGCAGTATTCATTTTCGCTGCGCCCTGGGCTACCGAACCTTCTTCGTTCGGACCAATACCACCGGTTACGATCAAGCCAACGCCGCCCCTGGCGCGTTCAGCAAAATACGCGGCCATGCGGTTGAAGCCATTGGGGCGCTCTTCCAGCCCGGTATGCATCGACCCCATCAGGGTACGATTGCGCAGCGTGGTAAAGCCCAGATCCAGTGGGGCCAACAAATTCGGATACAGTGTAGGTGCAGTCATCGCTTTCTCCAGCATCTCATCAGGGTCGACTCTCGAGTACCTGCCCGGAGCCTGTTATGGACAAAACAATAGGCTCAGGACCAACAGCGCTCAATCACCCAAAGTGACACATTTATAACCCTGAATTACACTGTTCTCTTTCGCGCCTTCGGGCTCTTACCCCCCCTTGGGCTGCCATCATGAAACTAGGCGATATTTCGGTCAGCTATCTGCTCAGTCTGCGCGCAGCTATTACCCAACTGCAGCTCGACCCAACCCCGCTACTGGAGCGCTTTGGCATTACTGAAACGCTGTTGAGTGAACCGCACGCACGGATCAGCATCGCGCGCTTTATGCGCCTGGGTAACGCGGCCATACGCTATACGCAAAACCCGGCCATCGGCCTATTGATGGGAGCGCAAAGCCAGCTCAGTCATCAGGGTCTGGCTGGCATGACGGCACAGTGCGCACCCACGCTGGAGGACGCCTTCAACGTGATGGTCAAGTACGAACGACTTACCAGCCAAAACTACCGCGGCCATTCCAGCTTCTGCGCCCCGGCGCTGCGCTTCTATTCGATTGCGCCTTACAACATGTTCAACCTGTTCGTAGTTGACTCGGCCTTGGCATCACGCGCCCAGACCGCAAACCAGATGACAGGCGGCCAGGCAAAACTGCGTGAAGTACACATCGAATTCCCTGCTCCCACCTACGCCGCACGCTACGAGGCACTGTTTCAATGCCCGGTGCTGTTTTCGCAAGCACACAATCAGTTGCTGTGGGAGCCACGCAGCCTTGCACTGCAACCGGTACAAAGTGCGCCTGGTCATTATCAGCATCTGCTGACGCTGTGTGAGCAGCGATTACATGAACTGACAAGGCAACGTGGACTACGCGAGCGCGTTGAAAGCATCGTAGCGCCGCAGCTGCATCAGCGGCTGCCAGGCATCATGGAAGTTGCACAGCAACTGGGCCTGCCATCCTGGACACTGCGCCGCCGATTGCAGCAGGAAGATCACACCCGCTTCCAGGACATCATTGACGATATTCGCCGCGAGCTAGCAGTCAGCTATATACGAGATACGGAGTTGGCACTGGGCGAGATTACCTTCTTGCTGGGCTTCTCTTCACCGGAGGCATTTCAGCGCGCGTTCAAACGCTGGACAGGATCAGCGCCGGGCAGCTATCGGCGTGCACTACTTGGGGAGGGTAAAAGATCAGAAGGAGTCGAACGATAAAACCAGGTACTACAGGCAATCAAGGGAAAACGCATGAAGAGAATTACATCTCTTCAGCGTCTTCCACATCGTCTTCGCGTTGCTGCAACTGCAGCTCAATAAGCTCTTCAATATAGTCGCTCATGTGATACCTCCCTTTTCTTCTTGATGTTAATGACGTACTGCTATCGCACTATTCACGTTAGCCACGCCAGATGACAGTAAGATGAAAATGGCCAGGTAAAGTTCCGCTCCCACGCCAGCGTCAAAGCAAAAAGCTGGCCGCCGCTACCAGGACCGCACACTCGACTATTTCCAGCAGTGCTCCAGCGGTATCGCCGGTCGTCCCGCCGAGACGTTGCAGCAACAGATGACGTCCGTACAGCACCAGCCCTGCCGCTACAAATAGAGACAACGCCCCTGCTACGCCGCAAAAGAGCAGCAATACGGCATTAAGCAGCAAGACCCACTTTAGCTTCGAACGCGGCATCTCACGGGTCAGGCTCTCGCCCAGCCCACCCGCGCGCACGTAGGGTGTGGTTAATAGCAACAGGGGTAATAGACAACGGCCCAGCCAGGGAGCAATTAACAGCAAAAGCCAGGATTGCTGTTGCAGCAAGAGCACCAGGGCGGTGTATTTCAGCAGCAGACAAAGCAATAGCACGATGACGCCTATCGGTCCGCAAGCCGGGTCTTTCATAATCGCCAGTGTGCGCGCTCGGTCACCATAGCCACCCACCCAGGCATCCGCAGTATCCGCCAGGCCATCAAGGTGCAGACCACCGCTCAGCCAGACCCATAAGGCAATCAAGATGGCGGCTCGCAGCACAGGGTCAACGCTACCAAGCAATAGGTTGGCCGTGAGCAATAGCGCGCCCAGCAACAAACCAACCAGCGGGTACCAGAGCAGCGACTCGGCGCTCTCCTGAGCGCTTGGATCACGGCGCAGACGCACCGGCAGGCGGGTCAAAAACTGCAACGCCAAGGCAAAGGGCATCATAAGCCGACCTCTTTCAGCCCCTGCTGCGGAGCAAACTCAAGGCCCACTAACTCAGCGTAGCCGACCACAACCTGAAGCAGGTCAGCAGGCGCCAGCCCACGCGCACGGGCGAGCAAAAGTCGCATCACGCCGGCATGCGATACCACCAGTATCCGCTGCCCGGCGTAGGCTAAATGTAAAGTCTGAAGAGTGGTGTCTATGCGCGCAGCAAAATCCCGCATTGGCTCGGCACCGGGCGGCGTGTAGGCATAGGGATCGGTCCAAAAGCGGCCCAGTTCATCAGCCTGGTCAAGCATCAACTCGCTTGGGTGCTTACCTTCCCAATCGCCAAAGTGCAGCTCACGCAAATTGTCGTTGTACTCAATGGGCAGTCCGCGCTCCTCGGCAAGGCGTTCGGCAAAGTGCGCGCAGCGACGCAGCGGCGAGCTGACAATACGCTGCCAGCCACTGGCAACAGCGGTGGTGGCTATCATTTGCTGCCAACCCGCGGCGGTGAGTTGATCATCCAGACTGCCACGCAAACCGCCGCCCTGCTCGGTCTCGCCATGACGTAAAAAGTCGAGCCGGACCATCACAAGCGGCTACCGGAGACCGCTGCCTCCTGGAAGGTCGCCATCTGGTTGTGCAGACGGCAAGCCGCTTGCAGCAGCGGCACTACCATGGCGGCACCACTGCCCTCACCCAGGCGCATCTCCAATGACACCAAGGGCTCAGCATCCAGCGCATCAAGCAACTCCTGATGGCAGGTCTCGGCACTGCGATGACTGTAGAGCAGCCAGGGTGCGATGCCCGGATTCATGCGTACTGCGCACAGTGCGGCGGCAGTGCATATGTAGCCATCTACCAACACCGGCATGCCTTCCTGCGCGGCTGCGATGTAGGCGCCAGCCAAACCCGCAATTTCCAGTCCACCCACGCGAGTCAACGCCTCCAAGGGTGAGTCAACCATGGGTCGATGCAGTTTTAATGCGGCTTCAATGATCTGGGTTTTGTGCTGCAGACCGCTGTCCTTCATACCGGTGCCAGCACCCACCAGGCGCTTGGCTGGCTGATCAAGTAACAAACAGGCCAGGGCACAGGCACTGCTGGTGTTACCTATCCCCATGTCGCCACCGATAAACAGATCCGCGCCCTTTTCCAGCGCGCGCTGCAGTGCCTCACGGCCTGCTAGCAAGGCGTGCGCACACTGGACGCTGGTCATGGCCGGTTGATGAAGGAAATTCTCCGTGCCGGCAGCAATCCTCAACTGACGCACGCCAGGCAATGGCACACTCTCTTGTACCAGCCCCAACTCGAGCAGTTCGAGTTCAGCGCCCAGGTGACGCGCCAACACGCTGATGGCAGCGCCGCCCTGCGCAAAATTGGCCAGCATCTGGCCGGTTACTTCCTGCGGAAAAGCCGAAATTCCCTCCTGCGCGATACCGTGATCCGCAGCAAAAATGGATATCCAGATACGCTCTACCGAAGGATCGCTGCGACCTTGCAAACCCGCCAGGGTAACTGCCAACTGCTCAAGACGACCGAGCGAACCCTGCGGTTTGGTTAACTGCAGCTGCCGCGCCAGCGCCTGTGCTCGCCTACCCGCGTCCGGAACGCGTGCTGCTGCCTGCCACCAAGTGCCATTCACAGCTTTTCTCCCTTTAAGGTCTGCGGTAAACCCGCAATGCAGAATACTACCCGGTCGCAGTGCTCTGCCAGCTGCTGGTGCAGCCAGCCAGACTCATCGACAAAACGGCGGCTAAGCTCGCCCATGGGAACGACACCCAAGCCTGTTTCATTGCTCACCATAATGATCCTGCCCGGTAACTCGGGCAGGCAATCAAACAACGCCTGGCGCTCACGTGTCCAATCCTGCTCGTCCGGGCTGAGCAGCAGGTTACTCACCCAGAGAGTAAGGCAGTCGACCAGCAAACAGCGATCTGTTGCGGCGTGCTCGCGCAGCACCTGCGCCAGGGAAGTCGGCTCCTCAACCAGAGCCCAGTCAGCCGGACGCTGGGCACGATGCTGTACCACCCGATCGCGCATCTCCTGATCGCGTGGCTGGCAGGTCGCAATATAGGTCACAGGCAGACCGCACTCAGCCGCCAGCCGCTCGGCTAACCGGCTTTTGCCCGAACGGGCACCACCCAAAATCAATTCATGCATCGTTTATACCGCATAGCAGGCGCAGTTGCGTCGTATCAAGATGCGCCTCGACCAGGTCGGCCAGACGCTCCAGGTCTCGTTCCCGCAGGGCTGCGTAATCCATGCCTTCGGCGCGGGCAAGCCCGGCCCAACGCAGCACGGCTTGTTGCGTGGCCGACTGCTCAAAAAAACCATGCAGGTAGGTGCCCGCCACCTGCCCGTCCTCGCTCAGCGCGCCATCCATGCCGCCACCGTGCAGATATACCAGCGGTTGCGCCAGTGCCCGACCCTGGCTGATTCCGGCATGAATCTCATATCCACTGACGCTGGCCTGCTCAAGCGACAACACACCGGTAACATTGGTCAACTGCTTGGCTGCGCGCAGCTCGGTTTGCATATCCAGCAGGCCTAACCCGGCAACGCTGCCGGCGGGTCCTTCAAGCCCCAAGGGATCGGCCAGCCCCTTGCCCAGCATCTGAAAGCCACCACAGATCCCCAGCACCTTACCGCCATAACGCAAATGACGCGCCAAGGCCTTGTCCCAGCCGTGCTTGCGTAAAAAGTCGAGGTCAGCGGCAACACTCTTTGAACCCGGCAGAATAATCAGATCGGCCGCGGGTATGGGCTGACCGGGGCCGACAAACGCCAGCTCGACCTGCGGATGCAATCGCAGGGGATCAAAATCGGTATGGTTGCTGATACGCGGTACTACCGGCACCACCACCTTCAGGCATTCGGCCTGCTTGGCCACCTGGCGAGTATCAACCGCATCTTCTGCCTCTAGATGCAGGTCGTGCAGGTAGGGCAATACACCCAGCACCGGCTTACCGGTGCGCTCTTCCAGCCAGCGCAAACCTGGCTCCAACAAGGCAATATCGCCACGAAAACGGTTGATGACAAACCCTTTAACCCGCGCCTGCTCACTCGGCGAGAGTAACTCAAGTGTTCCTACAAGATGCGCAAATACGCCGCCCTTATCGATATCGGCGATGATAATAACCGGACAATCGACCGCTTCGGCGAAGCCCATATTGGCAATATCGCCCTCACGCAGATTGATCTCCGCCGGTGAACCAGCGCCCTCGACCATGACTACAGGATAACGCTCGCTCAGGCGTCGATAGGCTGCCAATGCTGCCTGCATGGCGACCGGTTTGTAGGCGTGATAAGCGACCGCATCCATATTACCGATCGGCTGCCCCTGAATGATTACCTGCGCGCCCACATCGCTGTTGGGCTTGAGCAGGATCGGGTTCATATCGGTATGAGCACTGATACGCGCGGCATGCGCCTGGACAGCCTGGGCTCGACCGATCTCGCCACCGTCTGCAGCTACCGCCGCATTCAGTGCCATGTTTTGCGGCTTGAACGGGGCGACAGCCACGCCCTGGCGTACCAGCCAGCGACAGAGTGCACTGACCAGCGTGCTTTTGCCCGCATCCGAGGTAGTGCCCTGCACCATCAAACTGCCCATGCCAACTCCTTCATGCTGTCTCGCAAGGCACTTTCCAGACGCTGCCACTGCGCCTCCGAGCGCGGCAAACCAAATCTCAGCCCGCCCAGCTCGTTAAACACGCGCACCAGTACACCGCGACTGGCCAAGTCCTTGTAAAGTTGCTGCGCCGACTGCTGTCCCAAGAGACGCCATTGAAACAAGCCGCAGCCGGCACCCGACGCTAACCCGACCGAGTCCAGCAAACGTCGCAGACGCTGGCTATCCATATGCAAACGACTGCGCCACAACTGTTGAGTCAGCCGGTCTGCCAGCACGGACCGGCCTACCGCACGCGCAGGTCCACTCACCGCCCACGGACCGAGCTGCTCTTCAAGAGCTGCCAACAATTGTTCCTCTGCCAGCACAAAGCCCAGCCGCAGGCCCGCCAGACCGAAAAATTTGCCGAGCGAGCGCAATACGATCAAACCAGGAGCATGACTATGCGCCGATAGGCTGTATTCCGGCGTCGGGTCCATAAAAGCCTCATCAACCACTAACCATCCACCCCGGCTGACCAGACGCTGGTGCCAATTCAGCAGCAGTTCGCTATTCAGCAATTGTCCGGTTGGGTTGTTGGGGTTGACCACCACCAGCACATCCAGTTGATCAAGACAGGCTGGCAGCAGCTCCGTGGTCACGCTGACCAACTGGTGACCAGCGCGCTCCCAGGCCAGACGATGCTCGGCGTAGGTCGGTTCCAGAATCCCCACGCGGCAAGGTTTGCGCAGTGTCGGCAGCGCCTGAATGGCCGCCTGCGAACCTGCTACTGGCAACGCGCGAGGTGCGCCATAATAGTCTTGCGCCTGCTGACTGAGTCCGTCCTCGGTTTCAGGCAGACGGCTCCAGACTGACTGGGGCAACGCGGGTACAGGCCAGTGATAGGGCGCGAGCCCGGTAGACAAGTCGAGCCATTGCTCAAGCGGCACGCCGAACTCGCTGGCTGCATGTTGTAAGCGTCCGCCGTGTTCAAGCATGACTTGCCCCCCATAACAGCACTAGCAGCAGCGACCAGAGCACTAGACTGCGGCGAACCAACTGCAAAGCGCGCAGGATGTCCTCTGCCCTGGACGCATCACCTATGCCCAGCGGCGGGCGTTCAGTCAGTTTGCCGTGATAAACCGCCGCACCGCCCAGTTGCAACTCTAGCGCACCGGCTCCAGCGGCCATCACCGGACCGGCATTGGGGCTATCCCATGCGGCAGCCTGGGTTTGCCAACAATGCAGACCGCGGCTCAGATTGCCACAGAGGCTATAGCTCAGCGCAACCAAACGAGCCGGCAGGTAATTCAGCACGTCATCCATTCTGGCGGCCACGCGGCCAAATAACAGAAAGCGCGGTGTGCGGTAGCCCCACATAGCATCGAGGGTATTGCTCAAGCGGTACAAGACCACTCCGGGAGCGCCCAGCAGCAAAAACCAGAATAACGCGGCAAAGACCGCATCACTGCCATTCTCCAACACCGACTCTACTGTCGCTTTGGCTATGCCCTGCTCGTCCAGCTGGCTGGTATCCCGGCTCACAATGCGCCCCACCAGCTCACGTGCCAGGGGCAAGTTGCCTTGCTGCAGTGCCACCGCTATCGGCTTGGCATGGGCGACCAGGCTTTGTCCACCCAGGCATAGATAAAGACATAGCACCGAGAACGCCCAGCCAAACCAGGGCAGTTGCACCAAGCCATAGACCACAAGCGTTAACGGAAGCACAGCCAAACACCAGGCCAGCGCCCCTTTGGCGATGCTGTGCGGTTGATTGAGACGCTGCTCCAGAAACTGTACCCAGCGACCAAAGCCAACCAGCGGATGCCAGCGGACAGGCTCGCCCAGCAAGCGATCCAGCAAGACGCCCAGTATGGCCGCGGCCAGCAGGGCGCTCATGCAGCGTGCCAGTTGCGAATAATGCGCGAAAGGTGCTGCAAACCATCGGTCAGTGCGCCTATACCGGGTTGTAAAATGTCGGCCGACTTGACCTCATGCAACTGCCCGGATTGGACCGCGGGGATACTCTGCCAGCCGGCACGCTCCTGCACCTGCTCCGGCCGAAACCGTTTGCCGCACCAGGAACCGATGATGATATCCGGCGCGCGCCTGACCACCTCCTGCGGATCGCTGATAATTCGTTCTTTGGCACTGGGCTTGCTCGCCAGCTCGGCGAAACAGTCTTCGCCTCCGGCGAGCTCAATCAACTCGCTCACCCAGCCTATGCCGGATATCAGCGGATCGTTCCACTCTTCAAAGTAGACGCGGGGACGACGCCCTTCGCGGCAACCCGCATTGCGTGCCTGCAACAACCCCTCCTCCAGCTCCGCGATCAGCTGGGCCGTGCGCTCGTGCGCGCCCACCAGTGCACCCAAGGTCGAGATCATGCGCAAAATACCGGCAATACTGCGTTGATTGAACAGATGCACCTCCAGGCCCTCACGCGCCAGGTCGGCAAGAATACCGGCCTGCAGGTCGCAGTAACCGAGCACCAGATCAGGCTCAAGCGCCAGAATCTCTTCGCTTTTCGCCGAGGTAAAAGCCGCCACCTTGGGCTTCTCCTTCCGCGCTTGCGGCGGTCTTACGGTAAAACCGGAAATGCCGACAATCCGCTGCTGCTCACCCAGGTGATACAGCACCTCGCAGGTTTCGGTAGACAGGCAAACGATGCGCTGCGGGCCACCCAGGGCTATGCATTCACTCATTCGGTCGCTCCCCATTGATCGCAAAACAGCAACTCCGATAACGGCCGGGCATCGGCCCACTCTTCTTGAACCAGCATCGGCTGAGCGTAGAACTCGGCAACCGGGCCCAAACAAAGTATCGCCACCGGCTTGGCACCCGGCGGCATCTGCAGCAAGTCAGCCAACGCCTGCGGCTCAAATAACGAGACCCAGCCCATGCCCAGGCCCTCTGCGCGCGCTGCCAGCCACAGATTCTGAATAGCGCAGGAAAGTGAGGCCAGGTCCATCTCCGGCAAGGTACGGCGGCCAAATACGTGCGCCTCGCGCCCCTCGGGCAGCGCCGCGACCAGTACCTCGGCGCAGTCGAGCACGCCCTGTACTTTCAGTTGCATGAACTCCTCCGAGCGCACGCCCAAAGCCTCGGCGGTCGCCAGTCGCTCGGTCTCTACCAGTTGATGTATCTGCTCACGCAGCGCCTGCTGACGCACCCGAACAAACCGCCAAGGCTGCATCAGGCCAACGCTGGGCGCGTGGTGCGCCGCCTGCAGCAACCGTTGCAATAACGCATCAGGCACCACTCCGCCGATAAAGTGACGCATATCTCGGCGCTCACGAATCGCCCGATAAACCGCGTCGCGTTCGGCGGAGGAATAGGCGTGATCGTCACTCACGGACGAAACAGGGCCGCAGCAGCCTGCGGATTACCCGGCAGATAAAAATGCACATAGGACGCGGTCAGGCGCTCAATGCGATAAACCGCCTCAGCCGTGCGCCGATAGTTGGGGCACTCGCCGCGCACCAGCGGCTGCATCTCGGTGGTTAACTGTGAATGGTGAAAGGTGTGGCCATGCAGCTTGCCTTCCGGCAGCTCCACCGCCTGCAAAGCGAGTGCAGCCAAGCGCTTCTGCATCACCGCATCACCGCTAAGCAGGCCCGCCATGGCAAACCGCTCGCCCTGCAGGTCAGTCAGACTATCGAGCAGATACAGCAGGCCACCGCACTCTGCCACTAACGGCTTACCCTGCAGATGATGTTCGGCGATCTCCGCCTGCATCGCTTTGTTGCCGGCCAGCTGCGCGGCGTGTAACTCGGGGTAGCCGCCCGGTAGGTATAGGCTATCGACCGCGGGCAGATGCGTATCATGCATTGGCGAGAAGAACACCAGCTCGGCGCCCAATGCGCGCAGCAGTTGAAGATTCGCCTGGTAGACAAAGGCAAAAGCACTGTCACGTGCCACGCCAATACTGACGCCCGCGAGCAGCGGCGGCAGAGTCTGCACTTGCGGCGCGGTGAAGCTCACCGAGGCTGGCAAGGCATCATCTACGCTATCCGCCAACGCTGCGGCTGCCGCATCCAGCCGGGCATCAAGATCGGCCAATTCATCGGCCTGCACCAGCCCCAGGTGGCGGCTGGGCAAGGCAATGTCGGGCGAACGCGGCAAACCACCAAACCAGCGGATGTCCGCTGGCAGGCTGTCACGCAAGATCTCGGCATGTCGGGCACTGCCCAGCTTGTTGGCCAGAATGCCGGCAAACGCCAGGTCCGGTTGGAAGTGGGCCAAGCCAAAGGCCATGGCGGCGAAGGTTTGGGCCATACCCGAGCCATCAATTACGCCCAACACGGGGACGCCAAACTGACGCGCCAAATCGGCAGCGGACGGTGTACCGTCAAATAGCCCCATGACACCTTCAATCAAAATCAGGTCAGCCTCACCCGCCGCTTCCCAGAGCAGGCGCTGCGATTGTTCCAGCCCTACCATCCATAAATCCAGTTGGTGCACCGGGGCGCCGCTGGCCACTTCAAGAATCATCGGATCAAGGAAGTCCGGGCCGCACTTGAACACCCGTACCTTGCGGCCAAGCTGGCGATGTCTGCGCGCCAGCGCCGCGGTGACGGTGGTTTTGCCCTGCCCCGAGGCAGGTGCGGCGATCAATACCGCCGGGCACTGTCTTGTAGTCAAAACTCAACTCCCTTCTGCGCTTTGATACCGGCCTTGAAAGCATGTTTAACCACGCCCATATCCGTCACGGTATCGGCTGCCTCAACCAGTGCTGGCGGCGCCCCTCGACCGGTAACCACTACATGCTGATGAGCAGGCCTTGCCTGAATATCGGCGATCACCTGATCCAGCTGCAAATAGCCGTATTTGAGAGCGATATTCAGTTCATCGAGCAGCACCAGTGATACCTCGGGATCGCGCATCAATTCGACGGCGACGGCCCAGGCCGCCTCGGCCTTGACTATGTCATCCTGGCGATCCTGCGTCTCCCAGGTAAAGCCCGCGCCCATCACGTGATAGCGTACTTCGTCCGGAAAGCGCCGAAAGAAATTCTCTTCGCCGGTGCTCTTGGCACCCTTGATAAACTGCACAATACCGACACGCATCCCATGGCCCAGCGCTCGTGCAGCCATACCAAAGCCTGAGCTGCTTTTGCCCTTGCCGTTGCCGGTATTCACCAGGAGTACACCGCGCTCTTGCTGGGCGGTGGCGATCTTTTCATCCACCACCGCCTTCTTGCGCTGCATGCGCTGGCGATGGCGCTCATCGCGCCCCTGATCCTGCTCACTCATGCCTGATGGCTCTTGTTGGACATGAGCAACTGAGCACTGCGCGCGCCCACGTACAGCACGACAGCAATACCGACGTAGAGCGCTAACGAGCTCAGGTACTGCGGGTAGTAGTGACCGATACGCTCAACCATGCCAGCGACGGTAGGCGCCTCGTAACGTCCAGAGAAAAAATAGAACCCACCGCTGGAAAGCACGTTGCAAACCAGAGCACTCAGTGCCATCACCGGTACCAGAACCGCCAGTGAGCCAGCTTGATCGCGATGCCAGCCAGCGTATAGACGGCCACCAAACCACAAGGCAGCATAGGCCGGAACCAGCATCCAGTAAGCCACGGTCATGCAGTGATGTCCGGCGTTGATCCAGCCGACCGAGAGCACATCAATTATGGTCGCTTCAGCAAACAACAACGGAAACACCCATTTAGGTCGCAGCAACACACCCGCGAGAAAAAAGACCGCCCATGATGCACTCGGCAGATTGTGTAGCGGGAAGTGACTACCCCGCGTCATGGCCATCAGTGCCATCAGCGCGATACCGATATAAAGCTGGGTCGTTCTCGACAGGTTCAGCATATTCATTCTCCTCGTTAAAACAGCAAAACGTCTGCGGCCGTTTCGACCACAGACGTCCCATGCTGCCGACTCCCCTTGAGACGGCATGCGTAATCGAACCGCCGAACCTACATCGCCTGATAACGCAGGGTCAGATACCCCGCGCGGCCTGGCTGCTGGTAGGTTGCGGCAGTTTCATAATCGGTATCAAACAGGTTGGTGACCTGTGCCTGCACTCGCCATGCATGGCTCAGCCAATATTCAGCCCGCAGGTCAACGGTGTTGTAACCCGGTAAATCTTCGGTATTGGACGTATTCTCCCAGCGCCGCCCTTCTGCATGCACAGTGGCACCCAGACCGATGCGACCAAAGCGACGATCCACATCCAGGTTGAATATCTGCTCAGGCGTACGCCTGATCAGGTCACCATCGGTGGTTTTGTGCGAGCGATTTTTTGGGTCCTGCAACGTCAGGTTGGCTTGCCAGTTCCAGCCCAATTGTTGGGTAAGCACCTCGAACTCAAGGCCTTTGATCTCTGCCTTATCAACGTTTTCGGCCAGCGAGACGCCACCAACAGTCACGGTCGAGATCATGTCATCGATATCGTTCTTGAATGCATTGGCCGACCAGCTGCCCCAGCTATGCTGGCCGCGCAGTCCAACCTCAAGGTTTTTCGCGGTTTCAGCCTGAATATCGGGGTTACCGAAGCTGGGGTAATACAGCTGGTTAAAGGTGGGAGCGTTGAAAGCCGTGCCGTAACTGGCAGCAAAGCTGACACTGTCGGTCAACGCAAAGCCATAACCCAGGCTTCCTGTGGTGTGCTCGCCATAGGCTTCGTTATCGTCGTGGCGCAAGCTGACCTGCCAGTCATGCCGGCCTGCCTGCCCCAGGTACTGTGCAAACAGACCGTGGTTATAGCGGCTCTTTTCCGGATAGCTGACACTGCTGCTGATTTCGTCTTCAAGCCAGTCATAGCCAAGTGTCAGCAACTGGTTATCGGCCAGATGAAAATCATTCTGCCAACTGAAGCTATCGCGCTGAGTGTCATAACTTGAGTTGAACGTACTGCCTTTAAAATTATCGTTCTGCTCCTCGCTGCGACCGGCCTGCAGTGTCACATCCCAGAAGCTCGCCAGCGCAAAGCGCGCACGAGCGCCATACACCCTGAGCACATCATCAGCATTGGCATCAGTACCAGAGTCATAGTCGTTATGCGACTCAACCTGCAGCAAGTGAGCGTCGATCAGCAGACCGTTAGC
Source organism: Pseudomonas neustonica (assembly GCF_003797945.1). Classification (GTDB taxonomy): domain Bacteria; phylum Pseudomonadota; class Gammaproteobacteria; order Pseudomonadales; family Pseudomonadaceae; genus Halopseudomonas; species Halopseudomonas neustonica. The sequence continues at coordinate 81,845 of NZ_RKKU01000006.1, forward strand.
AAAGCGATAGCCACCCGAGAGACTACCTGACAACTCACGATAACCGTCATGATCCCGCTCTCTGGAGGGGCGAGCATCGATACCTTCGGTTTTCAGGCTACTGATGCCCAGGTTGTACCATGCATCATCAGTACCGCCGGAAACACCCGCCGTTCCGCCAAGATGCTGGGCACTGCCCACCGTCGTGGAGAAATAGGGGGTGATACCGCCATCCTCGCCCTTGCGGGTAAAGACCTGAATAACACCGCCAATGGCGTCTGCGCCATACAGGCTGGAGCGAGGGCCACGAACCACCTCAATACGCTCAATTTGCTCTACCGGCAGATTCTGCAGCGCCGCAACACCCGAGGTAGCAGAGCCCATACGAACGCCATCGATCAACACCAGCACGTGCGATTTGCTGGTGCCACGAATACTGAGGGTCATGGCCTTGCCCGGCCCACCGTTGTTGGTAATGCTGATGCCGGGGACGCGGCGCAATACCTGATCCACGCTGGTCGCCTGCAAGCGCTCAATGTCGGCGCGATCAAACACGCTGGTCGCCGCAATGCTATTGGATTGACTGGTGCGCGTTGCGGTCACAACCTGGTCATTCAGGCTGAGCGTATCGGCAAGGGAAAGAGAAGACAGGCCGCACAGGGCCAGTGCCAAAGGGGCACGTAAAAAGGTTTTCATACTGCGTAATTGCTCCGTCGTACCCACCCGCACGACACTGACTGAGAATAACAGTGACGGAGGCAGGGGAACGGCAACAAGCATAGAGGGGCCGCGCACCTACAGCGCCCACCGCACTGTTGTGAATCGCGACAGGCCGGTCTCCGGGCTTACGAACGGATCAATAGATCCTGCGGCCTGAACCTTCCCATGCATGAACAGCACAGTGGTGTTATCAGGCGCATCGCCATGAGGCGAACATCGCTTACCGTTGCGGGGGCAGCGCCGGAATTGTCTGCTGGACAGACGCACCGGCTTCCCAGTTTCACCCTCTGCGAAAAGAGGGAACCTGAAGCAGGCGTGAAGAGTAGAGACTTTGCTGATAAGCGTCAACCGCCGTGGTTGACCGCTCTAAATGCGGCACTGGCGTAACGCGCGCACTACTTTCGAGGGCTCGACAGTGTGCACTACCCACTAAAGCCAAACGCAGGCTCAGCCTGGCTTGGCCATAGCAAGATTATTTGATATCGACGTTTAGGGACGGCGCGCCAAACGCGACCAGCTCGGCGTTCGACCCGTTAAAGTAGCCATGCCAAAAGGCCTCAAGCAGCTCAATCGTTCGACCTGAACGGTAAGCCTGGTTTACATCCTTGGTAATCAGGCCAGCACCGGCAACATAGACTCGCGCGCCATCCAAATCAGCAAAGAGTTGGACGCTCGCCACTTTATCCAGCTCCGCTTGAGGATTGAGATCACGGATACGACGGTTGGCATAGAAGGACCCGAAGTCGCTATTTTCGAGCATGTCAGACATAAGTAAAATCACTCGCTCGCGGGCGGGTGAGGATTTCAAATCTGAACCAATATCACGCAGCGAGTGGAATATCTCACTGCGCGGTATATCTTCTGAAGCAGCCCTCAGAACTGCCACAAACTCACGCCCGAAACGCTTTTGGAAAAAGGCTCTCTGTTCGCTAACGCAAGCATCGAAGGCTCTCAACGACTGCATGCCGACGTCATCTCGTACCGCCTCAGGAAGCGGCGAGTTCAGCTCACCGGAGAACTGAAGCTGCATAAACTGGGAGGGCAAAAAAGCCGAAAAACTGTAGAGTTTGACTTCATCGCCTGACGCCACGAATCGATCAATTTGCCCCCACGCGGCCCGCTGAATACTTTCTGGCATCAAGACTGTTTGATCAACAATAACCGTAAGTTGCCGGCCACTACCCGGCTGACGAAACTCCTCTACGTTAGCGTGTTGATAACAGTCCGGAATGTCATTACGCTCAGACCCATTGGCATAACATGAAAATCCAAGCAAGCAGGCAGTAATCAGCTTGAGATTCATCGATTTATGCCTCATCAAAGTCTTTCAACAACTGTTGATCCGCACGCAAGCTAGCCACGGCAGCAAAGTCATAGCCTTTGGCAGTGCATACAGTGCGCAGTTGCTCGTCGCTGAATGCAGTCAAATCCTTATTGCGCAGGCCCGCCAATGCGTCCTCAGCAGGGGATGCCTCCAGTGTCTGCTGCACTGGCGCCGCAGTGGGGGCAGACTGCTCTACAGCAAGCGGTTTCGGTGCCGCCGGTTCGGCCAAAGGGCTAGCCTCAACCGCTGACGCAACCGAACTGGGGCTTGGCTGCGTCTGATGGGTACTGGCTTCAGCTCTCATACGCACTACATAGGCGTTAAAGTCACGTGATTGCGCACCACTAATGGCGGTCTGCACCGCACTATTAGTAGTCGTTCGCTTAGCCAACTTCATCTGTAGCATGCGCAGTTTATGATCTGCATGCGCCGCAATTTTTGTACGTTGCGTCTCCATCCAGCGTTCAAGTTCAGCCGCATTATTAAATTTATGCGTGTAGAACCAGGCCTTCTTGGACTCCACACCAGCAAAACCGAATATCGAGGCAAGCCATACGCTAACCGCCTGAATAGCCACATAGATAACCGACAGCACGATAAAGGTAATCAAGGAAGCACTGCGAATGGCGTCCATCTTATCGGTCAGCGCGCTGTCTTCCGACACTTCGTTTACCGAAGCCGACTCAGCGGGAAGGTCAAAGGGGCTGGCGCTTTGCTCATAGCTCTGTTGAGCAAATACATCCGGGCTGGAGACCATTTCTGTCTCGATACTTTTAAGCTGATAGGCACGGATACCAAAGGCAGCACACGCCATAATCAGCACTACCAAAACACAACCTACTATCCAGCCGTGGCGGGGTGTCACCGTCTGATTAGTGACAATACGCGCGAGGATGCGGTTGTAGTCCTTGGCCTGCTCATCTTTCTCGGTTTCTTTGATACGAACGCCGGGCTGAACCTGCTTCAGCGGATTGACCTTGCTCGGGTCTGCGTCACCCTCCCACCAATGCCTAGCCTTGTTCACCAGAGAATTATGATGTAGCGCGCGCCCCGCCGCCTCGGCAAAGCCTGCAGAGATAATGGAAAGCAGGAACGCCGCCATCCAACCAAGATAAGCCTGATCGTTCGACGAGAGGTTCTGGTTGATAAAGGGCACCAGCACGTATGCAAAACCCACCGCCTCAAAAAGGATGAGTAGAAAAACAAGTACCAACACCCAGGCTGGACGTTCACGTCGACCACCTTCACCTATGGTGTCCAGATAGGACTCACACTTGTTGTAATACTCGGAACTTTTATCACCCACTTCCTGATAGTAGTCGTAGTAGTCATTACTCAAGCTGACCTCGCTGAGCAGCCAGCCTTTGCTGTCAGAGCTGGTACTGGAGCGCGCTAGCCGGGCTACGGTTCCTATGACAGGGATGCCATGCCATACACGCATGACAAAGTAGCGGACCTTGTCCCAGTAAATAACAATGAGCAACAACGATATAAGTGCCGAAAGAATCGACCCGGTTATTAACTTGTTGGCCAGCGCGAGCGCCATCAATGCGTTGAAACTAAAATCTTCCATTTAAAGCACTCTCCGGTTAAGTACGCAAAGGTACAAATTTCGCGGTATAGCTCTCTCCGCGCTGGTCTGGATAAATCAACACGCCGTCCGTTGCTTGAGAACTACCCTTGCTAAAGACAACATCCAGGCAAGAAACAGGCGATGGCGAATCGGTCAGAAAAACACGATAAAGCACGCGGCTTTCGCCTTCGTAGGTGTTGGCAATGGCATTACCTTTGAAGCTGGCATTCCGGTTGCCTTCACTGTATTGCTCGACGATCTGAATGAACGGCTGACGACCCACTGCGGCGGAGTCACGCAGAATAGATACCGGCGAAATAGTGACCAGGTGGCCATGAACTGTTTGCGCCCAGACCCGATTGTTGTAACCCGGCAAGTAATCAGTGGTATTACGCGTCTCCAGCGCATCACCGCTGGCAAGACTCACCGCCTCGCCACTTTTGCGTGGAAGGTCTTGATCGCAACTGACCACTGGCATGTCTGCCGCATGCGCGGTTGGTATAAACGAGAAACCAGCAGACTTGGGCGCGATAGCACTCCCCAACTCCCAGCGGCCCGTTGAGACAGGAACTCCACCAAAATCAACAGCAAAGCGCGCATCCTCACGCAGCTCAACTCGCTGCGGTGCTGGCTTGACGGGCTCCGTTTGACCTACTAATACGCCCGTTCTTGCGGCTGGCGGAGCAGCGGCTTGCGAGCGAGTAGCGTTTGCTCTCGTGGAGGTTCCGTAGCTCAAGTATTTGGGGTTGTTACGCTCTGAGCTGAGCCGAGCCATTAGCGTCGCGCGATCGTCCACCTCGACTATTTCGACCCGTCGATTCTTTCCACGCAGTAGCGGATCGCTATTGTCGGCCACCGGTCTGGACGAGCCAGCGCCTTGAAAAAACAAGCGATCAGCAGCGATACCCTGCTGCTCCAGAATCCTGGCTACTACCTTAGCCCTGCGCTCTGAGAGCGCCTGGTTCAATTCCGCACTGCCAGTGGCGTCGGTATGCCCAACAACCAATATAGCGGTATCACTCACCCCAACAAAAGCCTCAGCCAAACTCGTAACCTGACGCCTGCCTTTAGCAGAGAGTTCGGCGCTGCCCGTTGGAAACATACCCTGGTCTTCAACCTGGGCAACAATGCCGACATCAGATGCGCCAAGCCCGGCGGATTTCAGCGTTTCAGTCTGTAACCGCACGTTTTCTCTGGCGGCTATCTGCTCCAACCTGTCTAACCGGCTTTTGTACGCCATCGCCAGGGCACAACCCGCTGCACCGCCAGCGATAGCGCCCAACGCAATGGCCTTGTCATCACCTTTAGTAACAGCGCCGACTCCGGCTCCTAACGTCGCACCAACAATCCCCCCAGCTATGCAGTTTATTTTTGCACTATGGCTACTGGAAAACTGCTGAACCTGGCTACAGCTACTAGTCACTAGCGCAATAGACAATACAAACGAGGTTGCTCGAAAAGAGCGCATACTGATTGAACCTGCAGGTTCTTCCATGAATTGATAGTCCTAAAAGGCGGTAGGCACTCAACAGCTAGAAACAAATAACAAAATGTCGAATTTTGGCGATTTGTTATAGCTATACGAGATATGCAAGAGAGGTGCGATTCTAAACTCATGCATAGTGGCATTTCAATGGCGTCGGAAAAATATCGCGCGCGAAAAAGCGCAGGCAATTAAATGCGACACCCGACAACGTCATAAACAGGAAACAACGAAGATGTTTGAACCCGGCCACCTGCACCTTGCGCGTATGCGCCTGCTCGAGAGCGATATCGGCTTCCATATCGACATCACCTACCGGCTGATTGATCAGGGCAAGAGGGTGAGGTTTGACGTGCAGGGTCAGATCAATGAAGAAGCGATCGAAGAGTATTTCGAGCTACCCCGTGAGACTGCCTTTAACTTCGCCAGCGATATTGATCACCTGCTGCGCCGTCACGGGGCTCTGTCGCCAGAATTTCTGTCGCTGTCAGAGCACAAGGAATACGATGCGATGTTTTCAGACATACGCGACAAGCTGCACGCCTGGCATGGCGAAACAATCGATCCAATACAGCCCAAAAGGCAATAAACAGGCAACAAAAAACCCCAGCTGCGCAAGCAACTGGGGTTTATCTTGTATGGCGCAGCGGACGGGACTCGAACCCGCGACCCCCGGCGTGACAGGCCGGTATTCTAACCAACTGAACTACCGCTGCGCATCAGCTCAAATACGCTTTAAACCGGGGTTTACAGTGCGTCTGAACTGGCGCGCATTGTAAACATTCCACCAAGGGAGTCAAGCACTTGCGTGAGTTTTCTTCAATCATCGACAAGTCTTGACTGGTTGCTTCAGCCACGCCTTGTCAGGCAACCCCAACGCGACAACGTAAAGCCACAACAAAAGCAGCCTGATTAACACAGCAGACTGATTTATCACCTGTCTGGCGCCGAAATAACGATCGCTCTGTGCCTTATGGTTTGCCATGCGCCCACAGAGCAGCCATGATGAATACACATTCGATAAAAGGATCAACACCATGCCCTGGTATGGATGGCTATTCATAGTGCTCGCACTCGGCAGCATCGTCGGCAGTCTTTTGATGCTCCGAGACAATGCCAATAGCAACAAGGTCAGTAAAGAAACCATCGCTAACGTGAAAGCACGTGAAGCTCAATTTGCAGCAGAGGAAGAGCGCGAAGAAAACCGGTAAACTAGCGGCACAAACGCCGCCTCTCTGGCATGGATTCATTTGCGTGCGGGCTCCTGCAGCCTGACGCCGACAAGACAGTTACAGATCATGGTCAATTCATTGCAAGCCCAGCTTCTCAAAACCGGCCTGGTTGACGAGAAGAAACTCAAGCAAGCCCAGCGCGCCAAGAAAAAAGCGGCCAAGACCGCACCTGCTGAAGATACAGGCAAGGCTATCGCACAGGCGCGATCCGAAAAAGCCGAACGTGATCGTCAGCTCAATCAGCAGCGCCAGCAGGAAGCGGCACGTAAAGAGCGCGAAGCCCAGGTCAAACAGATGGTGGAAAACAGCAAACTGGACCGTAGTGGCGGAGAAACGCCCTATCAGTTTGTGAGCAAGAACAAGATCAAAAAGATCCACGTCAACAAAGAACAGTTCGACCTACTCAGTAGGGGCAAGCTGGGTATCACCCGCCTTTCTGGCAATTTTGTGTTGATCCCGCTGGAAATCGCCGAAAAAGTCCGTGAGCGAGCACCACACTGGCCGGTTTATGTCGCTGAAAATAAAGCCGACACCGTAGCAGAGGATGATCCCTACGCTGCATTCCAGGTGCCTGACGACCTGATGTGGTAATGCAAGCGCCTGGCCGCCGCTAAGCGGCGCCAGGCGGCATCAACCGAGGTTACTCCTCGGCCTCCAGCTCTTCTTCAGTCTGCTCTGGCTGATCAATCGCACTGCCATCAACCATGCTTTCGTCATCTCGCATACGCTGCTGCTTGTCGCGCTCGTCCTCATGCTCTTGCTGAGAACAGCTCGGCTTGAGTAGAAAGGTATCGGATACATCAATCAGGCCAATATGCTCGATAGTACGGCGGCCAATCAGTACTGGATAGGTCATGTCACCGCGATCACGCAAAGAGAACTGCTCTTCGTAGACCTGATTGCCCATGCAGATTGACATCTTCACCACCGGCCGACGATCAGAACCACCTGCGCCGCGAACCAGAATCCGGCGAAATACCGGGCGCTCAAACTGCATCACGACCAGCTCATCAGTATCAGCGTCTTTGACCGGAACCTCGTAGCGCACCCAAGGTTTGCCGTTATGCGTATAGCTCTCAAGATTCACCGCGTGCATTGACGAGGTCAGTGCACCCGAATCCACCTTGATCTTTACGGCGGTGTGTTCAGGCAGGATAAGCCCTTTCTCGATCCAGCCCACAATTTGCTGCTCGTGATACGCGCCTGCCTCATCCATACCATTATCGCTACTGCCCGCCTGAGCAGCAGCACTGAACCCGGCCAAGAGCATCCAGGCAGACACCGAAACCAATTTAACGACTGACTGCATTTGAGATCCTTATTGCTGATAACCCAATAGACTAACCTGCGCCTTGATAGTGCCCAACGTAACAGCGACAAGTTTCGCGCCTTTATACCAGTTCAGAATACAAAACACCTTCCTATCTTATACCGGGCAATCACAGAAACAGATTGACACTTGAATCCCGGCACAACATGACGTCAAATTGACATCATTGATGCCAAAAAAATACCGCTCAGGTTATAAGCGCGCCTGCCGATACTGACGAAACAGCTACTTGGGGAACCAAGTTAAGCATCGATAACAACAATTAAAACAAAAGCCGTACGCCATTAGTGCATGGAGGTTGTAGATGAAGCTGTTGCGCAGCATACGAATCAGTCAACGAATCTGGCTGATCCTGATCATTGCTCTGGTCAGTAACCTGATAATGCAGGGGCTCTCGCTCTCCCATCTAAACAAAGAAATACGCGAAGCCGAAATAACCAAAGCTACACATCTGGTCGAGATAGCCCATGACCTGATGAGCTTCTATCACCAGAAAGAACTCAGTGGCGAGCTCACCGGTGAGCAGGCCCGCAAAGAAGCCATGTCTGCGCTCAGCAGCCTGCGCTACGACAACAACGAGTACTACTGGGTCAATGACATGAACAACATCATGATCATGCACCCGCTTGCACCACAGACCGTGGGCGTTGACCTCACCACCATGCGTAACACCGAAGGCGTCAATGTCATCAGTGAAATGGTGGCACTCGCGCGCAGCAAGGGCACAGCCAGCTTTGAGTACAACTGGCCCAAGCCTGGTGAGGAAGAAGGTACCGCCAAGATCGCCGCGTTCAAGCACTTCAAACCCTGGGACTATATGGTCGGCACCGGCATCTACATCGATGACATGCAAGCCAAGTTCGCAAGCGCTATTGCCAGCTCCGTAGTCACCATGACGCTGGTCACCTTGATCATGATCGCCCTGCTCTACCTGATAGGCCGCAGCATCACTCAACCACTTAACAGCGTGGTCGACGCCATGCGCGGCGTAGCCAGTGGAGAAGCTGACCTTACCCGTCGTCTTGACGATGGCGCCCGCGACGAGGTCTCGCAGATTGCGCATTTCTTCAACCAGTTCAACAGCAACCTTGCAGTCATCATCCACCAGCTCGGCGACAGCGCGCGACAGCTGATCAGCTCAAGCCATCAACTGGATCAAATCAGCGGTAATAGCCTGCGCGACATGAATAACCAGTCTGAACGTATGGAGCTGATGGCCACCGCCATCAACGAAATAACCTATGGCGTTCAGGATGTAGCGCAGAACGCCAATGCAGCTGCCCAAGAAGTTGAAAATGCCAATGAAGGTGCCAACAACGGCCGCCATCAGGTTGCTAAAACCATCCAGGAAATCAACCTGCTCTCAACCAGCGTGCAGACCGCCGTTGAGCACATGCAGACCCTCTCCAGCGACGCACACGAGATCACCTCGGTACTGGATGTGATTCGCAATATTGCCGAGCAAACCAACCTGCTGGCACTGAATGCGGCCATTGAGGCAGCACGTGCCGGTGAGATGGGACGCGGCTTTGCCGTGGTTGCAGACGAGGTACGCAACCTGGCGCAACGCACCCAGCAGTCGACAGAAGAAATTCACAACATGATCAGCAAGCTGCAGACCAACACCCAGACCGTGGTCGGCGTGATCAACGAAAGTAGCCGCCACTCACAGCAAAGCGTCGAACAGGTGAACGAGGCTGGCAAGGCACTGGAATTGATTGCGCACTCAATGCAACAGCTGGTCGCCCTCAACGCCTCGATTGCCAGCGCAACCACGCAGCAATCCACGGTAGTGGAAGACGTCAATCGCAACGTAACAGAGGCCGCAGAACTGGCTCGAGAAACCACCGATGGCGCGCGCGAAACTGCGCAGGCGGGCCAACACCTGGCAAGCCTGGGCCGCCAGATAGACGAGTTATTGAAACGCTTTCGCGTCTAACGCGGCATAAAAAAGCGCGCCTGGGCAGTTGCCAAGGCGCGCTTTTTTTATGTCGACAACCTCAATCAGAGCACCATGACCGCCAGCCAGCCAAAGGCAATCAGTGGCAGGTTGTAGTGCAAAAAGGTTGGCACTACCGTATCCCAGATATGGTTATGCTGGCCGTCCACATTCAAACCAGCTGTTGGCCCCAGCGTCGAATCTGAAGCAGGCGAACCGGCATCACCGAGCGCGGCCGCCGTACCCACCAACGCCACGATCGCCAGCGGGCTGAAGCCCAACTGCATGGCCAGCGGCACATAGATAGCGGCAATAATCGGGATGGTCGAGAAAGACGAACCAATGCCCATGGTAATCAACAGTCCAACCAGCAACATCAGCAGTGCCGCCAGCGCACGATTGTGGCCAATGATGTCAGCCGAACTGGCGACCAGCGTCTGAATTGCTCCGGTCTCACGCATGACTTCGGCAAAGCCAGACGCAGCGATCATGATGAAACCGATCATCGCCATCATCTTCATGCCTTCAGTAAAGACGCCGTCAGCATCCTTCCAGCGCACCACGCCCGATACTGAAAAAATCACGAAACCGACCAGCGCGCCCATGATCATTGAATCCAGCCAAAGCTGCATCACAAAAGCAGCAATAACCGCCAGAAGCGCAACCAGCAAGGATAGCGGGCTGTAACCACCTTCCATGCGCTCAACCTGGCGAATACGCGCGACGTCGTAGTCCCGCGGCTTGCGGTAGCTGATGAAAACCGCCACGAGCAAGCCTAACAGCATACCCAGCGCCGGCAACGCCATGGCGTGCATCACATCCAGACCTGCCACTTCGGCGCCGCTTTCAGCCACATTGGCCAACAGGATGTCATTAAGAAAGATGCCGCCAAAGCCAACAGGGAGAAACATGTAGGGCGTGATAAGACCGAAGGTAAGTACACAGGCGACGGCGCGGCGATCCAGATTCAGGCGTGCCATAACGTAAAGCAAAGGCGGAACCAGGAGCGGGATAAAAGCGATATGGATCGGCAGCACGTTCTGCGAGGCAATAGCGACGCCGCCAAGCAGAACCACCAATAACAGCTTGAGTAACGTTGCGCCGCCCTGCTGTTGGCGGTCTACCAACTGCAACGCCCGGTCCGCCAGCGCATGCGCCAAGCCTGACTTGGCAATAGCAACGGCGAAAGCACCCAGCAGCGCGTAACTCAAAGCAATATTAGCGCCCTTGCCCAGTCCATTCTGGAAGGTCGCAAGCGTCTCCTGTAGCCCCAACCCGCCAAGTAATCCGCCGGTGAGCGCGCCCAAAATAAGCGCTACTACCACGTGTACTCGACACAGACTCAACACCAACATGACGGCGACTGCCGCAACTACCGCGTTCATCCGCGTACTCCAGCAAAAGTAGCTCTTGCTGCCTTTAGCATTCGCCCAGGCAACCCCCAAAGGTCGGCTACTCTGCCCAACACCGCTGCCGCTGTCAAAAATGAACGACCGAAGGCGAACGAACGTCGCGTTTTTGTGGTTGAATTTACGCCCAAGCGTGCCAATCTTAGGGCACATTTTTACACTGAAGTCATAGTGGAGCACAGCATGACAAACATCTGCATCGTCGCCGGTAGTGGCCGCCCCGAAAGCCAAACCAGCAAGGTTGCCCAGTTCATCCATGACGCTCTTATTGAGCACCATCAGGTCGGCACAGCGCAGGTGTCGATAATAGACCTGGGTACTCAGCCACTACCCATGTGGCCAAGCGAAGATGCGCAAACCTGGCCAGAAATAGCGGCCAAGTTGAGCGCTGCCGACGGCATCGTCGTTCTCGCTCCAGAGTGGCACGGCATGGCATGCCCTGCGATCAAGAACTTCTTCCTGTACGCCAGCAAAGCTGAGCTGGCACACAAACCAGCGATGCTGGGCGGGATCTCCGCCAGCGTTGGGGGTGCTTTCCCGGTCAGCGAACTGCGCGCCTCAAGTTACAAGAACTGCCGCCTGTGCTATATCCCCGAGCATCTGATTGTGCGCAACGTCGGTAAGGTCCTTAACGGCACAGAGGTGGAGTCCGATGCCGATCAACGCCTGCGCGAGCGCCTGAATTATAATCTGGATATTCTGCTGCGTTACGCGCAGGCGCTAGCACCCGTGCGCACCGCCATCGATATGAGCAACCCCGCCTTTGCCAACGGCATGTCCTGAGTAGCAATAGACCGTGCGACCTGTCGCGCCGACAGGTCCTGGCAAAAGCAGCCCAGCAACAGCACTAGACTAAAGTAATAAGAAGCCTTCCACTGCTGGGTAAATCACTACCCTACCCCTCAAAAACAGGCTCTCCAAAGCTATCTACCCGCTCGGCAAGACGCATCCGGAAATAGCGTTAATACTATTGTCGTAAGGCTGACTCCTGACCTCCGTGCTTTAGTGACTCAGCGCTATCGCAGCGCAGCAAATCACATCAGGAGAACAACAATGACGCATGTGAAGAAATCCACCCTTGCCTGCGCTATCGCTTTGGCGCTAACAGGAACGGTAGCAGCCAATGCTCAGGCAGGCGACTTCGTCGATGACGCGAGCGCAAGCCTGCAGTTACGTAACTTTTACTTTAATCGCGACTTCCGTGACCCTGGCGCGCAATCCAAGGCAGAAGAATGGGCTCAAGGCTTTATATTCAAAGCCGAGTCCGGCTTCACTGAGGGGTTTATCGGTTTTGGGGTCGATGTCTACGCCGGCCTGGGGGTAAAACTCGACTCTGCTGACGAGCGTGCCGGCAGCGGTTTGCTGCCCAACGGCTACGGCAACGAAGGCCCCGACAGCTACAGCGAAGCCACTGCCGCGGGCAAGCTACGCCTCTCCAAAAGTGTCTTGAAGGTAGGCGGCTTGATGCCAAAACTGCCTGTCGTTTCCTCAGGCGATCTCAGGCTACTGCCTCAGGAATTCACCGGAGCCAGTCTAGCCGTCAACGAGATAGAGGACCTGGACCTGCAAGGCGGACAGTTGCGTGAAGTTAACTACCGCAACAGCACTAACTCGGAAGACATTCGCGCCACCGTGGGCGGCAGCGCTGATCGGTTCAACTATCTGGGCGGCAATTACAGCTTTAACAGCGGTAACACCAAGGTCGGTCTGTGGGGCGCTGAGCTACAGGATGTATATGAACAGACACTATTCAACCTGATACATAACCAGCCAATCGGCGATTGGATGCTCGGCGCCAACCTTGCCTACTTTGATACCGGCGACAACGGCAGGCAGTCACTGGACATCGACCACCAGATGAAATCACTAATGCTTTCTGCAGCCACCGGCGCTCACACCTTGCGCCTTGGCTATCAGCACAGTGACGGCAACACCGCCTTCCCGTATCTGGCGGAAACCGACCCCTATATTGCCAACTATGTGCAAATACTCGACTTTACCCGCGCTGATGAGCAGTCGTGGCAGGCGCGCTATGACATCAACTTCGCCAGCCTCGGCGTACCCGGGCTTAGCGCCTTCACACGCTACGTCAAAGGCGACAACTTCAGGGTTGGCAGTAGCGAGGGAAGTGAGTGGGAACGCGACCTGGATGTCAGCTATACGCTACAGAGCGGACCGCTAAAAAACCTTTCTGTGCGCTGGCGTAACGCGATGGTGCGCTCCAATGCCACCCGCGACATCGACGAAAACCGTTTAATCCTGAATTACTCCTTCGCTCTGCAATAGACTGCTCCGAGCGGCTCCTAAGCCCCCCCCAAGATACGAAGCCGTTCGTCTTCGGTGGTGACAGCTGTCACCACCTTTTTTTAATGCCTCCCCTAGCCGCCCAATGCACGGGCACAAAAAAAGCGCCGAAGCGCCTTTTTTGTTACCTCTGCAACCAGATCACATCAGAAACGCTCAATATCCGCGTCGGTGCTCAGTTGCTCTTGAGCAGCGCTGAAGTCCTGCTGACCTGACTGACCAGCAATAAACTGCTGATACTGAGAAGCCGCACCGCCATCTGACTGCACATCGCCAGCGGTAGCCACGCCGCGCAGCGCAACCAGCCAGAAGCCACCCACAGGCTGCTTGATACGCGCATACACCGGCTGATCTGCCGTAGGCTTGGGCATAGCGAACACACTACGCAAGAGCGGCGTAGGCAAATCGCTGGACGAGCGGCCAACCGCCTCATACTGCTGCCACTGCGTTTGCTGCTGCTCAGCCAAGGCATCGACGGTCAGCTCACCAGAGCGCAACGCGGCGAGAGACTGGTCTGTCTGTTCCGCTGCAGCCTGCTCGGCCTTGTTATAGGCCACCAGCTCGCTGATCTCCTGCTTGACCTCTTCCAGAGGACGCTGCTCGGATTGCAGATGCTGCTTAACCCGAACCACTACCACTGTGTCCGCGTCGAGCTCAAGCAGGTCGCTGTTGTAGCCCTTCTTGAGCACGTCATCACTGAAAGCGGCATTCATCACTTTAGGATTACTCGCCAGCCCTTCGCCGCCAAGGCGCTCAACCGGCCCCAGGGTTTCAATCTCAAGCCCGAGCGCAGACGCTGGCTCTGCCAGGTCAGACGCTTCATGCGCCAGATTGGCCAATTCCTGAGAGGCATCAACAAACTCGCGCTCCACCTGCTCTGACTTCAACTCCTGAACCAACTGCTCACGCATGGACTCCAGTGTTGGTACTTCAGGTGCTTTAAGGTCAGTCAGCTTGATCAGCTGGTAACCATAGCTGGTGCGCACCGGCTCAGATACTTCGCCGGTTTCGAGGGCGAACAGAGCATCGTCAAAGGACTGATCAAAACTGCCCTTGATCACATAGCCAAGGTCGCCGCCATCACGGGCGCTACCGCTATCATCCGAAACCTCTGCTGCAACGGCGGCAAAGTCTTCACCAGCGGCGATACGCGCAGCGGCTGCATCAATGCGCGCCTTGGCATCTGCCTCATCTTCTTTGTCGGCTACTTCAACCAGAATATGGGAAGCCCGGCGCTGCTCAGCAAGATTGCCTATTTCGCGCTGGTAGATTTCCTTGATCGCATCTTCACTGACATCAACCCGGTCAAAGAAACCGGCACGGGACAACGTCAGGGTTTCCAGCACAACCTGCTCAGGCGTCATGAACTGTTGAGCATTACTGGCGTAATACTCTTGGATCTCTTCATCAGAAACGCTAACGGCGGAGGCATCACCAACCGGCACTTCGATGACCGAGAAGTCACGCGTCTGGTTTTCCAGATCAGCCAACTGCTGGCGCTCGGAAGGCGTGGCAAAAGCAGTCGCTTCATAGCCGTTACGATATTGGGTAATCAGCAGCTGCTGGCGCACCAGGTCACGGAATGCCATACGCGACGGCATGCCCATGTTACGGATGACAATATCGAAACGATCACTGTCAAACTTGCCGTTTACCTGAAAGTCGGGCGTGGACAGAATCAACTGATCGATCATCTGGTCGGAGACCTTAAACCCGGCGTCTTGAGCGCCCTGAATAAGCACCGAGCGCTCCACCAACCCATCCAGCACAGTGGTACGCAGAAATTTTTCATCGATCATGCTTGGATCGAAGCTGTTATTGCCCATCTGCTGCAACTGCTGAATCAACTGGCGACGCTGCAAGGCCACAGCTTGTTCGAGCTCCAGCTTGGAAATCACCTCACCATTGACCTCTGCTGCCTTATCGGCATTACTGGAGAAACTGCTGATGGATTCCCAGCCAGTCAAAGCGAATATCAGCACAATGACGCCAACGATCACCTTAGCGACCCAGCTTTGCGCACTGTCCCTCATGTTTTGCAGCATCATGCCCCCGAATTCTGTTTAACCTGAGCGCTTCGCATCAGGTTTTTGCCACTCAAGCACTGAGCAACCTTTCTCTCGTCCAACAAAAAAGGCGCATCCTGTTGATGCGCCTTTCTGGTAACTGACGAAGCCATCTGTTAAACGCTACTGACCTAGGCCTGAGACGTCTTGGATGACTCCGTAGCATGCCTCACCCTGAGGATTGGCATGTCACATCAGATCAGGGACGCAATTAGTTCACAGCGTCCTTCAGTGCCTTACCTGCTTTGAAGCCAGGAATCTTGGCAGCGCTGATTTCGATCGGCTGGCCAGTCTGCGGGTTACGGCCAGTACGTGCAGCACGTTCCTTAACCGCGAATGTACCAAATCCTACCAATACAACCGAATCACCATCCTTCAGTGCACCAGTGACGGACTCGATGACGGCGTCCAGAGCACGACCGGCAGCAGCTTTAGGAATATCGGCGGATGCGGCGATAGCATCAATCAGTTCAGACTTGTTCACTCTAAGTCCCCTTATTTAATTCAACGAGTTGTTAGTCATTATGTAAGCTTGTGGTCTTAGCAAAGCTGTGGCCAGTCAGCATACCTGCTTAGGTCGAAGCACGCTTTATAGCAAGCGGTCAAAAACCGTGTCAAGGAATGCCTGAGGTATTCCCGGACCGGTTAGCAAAACGCTCCCGCACTGGACGCGCTTCACTCACCGGACTGGTATCGCCTCAGTGAGTACTGATGCGTCCTTTCTCATCAGTCTCGCGATTGTCATCCTTTGCTACCATCTCTTCAACCCCTTCTTTCAAGGGCTCCGGCATGTATTGCAGCGCAATCTGCAACACCTCGTCAATCCATTTCACCGGTTTGACGTCAATATCCTGTTTTATCCGGTCAGGAATTTCCTTCAAATCACGCACATTATCGTGCGGAATAATCACCGTTTTGATGCCACCACGATGCGCTGCCAACAGCTTTTCCTTGAGACCGCCAATCGGCAAAACCTGCCCGCGCAGCGTGATCTCACCGGTCATTGCAACATCGGCGCGCACCGGTATTTTAGTCAGCGAAGAGACTAGTGCAGTGCACATACCCACGCCCGCACTGGGCCCGTCTTTGGGCGTAGCACCTTCGGGCACATGAATGTGTATGTCATTGTTTTCATGGAAGTCTGCCTTGATTCCCAGACTCGCAGCACGGCTTCGAACTACGGTTAAAGCAGCGCTGATCGACTCCTGCATTACATCGCCCAGAGAGCCGGTTTTAATCTGCCTTCCCTTACCTGGCACCACTACCGCTTCCAGGCTCAGGAGCTCACCACCAACCTGCGTCCAGGCCAAACCGGTGACCTGTCCGATCTGGTCAGACTCCTCGGCCAAACCGTATTTAAACTTGCGCACACCCAGGTAGTGCTCCAGCAAGTTTTCGTCGAGCGCGACCGGCTTCGGCTTGCGCTCTCCTGCCTGCTCTTTGACTACTTTCCGGCACACCTTGGCGATCTGACGCTCCAGACCGCGCACACCTGCCTCGCGAGTGTAGTAGCGGACAAGGTCACGCAGTGACTCATGACTAAAGGTCAGCTCGTCCTTTTTCAGGCCATTGTTCTTGACCTGCTTGGGCACCAGGTAACGCTGCGCAATGTTGATCTTTTCGTCTTCGGTGTAACCCGGAATCCGAATAATCTCCATACGGTCCAGCAGTGGCGCCGGAATATTCATCGAGTTCGCGGTGCAAATGAACATGACATCGGAGAGATCGTAATCGACCTCAAGATAGTGGTCATTGAACGCATGATTTTGCTCGGGATCGAGCACTTCCAGCAGCGCGGAAGACGGATCACCTCGCATGTCCTGCCCCATTTTGTCGATTTCATCGAGCAGGAACAGCGGGTTTTTCACGCCCGTTTTGGTCACTTTTTGAATCAATTTACCCGGCAGCGAACCTATATAAGTACGCCGATGACCACGAATCTCCGCTTCATCACGGACACCACCCAACGCCATACGCACAAACTTGCGGTTGGTTGCGCGGGCCAGGGACTCACCCAGGGACGTCTTACCGACGCCTGGAGGGCCTACCAGGCAGAGCACAGGACCTTTGAGCTTACGCACACGCTTCTGCACTGCGAGGTACTCAAGAATACGTTCCTTGACCTCTTCCAGGCCGTAGTGATCAGCGTCAAGCACCTGCTCGGCACGCTGAATGTCATGCCGCACTTTACTGGCCTTTTTCCATGGCACCGCGGTCAGCCAGTCGATATAGGAGCGCACGACGGTCGCTTCGGCAGACATTGGCGACATCATCTTGAGCTTGTTGAACTCGGCATTGGCCTTGCCGAGCGCCTCTTCCGACATACCCGCGTCGTCGATCTTCTTGCGCAGATCGTCAAACTCGCTGTGCCCTTCATCCAGATTGCCCATTTCCTTCTGGATAGCCTTCATCTGTTCATTCAGATAGTACTCGCGCTGGCTGCGCTCCATCTGTTTCTTGACGCGACCACGGATGCGTTTTTCCACCTGCAGCAGATCAATCTCGCCATCGAGCACACCAAGTACATGCTCGACTCGCTCGCGCAAAGGCAGAATCTCAAGAATCGCCTGTTTCTCTTCCAGCTTCAGCGACAGATGAGCCGCCATGGTGTCGACCAGACGACCTGGCTGATCAATGCTGGACAGCGAAGAAACCACCTCTGAGGGCACCTTCTTGCCCAGCTGCACAAACTGCTCAAACTGGCTCATCAGGCTGCGCGTGAGTACTTCAGCTTCACGCTCATCAAGCGGCGTCTCACTTAGCAGCTCGACTTCAGCCGTCTGGTAGCCTTCGAGCTCATCAATTGACTCGATGCGCGCGCGCTGCTCGCCCTCCACCAGCACTTTAACCGTGCCATCGGGTAGCTTGAGCAACTGCAGAATGGTGGCGACGGTACCCATGTCGTACAAACCATCGCGGGCCGGGTCATCCTCTGCCGGATCGCGCTGCGAAATGAGTAACACCTGCTTACCGCCCGACATAGCCTGCTCGAGCGCCTGAATAGATTTGTCACGCCCAACAAAAAGGGGAATGACCATATGGGGATAAACCACCACATCACGTAATGGCAGGAGCGGGAATTCGCTAAGAGTCGTCATGGCTGAGGCTCACTCGCTGAGGGGCGCACGCTTGATACTGCGCCGAAAGAATAAAAGTCCATGAATTCAAGATGGGGGCTAGGGATCGAAAAAACAAGCAGGAAAACCGTAATAATACTGACGCATTTTGCACGCGCCAGAAACAACTACGCCGCCAAAGCGGCGGCGCAGTCAACAACCTGCAGATCAATCCTCAGGCATTGCCTTAGGTGGCTGCTCGGCCGTTTCGTAAATCAGCAAAGGCTTGGCCTCACCACTGATTACGTTTTCATCAATCACAACCTTGCTGACGTGCTCTGCCGACGGAATCTCGTACATGGTTTCCAGCAGCACGCTTTCAAGGATAGAGCGCAGGCCACGCGCACCCGTTTTACGCTCCAACGCGCGCGAGGATATCGCCTTGAGCGCATCTTCACGGAACTCGAGCTCGACCCCTTCCATATCGAACAAACGCGCATACTGCTTGGTCAACGCGTTCTTCGGCTCGGTAAGAATCTGGATCAACGCATCTTCATCCAGCTCATTGAGCGTTGCAATAACCGGCAGACGCCCAACAAACTCCGGAATCAAACCAAAGCGAACCAGATCGTCCGGCTCAACACCCTTGAGCGTATCGCCAACCTTCTTGCCGCCGTCTTTGCTGCGTACCGTAGCATTAAAGCCGATACCGCTCTTCTCGGAGCGATCACGAATAACCTTCTCAAGGCCCGCGAACGCACCACCGCAAATAAACAGAATGTTGCGCGTATCAACCTGCAGAAACTCCTGCTGGGGATGTTTGCGGCCGCCCTGGGGTGGCACCGAGGCAACCGTGCCCTCGATCAACTTCAACAACGCCTGCTGCACACCTTCGCCCGAAACGTCACGGGTAATTGAAGGATTGTCCGACTTGCGCGAAATCTTGTCGATTTCATCGATGTAGACAATACCCATCTGGGCCTTCTCAACATCGTAGTCACACTTCTGCAACAGCTTTTGAATGATGTTTTCGACGTCCTCGCCCACATAACCCGCTTCGGTCAATGTGGTCGCGTCCGCGATGGTAAAGGGTACATTCAGCAGTCGGGCCAGTGTTTCAGCCAGCAACGTCTTACCCGAACCAGTAGGGCCGATCAGCAGAATGTTGCTCTTGCCCAGTTCAACCTCATCTTTACCCTGACGCTGATTCAGACGCTTGTAATGGTTGTATACAGCAACCGACAGGACCTTCTTGGCTCGCTGCTGGCCAATAACGTACTGATCCAGGATCGAACAAATCTCTACCGGCGTCGGCAGCTTCTGATTACTGCTCTCAGCCTGACTTTCCTGCACTTCCTCACGAATGATGTCGTTGCACAGATCAACGCACTCATCGCAGATAAACACGGAGGGGCCGGCAATCAGCTTGCGCACTTCATGCTGGCTCTTGCCGCAGAAGGAGCAATACAGCAGTTTGCCGTTGTCGTCACCCTTCCCAGTTATATCGGTCATCGAAAACCCCTACTCTTGAATCGCTATTGAATACAAAGATGGGGGCATTGTGCCCACTTTGCAAGTGCGACCCTGTCAAGATGCACCAGTCTGTGCGGATCGCCACGCGTTGCAGCGCAAGGCGAACGGTCGATTCCACACGACTAGCGTGAAACAGTGATAGTTACTCAGCGCTTGGGCGTGAATCAAGAACCTTGTCGATAAGCCCGTAATCAGCCGCCTCTGCACCACTCATAAAGCGGTCACGATCGGTATCGCGAGCAATCACATCCAGCGGTTGGCCAGTGTGATCTGCCAATACCTTGTTCAGACGTTCGCGGATAAACAGAATCTCGCGAGCGTGAATCTCGATATCGGACGCCTGACCCTGAAAGCCGCCCAGCGGCTGGTGGATCATCATACGTGCATGCGGCAGGCAGTAACGCTTACCAGCAGCGCCACCGGCGAGCAGCAACGCGCCCATGCTACAAGCCTGACCAATACATAGCGTACTGACATTGGGCTTGATGAACTGCATGGTGTCATAAATCGCCATGCCGGCTGTTACTGATCCACCTGGGGAGTTGATATACAGGTGGATGTCCTTGTCGGGGTTTTCCGACTCAAGGAACAGCAACTGAGCGACGACCAGGTTGGCCATATAATCTTCAACCTGACCCACCAGGAAGATCACACGCTCTTTCAGCAGGCGTGAATAGATGTCGTAGGAACGTTCACCCCGGGCAGACTGTTCAACAACCATGGGAACCAGGCCGCCGGCGGCCTGTACGTCTGGGGGGAGCTGCATAAAGCTGTTATGGGTCATGGATTCCTATCACTCCAAAATGTACGTATCGCGAAAACACGAGAGCCAGCCCGAAGGCTGGCTCACGTTGGCGAACACTGACAGCGAGCTTTACTCGTCTGCGCTGCTCTCTTCCGACTCACCAGACTCAACCTGTGCAGGCTGCGCTGGCTTGACGGCTTCTTCGTAAGCCACTTTCTTATCAGTCACTTGCGCCTTCTGCAGAACAGTATCCACCACTTGTTCTTCCAGCACAACCGACTGGATTTCGCCCAGCTGCTGCTCATTCTGGTAGTACCAGTTGATGACCTGCTCCGGTTCCTGGTACGCAGCAGCCAGCTCTTCGACCATGGCGCGAACGCGATCGTTGTCAGGCTCAATCTCGTTCTGCTTGACCACTTCAGCGACGATCAGACCCAAGCCAACACGACGCTTGGCTTGCTCTTCAAACAACTCAGCAGGCAACTGACCAGCCTGAATATTGGCACCACCAAACTGCTGTACTGCTTGCTCACGCAGACGATCGATTTCGTTGCTGAGCAGCGCCTTGGGTACGTCAACGGTATTGATTTCCAACAAGCCATCCATGACCTGGGCTTTAACCTTGGTCTTGATCGCCTGCTTCAACTCGCGCTCCATGTTCTTGCGAACTTCGGCGCGGAAACCCTCGATACCACCTTCGTTAACACCAAACTGGGCGAAGAACTCTTCGTTCAGCTCAGGCAGCGCAGGAGCAGCAACTTCTTTGACGGTAACGTCAAATTCAGCAGCTTTGCCAGCTAGATCCAGGTTCTGATAGTCCTCTGGGAAGGTTACGTTCAGGGTCAGGCTATCACCTGCCTTCGCGCCAACCAGGCCTTCTTCGAAACCAGGAATCATGCGGCCGGAGCCAAGCACGATGTTGCTGTCGTTGGCAGTGCCGCCCTGGAAGGCTTCACCGTCAACCTTACCGACGAAGTCGATAGTCAACTGATCATCGTTCTGCGCAGCGCGCTCAACCGCTTCAAAGCGGGTGTTCTGCTTGCGCAGCGTTTCCAGCATGGTGTCGACATCAGCATCAGTCACTTCAGACTCAACGCGCTCAACCTTGATGGCAGAAAAATCGGCCAGTGCCACTTCCGGGTAAACTTCAAAAGTTGCGATGTACTCGAAGTCTTTACCTTCTTCCATGGTCTTGGGCTCAACGCTAGGCGCGCCAGCAGGATTCAGTTTTTCCTGCATCACAGCTTCATAGAAGGAAGACTGGATGACTTCACCGATCACTTCCTGGTGAGCAGAGGCACCAAAGCGCTTACGAATAACGCTCATCGGCACCTTGCCTGGACGGAAACCATCGACCTTGGCGCGCTGTGCGGTCTGTTGCAGACGCTTTTTGACCTCGTTTTCAATACGATCGGCAGGGATGCCAACGGTCATGCGGCGCTCGAGGCCGGAGGTGGTTTCAACCGAAACTTGCATGGAAAGTCCTCGTTCAACAGACAATGAATTAGTTATTTGGTGAATCGCAAAGGGACGACATTCTATGCGCTTGAATCTCAGAAGTCATCACCGCGAGCATAATCAGGCATCGACACCCGTGACAACAAGGCAATAATGTGCCGATCACCGCAAATTCATGGAATGCTATCGCTAAAACCAGGACGCATTTGTAGTACGAAGAAGTAACGGGCTATATGAACCGTAATCACGAAGCCGAATAGACTCGGCTAGCGGAATCAACGTTACCGCCCTGCATAATAGAAGCGAACACAGAATGTCATTTGCAAACCAGGTATGTATCGTCACGGGCGCCACCTCAGGCATTGGACTAGCAGTGGTTAACCAGCTAGCGGCCAAGGGAGCGGACCTGGGACTGGTCGGACGCAATCAGGCCAAGGGCGACGCACTGACCGCATCACTCAAGGCTGCGGAAACGCGCGCCTGCTTAGTAGCTGCCCACCTGGGTAAAAAGGAAGCGGCACAGCAGGTTTGCGCAGCGGCCATTGAGCATTTTGGTCGTATCGATGTACTGATCAACAACGCAGGCCTGCTCATGAAAGGAACTGCACTGGAATGCACTGACGCCGACTGGGACAGCGTGCTGGACATCAACCTGTCTGCCGCGTTCAGGTTATCGCGCGCAGCGCTGCCCAGCATGATCCGCCAGGCTGGCGGAAGCATTATCAACTCACCGAACATAGAGCGATGCAACCCCATAATTGGGGCACCCCCACCCTTTTCGCAGCTTCCCTGGCATTACCCCGCAAAAAACGCGAGCTCTCTAGGATAGACCCAAACGATCACATCCTTCGCGAAAGCGATAACCATTTGAATGCAATTGGCTGCATTCAATCACCACCTTCCGTTGTTGCTGCCCGCTTCATACATTAGCCATAATGAAAGGCAAGGAGGGATTCGGGTACGGACTCAATTACCGAGCAAGGCATGTGATGCATGCCCAGAGAGTCAGGGGAATAAAATTGGCCAAGCGCTGTGACCAGAAAGGCGCGCGGCATCAAAGCCAAGCGTATTTAGAGAACATCAGAAACGAAAAAAGCCGCGCTTAGCAGCCAGTGAACGGCTGTTTGGGAGCGGCTTCTTGCGATGTTCAGCACTGGCTTGAATTCAACGATATTCAGGCAGGCTTTTTGACACGTCACCAACTGTCTCATAGAGCAGTTGATTATATGGTGCGGACGGAGAGACTCGAACTCTCACACCTCTCGGCGCCAGAACCTAAATCTGGTGTGTCTACCAATTCCACCACGTCCGCGTAAAGCTAATAGTAAAACGCCAGGCCGTAAGCCTGGCGTTTTACAGAATAATGGGGTGGATGATGGGGATCGAACCCACGACAACAGGAGTCACAATCCTGTGCTCTACCAACTGAGCTACACCCACCACTATTCACTTCAACATTCCACACCTTCGCGCAATGGCGCACCCGGCAGGACTCGAACCTGCGACCATCCGCTTAGAAGGCGGATGCTCTATCCAGCTGAGCTACGGGCACCTGTTGCACATGGTAGATGATGAAACATCATCGGCATGTCCGAATGATTTTTGTGACAATCATTCGGTGGAGCCTGGTCACCTTCCAAACCGGTATCGCTGTGTTTGTGAAGCGGGGCAAATAATACTTAGCGCGCCCCTCCACGTCAACGTCAAAGAGCAATTTTTTTAGTCAGATGAGTAGCTTAACGCACTCAATGGCTCCTAAAGGCAGGCCGCACCCAACTTATTGGCCTTTTCTGGCAATCGACCATGATCGGTCTTTTGCCCCGCTACCCTGCCATGCGACAATAGGCGGAATATTTTCTGCGTCAGGAACCCCATGAACGCCCAACTCATTGATGGCAAGCAGATTGCCGCCAACCTCCGCAAGGATATCGCCAGCCAGGTCACTGAACGAAAAAACCAAGGCCTTCGCCTGCCGGGCCTGGCAGTGATCCTGGTCGGTAGCGACCCAGCTTCCGAAGTCTATGTGTCACACAAGCGCAAGGACTGCGACGAGGTCGGTTTTATTTCCCGCTCGCACGATCTGCCCTCCAGCACCACGCAAGAGCAACTGTTGCAGCTGATTGATGATCTGAACGATGATCCGGAGATCGACGGCATTCTGGTCCAGCTGCCACTGCCAGCGCATCTAGAAGCGTCACAGCTGCTTGAGCGCATTCGCCCCGATAAGGACGTGGACGGCTTTCACCCCTACAACATTGGCCGTCTGGCGCAGCGTATGCCGCTGCTGCGCCCCTGCACGCCCATGGGCATCATCAAGCTGCTGAAGAGCACAGGGGTCGACCTCTATGGCCTGGACGCCACCGTGGTAGGTGCATCCAACATCGTCGGCCGCCCGATGGCGCTAGAGCTGCTGCTGGCCGGCTGCACTACCACGATCACTCACCGCTTTACCAAGAGCCTTGAAGACCACGTGCGCCGCTCCGATCTGGTTGTGGTCGCTGCAGGCAAGCCTGGACTGGTTAAAGGTGAGTGGATCAAACCCGGCGCTATCGTGGTCGACGTAGGCATCAACCGCATGGAAGATGGTCGCTTGGTCGGTGACGTAGAGTTCGGCGCTGCTGCCGAGCGCGCCAGCTGGATTACTCCGGTACCCGGTGGCGTTGGCCCCATGACCCGCGCCTGCCTACTGGAAAACACCTTGCACGCCTGTGCTCACCTGCACAGCTGACACCCAGCGCAGCGATAAGTAAAACGCCCGGCTCAATGCCGGGCGTTTGCGTTACAGGTTACCGGTTTTACCGCCATCTATCGGCAAGTTGATGCCGTTGATGTAGGCCGCCGCGGGTGAGGCCAGAAACCCTGCCGCATTAGCAAACTCCTCAGGCGCGGCAAAGCGACCAACCGGGATGCTTGCCTGCATGACCTGAGTCACCTGTTCAACCGTTTTACCACTGGCCTTGGCCGAATGCGCAATCAGGCTATCCAGGCGCGGAGTGCTGGTCAGGCCGGGCAGCAGATTATTGACGGTGATACCGTCAATGGCCAGCTCGGCTGCCAGAGTTTTCGCCCAATTAGCCATCGCCGCACGAATGGTATTCGAGACACCCAGGTTAGCGATTGGCTGCTTCACCGAAGTAGAGAGCACATTGAGGATGCGGCCGTAACCGGCTTCGCGCATGCCCGGCAGGAGCAGCTGGAGCAGCACCTGAGCGCTGACCATATGCTGGGTGAAAGCATCGGCATACTCTTGCGGATCTGCACTATTGGCCGGTCCTGGCGCGGGACCACCGGTATTATTAAGCCAGATATGAATAGCACCACCCTGCTCCAGCTCAAACCCGACAACCTCGGCAAGCGCCTTACTATCGTATGCATCTACGGCAAGAAAACCATGCTCTTGCCCATGCCTGGCTGGCAGACGGGTGCAGATGGCCTGCAATTTATCAGCAGAGCGCGCCATCAGCACCACCTCGGCACCCTGCTCCGCAAGCTGATAGGCGCAGGCCTCACCCAGTCCCTGACTGCCGCCGCATACCAACGCTCGCTTACCAACCAAGTCCAGATTCATGACGAACTCCCTATCGAGTGAATGTAATCCGATACATTAGCACGCAGTTGAAGTAGCGCCAGCACGCCCAATCAGCTGCGACCATCAGTGCAACTGACTGGGCAGCTTGACCGACAACACCGCTCAGAGGCTTAACAAGACGGCAGCATCAACTCAAAGTGCATCGCCCGGCACCCGCACCCAACCTTCCATGAGAATTCGCGCACTGCGACTCATCACCGCCTTGGTCACGTTCCACTCCCCTTTTATTTGACGCGCCTCCGCACCTACCCGAAGCGAGCCTGAGGGGTGGCCGAAGGTCACAGCGGTTCGCTCGCCGCCACCGGCGACCAGGTTCACCAGCGTGCCGGGGATGGCCGCGGCGGTGCCGATGGCTACCGCACAGGTACCCATCATGGCGTGATGCAGCTTGCCCATGGACAGCGCGCGCACCAGCAGGTCGACATCGGCGGCCTTGATCTCCTTGCCGCTGGACGCACGATAGCTCTTGGGCGTCGAAACAAAGGCGACCTTGGGCGTATGTTGGCGCTTGAGCGCTTCTTCCGGCGCATTGATCAACCCCATACGCAAGGCCCCGGCCACGCGGATAGCCTCCAGACGCGCCAGTGCGGCAGGGTCGCCATTGATATCCTCACGCAGCTCAGTGCCCTTATAGCCAATATCTTCGGCGTTGACGAATACCGTGGGGATACCGGCGGTAATCATGGTGGCCTTGAAAGTACCAATACCCGGCACCTCGAGTTCATCCACCAGATTACCCGTGGGAAACATGGAGCCACCCTCTTCGCCATCATCGGAAGGATCGATAAACTCCAGTACGATTTCAGCAGCTGGAAAGGTCACACCGTCCAGTTCGAAATCACCGGTTTCCTGCACCTGGCCATTGCTGACTGGCACATGGGCGATAATGGTTTTCTGGATATTGGCCTGCCAGATACGCACTACGCAGGTGCCGTTCTCGGGAATACGGGCAGGGTCAACCAGTCCAGCATGAATGGCGAACGCGCCAGCACCGGTCGACAGGTTGCCGCAGTTACCGCTCCAATCGACAAAGGCGCTGTCGATCGAGACCTGGCCATAAAGATAATCAACGTCGTGGTCGGGCTGACTACTGGCAGACAGAATCACGCATTTGCTGGTGCTGGAGGTGGCGCCGCCCATGCCGTCGGTGTGGGCACTGTATGGGTCTGGGCTGCCGATCACGCGCAGGAAGAGCTTGTCGCGCGCTGCACCTGGGGTCTGGCAGTCTTGGGGGAGGTCTTGCAGGCGAAAGAAGACGCCTTTGCTGGTGCCGCCACGCATGTAGGTGGCGGGGATGCGGATTTGGGGTGCATTGGACATGCTGGTTACTCCTGAAACGGTGGTGTCACTGGGCACGGTGACAGGTGATACCGATGGGTAAGTTACTCATATTTTGGTTTCGCCTTTATGGCGAGTCAGGGGAAATGCTTGTCCATTTCCCCTAACAACCCCTAGGACACCCCGACTATGCGGCCCTTCGGGTTCGCTGCGTTGCTCGGCCTGCCGGGGCCCTGCGGAACTCGCTTCGCTCAGACAGTCCTCGGGCTTTATCCCGACCGCCCTGCGCTACTCGCCCGCCTAGATGGGGACTGTGGGTCCGTGCATATGGGCGAGATTATCGCGCTTGTCCAAACCAACTGCGTAAACAAAAGCCCCGGCCTTGCCGGAGCTCTGTTTATACCGCTTCGGCCAACAGGTCTTTGGCAAACTTTTGCAGGATGCCGCCACTGGAATACACCGAGAGTTCTTCGGCGGTATCCAGGCGGCTGAGTGCTGGCACGCGCTCGACATCGCCATTCTTGCGATGAATCACCAG
The DNA here is from genome assembly GCF_003797945.1 of Pseudomonas neustonica. Taxonomy (GTDB): domain Bacteria; phylum Pseudomonadota; class Gammaproteobacteria; order Pseudomonadales; family Pseudomonadaceae; genus Halopseudomonas; species Halopseudomonas neustonica. The sequence goes on from NZ_RKKU01000006.1 coordinate 109,401, forward strand.
CGTTAGCATGCTGCGCGGCGCGGGAGTGCCTTCTACATCGAAGATTTCGGTGCCGTCGAGCCCCAAGGTCTTGCGTGTGGTGCCTTCTTCAAACTGCAGAGGCATTACCCCCATGCCGATCAGGTTAGTGCGGTGAATGCGCTCAAAGCCCTCAGCGACGATCACTTCTACACCTGCCAGCGCCACACCCTTGGCGGCCCAGTCACGGGATGAACCCTGACCGTAGTCGGCGCCTGCGATGATGATCAGCGGCTGCTTGCGCTCCATGTAGGTCTCGATTGCCTCCCACATGCGCAACACCTTGCCTTCCGGCTCGACCCGCGCCAACGACCCCTGAATCGGCTGACCCTGCTCGTCGGTGACCATTTCATTCCATAGCTTGGGGTTGGCCAGCGTCGCGCGCTGCGCTGTTAGGTGATCGCCACGGTGCGTTGCATAGGAATTGAAGTCTTCCTCAGGCAAACCCATTTTGTGCAGGTAGGCACCGGCTGCGCTGTCCAGCAGGATGGCGTTGGACGGTGACAGGTGGTCGGTGGTGATGTTGTCCGGCAGGATCGCCAGTGGGCGCATGCCTTTCATCTCACGCTGACCGGCCATATTGCCTTCCCAATAAGGGGGGCGGCGAATATAGGTGCTTTGCGGGCGCCAGTCGTACAGCGGTGGTGTTTTTGCCTCAGTCTCGCGGGTGATGTCGAACATCGGAATGTAGACCTCACGGAACTGCGAGGGCTTGACCGCCGATTTGACGATGGCGTCGATCTCTTCATCAGCTGGCCAGATGTCTTTCAGAGTAATCGGGTTGCCCTGCTGGTCATACCCCAGCACATCCTTTTCGATATCGAAGCGGATGGTACCGGCAATCGCGTAGGCCACTACCAGCGGCGGCGAGGCCAGAAAGGCCTGCTTGGCATAGGGGTGAATACGCCCGTCAAAATTGCGGTTACCCGAGAGCACGGCGGTAGCGTAAAGATCACGCTCGATCACCTCTTTCTGGATCACCGGGTCCAGCGCGCCCGACATACCGTTACAGGTAGTACAGGCAAAGGCGACCACATCAAAACCCAGCTGCTGCAACTCCGTCAGCAGGCCGGACTCCTCCAGATACATTTTCACCGTCTTGGAGCCGGGCGCCAGCGAACTCTTGACCCAAGGCTTGCGCAGCAGACCCAGGCGATTGGCATTACGCGCCAGCAGACCGGCACCAATAATATTGCGCGGATTGGAGGTGTTGGTGCAGCTGGTAATAGCGGCGATAATTACCGCGCCATCGGGCATCAAACCCTCTTCGCTATCCCAGTGCTTGGCGATACCACGACTGCTCAATTCGGACACCGGCAGCAGCGCGTGCGGATTGGATGGTCCGGCCATGTTGCGGGTAACCGTGGACAGGTCAAAGCGCAGCACGCGCTCATAATCGACCTCTTGCAGCGTATCCGCCCAGAAACCGGCCTCTTTTGCGTACTGCTCGACCAGCGCGACCTGCTCGTCTTCACGGCCGGTCAGCTTGAGGTATTCGATGGTCTGGTTGTCGATAAAGAACATACCCGCGCTGGCGCCGTATTCGGGCGTCATGTTGGCGATGGTCGCGCGATCGCCCAGCGACAGGCTGTTGGCACCCTCACCAAAGAACTCCAGATAAGCACCCACCACGCGCTCGCGGCGCAGAAATTCGGTCAGCGCCAGCACCAGGTCGGTACCGGTAATGCCCGGCTTCAGCTTGCCGCTCAACTCGACCCCGACAATTTCGGGCAGACGCATCATCGACGGATTGCCGAGCATTACGTTCTCGGCTTCCAATCCACCCACACCAACGGAGATGACGCCCAGCGCATCAACCATGGGCGTGTGGCTATCGGTACCCACACAGGTATCCGGAAAGGCAACGCCATCACGCACCTGCACCACCGGCGACATTTTCTCCAGGTTGATCTGATGCATGATGCCGTTGCCAGGCGGAATCACATCAACGTTGTCGAACGCCGTCTTGGTCCAGTTGATGAAGTGGAAGCGATCTTCGTTGCGGCGGTCTTCTACTGCCCGGTTCTTGGCGAAAGCGTCCGGCTCGAAGCCGGGGTGCTCGACGGCCAGCGAGTGATCAACAATCAGCTGAGTAGGCACCACGGGATTGACCTTGGTCGGATCACCGCCCTGCTCGGCGATAATATCGCGCAGCCCGGCCAGATCCACCAACGCGGTCTGGCCCAGAATGTCGTGGCATACCACACGCGCCGGATACCAGGGAAAGTCCAGGGTGGTCTGTCGTTCGATCAACTGATTGAGTGACGCCGTCAAATCGGCTGGGGCGCAGCGGCGAACCAGTTGCTCAGCGAGAACCCGCGAGGTGTAGGGCAGCTTTGCCCAGGCGCCCTGCTTGATCGCATCGACTGCCTCACGGGCGTCGAAATAATCCAGTGCCGTGCCCGGCAGGGGTTTGCGGTATTGGCTGTTCATTACTTACGATCCTTGAGCGGCACAAAGGCCACATCTTCAGGGCCAACATAGTTGGCGCTTGGACGAATAATCTTGCCGTCGATACGCTGCTCAATCACGTGACTGGACCAGCCGGAAGTACGCGCAATCACAAACAGCGGCGTAAACATGGCGGTCGGGATGCCCATCATGTGATAGCTGACAGCACTGAACCAATCGAGGTTGGGGAACATCTTCTTGATATCCCACATGATGGTTTCCAGCCGCTCGGCGATGTCATACATCTTGGTATTGCTTTGCTCTTCGGACAATTCGCGCGCGACCTCTTTGATCACCTTGTTGCGCGGATCAGACACGGTGTACACCGGGTGCCCGAAGCCGATGACCACTTCTTTCTTTTCAACGCGGGCGCGGATATCCGCCTCGGCTTCATCCGGGTTGTCGTAGCGCTTCTGGATTTCAAAGGCGACTTCGTTGGCGCCACCGTGCTTGGGACCACGCAGCGCGCCAATGCCGCCAGCAATGCACGAATGCATGTCAGAACCCGTGCCGGCGATCACGCGAGTGGTAAAGGTAGACGCGTTAAACTCATGCTCTGCGTACAGATTAAGACTGGTGTGCATAGCGCGCACCCAGGAATCACGGGGCTTCTCACCGTGCAGCAGATGCAGGAAGTGACCACCGATGGAGTCGTCGTCGGTTTGCACATCAATACGCTTGCCGTTGTGGCTGAAGTGATACCAGTACAGCAGCATGGAACCAAAAGACGCCATCAGCTTGTCGGCAATATCGCGGGCACCCGGATGGTTATGATCATCCTTCTCCGGCGACACGCAGCCCAGCACTGACACACCGGTGCGCATCACATCCATAGGATGGGCCGACGGCGGCAGCTGCTCCAGCGCGGCCATGACCGACGCAGGCAGACCGCGCAGCGCTTTCAGCTTGGCCTTGTAGGTGGCAAGCTCGGAAACGGTAGGTAACTTGCCATGCACCAGCAGATGCGCGATTTCTTCAAATTCACAGGTGTTGGCAACATCCAGAATATCGTAGCCACGGTAATGCAGATCATTACCGCTGCGGCCAACGGTGCATAGCGCAGTATTACCGGCGGCGGTGCCGCTGAGGGCGACGGATTTTTTGGGCTTGAAAGCTGGCGCTGGATTCTCGGGGGTAGAGCTCATGGCGTTAGTCTCCTCACGGATCGTTCTTGTAATGTGCAGCGGCCCCGCACGGAAGGAGCGGGGCTAGGCTAGATGATCAGCTAAATAAAAAGTTACTTCTTGCCGGCGGCAAAGAGCGCGTCGAGTTTCTCTTCAAACGCGTGATAACCGATGCGGTCATACAACTCCGCACGAGTCTGCATGCTATCGACTACGTTCTGCTGATGACCTTCCTGGCGAATGCTGGTGTAGACGTTTTCCGCCGCTTTATTGGCTGCACGGAAGGCTGACAGCGGGTACAACTGAATAGCGACACCCACAGAGGCAAGTTCATCGCGGGTAAACAAGGGCGTTGCGCCAAACTCGGTGATGTTCGCCAGAATCGGCACATTCAGCTCTTTAACGAAGCGCTCATATGTCGGCAGGTCGTAGGCTGCTTCTGCGAAGATCCCATCGGCACCCGCTTCAACATAGGCTTTGCAACGCTCGATGGCGGCATCAACACCTTCTGCCTGAATAGCATCGGTACGCGCAATCAGGAAAAAGCTGGGGTCAGTCTTGGCATCCGCCGCCGCCTTGATGCGATTAACCATTTCCTCGGTAGAGACAATCTCCTTGCCGGGACGGTGACCGCAACGCTTGGCACCTACCTGATCTTCGATGTGCGCCGCACCGGCACCCGCTTTGATCAGACTTTTAACCGTACGCTCGATATTGAAGGCGCTCGGCCCAAAGCCGGTGTCGATATCGACCAGCAGCGGCAGATCACATACATCGGTGATACGGCGCACATCAATCAGCACGTCTTCCAGGGTATTGATGCCCAGATCAGGCATACCCAGGGACCCGGCGGCAACACCGCCACCGGAGAGATAAATCGCCTTGAAACCAGCGCGCTTGGCCAGCAACGCGTGATTGGCGTTAATGGCACCAATAACCTGCAGTGGTTGCTCTGCAGCAATGGCGTCGCGGAAACGTTGACCTGGGGTTTTCTGCATCAGACTTTCCCTCCTGAGGAAGTGACGGAGTCGCCCTGCTCTTGCATACGGCGCTCGATATTGCGGCGAGATGCGCTGATATGTCGGCGCATCAGCATTTCCGCGAGTTCGCCATCGCGATCGGCAATGGCTTGAATAATATTGTGGTGCTCGGCAAACGCCTGCTGCGGTCGCTTGGGCGTGGTCGAGAAGCGGTAGCGATACATGCGTACCAGGTGATAAAGCTCATCACAGAGCATATTGCTCAGCGTGCGATTCTTGCTGCCCTGAACGATCAGAAAGTGAATATCCAGATCACCTTCCTGCTGATAGTACGACTTGTTTTCCTTGAGGCCGCTGTGTTGCTCGTGCATGGCCAGTACGTCACGCAGCGCCTGAATGTCTTCATCGCTCATATTCTGCGCTGCCAGCCGGCAAGCCATGCCTTCAAGTGCTTCACGCACGTGGTACAGCTCGATCAGCTCCTCGTAGCTCAACGACACCACCCGCACTCCGGCGTGCGGAATGCGTACCACCAGACGGCGACCCTCGAGCCGACGAATAGCCTCACGCAGCGGGCCGCGGCCAATACCAAAGGTGGTTGATAGATATTGCTCGCTGATACGCGTGCCGGGGGCAATGTCGCCTTTGACAATAGCGGACTGAATCTGGCGAAAGGCTCCGTCAGACAGGGTTTTAGTGGGTTCTTCCAGTTCAACTTCAGTCAATTGTAGACAATCCTTAGTCAGAAACGAGAAAACGTCTGAATTTTGCGCCCTTAATCAGCGCATTGTCAACAATACGCAAGGCATTGGATAGTCTATTCTGGAATAACGTAGTCGCCAGCCCAGGCTGGTGACATGGTAGCGACAGGATTGTCGACAATCGCTAAAAAGCGACGTTGCAATACACCGCACATAACCTGTACGCAGCCTCTACGAGGCAGCGCAGGGTCATGCTAATATGCCGCCAGCGTGCCGAGCCTCTGCCAGATTTTCAGGGCAACGCCGACTTACAACAGACGTTGAGAGAACTATGCAATCAATAAATCTGCACCTGAAAATCCTGATCGCCGTTTTGGTCAGTCTGGGCATCCTTATTACCGGCTATCAAATTTACTTCCTTGATATTCCTGTTACCGAAGACGAAACCGACGACATCTGGAGCCTGGATGCCAAAGTCGAATTCAGAGCGTCTCCCGGCACCCCGCTGAAAGCGCAGTTTTACATACCGCCGTTGAATCAAGAGTACGTCAGCCTTAATGAAAGCTTTATTTCAAACAACTACGGCGTCAGCGTAAACAGCCAGAACGGCAACCGTCGCGTCACCTGGTCATCGCGCCGCGGTAGCGGCACCCAAACGCTCTACTATCGCCTGGTACTTACCAAGCGCTACAGCGAAGAGCCAGCCAAAGCCGCCCCACCAGCGCCGCGTCAGCCGATCCCACTAGAAGGGCCGGAGCAAGTCGCCGCCGATGCGCTGATCAATCCTATTCGCCAGCATTCGGCTGATATTGAAACCTTTATCAGCGAAACCATTCGCCGGGTAAATGACATCACCGACGATAACGTCAAGCTGCTGCTGAACGGTGGCACCAGCCCCATGGATAAAGCCCGCGTTATCGACCTGCTGCTATCCAACGCGCGCATCCCGCTGGAAATGGTCCACACCATTCGCCTGGAGAATACCGATGCGCAAAGCCCCGAGCTATGGCTACGCAGCTACAACGGCGAACGCTGGCTGTACTTCCACCCGGAAACCGGGCAACAGGGTATGCCTGATAACCGCCTCGTTTGGTGGACCGGTAGCCAGCCCTTGCTGGCAGTTGAAGGCGGGCGTCAAAGCAACGTAACCCTGACCGTCACCAACAGCGAAATGAATGCGCTGCGTCTGGCCAAGCTAACCACCGAAAACCGCGCATCAGCCCTGCTTGAATACTCCTTGTATGGTCTGCCACTGCAGGCCCAGCGCGTCTATCAGGTAATGATCATGATCCCGATTGGGGTATTGGTTATTCTGGTATTGCGCAACCTGATCGGCATGCAAACCCTGGGCACCTTTACTCCCGTACTGATCGCCCTTGCCTTCCGTGAAACCGAGATCGGTTGGGGTATCGCACTCTTTACGCTGATTACCGCCCTGGGTCTGTCACTGCGCTCCTACCTCGAACATCTGAAACTGCAGATGCTGCCGCGCCTATCGGTCGTATTGACCTTTGTGGTGCTGGTTATTGCTGCGATCAGCCTGTTCAGCCATAAACTGGGTATGGAAAAAGCCTTGGCTGTGTCGCTGTTCCCGATGGTGATTCTGACCATGACCATTGAACGTCTGTCGATCACCTGGGAAGAGCGCGGTGCCGGTCAATCGCTGAAAGCGGCAGTAGGCACCATGATTGCGGCCACCCTGGCGCACCTGCTGATGAGCATTCCGGAGCTGACCTACTTCGTCTTCACCTTCCCGGCCGTACTGCTGATTCTGGTTGGCTTCATGCTTGCCATGGGTCGCTACCGCGGTTACCGCCTGACCGAACTTGTGCGCTTCAAGGCGCTTAACAAGGGCTGAGGAGTCGACATGTTCTTCTGGAAAACCTGGAAAGCGCTGGCCGACAACGGCGTGATGGGCATCAACCGTCGCAATGCCGACTATGTGCTCAAGTACAACAAGCGGCACCTGTATCCGGTGGTGGACGATAAGATCCTCACCAAGGAGCGCGCTATTGCCGCCGGCATTCACGTACCGGAAATGTACGGCATTATCGAGACCGAAAAAGATTTTGATACCTTTGACAGCATCGTCGCCAATCATAACGACTTTGTCATCAAACCAGCTCAGGGCGCCGGCGGCGACGGCATCATCGTCATCGCCGACCGCTTTGAAGGTATGTTTAAAACGGTCTCGGGCAAAATCATCAGCCGCGACGAAATTGGCCATCACATCTCCAGTATCCTGTCGGGGCTGTATTCGCTCGGCGGCCATCGTGATCGCGTACTGATCGAGTACCGGGTCAGCCCGGACCAGATTTTCAAGAGCATCAGTTACGAAGGCGTGCCGGATATCCGCATTATCTGTCTGATGGGCTACCCGGTGATGGCCATGCTGCGTCTGCCAACGCGCCAGTCAGGCGGCAAGGCCAACCTGCACCAAGGCGCCATTGGCGTAGGTGTCGATTTGGGCTGCGGCATGACACTCAAGGGTACCTGGCTGAACAAGATCATCAGCAAGCATCCGGACACCACTAACCCGGTAGATGGCGTTCAGCTGCCTGACTGGGATGGTTTCATGCGTCTGGCCGCCTCCTGCTACGAGTTATCCGGTCTGGGCTATATCGGCGTAGACCTGGTATTGGACCAGGACCAAGGACCGCTGATTCTGGAACTGAACGCCCGACCAGGGTTGAATATCCAGATTGCTAACGACGCAGGCCTTACCGCGCGCTGCCACGCTGTCGAGCATCACTTGGCGAGACTGAAAAAAGAAGGACGGACCGAGAACGCAGAAGAACGGGTCGCCTTCTCGCAGAAACACTTTGCGAAAAACCTCGACCGCACGCCTCCCGCAGACAACAGCACCGCCGAGTCAGCATGAAGGCGAACGTGCAACGGCATGCCTGAGTATCGTCTCAGCGAACTGCAGTACCAACCGGACCCCATTCCCTGGCTAAACGCTGTCAGGGGCTTGGGTCAGCCGGTACTCCTGGACTCAGCGGATAATCGCACCCACCTTGGTCGCTATAGCATCCTCAGTGCTGGCCCTCTGCGCCGCATTACACCGCACGGCGATGCCACACAAACCCTGAACAGCCTGCGTGAAGCCTTGCGCGAGCTAGGTCCAGCCACCTGGCCTGAGGATCGCCAATTACCCTTTGGTGCCGGCGCCATTGGCTACCTGGCGTACGATTACGGCCGCCAACTGGAGATGCTGCCCAGTATCGCCAGGCAGGACATTACCCTACCCGACCTCAGCTTTGCCTTATACGACTGGAGCCTGGTGACCGATCACCACGCGCAGCGCAGTTGGTTGGTGTGTCACCCCCATGTCGACAGCCAGCGCCAACAGATGCTGCTTGACTGCCTGCGCCGATCTCATGCTCTGCCCACCGCGTTTTATCTGCGCGCGCCATTCAAAGCAGAGCAATCGCGCGCTGAATACGCAGCTGCTTTCACGCGTATTCAGGACTACATTCAGGCTGGTGACTGTTACCAGATCAACCTGGCGCAGCGTTTCAGCACCGGCTTTGCCGGGGACCCACTGAGTGCCTATGCACAGCTACGCGAAGCCTCGCCGACCCCCTTTTCAGCCTATCTCGAAACGCCGGAAGCAACGCTACTCAGCCTGTCCCCTGAGCGCTTTATTGAAGTCCGCGACGGCCACGTGGAAACGCGCCCGATCAAAGGCACCCGACCACGCGGAAGCACCACAGAACAGGACCTGTCCCTGGCACGTGAGCTGCAGGAGTGCAGCAAGGATCGAGCGGAGAATCTGATGATCGTAGATCTGCTACGCAACGACCTGGGGCGCAACTGCTTACCCGGTAGCATTCGTGTACCTGAACTTTTCAGCCTGGAAAGCTACCCTAACGTACACCATCTGGTGAGCAGTATTACCGGCCAGTTGCGCCCCGAGTGCGATGCTATCAATCTATTGCAAAGTGCCTTTCCGGGCGGCTCGATCACTGGCGCACCAAAAATTCGCGCCATGCAGATCATTGAAGAACTGGAGCCCGTGCGGCGCAGCCTTTATTGCGGCAGCGTGGGCTACATTGGCTGCGAAGGTCAGTTGGATCTCAACATCGCCATTCGCAGCCTGGTCTGTGCTAATCAGCAGGTGTATTGCTGGGGTGGCGGTGGCATCGTAGCGGACTCGGACGTCGACGCCGAATATCAGGAAACACTGACTAAGATCGACAACCTTTTACGCGCGTTAGCGGTTCAGGCACGGGACCGCTAGAACAACCGCCACCCTCCCCTCACATTGCGCCGTGGACAGGCAGCGCACCACTGCGCTGCCGACGTGCTATCAAGCTGATGCGCCTGCGCCGAGCGCTGCGGCATCGTCGTCATCCAGTTGCTGCGCATCACTCGCCATGGTCGCTTCCATCTTCTGCCGGTCAACAACGAAGCTGCGTGAAGCCACTATCAGCGCCGCCATTGCCAGCAATAGCGCCACGGGAATCAGCAACATGGCATCGTGCAGCCCTTGCGCCTTGAAGGACTCATTCATCTCGGCCGCCCCCGCTGCCACGCGCGCTGCCTCAGCAAAATGGTCCGACAGCAGCCCCACCACCAGCGGGCCCATGCCGCCACCGAACAGGTACAAGCCGGCGAAGAACAACGCCACTGCGGTAGCGCGCAGACGCGGCTCGATTACATCCTGAATGGCGGTATATACGCTGGTGAAGTAGTTGTAAGAAAACAGCCAGCCGAAGGCAAACACAGCGACGAAAACGCCAATCGCTATTTCGCCAGCCATTAACGCGTAACCGGTTGCCAAGGCAGAAATCAGCATACTGATCGCGCCAAACCAAAGTCGGCCAGTGGCCCAGCGCTGATGCACCTTATCGGCCACCCAACCACCCAGGGTCAGGCCAAACAGGCCGGTCACACCAACGATCACACCCGTTGCGACCGCGGCCTGCTGTAGCGGCATATCGAAGTAGCGCTGCAGCATGGGCACCATGAAGGTGTTGCAGGCGTAGGAAGCAAAGTTGTAGGCCAACCCTGCCATGGTCAGCCACCAGAAGGTGCGGACGGCAAAGATCTTGCGGATCGGGTTGGCTACCGGGGCCGTGCTAGTCCTGACGGTTTCCGCAGCGCCGCGCGCTGGCTCCTTGATAAAGAAGATGAACACCGCCAGCAGCAAACCCGGCAGCGCCGCAATAAAGAAAGGCGCGCGCCAGCTTCCGAAAGCCTCAACCATCGCCCCTACGGTAAAGAACGCAAGCAGCAGACCCAGTGGCAAGCCGAGCATGAATATGCCCATGGCGCGGGCGCGCTTGTGTGCCGGGAACAGATCCCCCAGTAGTGAATTGGCCGCCGGCGCGTAACTCGCCTCACCAATGCCCACCCCCATACGAATCAGCAGGAAGCTCCAGAAGTTCCAGGCAGCGCCCGTCATTGCTGTGAAGCCACTCCAGGCAACCAGCCCCCAGCCCATGATCTTGCGCCGTGAGCCGACGTCGGCCATGCGCCCTAGCTGAATACCCGCCAGGGCATACACCACGGTAAATACGGTACCGCCAAGCCCCAACTGAAAGTCGCTCAGATCCCATTCCAGGCGCAGCGGCTCGATGATGATGGCCGGGATGGTACGATCGAAGAAATTGAACATATTGGCCAGGAAAAGCAGGAAGAGGACCCGCCAGGCGTTCCTGGCTTGCTGGGACTGCTGCATGGGAAGCTACCTTCTATTGTTATTGTGCCGAGACTCGCCGCTGACTAATGACCAGAACCGCTCTGGTACGCATCTTTGCTGAAAGAAACAAACCGAACGTTAATAGGTCTTACTCGCAGTCTGTACCCAATTGCCTGATCACCGGAAGCAATAGACATCCGCATGATCAGCATGTCATCAGCAGTATGAATAACAGATAAGGTCACGCCCGAGAACAGTGCCGAAAGAGCCCTCAGCTGGCACCCTACAACGCCTTGAATAACAGCGCGCGCACCACTTTTTTGCCGTATCAGTCCTGCCGGACGCAAAAAAACCTCCGCTCGGCGGGATATAACTCAGCTATTCCTGGGTCATAGGTAACACCGTCAGCCCCACGTAACTCATATCCTTTTACAACGGGAATAACGTGCCAAGTGCAATATCCAGATTGTGTTGCTAAGTTAGGCAAAGTGGGCAAAGTGGGCAAAGTAAGACGGATAAAAAATGATTTAAAACAGGGAGAGTCCAAACACATGAGAAAAACCACCAACATCTGTATAGCGCTGGCAATGACCGCGTTCTCGTTCTCTGCCAGCGCAGGATTGCGCTGTGACAACGGGCTGGTTTCCGAAGGAGATACCACACTGGAAGTTGAGCTGAAGTGCGGCAAGCCGGTGAACTCCTCAGTCACCAACCCTGCCACGGATGCGGACGGCAACCTCCTAGAGGGCGGAGCTACAGTAGAGCGCTGGGTTTACGGTCCAAATAACGGCATGTATCGCTATCTTCGCTTCGTCGACGGCACACTGGTCGATATCGATAGCAAGCGCCAATAAGCTGTCTTTGCCTCGTCAGCTCGACCAGTGATAAAACCACTACTAGCGGGTTTACAGGCTAGTGGGCTGTCAGGCCGCACCATCCGGCTCTGGCAGCCCAAAACACAGCACCACTGCTAACACTAAAGCCACTCGCTCCCACTGGACTGCTAATACGTTGAACCAGCCAGCCTGGAGTCAAAAGACGCGCTTTCCTGATAAACTAGCAAACCCCGGCAACCGTTACGGAGTTGCACTGGGTAACTCGATTTTCCGCTTTTGTGCGCAGTGATTTCGCGGCGCCTGTCAAAAGCACGTGAAAACGGCAGCAAACAAGCACTAAACAGGCACCCAGCAATGCACCCAAACCAACCATCCAGCCCAGCAACCACGCGCCCCGAGCCCAATCGCCGCTTCTCCGTTGCGCCGATGATGGATTGGACTGACCGGCATTATCGTTACTTCGCCCGGCTGATCACGCGCCATGCGTTGCTATATACCGAGATGGTGACCACCGGCGCCATTATCCATGGCGATCGCTCACGCTTTCTGGGGTTCAACCCTGAGGAGCATCCGCTTGCGCTGCAGCTCGGTGGCAGTAATGCCGATGAATTGGGCCAGTGCGCGGCGCTAGCCGAGCAGGCAGGTTTTGCTGAAGTAAATCTGAATGTTGGCTGTCCTAGCGACCGGGTGCAAAACAACTTGATTGGCGCCTGTCTGATGGGCCACCCGCAATTGGTTGCCGATGGCGTCAAAGCCATGCGCGACGCTTGCCAAATACCGGTGACGGTTAAACACCGCATCGGCATTAACGGCCGCGACAGCTACGCAGAGCTCTGTGATTTCGTTGGGCAGGTACATGAGGCTGGCTGCACCACCTTTGCTGTGCATGCGCGAATTGCCATCCTTGAGGGGCTGTCACCTAAAGAGAATCGCGACGTACCTCCACTGAAATACGACGTAGTACACCAGTTGAAGCGTGACTTTCCACAGCTGGAAATCCTGCTTAACGGCGGTTTGACCGACCTAGAGGTGATGCAGCAGCATTTACAAGATCTCGATGGCGTCATGGTCGGACGTGAGGCTTACCACAACCCCTATATGATGGCTGAGGTTGATCATCGTTTCTACGCGGACGACACCCCGCCATTATCCCGTCTTGAGATTATGGCCAGGATGCGACCCTACATCGCCCGCCACATCGAGCAGGGTGGCGTTATGAATCACGTTACGCGGCACATTCTTGGACTATTTCAAGGCTTACCCGGTGCACGGCATTTCCGGCGCCAGCTAAGCAGTGCCATTCATAAGACCGATCAGCCACTGGCGCTCTATGATCAGTTACTGGACGATATGACACTGCGCCAGCAGCCACGCGATTGCGAGCGTCAGCCCGCTTGAGGTAAGGTCAAGGCAATCTGTCGACGCATACGGAATGCCATGAGCTCAAAACTGGAAAGTCTTAAACAACACACGCTGATCGTCGCCGACACTGGCGACATTGAAGCCATTCGCACCTTGCAGCCGGTAGACGCGACTACCAACCCCTCCCTGCTGCTGAAGGCGGCAGAGCAGCCAAGCTACAGCCCTTTGCTTGATCAGGTAATAGCTGACGCCAGGAGCGCTACCAATCCGGTAGCCGAAGCCTGCGATCGCTTTGCCGTTGCGGTCGGTAGTGAAATCATCAAGCTGATCCCTGGCCGCATCTCAACCGAGGTAGATGCACGCCTGTCATTTGATCGCCCTGCAACGCTGAAAAAAGCCATTGAGCTAATCGAGCGCTATGAACGTGCAGGCGTCACTCGCGACCGCGTTCTGATCAAGATCGCCTCCACGTGGGAAGGCATTCAGGCCGCGGCTGAGCTAGAGCGAGAAGGCATTCAGTGCAACCTCACCCTGCTCTTCTCCTTTGCTCAGGCCAAGGCCTGCGCCGACGCTGGTGTTTTTCTGATTTCACCCTTCGTGGGTCGTATCTACGATTGGTACAAAAAACAGGAAGGGCGCGATTTCAGCGGCCTGGATGATCCAGGCGTGCAATCCGTCGCGCGAATTTACCGATACTACAAGAAGCATCTGTATAACACCGTTGTCATGGGCGCCAGCTTCCGCAATATGGGACAGATAGAGGCGTTGACCGGTTGTGACCGACTCACCATCAGTCCCGCGTTATTGCAGAGCCTGAAGGATGAGGACGGCGTATTAACGCCCTCCTCGCTGCTGACCAACGGGCAGGTAGATGAACGCGATATTTTGAATGAAAGTCGCTTCCGCTGGCAGCATAATGAAGATGCTATGGCCACAGAGAAACTGGCAGAAGGCATACGCGCCTTTGCTGCCGATCAGGTCAAGTTGGAAAAACTGGTTATTGCTCGACTGGAATCAGGCGTCTGATTCCAGTGCGCTGACCAGGTCACGGAAGGCTTCGCGGTTATTCTCATTAAGCTGCATCAAAATATGATGCGCTTCGAGCACCTTCTTTTTGACCTTGTCTTCAGACAGGATCTGCCCAGGCAGATCCTGTAATTCGGCGCAGGTCGGCGTAGTTTCCGGCACGATATTGAATACCTGATCAAAGCCCATGCTTTGCAGCAGACGATTCATATCATCGTGATTGGACACCAGCGTCGGTAGAAATCCCACCTTTTGCTTGGACAGGATCGACAGTTTGGCCAGCAAGCCAAGCGAGGTACTGTCTATGCCTTCGGTTTCAGTCAGATCAATCACAATCGACTCAAAGCTCAAGACACTGAAAATCTTTTCGATATAGGCATCCAGCGCCGCGCACAGCGTCAGCCTGACGTCACCAATGAACTTGAGTACAAAGGTGCCCTGCGATTCCGCAAACTGGATCTTGCCAGTAGTCATCATTCTGCGTTCCTGCCTAACACCAAAACGGAAATATCATCGGGCATGGTCTTGTTGGGGTCGATACCCAAACCAGCCATCAACCCACGCAACGCGCCACCTGACTCGGCAAACAACTGAGGTAGCCGCGCCTCCTTCTCTTTCAGCGTAGTACCTTCAAGGCAATCCAACACGCCATCCGAACATAGCGCCAGACTAAACTGCGCTGGCAAGTCAATCACCTCGTCCTGATACTCGGCGTCTTCAAACAAACCAACCGGCCGTCCCCTGCCTTGCAGGTAACTCGCCTCGCCATCAGCAAAAATTACCGGCAACGGCAAGTGCCCACCAATACTGTAAGTCAGGGTTTGCTGCTGCTCATCAATCACACCGCCCAGCATAGTGACATGCTTGCCCAAATTACAGGCAATAAGGCTGCGGTTGATATGGCTAAGCACATCGGAAGGCTTGAATTCGATACGGCCAGAACTCTCTGCCTTACGCTGCTCATACATCAAACGCGTGGTCATGAACTTGAGCAACACTGTCACGAAGGCAGAGGAAGATCCGTGCCCGGAGACGTCCGCCAGATAAAAGGCCAGCTGACTGTCGGACACGCGAAAGTAGTCAACAAAGTCGCCAGACAGATAAAGCGAGGGGATCAAACGGTGCTCGAAGCGGTACTCGCCACTAGCCCAAGGCGATGCCGGGAGCATGTTCAGCTGCACCTGATGGCCGGCAGCCTGGTCATCACGCAATTCCTTGAGATGGTTTTCGAGCTCGCGATTAGCACGTTCAAGACGCTCTCTAATACGCTGATTTTCCAAACTCAGGCGAGAGCGCTCAAGCGAGCGGGCCACGGCGTGCTCAAGAACAACCAGATCATCAAGGGGTTTAATCAGATAATCGCTGGCACCCAGGCGCAGCGCTTCAACCACATCAGCCATGACGCCGTCGGCGGATATGACAATAACCGGCATATCCTGATCGCGCTCGGTGATCTCGCGAACCAGGGCAAAACCACTATTATCACCCAGGTGAAGATCACACAGCACCAGGCCCGGGCGCTGCGCATTGAAGATCGCAAGCCCCTCGCTGGCATCTCTGGCCTGCAGGACATCATATCCACCACGTTCCATATGCGCTGAAATGCGCTGCCGAACGTGATCATCGTCGTCAATCACCAGCAGTGTCGTGCCTGGAAGCTGCATAGAGTCCCTACGTCATTGTCATGGAGCGCGGCTAAAGCCATGACCACAGGGTGGAGAGCCAAAATCAGGTAAAAACCTGATGTTTTCAAGGGCCAAACAGTACTCCCATCCGTACCAGCAAGCAACCGTTACCCGCTGAGCCGGTGGCGCTTGTCTCCGAGCATAGTCGGCACTAGGATACATAAGAATAAAAATCGATATCCTGTTTCGCCTCAGCCGGAGTAGACCATGTCATTTCATGACCAGCAGTACAGCGAAAAACGTGACTTCATGCGCATGAAAATGGAGACCACAGCCACACTGACGGTCATCGCCGAGAACCTGACCCATTCGGTACACTGCCATGATCTATCGAACCAGGGTGCGCAGATTCAATGCCCCCAGAGCATTGCCGAAGACACGGCAGTAGAACTCAACATACCCTCCCCTACACCAGGCATGAAAGGCTTGCAGGCCAGAGGGCAGGTCGTGCGCTGCGCGGCGACCGAAGGGGGCAGCTACGCTATTGGCATTCAGTTCGACACCCTCGACTGAGGGTGCGGCCAAGCGGTGAGACGTACCAGACTTAGAACTCGTCTGGTACGTTGCCATCTTTGACTTTATATTCGCGGTTTTGCAAATACGCGTTGCGGATAAAGGTATAGCGATCACCGCGAACCAGGCGCTCGCGCTCAAGCAGACCTGCGCGCGTATCAACCAGGTCCAGTGCAAACCAGGAGTTACGCACTGGCACGTCGCTGATGTAACCGGTGTAAGTGTAATTAAAGAAGTTTTCCGGCAGCTTTGAAGCCGTATCGCGCAGCGTGCTTGGTCCGAGCAGCGGCATGACAAAATAGGGCCCACTCTCGACGCCCCAGGCCCCCAGCGTTTGCCCCAAATCTTCATCATTGCGCTGCAGCCCCATGCGGGTCGCTACATCAACAATCCCCAGACCACCCAACACGCTATTGAACAGGAACCGCGAAACGTCCACGCCAGCATCGCGAAACTTGCCCTGTAGGGTATTGTTAACAAAGTTCTTCGGCTCACCGAGATTATTGAAGAAATTGCTCACCCCGTCATTCACGAACGTCGGCGTGGCCCAGTTATAGGCCTTGGCAGCAGGCTTGAGCGTGTAACGATCAAGTGTGTCGTTGAACTTAAAGGTAAACCGATTCACTTTCTCCCACGGATCTGGATTCTCATATACGGAGCCGTATTCATCGTAGGAATCGTCGGCAAAAACAGGTGTAATACACGCCAGTGTCGAAAATGACAGTAACAATGCACCTGTGCCCGAATGTAAAAGTTTCATCAGCAACGTCTCCGTTTTCATCTCTGAATAACCGGCAGCGTCCTGATGCCGCCAGCCGGGCGTGTAAGTGTAATGCAAAATAACCGTATAAATCAGCGATTTTACTATGACCGAAAGCAACAAACCTATGCTCTACCGCTGCGAACTGCCCGTTCGCTACGGCGATATGGACAGCAACCAGCATGTCAACAACACCCGCTACTACCAGTACCTGGAAGAAGCCCGCATTCTGTGGCTCGATGGCCTGGGAGCGCATCGGCGTGAAGTTGGCCAAGGGCTGGTGTTACTGACCTGCACACATCACTTCCTGAGACCCGTAGTGCACCCCAATACCGTTATTGTCGAGCTGTTTGCCGGTGATGTTGGGCGCACCAGCTTATCGCTGGATCACCGCATGTTCGTCAAAGGTCAGCCGGAGCTGGTTGGTCAGGGTGACGTCAAGATGGTATGGATCGACGTTAGCACCCAGCGCCCCATCCCCGTTCCCGACAGCGTACGTATCGCGATGGGGAAAGAGCCTTTGGGTGAGACCTGAACACACTGTCATTAAGCCGTAACACACTTGTCAGAATATGCTGGGTCAGCCTGCAATCAGTCATCGTGATGTTCAACGCTGCCTGTTTGCACCTTAAGGTGTTGCCACAAAAGGACCTGGCCCATGCTGCAAACTCAAATCGAGGCCGTCATCTTTGATGTAGTCGGCACCCTGCTGCCCTGTGATACGCAAACGACTGCACCACCGATGCTTGCGCAAGCAGCACCGGTATTAAAGATGCTCACGCTTGCCCAACAAGACGTGGGTTTATTTAGCCAAACACCTTTAAAGCTTCCTTCGGAACTAACCGAGTATGCGTACCGGCACGCAAATGACACCCAGCGTGCGACGCCCGACCCAGACCTGCCAACCCTGGTCGCACTGGCGATGCAAAGCCACCGCCTCAACCAGTGCATCCTGATCAGTGGTAACTCAGCTGGCATTGAAGCCGGCCTGCGCGCCGGCATGTGGACAGTAGGTACAGCCCTGAGCGGCAGTCTGAACAAAAACGTACTCGCCCAATGGCCACAGCTACCGCCCACTGAGCAGGATCAACTGCGGATGCAGGCAACCATGGCGCTACTCAACGCCGGCGCACATTACGTCATAGACGCCGTTGACGAGCTGCTACCTTGCCTGACAGACATCAACCAACGCCTGAAAAAAGGCGAGCGGGCTTAAATCGGGGCGGACGCAGCCATGGCTCACAGGTTATAGTAAGCAAAACCGTTACTGGAGTAAGCCATGCCCACACAGCGCCTGAAAGCCCAACTGGAGTCCCTGCAGGACACGCTAAACGATCCCAACGCAGAGCTGACTGCGGAAGAGCGCGAAGCCTTGCAGAACATGGCCAACAATATCTATGCGCACCTGCTGGTAAAAGAAGGTGATGAGCCGGCAGAGGAAGATCCTACCCTGGTCGACGGGGTCAACCTGATGGCCGAGCAATTTGCCGTGCGTCACCCCACCCTAGCTGGCACCCTGCGTAGTGTGATGCAAACACTGTCCGACATGGGCATCTAAGACCAGACCAGCACTTGCGCAGCATAAAAAACGCCGGCATCGCCGGCGTTTTGCTGTCTGCTATTTACCTGCCCAGACTATTGCCGGGCTAGACGCAGGTTTTCCGGCACGCCCGGCTGCGTGGAGCGATAGGGGTTGATATCGAGGCCGCCACGACGCACATAACGCGCGTAGACCGTCAACTCACAACCCTCTCCCAGAAGCTTGCTTATATCCATAAAAATGCGCTCTACGCATTGCTCGTGAAAATCTGCGTGCTGACGGAAAGACACCAGATAGCGCAGCAATGCCGCCCGATCCAATTGCGGCCCACGATAGCTGATCTGCAAACTCCCCCAGTCAGGCTGCCCGGTCACCGGGCAGTTGGACTTCAACAGATGACTATAAAGCTGCTCGCTTACTTGCACACTAGGGAGCCGCAGCGCCAACAGCGCCGGATCATAATGATAACGGCTGATCTCGACGTCCTCGGTATCCAGGCACTCACCTGTGAGCGGCAGCATGCCAGCGTTGTGTAACTGCTGCATACCTAGCAAACGCACCATCACCGGACCTTGCGCAGCGACTGAAAGGTCAGCTTCAAGCGTTTGCTGTACTTCCTGACGATCACGAAAAACCGTTTGATTGAAGGAGTTCAGATATAACTTGAAAGACTTCGACTCAACGATGCGCGCAGCCTTGATCGGAAATACAAACTCCGCCGCCGCAACTTCAGGCTTGCCGGAGGGTGTCAGCCAAGAGAGCTCATAGCAGTTCCAGATATCCACCCCATGAAAGGGCAACGCCGCGGCGTCCAACCCCAGCTCCTGCCATTTAGGCAGTCGCGGTATCGGAAACAACAGTGACGGCGTATAAACGCTGACGTAGGCGCTGGATTTGCCTAGTGGCGAGGCGTCCGCCGGATGTTCTGACAACATGCTCGATCTCTCCAAAAATGTGCCGCGAACGGTGCTGCCCGCGCGGCTGACTGGCTACTGCCGCATACCCGTGCCGCGCACCAGCAGCCAATAACTCAAACTGTACAGCGCTACGGTGAACACCGCCATAATGATCAGCGCCGTTGCTATCGGAATGTCCGAGACACCAAGAATGCCATAGCGGAACGCATTCACCATGTGCAGGATCGGGTTGACCATAGACAACCCCTGCCAGAACGGCGACAACAGATGAATAGAATAGAAGACACCGCCCAGGTACGTCAGCGGCGTCAGCACAAAGGTCGGCACAATTGAGATGTCATCAAAGGTGCGCGCGAATACCGAGTTAATAAAGCCGCCCAGCGAGAACACCAATGAGGTGAAGAACACCACACAGATGGTCAGGCCGATGTGCTGCACCTGCAAACGGGTAAAGAACAACGACATAAGCGTCACAATCAAGCCCACTGCCAAACCCCGCGCCACACCACCAAAGGTGTAACCAAGCAGAATGACGTGCGGCGATACGGGCGCCACCATCAGCTCTTCAATCGAGCGCTGAAACTTGGTACTGAAAAAGCTCGACGCCACATTCGAATAGCTATTGGTGATAACCGACATCATGATCAGGCCCGGCACGATGTAATCGATATAAGCAAACCCATCCATCTCGCCGATACGCGAGCCGATCATCTTGCCAAAAATCACAAAATACAGCGCCATGACAATCCCCGGCGGCAGCAGCGTCTGCGGCCATATCCGGGTAAAGCGCTTGATTTCCTTAAATAAAATAGTGGTGAAGGCAATCCAGCTACTACGCCAATGCATCATCTCAAGCGGCCCCTTTTTCAGCATTTTCGTCAACCAGCATGAGGAATAGCTCTTCCAGACGGTTACTCTTGTTACGCATGCTCAACACACTGATGTCCTGCCGGCTCAATTCGGTGAAAAGTGCGTTCATACCCTGCTCCTTGTCGACCTGCACCTCAATGGTGTGGTCATCGACAAACCGACAGGGATAACCGGGAATCTCCGGCGCATGATCAAAGCTGTTGGCACAATCGAGCAAAAAGGTTTCGACGTGCAGCCCGCCCAGTAGCTTGCGCATGCTGGTGTTATGGATAATCTCGCCCTGATCAATAATTGCGATGTTTTTGCACAGATGCTCGGCCTCTTCCAGATAGTGCGTCGTCAGCACGATGGTGATGCCTTGTTCATTGATCTCTTGCAAAAACTGCCACATGGAGCGGCGAATCTCGATATCGACCCCGGCGGTTGGCTCATCAAGAATGAGCAACTTTGGTTCATGAATAAGCGCACGGGCGATCATCAATCGGCGCTTCATGCCGCCTGACAGCATGCGCGAGGGCACATCGCGCTTTTCCCACAAGCCCAAGCGCTTGAGATACTGCTCCGCCTTTACCTTGGCTTCTTTGTGCGCAATGCCGTAATAACCTGCCTGGTTGACCAGAATGTCCATGGTCTTTTCAAACTGGCTAAAGTTGAACTCCTGCGGCACGACACCGATGCAACGCTTGGCCGCCAGAAGGTCGGAATCAATACTGTGACCAAAGATACTGACCTCACCGACCGACTTGTTAACCAATGAAGAAAGGATGCCGATGGTGGTTGATTTACCCGCGCCATTAGGACCAAGCAGCGCAAAGAAATCGCCTTCGCGCACCTCCAGGTCAATTCCCTTTAGCGCACGCATACCGTTGGAATAGGTTTTTTCCAGCCCGCTGATACGAATAGCTGCCGTCATGCAGATGCCTTATAAGCCAGAGAAGTGAATGCCTAACAATGGGGGCAAACTGATCATAATCAACCCCTCAGCAGCGGCCCGACCAATTTCCGTAACACGGAGAAACACTTACAAATCTGCTACAAATGTGACCGGGCGGTCGATTGTGGCTCAAGAAGAGACATCGTATTCTCGCCGGCACAACAACAAGCACCCCCGGAGATTTTCATGGCCGCTACACCGGATACCCCGGTCGACGAGACAGACATGTCCAGTCGCATCACCCCCGCCTACCGCCGTTATGCGCTCATTCTACTAGTACTTGCGTACACCTCGAGCCACATCGACCGCAACATCGTCGGCATTCTGATAGAACCTATCAAAGCCGACCTGATGCTATCCGACACCCAAATGGGTTTTCTTTCGGGCATAGCATTTGCTCTGTTCTACGCCACCCTGGGCATTCCTATTGCCGTCTTTGCTGACCGCTCCAATCGTCGCAATATTATTGCCTGGTCGATTGCCATCTGGAGCGCCATGACCGCCGTCTGCGGGACTGCACAAAGCTTCTGGCAGCTCGCGATCGCGCGTGTTGGCGTAGGTATTGGCGAGGCCGGTTCAGGCCCTTCATCACATTCGATGATTGCCGATTTGTACCCCAAAGAGAAACGCTCCAGCGCCATGTCGATCTACGCCTTGGGCGTCTACTTCGGCATCATGCTCGGCTTTCTTATTGGTGGTTTCGTCGCCGAGTGGTGGGGATGGCGTGCGGCTTTCCTGGTCGTTGGTGCCCCGGGTCTATTAATCGCCCTGCTGGTGCGCTTCACCATGATAGAGCCGCCGCGCGGCTTTGCTGACGGCGTCAAGCCACCACCACTAGGCAAAGTTAATGTATGGGCCGGTTTCGCCTCACTTTGGAATGTACGCACCACGCGCCACGTTGTCTGCGGCGTCACGCTCACCGCACTGGTAGGCTACGGCACTATCGTCTGGGCGCCCGCCTTCCTTATTCGCAGCCACGGCATGACACCTAGTGAAGTTGGTCTATTCCTCGGCCCAGCGCTGGGTATTGTGGGCGGGCTTGGCGCTTACATCGGCGGCATGCTGGCCGACCACCTCGCGACCAAGGATGCGCGCTGGAATGCCTGGATTGTCGGCATCGCCAAAATGCTGTCCATTCCATTCATCTGCGCTTTCTACCTGATCGACAACACCTATCTGGCGCTGGCCTTTTATATGCCCGCCGCTTTTTTGGGTGCTTTTTACCTTGGGCCTAGCTTCGGCATGATTCAAAGCCTGACGCCGCTGCGCAGCCGCGCCCTGGCATCGGCGATCATGCTGTTTATCCTCAATCTGTTTGGCCTGGGCTTTGGCCCACAACTGATCGGCATCGCCAGTGACCTGATGCGCGTCTGGTTCGAGAGCGACAGTTTGCGCTATGCGCTGCTGGCAGCCACCTTCGTCAATGTATGGGCTTCTGCACACTACTATCTGGCAGGTAAAACCCTGAAACAAGATACCGCCAACGTAATCGGCTGATGCAGCACTGCCCTGCAACACCCATATCCCCGGCGGCTCCACTGCAACCAGTCGGAACCGCCGGGCTTCTTCCCGGTCCATAAGCAAACGCCTGTCTGCAACATCGCGCCGACAAAGCGACTATGCTGACTACTGGATCTCTGGAAGAAGGAAGACTTCATGCTAACTCTGCTTTGGCTACTTGGCTTGCTGCTCTGTATCGCAGCCGTGGCCTACGTCCGTACCAGCCTGCTGAACGCCTGTCTCGGCGTAGGGGCCTACTTACTGGTAATGACCCTATTGGGGCCAGTGCACTGGGTACTGGACCTGGTGCTTTGGGCCGTATTTCTTTGCGTGGCCGTCCCTCTCAATCTGCCCGATGTGCGCCGCAATCAAATAAGCGCGCCGCTCTTCGGTTGGTTCAAAAAAGTCCTGCCACCCCTTTCCGATACCGAACAGGAAGCCCTCGATGCAGGGACTGTCTGGTGGGATGGCGAGCTGTTCAGCGGTCGCCCGGACTGGAGCAAACTCCACGGTTTCCCTGTTCCGCGCCTAACCCCGGAAGAACAGGCCTTTCTCGATGGTCCAGTGGAAGAGCTCTGCAGCATGACCAACGAGTGGGAAGTCACCACCGAGCGTCAGGACCTGCCACCAAAGGTCTGGAGCTTCATCAAGGACAACGGCTTCTTTGGCCTGATTATCCCCAAGGAATACAACGGCAAAGGCTTTTCAGCGTATGCCCACTCGCAGATCGCCATGAAGCTGGCGAGCCGCAGCGGCGACCTTGGCTCAACGGTCATGGTGCCCAACTCCTTGGGGCCAGCCGAACTCTTGATGCACTATGGTACTAACGAACAGAAGCAGCATTACCTGCCGCGCCTGGCCGACGGCAAGGAAATACCCTGCTTCGCCCTTACCGCACCGGAGGCTGGCTCAGACGCGGGCTCCATGACGGACCAGGGCATCATCTGCAAAGGCCAGTGGGAAGGTGAAGAAGTCATCGGTATGCGCCTGACCTGGGAAAAGCGTTACATCACCCTGGGCCCTATTGCTACCGTCCTTGGGCTGGCGTTCAAAGCCTACGACCCGGACCACCTGCTAGGTGACGAGGAATCACTCGGCATTACCCTCGCCTTGATCCCGACCGACACCGAGGGCGTCGAGATTGGCCGCCGCCACTTCCCACTCAATGCCGCGTTCATGAACGGGCCGAATTCTGGCAAGGACGTGTTCATCCCCATGAGCTATCTGATCGGCGGCCAGGATCGTATCGGCCAAGGCTGGATGATGCTGATGAACTGCCTCTCAGTGGGCCGCTCAATTTCTCTACCAGCCGGTGGCACCGGCGCGGCGAAAATGGCCAGCATGACGACCGGCGCCTACGCCAGCATTCGTCGGCAGTTCAACTTGCCGATTGGTGAGTTCGAAGGCATTCAGGAAGCACTTGCCCGCATCGGCGGCAACACCTACGTCATGAACGCCACTCGCACCATGACCGCGGGCGCAGTTGATCTGGGCGAAAAACCCTCGGTCCTATCGGCCGTGGTCAAATACCACGTCACCGAACGTATGCGCCAGACCGTCAACGACGCCATGGACGTGCACGGTGGCAAGGGCATTTGTATGGGGCCAAGCAACTACCTTGGTCGCGCCTATCAGTCGGTCCCCATCTCCATAACGGTTGAGGGCGCCAACATACTCACCCGCAGCATGATGATCTTTGGTCAGGGCGCCATCCGTTGCCATCCCTTTGTTCTCAAGGAAATGCTCGCGACTCAAAATGAAGACAAGGATGCCGCGCTGACCGAGTTCGACGACCTGTTGTTCCGCCATATCGGTTTCTCGCTGAGCAACGCCTCAGCCAGTTTGCTGCTGGGGCTGACCGGCGGTCGCCTGGCCGACACCCCGGATTATCCGGCGACCAAAGCCTATTATCGCCAGCTCTCACGCCTTGCTGCTGCCTTTGCTACCGTCACCGACTGCACCATGCTGATGCTCGGCGGCGAACTTAAGCGCAGGGAGCGAATTTCCGCCCGTCTGGGCGATGTGCTGAGCTATCTTTACCTGGCCAGCGCGACGCTCAAACACTTTGATGATCAGGGTCGCCATGAGGAAGACCTGCCCTTCGTGCAATGGGGCGTAGAAGACCTGCTGTTCAAGATCGAGCAGAGCCTTCACGAAGTCTTGCTCAACTTTCCTGACTCGCGTGTTGGTTGCCTGCTACGTGTCGTCGTCTTCCCACTGGGGCGTCGCCTCACGCCACCGGCAGACGCCGTGGGTGTCGAGATCGCGCGTAGCCTGATGAAACCCGGCGGCGCACGAGACCGGCTACTCGATGGCTGTTATCAGAGCCAGGATCCAGCAGACGTAACCGGGTTAATCAACACCACCCTGGAAAAAGTCTTGCAAGCAGACCCGATTGAAGTGCGCCTGGCCAAAGCCATCCGCTCTGGTGAACTCGAACACGACAGCGATGCCGATATGCTGGCTGTAGCTGCCGAGTCGGGTGTTATCAGTCCCGAAGAGGCCGAGCTGGTGCGCGACGCACGTATCGCCAGACGCGCGGTGATCGATGTTGACGATTTTTCCAAAGAGGAAATGGACCCAACAACGCGCAAAACGGGCAAAGCAACAAAGAAACCCGCCACAACCAAGGGCAAACAGGACCCACTTGAAAAAGAAGGTGTCCTGGAGAATCAGCCCTTCCCTCCGCCAACAGCCGAGGAGTAAGCCTTTGGCCGGGAGTGTCAGCAGCTCAGACACCCCCGGCCACGCTTTCTGTTAGACTCCCGCGCCAGAGAAACAGGAGTCCGCCATGAATACACCTCTTAGCTATCACGCCTACCACCTAGCCCTGCTGCAAAGCCTCTACGACACCCTGCGCGCGCAATCAGCCCTACTAGAGCAGGTACCCGAAGAAAGTAATGAGCTTTTTATGGAGCGCTTCGATGAGCTGCTGGCAGAGCTGGAAAAAGGTGATCACGACAGCCTTTATCTGGGCCAGGACATCCTGTGCCAGATCATCAGCCGTTACCCGCAGATAGCCCACCTGATACCGCGAGACTTGCTTTGGTATTTTGGCGGTGACTGCCTGCACTTTATGCCCGACGACGAAATTGCCCAGTATCAGCTACTCGACGAGCACAGGGCCGATGTAGAAGCTCGCGGTGAGGTATTTGACTGGCAACAGGCAAGGCAGTTACTGCAAAGCCCTACCTGATGCGTTCAACGCTGCAACTCATTCGTACGCAATAAAAAACCGCCATTAGGCGGTTTTTTATTGCTCCTGAAGCGGGAAACGAGACCCGAACTCGCGAGGCTCGCCGCCCGCCCCCGACCTCGGCAAGGTCGTGCTCTACCAACTGAGCTATTCCTGCGCCTTCGCACCAAATCGCAGACACAAAAAAACCGCTGCTTGAGCGGTTTCTTTGTTACTTCTGGAGCGGGAAACGAGACTCGAACTCGCGAGGCTCGCCGCCCGCCCCCGACCTCGGCAAGGTCGTGCTCTACCAACTGAGCTATTCCTGCGCCTTCGCACCAAATCGCAGACACAAAAAAACCGCTGCTTGAGCGGTTTCTTTGTTACTTCTGGAGCGGGAAACGAGACTCGAACTCGCGAGGCTCGCCGCCCGCCCCCGACCTCGGCAAGGTCGTGCTCTGCCAACTGAGCTATTCCTGCGCCTTCGCACCAAATCGCAGACACAAAAAAACCGCTGCTTGAGCGGTTTCTTCGTTACTTCTGGAGCGGGAAACGAGACTCGAACTCGCGACCCCGACCTTGGCAAGGTCGTGCTCTACCAACTGAGCTATTCCCGCAAAACTGACGCCGTAATTGGCGTCCCCTAGGGGACTCGAACCCCTGTTACCGCCGTGAAAGGGCGGTGTCCTAGGCCACTAGACGAAGGGGACACATCCGGACTTCACATCGCTAAGGCTGTTAACCTTGGCTCCTTGCTGAACATTGTTCGCTGCAAGTGGCGCGCATTTTATGCATGGTCTGGAATATCGTCAACCCCTCAACCCAATCTTTTTTCAGGTTTTTTTGCACAGCGCTGCCCATGTAACACCTCTACCATCGGCAAAGGCCGATAAAGCGAGGGCTAGACGCAAAAACATAACATCCAAGCGCAAGTCGACCAACGGCAGAAAAAAGCTTGTCGCCTCCGGCTGTGTCGGCCATGATGCTTTAGTGAGAGCTAACGAGCTGGGACTCTGCTAACGCATGCGCGCTGCGCATCAGTCAGGGAACGCTGATATCGCAGTCGCTACCAGATAGCCTGCTCTGATCAGCACAGCTCAGGATATTCAGTACAAAAGAGAGACAACTAAGTGTCCCCACTCCTTATAGGCGGTTTACTGGCAGCTGGCCTAGTCGTTTTGGTCAGCATTGGTCTCATCAGCCAGGGGCTAGAGCGCGCTCGTCTGGAGCGCGCCAGAAAATCGGCAGAAATTGCTGCGCGTATCAAAATAGGTAACAGCGTTATGGCCAACCTGCCCGGCCAGTTTTTCCCCGCTGAGCTGGGCAACCTGTTGCTCAGCATTGAAATCAAACTTCTGCAAAAGTTAGCGAGCATTAACAATAACGCGCCGGAAACCACGAAACGCCTGGAAGAATCCAAAGCACAACTTCAGCAGAATAACCCACCCAGCAACGAGCCTGTAGCACTGGATACCGAAGCCAAAGGCAAAGAAGCTCGAATACAACTGGAAAACCTCTACAAGCAACTGCAACAAGCACAGGCTGACGGTTTCATCGATAAAGCCACACTGAAAAAGTGGTCAGACCACATCCGTCAATTCCTGGTTGCAGCTACGCTCGACACCTTCAATGCCAGCGCCAAGCTAGGCATGCAGCAAGGCAAGCCACGAGTTGCCAAGTTACAATATGAACGAGCTGTAGCGTATCTCACCAAGCTAAACAACCCAGCTTTCAGTGAGCATCTGGCTCAGTACAAGGCCTTAATGCAGCGAGCCGACGCCGCCGTCGCAGCCGAAAACCAGCAAAGTACAGGCGCTCCCAGCGAGCTAAATGCTGGTCTTGAGGTTATGGAAAGTGCCGAAGAAATCTGGAAGAAGAAAGCGGTCTACGACGACTGATCTTCATTCCTCATTCGCGGCTGGCAGCCCAGCCGCGTCCTTCACCCCTGTACGGAAGACGCAATGGCCCTGACTCTCTATGGCGCGCCACTATCACCTTTTGTTCGCAAGATTCGTATTCAGCTCGCCGAGCAAAATATCGCCTACGAACTAAAACCCATCCCACCGCGCGGCCAACCTGATTGGTATTTTGACATCAGTCCGCTGGGCCGTATTCCTGCAATACAGGATGGCGATGTCAAGCTGGCAGACTCTGCGGTAATCGCACAATACCTTCACGAAAGCCGCGGTGGTCAATCGCTCTATGGCAATACCGCGGAGCAGGCGGCAAGAGTTCGCTGGCTGGAGAAGTACGCCGATTACGAGCTGGCCCCGCACAGCACATTCGCGCTGTTCTTTCAGCGAGTGGTAGCACCAAACTACGGTGAGGAGCCCGATCAGGACATGATTCAGGCGGCACTTGAACACCATCTGCCGCGCCTGCTCAACTACCTGGAAACAGAACTGGGCAACTCGCTGTATTTTCTGGGCGAGCAGTTCAGTCTGGCGGATATCGCAGTCTGCACCCAACTGATTAACATGGCACACGCGGGCGAGCTGATTGACGAGTACCGCTGGCCTGGCCTGTCATCGCTACTCAGCCGGGTGAGCTCACGGTCCAGTGTCTCGGCGCTGCTACCAGCAGAGCATCAAATGGTTGCCAAGCTAACCGGGCGCATCTAAAAATCCGCATAGCGATCCATATGGATCTCTGGATTGGTAAACGGATAAGCGCAGCGATAGCCTCGTGCACCTTGCTCGGTAACTTAACAGACAACCTTCGCCAGAAGCTCGTAGACCCAACGCCACTCAAGGGCAGCATTTCTGACTGAGGGAGTAGAAAAGAACAAACTAGCCAGCGGGTGTCATGCTGATACCTTGCTGGCGATAGTACGCTAAGCTTCTGCCATAAGACTGCACAAAGGACCGCTGCCGCCGTGATGGATATCCGCCTGACCAACCGCCTTTCATTCAAGCAGACCCGCCTGGGCGTGCTGGCAGCGTTTATTCTAGGCACTTTGCTCGGACTGGTGCAGGTTATGGTGGATTATCGTTCTGAAGACGCGGCTATAGACGAAGCTGTCCAGGCGCAAATCAACGTCAGTCTCGGGCCGGCCTCACGCATTGCCTACAACATTGATGCCGAGCTGGCACTGGAGCTGGTCAACGGCCTGCTGCAGGCCCCGCCAATCATTCGTGCCGAAATCATCGATAACAATGGTATCGCGCTAGCCAGCGTCAGTCGGCCAATGGCCTCCAGCCGCTACCGCTTTGTCAGCGACGCGCTATTCAAGCGTCGCCGGGATTACTCGCATCCACTCTACGTTGAACACACGCCCAACGAGCTGCTAGGCCACCTGGTCATTGAAGTCGATACCTTTCATCAGGGTGCCAGCTTCCTGCGCCGTGCCGGGCTGACCATGCTCTCAGGCTTCATTCTTAGCCTGGTACTCTCGCTCATTCTGATGGTGTTGTTTTACGGCATGCTTACCAAGCCGCTGGTGCGCTTGATTCAAGACCTGCTGAACATGAAAACCGAGGGCGAGCGCAGCCGCCTGCCCTGCCCCGATGGCCATGAACGCGACGAGATCGGAGCCCTGGTCGAGGTTATCAACAGACAACTGCAGAGCATCGACGTCAATATGCGGCAGAAGCTGCGCGCCGAAGAACGCCTGCGCAAATACCTGGAAGAACTGGAAAGCATCGTTGAGTCACGCACCAACGAACTGCAAGAGACCAACGCGCAGCTACGCCGCTCGAATCAGGATCTGGAGTGCTCACGCGAAGAAGCGCTGGATATGGCACGCGCGCGCTCAGCCTTTTTGGCCAACATGAGCCACGAAATACGCACACCAATCAACGGCCTGCTGGGTATGATCGGGCTAACGCTGGACAGTCCCCTGAACAACGAACAGAAACAACAACTGTCGATTGCCTACGACTCGGGCAAGGTATTGGTAGCACTGCTCAATGATATTCTCGACCTGTCCAAGTTTGAAGCTGGCAAGCTACAACTGGAACGCATCCCCTTCGATCTTGGTGCACTGCTGGAAGAAACCGCCAGCCTGCTATCACAGAATGCGGGCAAACAGGACATTGAACTCACCTGCCGGGTTGATCCGCGCCTGCCCGGCATGTTGCTGGGCGACCCTACTCGCATACGTCAAATTATCAGCAACCTTCTGTCCAACGCACTCAAGTTTACGGAGCAGGGCCATGTCGCCCTGACCCTCAATCTGGAGCACAGCGGTAGCAGCGAGCAACGCGTGCGCATCAGCGTCTCGGACACCGGTATCGGTATTGCGGACGAATCTTTGGAAGCTATTTTCTCGCCCTTTACCCAAGCTGACGCACACATCTCCCGGCGCTTTGGTGGCACAGGCCTGGGGTTGGCACTGTGCCGAAGCCTGACAGACGCTATGGGCGGCGATCTGACCGTCCAATCGACCCTGGGGCATGGCAGTACCTTCAGCGTATCCATCCCACTGGCCACCCATACCCAGCAACCGGGCTTCCCCAAACCAACACCACGCACAGTCACTATCTGGAATCAAAGCGGAAACCTGCAAGGCGCCGTGCTAGAAGAACTGCTGACAAGCTGGGGCATGACCTGCATGCTGATCGACTACCAGCCAGCCGCCACCCTACCTGCGATGACGCACGACAGTGACTTCTGGTTGCTCGACAGCCCTGCCCTGGCGCAGCGGTTGAAAGCGGTCGAACCGAACAAACCACGCCTGCTGATTTGTGGCTACAGGGCCTTGCTGACTACCAACAAGGCCTTGAAACTCGGAATTCGCCAGCAAGTCGCCTCGCCACCCTCAAGACGCCGACTGGCGCAGGCGATCGACGAGCTGTTTGGTCTGTTCAAAGACACCCAGGCGCCCAGTAAGACTGAAGTCTCAGCGGCGGGTCAGCGCTTGTTACTGGTAGAGGACAACATGGTCAACCAGATGGTTGCCAAAGGCATGCTAAGCCGCCTGGGCTACGAGGTAGATCTCGCTGAACACGGTGAAATTGCTCTGAGCATGCTGGAAAAAGCACCTTATTCGCTGGTGCTAATGGACTGCAATATGCCCGTCATGGACGGTTACGAGGCGAGCCGGCGGATACGTGCAGATCCGCGCTGGAAAGATCTGCCGATCATCGCGTTAACGGCTAATGCACTGCACGAGGACCGGCAGCGCTGCCAGGATGCAGGTATGAGCGACTATCTGGCCAAACCCTTCAAGCGAGAAGATCTACAAGCCATTCTGCAGCGCTGGCTGAGCAGCCAACGCACAGACTGACCGGCGTCGTACCAGCGTTTAAGCCAGCAATGCCTCAATATCGGCACGCAGATCTTCCGGCTTGGTAGTAGGTGCATAGCGCTTGACTACCTTACCCTGACCGTCGACCAGAAACTTGGTGAAGTTCCACTTGATACCCTTGCTGCCCAGCAAGCCAGGCGCCTGCGATTTAAGTTGCACAAACAGCGGGTGAGCCTGGTCGCCATTTACATCGACCTTCTTGAACAGCGGAAAGCTAACGCCGTAGTTCAGCTCACAAAACTCGGAAATCTGTCCTTCATCACCCGGCTCTTGCGCGCCAAACTGGTTACACGGAAAGCCCGCCACCCGCAGCCCCTTGGCCTGATAGTCCTGCCACAAGGCTTCCAGCCCCTTGTACTGAGGAGTGAAACCACATTTGCTCGCGGTATTGACCACCAGATACGCCCTACCATCCAGTTCGGCGAGACTGCTTTCACGGTTATCAATGGTGGTACAGGGGATCTGCAGTAGTTGTTCAGCCATGGGGTGGTGCTCCTTGGGAGTATTGTTGACGACGTCACAACAGCTTAGCGTATATTTGTTTGCATGCAATTTATTTGCGCGCAATTAAAGTAGGCATGGCGGCGCTCAAAGGAAGTGCACGCAACCACGGGTACTTTTCCCTGGCAAATTCAAGCACCAGTTCGTTCAGGGCTGGCGGTAACGCTGCATAATCACTCCGCCCCACCTGCTGCGGTAGGTTAAAACGGTCCTTCTCAGCCTCCATGTCTTCATGCACTCAGGTCAAAACCCACAAACACCAATACAGCTACACACTTTCTGCACTTTCCCCACCCAGAATCGCCAACACAGGCTTTCACAGGGAGCCACGCAAGACGTATGATGGTCGTATTACAATCGCTCAGGGATGACTGCCATCACCCTCCTCCCTGACGTGCACATCAGCCCTGGATCGACAAGGTAAGCACCATGCAGGTTAGCAAGTCCAACAAATTGGCCAACGTCTGCTACGACATTCGCGGCCCCGTGCTGCGTCACGCCAAGCGCCTCGAAGAAGAGGGCCACCGCATTCTCAAGCTGAACATCGGCAACCCCGCTCCCTTCGGTTTTGAAGCGCCGGAAGAGATCCTGCAGGACGTTATCCTCAATTTATCTACGGCCCAGGGTTACAGCGACTCGCGCGGTCTGTTCTCCGCCCGCAAAGCGGTCATGCATTACACCCAGACCAAGAACATTCCCAACGTCGGCATCGAAGATATCTATCTCGGCAACGGCGTATCCGAGCTCATCGTCATGGCCATGCAAGGCCTGCTGAACAACGGCGATGAAGTACTGATCCCGGCGCCGGACTACCCGCTGTGGACGGCATCAGTGAGCCTCTCCGGCGGCAAGCCGGTGCACTACCTGTGCGACGAACAGTCGGACTGGTATCCGGACATCGAAGATATTCGCAGCAAGATCACCAGTAACACCAAGGCGCTGGTCATCATCAACCCCAACAACCCTACTGGCGCCGTATATCCGCGCGAGGTGCTGGAGCAGTTGGCGCAAGTTGCTCGCGAGAACGACTTGATCCTGTTTGCCGATGAGATTTACGACAAGATCCTGTACGACGGCGTAGAGCATGAATCCGTCGCAGCCGTTGCACCTGACGTGCTCTGCCTGACCTTCAACGGTTTGTCCAAGTCCTATCGCGTCGCGGGCTTCCGCTCTGGCTGGATGATCATCAGCGGGCCCAAACAGCATGCGACCAGTTACCTCGAAGGCCTGGAAATTCTCGCCTCCATGCGCCTGTGCGCCAACGTACCGGCACAGCACGCAATCCAAACCGCACTGGGCGGCTATCAGAGCATCAATGACCTGATCCTTCCGGGCGGCCGTTTGCTGGAGCAGCGCGACACCGCTTGGGAGTTACTCAACGAAATCCCCGGCGTTAGCTGTACCAAACCCAAGGGCGCGCTCTACCTCTTCCCGCGGCTGGACCCCAAGGTCTACCCTATTCATAACGATGAAAAGATGGTGCTCGACCTGCTGCTGCAGGAGAAAATCCTGATCGTGCAAGGCACCGCATTCAACTGGCCATGGCCCGACCACTTCCGTATTGTCTCGCTGCCGCGTAAAGACGATCTGGAGATGGCCATCGGGCGCATCGCCAACTTTCTCAAGACCTACAAGCAGTAAAGGGCTAGCAACGTGGCTGATTTGCATATCGAAGACTTTCACCAGGATGTCGCCCGCATCCTGGTGGCGCTGTACAACCGCTTTCCACAGCCTACAGCCATCTTCGTCAGCGACCTTATCGGCGAGCACGAACCCGACTCCTTTGGCGTGCCCGCGCCACGCCACCTCGGCTGCTTCAGCGCCATGCTGTGGCTGGCCGATGAAGGTTTTTTGCGCTTCACCGACACCATCCGTCAGGAGGCCATTGATCAGGCCTGCCTGACCGAACGCGCCTTTGTACTGCTCTCCAAAGCAGAACCACAAGCGCGCGATCCCGAGCTTCCTGCCAGCATTGCGCGCCAACGCGCCACCCTTGCTCAGCGTCTGCGCGATGCGCTTAGCAGCGGTTCCAGCAGCCAGCTATACGACACGGTTCAGCACTGCTTCATACCGAGTTACAAATAGCTACAGCCCTCACTTCCTGCCAGTGAAACCTGACCATGACATCTTTTGTCATAGAGTCAGTATTGAAAGCCCGCCCCGCTCGCCCAATATAAGCTCAGAATAGAGCTTGAAACCGCGATGCCGGACGAGCTGATTTTTCTCTATACAGGAACGATCCAAAACATGATGCGCATTTTCCTATTTCTGGCTACCAACATTGCGGTAGTGCTGGTTGCCAGCATTACTCTGAGCCTGCTTGGCGTCGGTAATATTCACAACGGCCAGGGCGGCATGAACCTGCAGGCGCTGTTGATTTTCTGCGCCGTGATCGGTTTTGCCGGCTCCTTCATATCGCTGTTTCTATCCAAGTGGATGGCCAAACGCGGCACGGGCGCGCGCGTTATCGAGCAGCCACAAACCCAACAGGAACAATGGCTGGTCAAAACCGTAGAAGAGCTGGCTCGCAACGCCGGCATCGGTATGCCCGAAGTCGCCATATTCCCCTCACGGGCACCTAACGCCTTTGCCACTGGCTGGAATCGAAATGCCTCACTGGTCGCCGTATCAGAAGGCATGCTGCAGCGTTTCAGCCAGGCAGAAATCAAGGCCGTCATGGCGCACGAGATTGGCCACGTGGCCAATGGCGACATGATCACCCTTACCTTGATTCAGGGCGTAGTGAACACCTTCGTTATGTTCTTCGCCCGCATTATCGGTAACTTTGTTGACCGCGCCGTGTTTAGAAATGAAGGCAGTGGGCCTGGCATCGGCTACTTCGTCGCGACCATATTTGCTGAAATGGTACTGGGCATTCTCGCCAGCATTATCGTCATGTGGTTCTCGCGCCAGCGTGAGTTCCGCGCAGATGCCGCCAGCGCCCAGCTAGTCGGTGCCGGGTCGATGATTGCAGCACTCGAGCGATTGAAGGCCGAGCAAGGTATCCCGGTAGAACTGCCAGGTGAAATGACCGCCTTTGGCATCAACGGCGGCCTGAAGCACGGCCTGGCCGGTCTGCTGATGAGCCACCCGCCGCTGGATGAACGCATCGCAGCGCTCAAGGCCGGGAATTATCGTTGAGGTACTGACACGTGGAGCAGGGAGCTTAGAGGTTGAAGCGGAAAGTTAAACTCAAAGCGGACTGGGTAAAAACCAGCCCGCTTGAAACCTTAAGCCAATGCAAAACAATACAACCCTTTATTGAGCATTGCGTAAACGTCTGGACCAAACTTGAAGCAACCAGGTCCAGACGTATACCAAGATCGCAAGCGCTGTCGCCCAGCGCTATTACGCGCTATTACGCATAAACAATTCATTGAGCGTCAAAACATTACTGTCCTGCATTTCCTTAACAAACTGCAAAACAACATCTTCTACGACGCCACTAAATGCGTTAGCCAAAGTCGTTGGCGTAACACCTTGAACCGGAGCGGCCTTGTTACCTACAGTAGTGTGTATGGCATGGTCATATGTTTTAGAAACAACTTCATCACCACGCTTCAACTCAATAGTAATCTGATAGAAGTCAGTAACTGCCGTACCTGCAGCACCGAAGGTTAACCCGGTACCAAACCCCTTCATCGCCGCACCGCTAATATCAGCGATGTTGTTGCAGACGACCTTGATACTCATATCAGAAGAGCCTGGCGAAGGAACAACGACACCCGATGCTCGAAAAATCCGCTCTACATTAGCTCGAAGCTCTGAGTCAGCCGCAGAATAGTGACTGCCATTGCGTTGAAACTCGACATCAATATTCGCGTTGTACTGCTTTTCAACACGCTTTATCTCCGAGTAGCTGGTACCTGCGTACTTCGGATCCACATACGCTTTAGGCGATACACAACCACCTAAAGCCAGCACTAACAGTCCAATCGAAACCGCATATTTGCTCTTCATACGCCTCTCCATATTTTTTATTGTATTAACTTAGCGTCTTGATACGGGCCGACACGCCTAAAATCACAGCACCGCTAACGCAAAGTCAGTTTCCTTACTAAGTTTTTTGTGAAGCTTTTTTTCACGAGAATGAGAAACGCAACAATTTCCCCAAGATCGCAACATCACGTTTTACACTTAAAACACACACTCATTCTGACCACTTTTTTTGGTTAGCACCCTCCTACGTCTTCATATATACGCAGCGAACCAAAAGCGAGGCCTTCCACACCTCATCGCCAGCTAAAACTCTTCTGACTTTTTATAAAAACCGCATAAATATCTACCACTACAGCGGTTAGCGCAATCATCTTTATGCATCAACCTCTCTATGAATCTTCGCTTATAAGTATGACAAAACAGACACAGTGCCTGCCCGCTAGCCAGCGCACTTCCGCTCAGGATCCAACCTCGCACCAACGTGGCAAACTGGCTGACAAACTCACATCAAACTCCAAAAAGCCTCAACCAGTGGGTTTTTCAGGTTCTTCTTCAAGACAAACAAACCGATATCGTAAGGCTCCAGTTCAGGCGTCACCTCAAGCACACGAATACGATCGCGCAGTGGACTATTGTCGAGCACGATCTTGGGCACCACACCAATACCAAAGCCCAAGCTGACCATGCTGACAATAGCTTCATTACCGGTGACCTGAGCATAAATGCGCGGGGTGATGTCTTGCAGGCGAAACCATTCATCCACCCGGGTTCGGGACACACCGCTCTCCGAGAGAATCACCGGAATAGTCGCCCACTCTTGCGGCGTCGCCGGCGTGCTGGTGGGTACGTTCGGTACTTGCTGCTCAAGAGGCGCGATAAACAGCAAAGGCGAAATAGCGATAGGCTGGAATGCCAAGCCACGCGGCAGGCTTGCTGGCCGTGCTGCGATACTGATGTCTTCCTTGCCCCCCAGCACATGCGCGATAGCATGCTCCGGGTCGCCGGTACGCAGTTTGATTTCAATGGCCGGGTACGCATTTCGAAAGCGTCGCAACAGCTCATACAGAAAGCTGTAGCTGGCAGTAACCGAGCCATACAAACTGATCTCGCCACTTAACTGATCAGAATTGTCGGTCAGTTCATGCCGAATCAGATTCCACTGATTGCTGGTTTCGCGCGCATACTTGAGAAACTTTTGCCCTTCCCGAGTCAACACCACGGTACGATTGTCGCGACTAAACAGCGAGACACCCAGCTCGTCCTCCAGCTGGCGGATATTGCGCGACAAGGCAGATATGCTGATATGGCACTCATCGCTGGCACGGCCAAAATGCAGGGTCTCGGCCAAGGCGAGAAACTGTTTCAGGGTTTTGATATTCATACCCGTGAGCATAACGGATGATTGCAAAAAACGGGACGTCTTGTTGCAAATATATCAATTTCCGAAAAGGTAAATTTTCTATACAGTAGCGGCACTCACATGGCGCTGTACCTCAGATGTAGCGGCTGTGTCACTTTTCAGGATCGATGTACCCACCCCATCGATGTCTTCAACATATAAGCAGGGTTCTCAAAATGGCTAATTACTTCAATACCTTACCGCTGCGCGAGCAACTCGCTGAGCTGGCAAAATGCCGCTTCATGCACAACGCTGAATTTGCTGATGGCGTAGACGCGCTGAAAGGCAAAAAGCTGGTCGTCATCGGTTGCGGTGCACAAGGCCTTAACCAGGGTTTGAACCTGCGCGACAGCGGCCTGGACGTTTCCTACGCCCTGCGCCCTGAAGCCATTGCCCAGAAGCGCCAGTCCTGGAAGAACGCGACTGAAAACGGCTTTACCGTGGGTACCTACGAAGAACTGATCCCCACCGCAGACCTGGTTCTGAACCTGACACCAGACAAGCAGCATAGCGCTGTTGTGACTGCTGTTATGCCGCTGATGAAGAACGGCGCTTGCCTGTCTTACTCGCACGGTTTCAACATTGTCGAAGAAGGCATGAAAATCCGTGACGACCTGACCGTCATCATGGTTGCTCCCAAGTGCCCAGGTTCTGAAGTACGCGCTGAATACGTGCGTGGCTTCGGTGTACCTACCCTGATCGCCGTGCACGAAGACAACGATCCAAAAGGCGAAGGCCTGGCGCTGGCCAAAGCCTACGCAGTGGGTACGGGCGGTCACAAAGCCGGCGTTCTGATGTCGTCCTTCATCGCCGAAGTTAAATCCGACCTGATGGGCGAGCAAACCATCCTGTGCGGCATGCTGCAGACCGGGTCTATCCTGTGCTTCGACAAGATGGTTGAAGAAGGCATCGACGCTGGCTATGCCTCTCGCCTGATCCAGTACGGCTGGGAAACCATCACCGAAGCTCTGAAGTACGGTGGCGTGACCAACATGCTGGACCGTCTGTCCAACCCTGCCAAGATCAAAGCCTTTGATCTGGCTGAAGAGCTGAAGCAGATCATGCGTCCGTTGTACAACAAGCACCAGGACGACATCATCAGCGGTCACTTCTCCAAGACCATGATGGAAGACTGGGCCAACGACGACAAAAATCTGCTGCAATGGCGCGCCGATACCGCTGAAACCAACTTCGAGAAAACCCCAGCTGGCGATGTAGAAATCTCCGAGCAGGAATTCTTCGACAACGGCATCCTGATGGTTGCCATGGTTAAAGCCGGCGTTGAGCTGGCCTTTGAAACCATGACGGCTGCTGGCATCATCGCCGAGTCTGCTTATTACGAGTCTCTGCACGAAACGCCACTGATCGCCAACACCATCGCGCGTAAGAAGCTGTATGAGATGAACGCGACCATTTCTGACACTGCAGAATACGGTTGCTACCTGTACAACCACGCGTGCGTGCCGCTGCTGGCCGACTTCATGAAAAACATCAAGACCGACGTCATCGGCAAAGGTCTGTCACTGGAAGACAACGGCGTTGATAACGCGCGCTTGATCGAAGTAAACGCAGCGCTGCGTTCACACCCGGTAGAAGCAGTAGGTACCGTCCTGCGCGGCTACATGGCTGACATGAAGAAAATCGTTTAATCGATTAGTCAGCGTTAAGCCACAGAAGCCGGGTTTCCAACCAGAAACCCGGCTTTTTTGTCTCTGCCATTCGCAGACCCGGTAGTTTGCACAGCAAAAGGCATGCATCAATGAACGCTTCAACCCGTTTAGGCCCTATTCAATTGAAAAAAGCGACTGTCAGCTTTGACGATCGCTTCACCCTAAGCGAGATCGATTGGACCATTACGCCGGACCAACACTGGGTGATCACTGGCCCCAATGGCGCGGGCAAATCAGCCCTGGCCGCCGCGCTGGCTGGTATTGGCGAGATCACGGCTGGGAGTTCTGAAGGCCTTCCAGCACGCGCAGGCTTGGTCTCATTTGAAGCCCAGGCGGAGCTGATCGCCAGGGAACTGAAAAAAGACGATGCCGACATCATGGACGTGATTTCACTCGGCACGCCCGTCCATGAAATGATTTTCGACTACTGCCAAGACCCTGAACTCGCCCAGGCGCTGGTCGAGAAATTCGGTCTGAGCAGACTGCTCGATCGCGCGTTTCGCAAACTTTCCACCGGTGAAACCCGCAAGGTTATGCTGATCCGCGCGCTGGCTAACAAACCAGATATGCTTATTCTCGACGAGCCATTCGACGGCCTGGACGCTGAGACCCTTGCCATGCTGCAAGCACACCTCGCCTCCATCGTCGATAGCGTGCCTATGGTCATGGTGCTGAACCGCTTTGATGAAATGCCAGACTTCATCACCCATGTTGCCTACCTGGATAAAGACACCTCGGACCCAAAGAACCCGAATCAGGGTCGTTTAAAGCTCACTGTCGATAAAAGCAACGAAGCCGCCTTCAACGAGCTGTACCAATTACTGCATTTGAAAAGCACCGACCTGACCGTGCCCGAGTCGGACCCAAGTAACACCCTACCGGGCCTCGACCCAAGCCAACCTCTAGTGAAGCTTAACGCCGCCACCATCAAATACGGCGATACCGTCATTGTCGACAAACTGGATTGGACCATAGAGCCCGGCCAGCACTGGCAACTCAGCGGCCCGAACGGTAGCGGCAAAACCGGCGTTTTATCACTGATTACCGGCGATCACCCGCAGTGCTATACCAACGATATATTTGTGTTTGGCTTTCAGCGCGGCAAGGGTGAAAGCATCTGGCAGATTAAACAGTTTATCGGTTACGTCTCCACTGCCCTGCAGTGGGAATACCGCGTCAGCACCAGTTGCAAGAACGTGATCATCTCCGGCTTCCACGACAGCATCGGCCTGTATAGCAAGTCGTCCGACAACCAGAAGAAAATCGCCGACCAATGGCTGGAACTGCTCGGCATGACAGCCCGCGCCGATCAACCGTTCAACAAGCTGTCCTACGGCGACCAGCGTTTGCTACTCATCGCGCGCGCCATGGTCAAGCACCCGCCGCTGCTGATTCTGGATGAACCCTGCCTTGGCCTGGACGACATGAACCGCCAACTGGTGCTGGCCCTGATCGAAAAGATCTGCCAAGGCTCAGAAACGACCGTGTTGTACGTTAACCACCACGCAGAAGATCGGATAACGGGGATAGAGCGGTACTTGAAATTGAAAAAAAACGGTTAGGCTGTCTACTGGCGAGAAGACCCTGCAATGCGGAAAAACGCGGGCGCTGC
Organism: Pseudomonas neustonica; assembly: GCF_003797945.1. GTDB lineage: Bacteria > Pseudomonadota > Gammaproteobacteria > Pseudomonadales > Pseudomonadaceae > Halopseudomonas > Halopseudomonas neustonica. The sequence continues at coordinate 149,809 of NZ_RKKU01000006.1, forward strand.
ATTGCGCTACCCGCAACCCGCTCAGTCAGCCCAGGATTGGCATAAATACTGATATGCCTCCTCGGCTGTATCGACAAAGTGAACAAGCTGAAGGTCGCCTTCGGTGATGGCGCCTTGCTCAATCAGATAGTCAAAGCTAATCAGTTTATTCCAATATTCCTTGCCTATGAGGACTACAGGCAAGGGCTGAATTTTCGTGGTTTGAATGAGAGTGAGGGTTTCAAACAACTCATCCAAGGTGCCAAACCCTCCGGGAAAAGCCGCGAGACCTCGAGCTCGTTTTAGAAAGTGCATTTTGCGCATCGCAAAATAATGAAACTGGAAACACAGGTCCTGAGTGATATAGGGGTTGGGTTGCTGCTCAAAAGGCAGCACTATATTGAACCCTATGCTCTTGCCACCCATGTCGGCAGCCCCACGATTAGCGGCCTCCATAATGCCTGGCCCACCGCCGGTGGCGACTACAAATTCATTGCCTCCCCTCAGCAGCGACAGCTCGGTGAGCTTTTGCGCAAGCGTCCTTGCCTGTTGATAATAGTGGCTGTTTTTCAGCGCATTCTCGGCCACCTTTTGGTTGCGCTGAAGCAGCTCCGCTGCCGGGTTCTGCGCCAGCATCTCAGTAGCAGTACGCAAATCGCGCTCCGCCACCTCCGGATCTCGGAAGCGCGCGCCGCCAAAGATCACTACCGTGGAAACAACCTGATTTTCTTCCAGTATGAGATCAGGCTTAAGCCACTCTAGTTGCAGCCGGACAGCGCGCAGTTCGTCGCGCAGCATAAAGTCTTCGTCAACATACGCCAGCCGATACGAAGCACTGTCCATTCGCACTTTTTTGGCATGCTCAACATCGTCAGCAGCGCTCGGAGGCCAGTTTTTCGATACGTTGTCCGGATGAATCAATATTTCTCGCCCCTTAAAATTTTACTTTCTCTCCTAACCCGGCAATATGCGGCCGCCAACCATGGGTTGTGGCCACCGTCGCCAAAGCCTGCTTGGCATTTTCCTCGCCATGCACCAGGAACAAGCGCGGCTTCTCGCCCTCGAAGTGCCCAAGCCACTCGATAAGCTGCGTCTGGCTCGCATGCGCTGAGAAACCACCCAGGGTATGGATGGCCGCTTTAACAATCACTTCTTCGCCGGCTATTTTGAAATACCGCGCGCCATCAACCAGCGCTCTTCCAGGCGTGCCCATTGCCTGGAAGCCGACAAAGATCACATGCGACTGCTTGCGCCAGAGATTATGCTTCAGGTGGTGGCGTATCCGCCCACCGTTACACATGCCGCTGCCTGCGATAATTATGGCACCACGCTCTACCTTGTTCAGCGCCATGGATTCATCTGTGCTGATCGAGTATCGAAGGATCGGCAGAAAGGTGTGCAGGCTGCGCTCTTTAGCGCTCGCGGTAAGCGACGCCGTTTCAATTGCCGCTTTGTCTTCCGCATTATAGATATTCTGATAGCGGTGATAGATCTCAGTCACAGCGATAGCCATGGGGCTATCCAGAAAGATTGCCTGCTGATGCAACTTGCCCTGCTGATACAGCTCACCCAAGCGAAAAATTATTTCTTGGGTTCTGCCGACCGCAAACGAAGGAATCAATATGTTGCCACCGTTTTCGGAAGCCTCAAGAATCACGTCTTCAAACTCTTGCAGGGTATCTTCCATTGAGCGATGATCGCGATCACCATAGGTAGATTCCAGCAACAACACATCCGCGCTTTGTACCGCTTCAGGGTCGCGCAACAAGGCGGCTTGCGAATTGCCAAGATCGCCGGAAAATACCAGCTTCTTCTCCACGCCCCGTTCACTTATATACAACTCGACAATCGCCGAGCCGAGAATATGCCCGGCATCGAGGAAACGAACCTCCACATCCTCAGTGATACTGATACGTTGCTGGTAATTCAGCCCCTGACAAAGTTTCAGCGTCTCCTGCACATCCTCAGCCCGATAGAGAGGCTCGACTTCCGGCTTGCCCGCACGACGAAGGCGCTTGTTCTCCCACTCAACGTCACGCTCCTGCAGCGAAGCGGCATCCTTGAGCAATACTTCAATCAGATCACCGGATGGCTTGGTCATATAGATAGGGCCGCTGTAGCCCTCGGCCACCAACAGCGGCAACCGACCGGAATGATCAAGGTGAGCGTGCGACAAAACAACCGCATCCAGGCTTGAGACTGCAAATGGCAGAGGCTTTAGATTGGCCTCCTCTTCTTCTCTGCGCCCCTGGAAAAGCCCACAGTCGAGCAACAGGTTGCTATGATCGGTTTGCAACAAATACATGGAGCCGGTGACACCGGCAACCGCACCGTAGAAAGTTAATTGAGCCATAGCGACCTCCAGTTTGTGGAAACACGTGCAGGGAATTTCACCTGTCCGGGGGGTTTGCAAAAGCCGGAGATCGGATTGCCTGCGCCGTGCTTCTCAACTTGCCCACGGAGCCACCACATACCCGGCTGTACCACTAATCATAGGGCCACACCCAGTCACTGACCGCAGGATCATCAATGCCGTAAGTGTGAGCATACTGGCGGCAGGCTATCTGCTGGTCCAGAAAACGCTGCTTGGCATGCGCGCCAGCGACGCTTAAACCCGGAACCCGACTGATAACCTCAATTGCCAGGCTAAAACGGTCAATTCGGTTATCGATGGCCAGTTCCAGAGGCGTATTTATATTACCGTGTTCAACATAGCCTCTTACGTGCAGGTTGGCGTGATTTTTACGTCGATATGCCAAACGATGGATCAGCCAAGGGTAGCCATGAAAGTTGAAAATAACCGGTTTATCAGTAGTGAACAGGCTGTCGAAGTCGCTATCAGAGAGGCCGTGGGGATGATCGCGCTCGGGGCTTAAACGAAACAGGTCGACCACGTTGATAAAGCGGATCTTCAGCAAGGGGAAAGCCTCACGCAGCAACACGGTGGCGGCCAGCGCCTCCTTGGTCGGGATATCGCCGCAGCCCACCATTACCACGTCCGGCTCCTCGCCCATATCATTGCTGGCCCATCTCCATATCCCCAACCCCTTGGTGCAGTGGGCTATAGCGCTCTCCATATCAAGATATTGAATATGTGACTGCTTATCACAAACGATCACATTGATATTGTTATGGCTGCGCAGACAATGATCTGCGGTGGACAATAAACAATTCACGTCGGGGGGCAGATAGATGCGCGTGACCAGCGGATTTTTGTTAACAACCAGGTCGAGAAACCCCGGATCCTGGTGTGAAAACCCATTGTGATCCTGTCGCCACACCGTGGAGGTGATCAATAAATTGAGCGAAGCGATAGGCGCTCGCCAGGGGAGTTTTGCGGCAATGGTGAGCCATTTGGCGTGTTGGTTAACCATCGAATCAATTACGTGTACAAAAGCTTCATAGGTGGCCAGAAAGCCATGCCGCCCGGTCAGCAGGTAACCTTCCAGCCAGCCCTCCAAAGTATGCTCGGAAAGCATTTCCAGCACTCGACCATCGGGGCTAAGCTCACCACCGTTCTCGTCCTCGGGCAGGTAGTCAGCCAGCCACAACTTCTTGCTCACTTCATAAATGGCATCAAGTTTGTTGGAGGTATTTTCATCTGGGCCGAAGACCCGAAAGTTGTGCCCGTTCAAACGCATGATATCGCGTAGCATGGCCCCTAGTGGCTTGGTATTCATGGCACTGGAGGTCGCTGGCCGGCTGACATCGAGCGCATATTCGCGGAAATCAGGCATTCGTAAATTGCGCTTCAACAACCCGCCATTGGTATGCCGGCTCGCACTCATGCGCCGCTCACCCTGAGGCGCCAATGCTTGCAGTGCGGGGACCAGCTGCCCGTCTTGTGTAAAGAGTTCCTCGGGGCGATAACTGCGCAGCCACTGTTCCAGAATTCGCAGATGCTCGGGGTTGCTGTGGACCATCGTCAGCGGTACCTGGTGGGCGCGCCAAAAACCCTCGATTTTGTTGCCGTCAACTTCGCCTGGGCAAGTCCAGCCCTTGGGCGTGCGCAGTACAATCATCGGCCAGATCTGTCGCTGCGCCTTTCCCGACTCGCGTGCTTCGCGCTGCAGTGTGCGGATCTCTTCAACACAGGCTTGCATAGTAGCAGCCATGCTGCGGTGCATATCCATTGGATCGTCGCCTTCGACGAAATAGGGCTTCCAGCCATAGCCTCGAAACAAGGCCTCCAGCTCGGCATGGGGAATACGCGACAGCAAGGTCGGATTATTGATTTTGTAGCCATTCAAATGAAGTATCGGTAGCACTGCACCATCGCGAATGGGATTGAGGAACTTGCTTGAGTGCCAGGAGGTTGCCAGGGGACCGGTCTCAGCCTCACCATCGCCCACCGCCACCACACAGATCAAATCGGGATTATCGAACGCCGCACCAGTGGCATGCGAGAGGCTGTAACCCAGCTCTCCGCCCTCGTGAATCGATCCCGGCAGCTCCGGCGTACAGTGACTACCAATGCCGCCAGGGAAGGAAAACTGTTTAAACAGGCCTTGCATACCCCTCTCATCCTGACTGATATCGGGATAAGTTTCCGAGTAAGTGCCTTCCAGATAAACCGGGGCCAGCACCCCGGGAGCCCCGTGACCTGGGCCAGCCAGAAAAATGGCTGGCAAATCGTACTTGTTGATCAGACGATTCATATGCACATACATGAAAGAGAGCCCCGGACTCGCCCCCCAATGCCCCAAGAGGCGCTTCTTCAGATGTCTGACTTCCAGGGGTTCGCGCAATAGCGGGTTGTCTTGCAGATAGATCATGCCCGCCGCGAGGTAGTTGCAGGCGCGCCAATAAGCATCTATCGCTTGCAGCTCAGCAAGGGGAATCGCTTCGGCGTGGGATGAGTCGGTTTTATGCATTATTGTCTCCACGAAGAGGTGCGTGCCGGCGTGATCAGGAACCCAGTTCAAGTTAACAGCTTACACGGGATTTTTTATTATCTTTACCCAGACAGGTAAAAGCCTAGGTCGCCACCGGCCAGGGGGAAATCCGCGCTAAGGCGGTACTGGATGTCCATGCAGAGAAAGGTTTCGGGCTAATCAGGGTACGGCGCGGCTTTTGCGGTAGCAACCAACTGCCAACTGAATGTGCAGCGCGGCAACCTTCCGATCCGCAGAATTTGGCGCAATTACTCCGCCAGATGCATGGGCAACCGCGCAGCCAACCACGCCAACGTCACTTGACATGATATTTAGCCAGAGATCGGGGCCCGCGGCGTAAACAGCGCGACGCTCCCTTCCAACTGACCGAATTAATTTTCATCTGCCCCCGATAACCGGCAAAGCTAACAGCCTCGTGGCAGAGCGTTAAGCGGCACCGCAGAACTCAACGATTGCCCGCTGAAAACCGGCCCGTATCAGTACGCTGGAGTGATCGCCCGGGACTAAACTCAGCTCTGCGCCACGGATGGCTTGTTGCAACTGGTGTGGTTGCTTGGCAAACGGATCCTTATCGCCCGCGATAATCAGTGTAGGTACGGTGATGTTTTCCAGTGGGATGCGGTCGGCATGAAACGCCAAGGCTTGAGCCGCCATCGCCTTGCGGTCTGCCCACACCATATCCGCCAGAAAACGAAAGCCTGCCAGGGTCGGATTGCGAATACTCCAGCGGCTAGCGAGCATGGCCCGTGAGAGCGCCTTTCTACCCTCTACCTGATAGTGGCTATCCAGCTGCAGAACATTGCCACCCACGCCCCCGACGACCAAACGTCGAATGCGGGGTTCTTGGGTTGCCGCCAACAAGGCCACAGTAGCGCCCATGGAGTAACCGACCAGATCCACTTCTGCCAATTTCAGCTCATCCAGCAGACAGCTTAAGTCTCTGGCCATGCGCGACTCGCCGTAGGCTGCCGCGTCGTGTGGTTTATCTGAGCGACCGTGCCCTCGTGCATCCAGTGCGATAACGCAGCGCCCGGCCTGCGTGAACCGCCGAACAATACCGGGTATCACCCAATTGACCCGCGCATTGGCGACATAGCCGTGATGCAGTACCACCGGTGGCTGGGCTGACTGATGCCCCCAGCGTTGATAGTAAATATCTACCCCATCAAAGGATTTGAAACGACTCATACGGCCTCCAACCTGGCTTGGGTACTGGTTTGAGTATTAGTCGCTTACCATTTTGAGTCAAAATGTATTTTTGAATTCATCATGAGACTTTAAAAATTAAAGCCTCACAACATCTCGACAAGTTAACTACGCAGTGCTGCTGGCCATACATCCGGCTCAGAGGCCCGACGCCAGATCAATGCTCCGCCAGGTCGATCAGTTTCTGCGCTGGCCCAAGGGGCTTGGCACACTACATCCGAAATCCTTGTGCCAACGCCTGCAGCTCCGTGGCCAGCGCTGCCTGGCTGACGGTAACCTGAGAGATTTCCTGTGAGCCATTGAGCGTTTGCAGCGAGGTTTCGCGTACCGAGGCCATACTGCGCGAGATATCGCGCGTAACCGCGACCTGCTCTTCTGCTGCCGTGGCAATTTGCGTTGCCATGCTGGAGATACGATCGACGTCCTGCAGAATATCCGCGAGCGTACCCTCCAGTTTTTCGGCGTCATCGGCCGTGGTATTAGCCAGTCCATGACTCTGCGACACCGAGGTCTTGACGTTGTCGGCGATATCACGGAAGTCGGCAATCAGTGATTCGATTTCCACCGTAGAGTCGTGCGTTTTACGCGCCAGATTACGCACCTCATCAGCTACCACGGCAAATCCACGGCCGTGCTCGCCAGCCCTGGCCGCTTCAATAGCCGCATTCAGCGCCAACAGGTTGGTTTGATCAGCCACGGCCTTGATAACGTCGATAACCCGGGTGATGGATTCGCTGCTCTGCTGCAGCTGCTGCATCTGACCATTGACCTGCTCAATCGAGCCCGCAAGATGACGAATACGGGTAACGCTCTGCTCAACAACCTGACGCCCGACGGCGTTCTTGCTGGAAGCATCACCCGCCGCCTCCGCAACTTGCTGCGTGTTACGCGAAATTTCCTCAGAGGTGCTCGACATCTCTTCCGCCGCTGCCGCGACCTGATCGACCAACAGCTGTTGCTGGCCAACCTGATCCGAGTTCTGGCTGGCTGTAGCGCGGGTCTGCTCTGAGGCAGAGGCCAGGCGCACGCTGGTCTGATCGATCTGGCTCAGGGCGCCAGAAAAGGTATCGATCAAGCCATTGAGTGCCGTACCGATCAGCCCCATCTCATCGCGCGAGCAGACCCGGGTACGAATCGACAAATCCTTCTTTTCCATGATCTGGCGAAAATCGCCCAATAACTGATTCACCTGACCCGTTACGCCGAGGATAATCAGCAGCGCCAGCAACAACACGGCAATCACCACTACGCTGCCGATCACCGCTGCTTGCTGCAGCTCGCTATTGGCTTTATCGAGCACGTAATCCGTACGCGCCGCCATCTGACCGGCGACGTTCTTTTTAAGGTTATAGACGCCTTCAATCGCAGTACTGGCGCTATCAAACCACTCGATATTCGCCATACCCAGAAAACCGTATTCCGAGCCAATCAACCGATCGCGCAGCGTTAAGAAGGCAATCACTTCCGGCTGCTCACGCAGCGCCCGTACCTGCGACTGCATGGAGTCACCCAACAGGTCTGCCGCAGTATCCAGCAGCACCTGCTTGCGCGCACCAGCAGCACTGACATCACCCGCCAGGCCCAGCGAGACCTTGCCATCTGCCAGAACTCGTGCCCCTGCCGCCATCTCGCGCGCGCTCCACTCGGTAGATTGAGTCAAGGCGTAAAAGGCACTCAGCAAACGCGTGAGCTGCGGCTCATCCGATCGATGTAAAACCTCCGGCGTCAGCGCAATCAACTGTTCTATCGTCTGGGTAAAAGCGCCATAAGCCAGCGCGACATCCATATCTTCCAGCATGACCCGTTCGCGCAACGGCGCGAGCTCGGCCAATGTTGCTGATACACGTGCCAGCTGTGGCGCAATCTCTACTCTGATTTCGCCATCCAACGCGCCAACCACGGACTCAAATTCCGCCAGGGTATCCTGGGTGAATTCACGCTGGGTTTCCAACCGCTCGACCACGCGGCCATCAGAGCCGCCAGAGGCGATGAAGAGTGAGGTCAGTCCACGTTCCTTTTGCAGATTCTCAACCAATGGATCTGCAACACGCACCAGATTGAACAGATCACGCGAAGCCTCAGTGCTTTGCAGGTTGGCGTGACGCAAGCTAACCGTGGTAACAGAGAAGTAAAGGGTTCCCAGCAATGCAGGAAGGATCAGCAGCAACAGTTTGCCGCGCATTGATATATTACTAAGCATGGACAGCATAGATTGGCGCCTTTGAAGTAAAACCTGACCATATGGACAGACTGCTTCAAGACAACAGCAAAAAGAGTGCCATCAGTATGCCACCCAAAGAATCGGGGGTTAGGCTAAAACAACCGCACCAGAGCGGTGCCGTGGAGTGTAAGCGCGGTCTAAAATGCAGCTTTTGACATCGCTGCGGGACCAGTCAAGCCAACTCACCAGGGGCAGAAGCGATAAACGTACGCTCAAGGCTAATAAAGGCTAACTATCATGCTCGCGCATTGCTTCGGCCAGCACACCTTGCCCACCTGCAGCCAAGGCGCCGACAGCACCGGCAATATCGCCTGTATCCTTATTCTGACTCAGCTTGAACTTGCCGACCAAACGGTCAATATCAATCTCGATACCCACAATCGCGGCCAGCATCTGGCTAATGTAATCCGGGCTGGAATCAGTCATTTTCCAGGGCCGCTGCGCGGCAACCTGCCCCTCGTGCTCTCGGGTCAAACGCGCTACCAGCCCGCGCACAAAGCGCGCATCATCGCGCAAGCGAAGCCGACCATGAGCATGCACAACCTGATAGTTCCAGGTAGGTACCTGGCGATGGGTTTCATGCTTACTCGGATACCAGTTGGGCGAGATATAGCCTTGCGGCCCCTGAAAGATCACCAGCACCGGCATACCGTCAACCACTTGTTGCACCAGGGGGTTGGCGCGCGCGATGTGACCTTGTAAGACCCCATTTTTACCCTGCTCTACCACCAACTCAAGCGGGATATGATTGGCATCAAGACCTTCCTCCGTCTGAGTAATCAGTGCAGCCAACGGGTAGGCGCGCATCAAGGCATGCAGTTGTTCGGGCCGTTCTTCAGCAAAGTGCTCAGGCAGATACACGATAATCACGCTCCACAATAGACAGACCGATTTAGCAGCCAAACGGCGGGTACTATACGAAAATCTCACAATACAATGTTAGCGAAACACGAGCTCGCGCGTCAGCTTGAGACGAGGCATCACCTGCTACCCCATCTTGCGCGGTGCAGAGCATTAGCTTGGCGAAACAGGGCCTTTTCGAGTAAGGTCGCGGACGCAGCCGGATACCCGGCTTTCAGCTTGCTACCTGCTTTGCTCAACACAAGGAACCCCCCATGCGAATTTGCGTTTTCTGCGGCTCAAGCGCCGGCAATCAACCCGAATACCTCGATGCTGCCAAGCAACTGGGCACCGCATTGGCCAAAGCCGGTATCGATCTGGTGTACGGCGGAGCGCAAGTCGGCTTGATGGGTGCAGTGGCAGATGCCGCCATCGCTGCTGGCGGCAACGTGATCGGCGTTATCCCACGGCATCTGGTCGAACGCGAGCTGGCCCACACAGGCCTGACCGAACTGCATGAAGTAAGCTCCATGCATGAGCGCAAGGCTATGATGGCTGACCTGTCAGACGGTTTTATAGCCTTGCCCGGCGGGGTTGGTACCTTTGAAGAACTCTTTGAAGTCTGGACCTGGGGCCAGCTTGGCCATCACCAGAAGCCCTGCGCACTATTCAACGTCAGTGGCTACTACGACAAGCTGATCGCCTTCCTCGACCACGCCACCACCGAAGGCTTCATGAAGCAGCCTTACCGTGACATGCTGCTCGTCGACGCAGAGCTGGACTCCCTGCTAAGCAAGGTCAAGCACTACGAAGCACCCAAGGTAGCCAAATGGGTAGAGAGTAAAAGCGAGCGCTAAACGATCAGGATAGCGTGCCAGGTAAAGTCGACCTGCCGTCTGAGCTGCACAAATCTTCCAGACGTGGCTCACCATGGCGTTATCCTGAGGCCTCTCCCCTTTTTACTGGCTAACGACACATGAGTGCAGGCAACTGGATTGATCTCAAGCAGGACGCTGATACCGGCATTGAGACCATTCGCGCGCACTTTGATGGCCACGCTTATGACCCACACTGGCACGACAGTTACCTGGTGGGCTTTACCGAGCAGGGCGTGCAGCGCTTTCACTGTGGTCGCCAGCGCTATGACTGCGTGCCCGGCAAGGTCATATTGCTGGAGCCAGGCGATATTCACGACGGTGAAGCCCCCAGTGCTGAAGGCTTCACCTACTCCATGCTCTATCTTGACCCGCATTGGCTGGAAAGCGAATTGCGCAGCCTGTTCGCTGACGCCCCACAGCAATGCGTGCCCGCCATGAGTATGACCGTAGCCCAGTCACCTGAATTGATCTTCGCCATTGTCAGCACCTTTCAGACGCTGCATCAGCAGGAGCTGCGCATCGTGCGCCAAACCGCACTGGACTATCTACTGAACCAGCTGACCAGTCAGATGCACTGGCGCCAGCGGACACAGGCAGACCCGCGTATGCCCAGGGTGGCAACGCTGACCCGCGAGTATCTGCATGCCAATATGCACAATGACGTCAGTCTGGTGGATATAGCCAAGGCGGCAGGGGTTGACCGCTTTCGTCTGAACCGCGCTTTCAAGGCTGCATTCGGACTCGCGCCCCATGCCTATCTGGTGCAATTGCGACTGGCGCTGGCACGGCGCCGTCTGGCCACTGGTGAGGCGCCCGCGCTGGTCGCTGCCAGCCTGGGCTTTGCCGATCAAAGTCACCTTGGACGCTGGTTCAAACGCGCCTACGGCCTTACCCCGGCAGGCTACCGGCAGCGCTGCACAAGCCTTCCAGACCGTAACTAGGCGACCACCGACAATAACTCCCGACAACCACTCGCGGGAGATACTGCTTGATTCAACTCTTACCTTTTCTACTATTTGCTTTCGTCGCCTCTATTACGCCCGGCCCCACCAACCTATTGGCGATGAGCAGTAGCGCCCGCTTCGGCTTGCGCGCCACGCTACCCATTGTCTTTTGCGGCTGCCTGGCCTCAGCAGGTGTGGTGCTGGCGGTCGGCCTGGGTATCGGGAAAATACTCTTTTCGATGCCTATTGTGGCGCAGCTGCTCGGCTGGATAGGTGCGCTATGGTTAAGCTACCTTGGCTGGCAAATTACGCAGGCGCCTAGCACTATTGATGCAACGACCAAAGGTGAGCGGCCTTTAAGCGGTTGGGCAACGGCGCTGATGCAACTGATTAACCCCAAGCCGTGGACAGTCGCATTGGCGGTAGTCAGCGTTTTCGTCACCAGTACAGGCGCACCCGCCTGGCTACTAGCGCTGTTGTTTCTGTTGATAGCCGTTCCCTGCATGCTGCTTTGGGCATGGCTGGGGCTAAAAGCAGGCAGATGGCTGCAAACCGGGATCAAACTTCAGCGCTTCAACCAGGTTATGGGTCTGTTATTGGCCATTTCAGGTTGGCTGAGCCTGCTAAGCTGAAATTAAATATCAGCGCTCACATCAAGGAAAACCATGGCGCGCCGATAATCCAATACAGCACCTCACAATGGATGTCCGCATGTTCAATAAAAAACTAAAACAAACGCTGCAAGATCAACAGGATGAGCTGGAGCAGGCGCGCCAGCTATTTACCATGATGCGCTCCGAGGTGCTAAGCATCGAGCTCACGCCCGATGTGAAAATTGCCAACGTGAACCAGAACTTTGCTGATGCCTTGGGCTATAAGATAGACCAACTCATTGGTCGCGGGCTGAACGAGATAGTCCCGGAGTATGTAAAGAAGCTGGATTGCTTTCGTAACTTTCAAGCGGCTATTGCAAACATTACCTCAGTGCAAGACGACTACCGCTTTATCTGCAAAGACGGCACCCTGGCATGGATGCATATTGCCTGGTATCCGCTGAAAAACCGCGCTGGCAAGCTGTCTTGTATTCAGGGGTATGCACGCGATATTACCGAAACGATCCAGGCCGCTCAGGAGAATCAAGAGTTCATCAACGCCCTGATTCGCTCCACGGCGGTGATTCAGTTTGATCTGGAAGGTAATATCATCACGGCCAACAAGCAATTTCTAGAGGCTATGGGCTATTCGCACAACCAGATCGTGGGCAAGCATCACAGCCTGTTCTGCCCTGCGGGTACCGCTTCAACACCCGAGTACAAATCCTTTTGGCAGACCCTGAACCGCGGTGAGTTCGTCTCGGGTCGCTTTCAGCGTGTCGACAGTCGCGGCCGTGATGTCTGGCTGGAAGCCTCCTATAACCCGGTTTACGACGTGGAAGGCAAGCTTTCCAAAGTAGTCAAGTTTGCCAGTGTGGTAACCGATCAGGTGGCGCGCGAGGCGGAAGTGAACGAAGCTGCCAGCATCGCCTATGAGGTGTCACTGCAAACGGATACCAGCGCCGAGCGTGGTGCCGGCGTTGTGCAAGAAACCGTGGGCAGCATGCATCGCGTAGCTGAGCAGGTTGAATCAGCCACGCAAGGCATTGAAGCTCTAGGCAAGCAGTCTTTGCTGATCAGCTCCATCGTGCAGACCATCAGCGGTATTGCTGCGCAAACCAACCTGTTGGCCCTCAACGCTGCGATCGAAGCCGCCCGCGCAGGTGAGCAAGGCCGCGGGTTTGCCGTGGTAGCCGATGAGGTAAGGCAGCTTGCTGGCCGGACCAGCGCAGCAACTGAAGAAATTATCAGCGTAGTGGACAAGAACCAAACGCTAGCGGATGAAGCCGTCCGCGATATGGCGGTTAGCCGCGAACAAGCCGCCAAGGGGCTCGCATTCGCCAACCAGGCAGGTGAGGTCATCGTTGAAATCAGAGCCGGTGCCAAGCAAGTTGTAGACGCTGTGGGACGCTTTGCCAATGAACTCAAATAAGCACTGGGCGAGCCGGTAAACCTGGATCCCCGCTCGCCACCCACGACGAACGGGCCGTCAGCTATAGCGGTCGCTCGTTGCCAGCGGCCCTGAGCCCATCCTTAAAGCGATACCGAAAAAGTTCGCCTAACCGGCCCGTATTTGCTGATACCCCGAACGGGTAAGTAAAACCAGGTGAACGGTGGAGCCATAAATCTGACCCGACGATTTGAGTAGGTCGATCAAGGCTTTATTCTCGTCCGCTGGCAAATAGTAATAGTCCCGTCCCTCTTGCAATTGTTCTGCGCAATGCTTGAACGCCTTGAAGCTCGTGCCCTTGGGCACGGCATTAAGCTCATCCAGTTGCCGCAGGCTAAGAGTTTCAGCGCCCTCGTGAAAAATCGGGGTTATGGTGACCACAGGCTTCCTACTGTTTAAAAATTAGACGAAAGCACATACCGCTGTTCCGATAAATCAGTATACTTGCCGCCCCTTGCCAATGCACAACCGAGCGCACCATGACCGATCAAACCAGTAACGAAAACGCACCAGCAACGCAGACACCAGCAGATTCAACAACACTGCCAGGGTTGGGATCGCTGTTTTCTGCTGCCGCCAGCGCCAATGCACGCAAGGCGAAAGCTCCGAACAAGGGTAAGTCCGGTTCAGATCAGCACGAACAGCGCATCGGCATGGCGCCGCGCAACACACGACGCTCCATGGGTAAACGCTAAACGATAGCTAAATGGGCAGCACCATGTAGAAGCGTGCGCCCTCACCGGGCTTGGACTGTACGGCGATATGACCACCGTGCAACTGGACAACTTCCTTGCACAGAGCCAATCCGAGCCCTGCCCCGCCCTTTTTACTGCCGACCTGAACAAAGGGTTCAAAAACCCTACCCTGCTGACTGAACGCGATCCCCTCACCATTATCCTCAACGCTCATGATGATGCGCTCGCCCTGGCGGCGGCCCTGCAGCAAGACACAGCCCTCTTTGTCACAGTGGCGCAGGGCGTTGCCCAACAAGTTGTCGAGCACCCGCTCGATCTGCAGACGGTCCAGGCTTGCGTGTGGCATCTCATCATGAATTTCAATATTCAAGCTCACACCCAGCCTACGCGCCTGCTCAGCGAAGCGTGCTGCAGCCTGGTCAAGCAACTCGGCAGGGTCACAGGGCTCAAGGTCGAGTTTCTGCAGGCCATTCTGGTAACGCGAAAAATTAAGCAGGTCGTTGATCAAATCAACCAGGCGACGCATCTCCTCATCCACTACGCTGAGCAGATCGGCTTCACGACTGCCCTCAGCAAAGGTCACTCGCTCCTGCAGCAGTGAGAATGCCATGTGCATACCGGTTACCGGCGTGCGCAGCTCATGTGAGGCGCGCAGCACAAACTCACGGCGCACACGTTCAAACGCCCGTTGATCCGTCACATCACGCAGTACCATGACCGCGCCCTGCACCCAGGTATCGGTGCGCAAAACCGGCGTTAGGCTGTAATCCAGCAGGCGCATTTCGCCAGCGACCTCGACCTCCAGATCCTCCTGGTCGCTGCTGTTATGCGCGTTACCGGCCAGCACCTCACGCACTTGATCATCCAGCTCGGGTCTGCCCATTGCCAGCCCAAGGCTTTGCCCTAATTCACGCGAGTCCCAATCCAGCTGACGTCGAGCAACCGGGTTAAAATGCTCAACCTCACCATCTTGGTCAAGAATCAACAGACCGTCGTCGATACTGTCTAGAACCGCTTGCAAGCGTCTCTGCTCACTTTTGAGCGCCTCCATATCGCCGCTTTTGAATTCACGCAGGGCTTCGGCCATGACGCCAAAGCGTCGGCTAAGCGCCGACACCTCCAGGACCGGAGAGACGGGTAGCGTTACATTAAAATCGCCCGTGCTCACCTGATCTGCTGCTTTAGCCAAGCCTTCGATGGGCTGCGCAAAACGCCGTGCAATGCTATTGGCCGTCAGCAAACCCAGAAGTAACACAGCCAGCCCGATCAGCCCGAGCAAGCCGGCAATCAGCCAGGCTCGCTGATGAGCAGCAACTTCAACTCTTTCCGCTTTCTCTACATAACGATTCTGAATTTCATTGATCCGATCGCGCATTACCGAGACGGTGCTGCTGAACGTGTCGTTGGACAGCAACTCTCGCCGCAGCGTCAATGGGCGCTGGAGGACGTCATCGTAGACAGCGTAGGCTGCCTCGATTTCTGCAATGGCAGAACGATCAGAGTCATCTACCGCATGCGCCTTGGCAACCTGCAGCCAGCGCTTGAAACTCGCATCGGACTCATCCAGGCGCTTACGATCAAGATCCTCCCCCACCAGCAGGGTGACCTGGTGCCCTATCTCCTGCCGCAGCCCGAGTGTTGCCTTGATAATGCCCAGGTTGCTACTCATCGACAGTTTCTGCGATTGGGTCAGGCTCAGTACACCCACCATACCCACGACCAAACCGACCAGCGCCACCGTGATCAATGCACTACTGCTGAGGAAAAGTTGCGTGCGTAGTTTCATAAGCCAAGCTGCTTTCGTTTGCGGTAGAGCGTTGACGCATCGATACCCAATGTTCTGGCCGCCTGATCCAGGGTAGAGCTGGCCGCAAGCACAGCAGCAATGTGAGCTCGTTCCAACTCATCAAGGCTCAGTTCCGCGCCCACTCTCGGCGCAGTGCTGGCGTCAGGCGCAGTCAACCCCAAGTGCGATACCTGAACCAACTCCTCACCGCAGATAATGCTGGCACGCTCAACCACATTGCGCAGCTCTCGAATGTTGCCGGGCCAACGGTAACTCAGCAACGCGTCCCGGGCCTCTGGGCTAAAGCCCGCAGCCGGGCGAGCATAATCTTTGACGAAGCCGGCAAGAAAACGTTCGGCCAGCGCCATGATGTCATCGCGGCGGTCTCGCAGCGGAGGCAACGTCAGCGTGATGACATTCAGGCGATAAAGCAGATCCTCGCGGAAACGCCCCTCTTTAACCATATCGCCGAGATCCAGGTTGGTGGCGGCCAGGATGCGCACATCAGCGTGACGCGTGACCGGGTCACCTACCCGTTCATACTCTTTATCCTGGATAAAGCGCAGGAGCTTGGGCTGCAGTGTCAGCGGAAAGTCCCCTATCTCATCAAGAAAAAGAGTGCCGCCGTCCGCCTGATTGACCCTACCCAGGGTGTTTTCAGTCGCGCCGGTAAAGGCGCCCTTGGTGTGACCAAAAAGCTCGCTTTCCATCAACTCGGCCGTCAGCGAAGGGCAGTTAATGGTGATGCAGGATTTTTTTGCGCGTCGGCTCCAACCGTGAATCAAGCGGGAAAGCTCTCCCTTGCCCGTGCCTGACTCGCCCAAAATCAGAATATTGGCGTCTGTCACCGCCACTTGGCGTGCCGTTTCCAGTACTGCCATCATTTCCGGGCTCTGTGAGTCACCCCGGGTCTGCGGCTGCTTTACCTCGCCCTCCAGCACTTCCAGCCGCGCCGCCATCTGCCGCATCTCAAGTTGCTTGACGGCCGACATGCGCAGCTGGTCAGGGCTGCAGGGCTTGACCAGATAATCAGCAGCACCCGCTTGCATCGCATCAACGGCGGTATCTACGGCGGAGTGAGCGGTCACAATGACAACGCGCATCCAGGGTGCAACTACCCGCATTTTTGCCATAACGTCCAAGCCGTTGTCTTCGCCCAGACGCAAGTCAAGAAAGCACAAATCAAATACCTGACTATGCAGTACCGACTCTGCTTGGGCAGCACTGGCAGCTGTGGCGACCTGATACCCCTCATCCTCCAGACAATAGCGGAAGGTTCTGAGAATCGCCGGCTCATCATCCACCAGCAAAATACGCCCATTTTTCTGCGCTGATTCCATTTGTTCGCCTACTCCAAGAAAGGTACGAGAGATGTGACTACGCAATGTCGTGCAAGTTGCATGATAGTAATCGGGCAATCTTGCAACTTGCACTCTCTCTATTGCAATGACTATCAATTAAGTAACTGATTTTTAAGTATTTTTAATTTTAAAAATAACTGGCACAGCAGTTGCTCTAACTATACGTAATTAGTCACGGGTCATGTCGCCGGCCCTGATACGGACATTGAAAGGAGATTGACACCATGCACAGCGCAAACCGCACTGCTTTGCTTGCACTCTCACTCAGCTTGGCCAGTTTTCTGCCTATGGCAGCGCATGCCGACGGCAACGGGCACACCTTGCCAACTGAGCAACGTCAAGACCAAGGCATCCCCATGGATGATGATCGCGTGCTGACGGCCACCTTGCAGTCGCGTCTGCAGTGGGATGGCAACACCGACGGGATCAACATCCGGGTACACGCCCAACGCGGCGCGGTCACGCTCAGCGGTGTGGTCCAGGATATGGCTGACAAGCGCGTTGCCGTCGCCACCGCACGCAACACGCCGGGCGTGCGTGCCATCGACGCCAGCCAGCTGAGGATAGGCACAACCAACGCGCTGGAGGAGGCACGCTGGGTAAGTACCAGCGTCACCACTGATCGCGGCCCTACCCTTCGTCTCTAATCAATGACTCGGCACCTCAACACACTATGGATGACAAAAGATGAACATGGAGCAAAAGCCGGCGATCTATTTCCACATAAAGGAAGCAACACTGCCGGGCGCTATTGAGCTCTCGCACAGCACCGCCGGCAAACCTGCTTACTCCCGGAGGTACCCCTTGCTTAACTGGGCAATCGCGTTTTTCATCATGACCGTTACGGCCGCCGTATTTACCTTTGGCGGATTTGGCTCCACTGCCGCGGCATTGGGCAAGGCCTGCTTCGGTATGTTTCTGCTGTTATTTATCGGCACCATATTGTTGAACCGACGCCGACGCGTGCAACGAATGCACTGATCTTGGCGGCTGGCTACGTGACTGTGACACAATGCTCTGCCATCGTGTCCTGATCCTGTTAATGCCCCTTAATGCTACTCGACATCAGCCAACTACCGCCGCTCCTCTATCCGCTAGCGAACCGCTTCTATCGCCGCTACCAACGCGGGGCCAAGGTGAACCGTCAGCATCAGGTCTGGGTTGGCAAGGAAAGCGAGCAGATTATCTGCAGCCTTTGTTTGCAACCGGTTGCTGATGGCTATTGGTTGACCAGCCTGCTGGTTGACCCAGCTCGCCGACACCGTGGTTACGCGAACGCTCTGCTCACAACCATCAGACATCATTACACCGGCCCTATCTGGTTATTCTGCTCACCTTCACTAGTTCCTCTCTACACGGGTGCAGGCTTCGACCTGGCCTGTGATTTACCCGAATCGTTGGCTGATCGCCTGCTGCGCTACCAACGCCATAAAGAACTGGTACCACTGGTTAGCTGCTGATCACCTGATCCCCGGTTCGCCCTCTCCTTGCTAGCCATCCGCATCAACAAGTCTAATGTGCCAGCACATTGCCACGCTTTGTATCATTGCCTGTTTTTTTCGCACCCCGATAGTGCGTTTAGGCGTTTAGGCCCCCCTTCCCGTTAATAACCTTTCGCATAAAAACAACCTAAGCAAATGAAAAACAAAGGGATTAAAAAACTGGCAAGCAAAATGCTATGTGACAACTGCCAACGCATTTAATCAAAAACATTTGGGGAAACACGCGATGATGAAGAAACTTGCAGTTGCCGTAGCTACCGCCAGCACGCTGTCCTTTGCCAACATGGCTCACGCTGAAGTATACGATACCGCGATCGGCGAAATGGATGTCAGCATGACGGCCACCCTGGCTACCGACTATATCTGGCGCGGTCAGTCGCAAACCGACGGAGTTGGAGCAATCCAGGGCAGCCTGGACATCGCACACGAAAGCGGTCTGTATATCGGCGCCTGGGCATCCAATATCGACTCCGAAGACTTTGGCGGCTCCAGCGTAGAAATCGATTACTACGCTGGCTACGGCGGCGTCATTACTGACGACATCACCTACGACCTCTCCTGGACTACTTATACCTACCCAAAAAACAGCGAAATCGATGTTGAAGAAGCGCTGGCCAGCGTCAGCCTCTACGGCTTCACTCTGGGTGCCAAGTACGCGTACGACCCACAGAGCCAACTTTATACCTATATCGACTACGGCTTTGCCCTGCCCTACGACATCGGCCTCGGCTTGCACTACGGCCTGACTGACACCAAGGACCCACTCGACGGCGTCAGCGGTGACGAGAAGTATGGTGACTGGGCGGTCAGCATCGGCAAAAACATGCTGGGACTGGATGTGGCACTGATGTACAGCGATACCGATCTGGGTGACGACTGCGGTTACTCAAGCAAGGATTCTTGTGACTCGAACTTCACACTCTCTGTATCAAAAACGCTGTAAGTCCTGAATCTGTAAACGGTCGCCCTGCTCCGAGGGTTCCCGTCAGCTAAGCAGTACTTTATGCCGGTTTCGCGCCCCCCCTGTTCCACGGCAGGGTAAGCAGGCCGGCTTTTTTATTTTTGACCACATTCGTCGTATCAACCTGCATGATCGAGTAGGGAGCGGGATTACTCCCGCCGCCCTCTCACACCACCGTACGTGCGGTTCCGCATACGGCGGTTCATGACTGACACTGAAGGCGCCGCTGGGTATCCAGCAGCGAGATCAATCCC
>NZ_RKKU01000060.1 GCF_003797945.1 Pseudomonas neustonica
CGGGTTCTACCCCGTTTCCACGGACGGTTATAAAACAGCTAAGAGCTTTTGATCCTGCGCAGCAACTCTACGTCGCATCCTAGGATTATGGAACCGCTCGATGTATTCAAATAGGTCTGCTCTTGCCTCGTCTTGAGTACGGTAACGTCGGTGATGTACTCGCTCTCGCTTCAGCATCCCAAAGAAGCCCTCACAGGCGGCATTATCGCCACAGTGGCCAACGGCACTCATGCTGCTGACTAACCGATTGCTGCCCAGATAACGCTGGTAATCGCCGCTGGTGAACTGCGTACCCCTGTCTGAGTGCAGTTGCATATTCCGGCCCATCGTGACCGCCCATTCCGTTTGAACGTGACCGCCTGTTCCGGGCTAACGTGACCGCTCATTCCGTTTTATCGTGACCGATTTTGGGTGATATCCCGGAATCACCGGTCACGATGCCGGAATCGTCGGTCACGTTCCCCCGGAATCACTGCCAACACACTGGAATTCTTCAACTTAATCGCGCATACCGCTTCCTTTTTCCACGAGGAAGAGCGGATGCCGGCTGCGAGGATTTCCATGCGACAGATCACCGAGGTCTTGCGCCTCAAATACGAAGCCGGTCTCAGTCACGAGCGCATTGCTCGTGCCTGCGGACTCTCCAAGGGCGTCGTCGGCAAGTACGTCAGCCTGGCCCAGGTCCAGGGCGTTACCTGGCCACTGCCGAAGGACCTGGACGAGGTTCGGCTGTACGCGCTGCTGTTCCCGGCCAAGGCGCCACCGTCACGCTTTGCCGAGCCCGATTACTTCCAGGTTCATCAAGAGCTCAAGACCAAGGGCGTCACCCTGCAACTGCTCTGGGCCGAGTACGTAGAACGCCACGGCGACAAGGCGTATCGCTACAGCCAGTACTGCCACCACTACCGGCTCTGGCGTGGCCGGCAGCGCCGCAGCATGCGACAGGTCCACCGGGCTGGCGAGAAGATCTTTATCGATTACTGCGGCCCTACTGTGCCGGTGGTGGACGGCTCTACCGGTGAGGTGCGCAAGGCCCAGGTCTTTGTGGCAGTGCTGGGCGCGTCCAGTTACACCTTCGCCGAGGCTACCTGGAGCCAGAGCCTTCCAGACTGGATCGCCTCCCACCAAAGGATGTTCAGGTTCTTTGGCGGGGTACCGGAACTGCTGGTTCCGGATAACCTCAAGGCGGCGGTGACCAAGGCGGACCGCTACAGTCCGACGATCAACGAGACCTATGCTGAGCTGGCCTGCCATTACCAGACGGCGGTATTGCCAGCACGGCCCTACAAGCCCAAGGATAAGGCGAAGGCCGAGACGTCGGTGCTGTTGGTCGAGCGCTGGATCCTGGCCCGTTTACGGCATCAGATGTTCTTCTCCCTGGCCGAACTCAATGCCGCCATTGCAGCGTTGCTACCAGCCCTGAACCAGCGCCTGTTCCAGGGTCGAACCGAGAGCCGTCAGAGCCTGTTCGACGCACTTGATCGACCGGCACTGCGGCCTCTGCCAGTAGCGCCCTATACCTACGCCGAATGGCGCAAGGCCAGGCCAGGCATCGACTACCACATCGAGGTCGACAAACGCCTGTACAGCGTACCTCACGCCTTGGTGGGGCTGGTTCTGGACGTACGGTTAACGGATACCGCCCTGGAGGTCATGCACAAGGGCCAGCGGGTGGCATTACATCCCCGCCACGGGAAGAGCCGCTTCGTAACCCTGACCGAACACATGCCCAAGGCGCATCAGGCCCACAAGGACTGGTCGCCGCAGCGCTTCCTCAACTGGGCCAAGGACATCGGCCCCGGCACGCTGGAGGTGGTGCAGAGCCAGCTCAAGGACCGCCCTCATCCAGAGCATGGCTACCGCGCTTGTTTGGGATTGCTGAGTCTCAGTCGGCGCTACAGCCGTGAACGCCTTGAACAAGCCTGTGCCCGGGCGCTGTCGATTAAGTCGGCCAGCTACCAGAGCATCACCTCGATCCTGAAACAGGGGCTGGACCAGTTCCCGCTGCCTCTGGCCGACGATGAGCGTGACCTGACCGACCTGCCGGCGCACACCAACGTTCGCGGCCCGCATTACTACCACTGATCCCGGAGAGACCTATGCTGACTCACAACACACTCAACACCCTGCGCCACCTCAAGCTAACGGGCATGTGCGACGCCTTGGAACAGCAGCGGGCGCAGCCCGCAACCCATGACCTGGCGTTCGAGGAGCGCCTGGCCCTGCTGGTAGACCGGGAAGTGCTGCACCGGGAGAACCGTCGGCTGGACCGGCTACTGAAGGCTGCTCGCTTGCGCGTGCAGGCCTGCATCGAAGACATCGACTATCGCCACCCGCGAGGGCTGGAACGTTCCCGTATGGCAGGCCTGGCCAGCTGTGACTGGATCGGTCAATCGCTGAATCTGTGTATCACCGGTCCCACCGGCTGTGGCAAGACATGGCTGGCTTGCGCCCTGGGCAACCAGGCCTGCCGCCAAGGGCTATCCGTCCGCTACTTGCGGGTGCCACGGCTGTTCGAGCAAGTGCGGATCGCCCACGGCGATGGCAGCTACGCCCGCCTGATGACGCAGCTGTTGAAAACCGATCTGCTGATCCTGGATGACTGGGGCATGCAGAAGGTCAATGCCCAGCAACGACAGGATCTGATGGAGGTGATCGAGGACCGTCATGGACGTGGCTCAACGCTCATTGCCAGCCAGCTACCCACCGAACACTGGCACGACTACATCGGCTCCGCCACGCTCGCCGACGCCATCCTGGACCGGCTCCTGCACGGCGCCCACCGGCTCAATCTGAAGGGAGAATCACTGAGAAAGGCTAACGCTCAAAACGCGGTATCGATTGACCCATCGTGACCGCTCAGAGTACAAAACCCGTTCCAGCGTGAAGGCCGTGTGCAAATCGGTCACGATCACCGGAATGACCGGTCACGTTCGCCGGAATACGCA
>NZ_RKKU01000061.1 GCF_003797945.1 Pseudomonas neustonica
TCGGTCAGCCACCTGTTTGACGGCTTCAATTTTAAATTCTTCGGTGTAGCGTGAGTTGCTCATTGGACCTCCTGGGTGCCTCGATTATAAGGCCTGGAGGTGTCTACGAAACTAGGGGCGATTCAGTATGTAGAAAAAATGGCCACCTATGAGGCTGAAACCGAAGTTTTCCAGGACGCGGTAAAAGTCTTGAGGAAGAAAATATCAGGCAGACTGAAAAAGGAACTAAATGTCGATGATTTGAAGTGTCAACTAGTGGAATTGAGGAGGCACAAGCCGAAAAAGCCAAGAAAATTTCAGATGATTTTTGAGGATGTGACAACTGAAGCAATTGCTCTTGAGTTGAACCATGGATGCGGGAGCGCAGCTCTGGTATCTGATGAAGGCGCCACCATCTTGAATGGCAGGATTGTCCAAGATTTACCACGGCTTAATAAGCTTTGGTCGGCTGAGCCTTTCAACGTTACTCGGAAAAGTTCCGAGAGTTTCACCGTAAGTGATGCGCGCTTGACGGTCTCTTTAATGGCACAGCCAAGCGCAGTAGATAAATTCATGAAGAAGAGAGGAGATGAGTCACGGGGTATTGGTTTTTTAGCGCGCTTCCTGGTGTGTAATCCAAGTAGTTCGCAAGGTACAAGGCTGTTGAGGGGAGCACTTGAAGGAGATTGTGATGGTTATCAAAGCTACCTTCAAAGAGCTAATGAAATACTCCGTGCGACAAAGGGTAATATTGAAAGCACGAGAACTGATAAGAAGATACTTCGTTTTACTGAGGAGGCCAAGAGTTACTGGGAGTGGCTGTACAATAAAATCGAACAAAACTTAAATATAAATGGGAGATTTCAGTATGCGAGGGACCATGGGTCAAAACTCGCTGAAAATATTACTAGGATTGCCGCACTGTTATCTTGCATTGAGTATGGAGAGGATCAGAAGATATCGGTTAGAGTTCTTAAAGATGCAGAAATTATGGGCTTTTTCTTCTCTGACGTTTTTTTGCGGTACTTTGAGTCGACTCCCGAATATGTGAAAGATTTGGCGGCGCTTAGAGATTATCTTCAAAGCGTACGGGATGATGGTCGTCGCTTCGTTAGGAAAAATAAGATTCGCCAAAGCGGGCCTTCTCGCATGAGGAATAAGCTTGTTCTCGATGATAGCTTGGGTGAGTTGTCTCGACTTGGCGAGATCTCTGTTCTTATTGCCCATAACGGCATGCTGGTTGTTGATTTATACCCGTGCCTTCCTCATGACGATTTCCAGTGGAATAGTTTCTGTTTGGAAAACAAAATTCAGGTCTCTGTCAATGCCAGCTTGTTGTAATGTCAATGCCTTTTTTCGATTGAAGCCCGATACTCCTGATACAAATATCAGGAATATCAAGGTTTTTCGGTCTTCGCGTAACGCCAAAGGTTAATATTTAATAATTTTTGATTTTTCTATTTATCGTTGCGTCTTGCTGTGCTTGGCAGGGAGTTTGGGGTGCTTGCGAGTAATCCTGCGTGCGGTTAATAGTAATATTGTATTTTGATGCGTCAGCATTTTTTAGTGTTGGCTTATTAAGAATAGGTGTAAAGGGTGATTAGGGGTTGTTGATGATCAAACATTTAGAAACACAGAGGAAGAGGGTGGTGGAGAATACAAACCTTAGTCTCCACCATGATAATCTATATCATGGTCTGCCGGTACAGACATCGGCAGGCCCTTTGGTAAAAGAATGGTTAGAGAGAATTAGACTAAGTATTCTGGAGCAGCTAGCAAAACATAGCCGAGTTCTAGCCCTTAGAATCGATCTCAGGTTTCCGGCTAGTTATTGGGGTTGTGAGGAAGGGTTTCTTGGGAATGAGTTTCTACAGTATTTTAGAGCCCATCTTAAGCGAGACCTTGACCGGCTCCCTGCGAGTAGGAATCATGACTTAATGGTCTTGTTCGCTCGGGAGTATGATAAGAATGAGCGAAAACCACACTTTCACCTACTTATCCTTTTAAATGGGAATGCTATTCGGGGGACTGGAAAGTGGGATTTATCATGTGAAAATCTTTATACCCGCCTTCATGAGGCATGGGCTTATGCACTCGGCATGAGGGCGCCCGAAATTCAGGGCTTGATTCAGTTCGCCAATGGGAGTGCACTTGAGAGCATAGGGCAGAACTACGTTCGTCATGGCTCGATGCTTCTGCAAAGAGGAGATTGGCAGATGTTTCAGAATCTATTTTGGGTAAGCTCTTACTTGGCGAAAGTGGAAACCAAAAACTTCCATGACGGTTGTCGTTCTTTTGCTTCTCCGCGTCTGAAGTTTACCGACTGGTAACTTCAGGCTTCTGCGTAATCCTGAGTACAAGGCTCGGTGATCGTTCTATTTGGTCACCGAGTTTCTGCCCTTGGTTGTCTACAGGCATTTTTTAAGGAGGCCGTGTGATCCCGTGGCCGGCCTCCTCAGCTTATCTCATGCCCTTTAGGCGCGCTGTAAGATCACTCTTGTTGATGAAGATGCATGCATCGCACCGTCGGGTTTCTCAGCACCTATGAGTTGCCAGCTCTCTAGCCGCCCCGAACCTGATTTAGTGGCAATTCCACCCAGTTCCAGTCTTTTAAGCTTTCTTCTGCAATCCGTAACCACAGGGCGATGCTTTGTTTAAAGTCTGATTGGTGGCTCTCCGGCCGTATCTGTAACCCATCAGGTAGTCGTTAATGCATCTTTCGTGGCACCACATCACAGCGCACGTCAAAACTATACTGGGGTTTTTGAGTGGGCGGCGGCAAAAACTGAGTGCAACACCTGACCTTTCCGGTACGGTGCTGCCCTATGTCTTATTCCGAACTCAGCGTTGCAGAGCGTGCCACCATTCAAGTTAGTCATGCCCAAGGCCTCAGC
>NZ_RKKU01000062.1 GCF_003797945.1 Pseudomonas neustonica
CGTAAGCGCCTCTAAATCGACCCACTTGCCCTTAATCGAACTGGGCCACTTTTTTCACAACCGGCTCCAGTGCTGTATTCCATGGAAGCAACTGTTCCAGCTTCTCCAGAGTGTCAGCCTCAGCAATGTGCGTCAGCACATGTTCAATGTATGCAGAGGGTTCCAGGTTGTTGGCCTTGGCCGTTTCGATCAGTGAGTAGCAGGTGGCACTGGCCCGCGCACCTTGCGGCGTGTCAGCGAACAGCCAGGCCTTGCGACCGAGTGCAAACGGACGAATCGCGTTTTCGGCCAACACATTGCTGATATGCAGGTCACCGCGTTCGCAGTAGCCGGCCAGCGATGTCCACTGATTCAGCGTGTATTCCATGGCTTTACGGGTGAGCGAGCCTTTCATCACTTTGCCGACGTTTGCCTCTAACCAGGTCTTGATGGCTTCTAGGCGTGGCAGGCTCATAGCCTGACGGATGCGGTAGCGCTCGGCGCTGCTCAGATCTTTGATCTGGCGCTCGATCACATAGAGCTTGTTGATATGGCTCAGCGCGATATCGGCTTTGGACGCTTTGGCCTGCTTGCTTTTGCCTTGCGGCTTGGCCCCTTTGGTGGCTTCAACGAACTTGCGGCGGGCATGATCCCAGCAGCCAATGCGGGTGATGTTGTTGGCCCGACACACCTGCCCGTAGCCGGAGTAGCCATCGGCCTGCAGGATACCGGCAAAGTCATCCAGCAGACGCACGGGTACACTGCCAGAGCGTGATGGATCATAGGCAAACAACACGGTGGGATGGTCCGGTGGACCACCCCGGGTGACCCACATCCATTTATCCGATTGGGCTGTCTTGCCGTCCTCTTTCAGCACCTGGATGCGGGTTTCATCAGCCTGCAGGTAGTCACTGCTGTTCTGGCTTTCGCGCATCAGGTTGATCAAGGGCTTGAACACCTCATCCAGCCGGATAATCCAGTGAGCCATGCTGGTGCGACTCACTTCGTGGCCCAAACGCTTGAGCATCTGTTCCAGTCGATACAGTGGCAAGCCATCGGCGTACTTGGCAGTAATGAGGTAGGCCAGCAGCGAGGTGGAGGCGACACTCTTGCCCAAGGGGTGCACTGGGCGCGGGGCCGCTATGATCTGTTCCTCGCCGTCCTGCTCGAACACCGCCTTCTCCTGCCAGTATTCGAGCACCTTCAACTGGGCGGGTATGAACTGAAGCTCTTCTTTCACCTTGGTGAAGAACACCTTGCTGGCCCCGGCTTTTTCTTCCGCGCTGAGCGTCAGTTCGATCCGTTCGCGCAGCAGCTTGTCAGAGAAGCCACGCTGCCGGCGCTGGCGTGACGCTTTGGGCGCATCCGCTTCTTCCAGGTCGTCCGGGAGCTGATCACGCAACCGTTCAATTTCAGCTTCCATCTCGGCTTCGTCGAACAGATGAACCTGGTGGGGCTGCTTTTCGCTACTGGCAGCAAATTGCTGCGTACGCTTCCAATGCAGCAGCTCTTCAAGGATCTGGATGTAATTGTCGCGGCGTTTGACCGCTTGGCTGTGATGTTGAATCTCAGCCTCTTTATCAACCAGTTTTTGCTGCAGATCAGCCACAACCGACAGTAGCTCAGCGGCAGACAAACCGCTGATATCGGGTGTATTGAGAGGCTGTTCTGGCGGTCTTTTCATGCCGGAAATTATAGCAAAAACAGGCAGTTGGAGCACGCAAAAGTGTTAGCCAAGGGCCTCATAGTGCAGCATTTTATGGCCCTTGAGCAGGTTGATGTCATAGCCATCAAGCAACCAGTTGATCTGCTCGCCGGTCAGCGGCATCAGTTCATCTGCGGACTTTGGCCACTTGAATTTCTCCTCAGCCAGCGCCTTGTAGTAGAGCACGAAGCCGTTGTCTTCCCACATCAGGCATTTGATCTTGTTGCGCTGGCGGTTAGTGAAGGCATACAGGGCGCCGGTAAAGGGGCTGCGCCCCAGCTCCTGCTCAATCAGCAGTGCCAGGCCGTTGGCCTGCTTGCGAAAATCAATCGGCGCCCGATACAGAAAGATCTCTGGCATCTCCCGTGCTGGGCGCAAATACCGAGGCCGCATTACAACTGCCTCAAAATTGCACCTAGAACATCGACATCGCCAGCGTGTAATCCGGTGATGGCGATGCCACCAGGCAGCGTCAGGGTTAATTCGCGCATTGCTACGTCTGGCAGGCTGGTTACTCGTGCAAACCCGGCAGGGCTCTTGGTCTGAGAGGGGGCTTTATCTGATTTAGATAGCTTGCTCCGCCAATAAGCGAACTGGTGATAAACCAATTCGTGCTGCTTGCAGAAAGCGGCCCCTGAAAGCCCGGAGTCAATCCAGTTGTCAATTTGTTGTTGCCAGTAGTCTGTTCGCTGCTGCATGGCCATATTTGATTCCTCGCGTAGGTGACGATGGAATCAGTGTGGGATGGAAATTGAACGGGAAACAGGTGCTGATTTGTTGGCGCTTAC
>NZ_RKKU01000063.1 GCF_003797945.1 Pseudomonas neustonica
CTCGGTCAGCCACCTGTTTGACGGCTTCAATTTTAAATTCTTCGGTGTAGCGTGAGTTGCTCATTGGACCTCCTGGGTGCCTCGATTATAAGGCCTGGAGGTGTCTACGAAACTAGGGGCGATTCACCCATACGGCAGGTGTGGCGGTGTTCAAGGACGGAAAAAGAATTTACAGTGAGAATGCTTAGATGTTCAATCTGATCTCTCCGCTCAAAATGATTAGTGTCGTATTGATGTTGTTCGGCTTTGGTGCTATCGCTGCCATATACACCTTGGAGAAAACACAATTTTCTGCAGCGAATCCGTATCGAACGGTAATGATATTAGCTTCGATGTATGATCTGCTTCTTCTGTGTCTTGCTCATTTTGGTTGGCGGTGGATATGGCGGAAAATCCCTCTGCTTAGCTCTCTATTGTTTCCTGATCTTAATGGTCAGTGGAGAATGACGATTCATTGGTCAGGAGTAGACGGGCGAGGTGAAGTTGAAGCTAATGCTGTAATCAAACAAAGTTTCGTCTCCTTCAGTATCGAAGTGCAATCGGACGGGTCAGATTCGGAAACACTAGTCGTTCAGCCAAAAAAAGATCCGGAGTCAGGGAGGCCGATTTTGTACTATGTCTACAGAGTAATCCCTAAAGGAGGGCAAGATTCGGCGGCAAGCTCTTATGAAGGGGCGGCAATATTAAAATTTTTTGAGGAAGATTCCCATGGCTTGCGTGGAAACTATTTTACCAGTAGAAATACTCAGGGCAGATTCGAGCTTCAGAGACTAAAAACTTAGCTCGCTTTCTGATGTTACGCAGCAAATAATCTCTCGCGATATACTAAGGCCAACCCATATATCACCCCTGATACCAAGAATCATGAAGAGCATTGGATGTGTGCGCTTTCTGCATATCTTCTTCCATTCATTTAGGTCGAGCCCGGACGGAGAAGGATGTAGCTCAGGATGAGTGTGCCAGTCACCGAGGTAGTCCATCGTCTGCCCACTTGCGTGCCATTCTTTTTGAGCGACTTGTTGATGATGCAGCGCAGATCGATAAAATTCGTGTCTATGGCGTCTGTCCTCTACTTGTGGGACAGTCACCTGTGTGACGTGTAGGTGAGCGCCTCTGCGATAGCCAAGAATTATTCCTCCAGCTTCGGGCTTGTGAGACTCATCTTGTCGATATAAATCCATTGCCTCCAGGGGAGAGCGCTCAACAAGTATTTTTGTGAGCGGTTTTTTGGGGGCTTCCCAAATTAAGTGGGATCGCATGCAGGGCAGCTCTTCAACTTGGATGGATCATGATTGCGTAGTTTATAGACGTCAGCCCCTTCAACACTCCTTGTCCGGAATTTCGGTGATGGCGACCCCTGCAACCAAGAACAGATCATGTCAATCGCTAATGCAGATGCGTGTAGAGGTGCGGAAACCGCATACGGAGTGAATGCACGACAACCATCTGTGTACTGAAAGGAGGCAGTTTTTAGGAGTTCAAATCGCTCTTTTCGGTGATGATTTGAATCTGGAATCGTCAAGCAACGGTAACATCCGCCTCCAGTGGCGTCGGTCCACAATGCCTGGACCGCCTCTCCGTTTCCACGTATCCAAACATGAAGTACAGGTATTTTGGCATCACGATTCAGCCGAAGTCCATTTAGCAGTTCGCTAACCGCTTCCTCGCCAGTCGCATCAATGATGAGATCCGCATCAAACAATTGCTTGTATTCAAAAGCGCTGCTTGCAATTCCAATAACTTTGCTATGGGGAAACAGTCGTAGTAGCTCTTCTTGAAGGGCCTCTGTTTTGTAGCGAAACAGGGAAGGAAAACCAAGTGCATGTCTACCGAGGTTCTCTGGCCCAAGCTTGTCTGAGTCAATAATTTTGAGGATGCCGCGCTCGCCAGTGCCAGCTCCCAGCCGTACCAGCGCTTGGGCAACAAACGATCCAATAGCGCCACATCCAACTACGGTGACGCGTTTGTCCTGAAGGTCTTCGTAACTAAGATTTCTGGGTATACGGATTTAATGGTTGATGGGGCACCTTTACCCCACCAACCTGATACCATTATCAGATGGTTGATAGATCGACTCCGTAGTTGAGTTCCTCTGCGAAGTCCGGCAGTCCGTAACCGATGGTTTTCTTGTAGAAAGGAGAGACCTTCGCAGTCGGTGCCTTCTTCTTGTGCTTCGTGGTG
>NZ_RKKU01000064.1 GCF_003797945.1 Pseudomonas neustonica
CGACTGTGCATCACAGCCATGTAGAAAAAACAGGAAAAAGAGTGGCAGTAGAGCAAGGCGAGACATGCAAGCGTCCTGGTGGCGATGAGCTGTGGGGTGCAATGTAGCCGTGATGCTAAGGCAAAACACCGACGTTGTTCACGAATAGCAAACGTGGCGGGGTCATTTTTGGTGAGGAAGGCCGGGGTCAGGTCTTGCTTTTTGCCACTAAGAGCTAGTTTTTCTCAACTGAGATTACTGACTAATTTTCACTTCGAGTAACTGGGTCAGGTGAACACTACAACCTTTCGCTGTGCAGCTCAAAGCGACACCCCGGTCGGCAAGGCTCCTCAATAACGTATACGCGTTCCTGAAGACTCGATTTGCTAAGTTTCCTGAGTCATAGCTATTTTGCCGCTAGCCATAAAGCGTTTGCATTTGCGTGTTCTGACTACGAGCGCACACCGGCCTGCGCAGGTCTTGGATAAAATACGGCGCTGCCAACGTATCTGCAGATTCCGCTTCAACTCAGCACAAGGAACAACGGATGTTCTACCTCTTACTAAAGAAGCTGACAGAGCCAGACCCTGTTCTGATGGTTTGCCTTCGAGTGACTTCAACCGACGATAAGGTGCTGGGCCTGTGAGTAGCCTTACGGCCAGGTTGAAGTACTTATCTTTTATTCTTGTCTGGCTTTTTGTATCGCCTGCTTTCGCAGACCTTACGCCCGAGCAACAGACAGCCAAAGAGCGTGGCAGCGTCCTGTATCACCAGTTCAAAGCGATATCTGCTGAGCCGTATCTGACCATCGCAGCAGAGGCGGGTGACTCGGAGTCACAGTTTCTGTTGGCAGAAGCGCTGCGCAAGAACAATCGCTATATGACGGACGAGGCCTATCACTGGCTCGAAGAGCCTCGATTTGGGGCTGCAAATCAGTGCAAAGGCGGCTTAACTTAGTGCCATTCTCATCTGACCCCGATTTTAGATGTATAGCCTTGATAGGTTAAATCGCTTGGTAGATGGTGAGCCGCAGCGAGAATTTAATCGTTTCATCGGCGCTTTGGCTATGTCGGGCGGCGAGACCGCGCTCCCGGCAGGAACTTTGGCAT
The DNA here is from genome assembly GCF_003797945.1 of Pseudomonas neustonica. Classification (GTDB taxonomy): domain Bacteria; phylum Pseudomonadota; class Gammaproteobacteria; order Pseudomonadales; family Pseudomonadaceae; genus Halopseudomonas; species Halopseudomonas neustonica. Next base: position 1,089 of record NZ_RKKU01000064.1, read on the forward strand.
GGACGCCCACTAACCCAATGGCCAAGCGCGCATTACTGTTGGCTGCAAGGACTAGTGGCCGCTTCGATGGTCTAGCATAATAGCCAGAGTATTCTTCGCATTTATTGATCTAGTACTTGGGCAGACTGGATCGAGCACCGGAAGCTTGAGCCGGGATAGTATCCATCGCTTTTAGGGTTATCTGGCCAGCGACGGACGCTATTGGCGCTCATCCAGTTTGCTTCTGCGTAATTTGAACCGCGGCGAACTTTTTGGATGCCGCTTTCAGGGCCCTTTGGATCTTGTTGAGGGGAGTGAGCATAGTAATCTTCCGCGTACCAGTCATTGACCCAGTCGGTCGTATTGCCTGTCATGTCGTAGAGGCCAAGAGGGTTAGCAGGGAATTGGCCAACAGGAACTAAGAACGTCTTATCGTCATGAAGTATATTGCGCCCATTTTCGAGGTTTCCGTTGTCGGTAGTGTATTGCAGATATTGCCCACGACTGCGGGCAGCAAATTCCCATTGTGCTTCAGAGGGCAAATCGACGGGGTAGCTGCTTAGCTCACCTAGCCACAGGCAGTAATCTTTTGCTTCTTGCCAAGACTTGACGGGAGTGGGGTTGTCGGAGGCAAAGTAGTCAGCTAGATCCTCGCGATCACGATATTCAGCCTTGAAAAGAGGCAGGCCTAAACTGGTTCGAAATAAATCAAAATCTTCAAGGCGAGTCTGGTAACGAGACAGATAGTAACTACTCAAGCGCACCTGATGCAGATAATCATCATGCCGCTCGGGCGTAATTGGGCAAAGTCGCTCCGGCTCCTGCCCATAGGGCCAAGGGCCCATATTTGCCGGATCGTATTGGCAAAGAGTGCCGAAGTCGCCCATCTCGAACTCTCCTCCCTCGATAAACACCATGTTGTCCAGTGAGCGCACTACGGTGGCGAGTATTTGCTTGCGCAGCTTGCCCGATAGGTCGGGGTAGCGGTCGTTGATACGCTGAGCGATGGCCTCGACTTTCTCTGCGCTTAGCTTTTCACTGTGGGGCAGAGGCTGCGACTGTG
>NZ_RKKU01000065.1 GCF_003797945.1 Pseudomonas neustonica
GCTGGCGAGATAGCGCGATGGCTTCGCGCTTGAATTCAGGGCTGTATTTTCTGCGTTTGGACATGAACACTCCTTTGGCACATTGTGCCTCTTTTCAAGAGTGTCCGCAGTAACGGGGTAGAACCCCAGGGAGTTCTCAGATGGCAAGACCCATCCTCGAATGAGCGTGGCTCCGGCGCTGCAGTTGTCTCGCGTGATTACTTCCTAAGCATGCTTGTGAAGGCTGGCCTCGAGCCGGTCTGGGTTCTCGCTGGAGAGAAGAATGTATATCCAGGTCAGAGCTTGGGTAGCTCCCGTGGCTTCGGTGGCTGCGTTGGTCACACAAGCGTCTACACGGTGGAGGCTGGAGCAATAAAGGTCGCGGGAACGATGACAGAACGCTACAAACCGAGTGCAGAGCAACTGCAAGCGCTGCGTGATGTTGATCAGTGATGTAGCGTATCCCACCTTTCTCTAGTAGGGGGTTGTTTCTTGGCCACAAGGAACAACAGGAGAAGGGCAGATTTTGGCCGTAGGCCGCCTTTCGCGATTTGGCTGAGCGCGCCAAAGGCTGCTATCGAGTGTCTACAAATACTAGGTCCGCATAGACATAACCGGCGACTAGCGTTGCATTCAATCCTTACATGTCATAACCTATAAGTCGGTTTGGAAGCCCCAGCGTCCCTCATCGCATGCAAGTGCAACGTAAATGCCTTCCCAAGCTCCGCTATTGCGAGCGTTGTTTTCATACAAGACCTAATCGAGCCGATCTAGTGTCTGTAACAGGGGGAACCAGATGCACATGGATCGATCGTCTGGAGTCATGTATGGCTACGTCTGTTCTATCACGCTCTCAAATAAAACTACTTTCCCAGATCCTCCATTCCACTTCCCTTTCACTTGGTCGCGACAGCCAGTTGGCTCTGCAGCGCGAGACACTCAGTCGCCTGCTGGGATTTAACGATTGGAATAGCGCAAGCGCTTTGTTGCCAGACAAGATCGCAGGCGATACCGATGTAGCTATTGCATTGCTTGAGATGCCGCAGCATGACGCCAAAAGAATCATGTGCGTTGGTCGTGATGCGCCGTGGCGACTGCCGGAAAAGGCACGTGATTACCTAGTCGATAGATCTGTTGATCCATCACAGTATGTGGTGACCAGCTACACAAGGCCTGATTCATTGCTGCCACAGGAAAAGAGGTACTACGAAACCATTTTCTCCCCTTCAGCTGGGGAGCCCATAACGTACAAAGAGCAACTGACTCCTGCAGAAATTGATTACAGACCTTCTTACCATACGCCCGTTGTTATTACCTTCGCCAATCTACAAGGCAAATTCGCATTCAAGCTAACTGTCTGGCTAGTCAGTCTTTATTCAAAGACCGATAGCGCGAGTTATTTCACTGGTGCGGCAGCCAAGCCACTGTATAACTCAATCATCCAAAGTATCACCGGAACTGAGCCGAAGTTACGCGAGGCTTATTGCATAGTCGGCAATGCCGACGCAAATTTTCCATACGCGATCGTCAGGTGCGATGAGAGGGGTGCAGAGCTCGAGTTCATTAAAGCGCTCCGATACTCGCCCGGTGGAGAAATATGGGAGCGTCTGAAGGGTTACAATGATCAGCTAGGCCTATCGCTATTGGACGTTGCCGAGGTCACCAATAGTCGGTGGATAACGGACTGCGAGAACAACGGCGGTGAAACTTACGATTAGGATTTGTCGGTATGAATGAACCGCCTTACGGGCGGTTTTTTTGCGTCATTGATTCGATCTTGGGGTTGCAGCCATCACCACGCCTCAAAGAGACCCGCTAAACCATGTGGGACAGTCCGGTTTCGGCCCAGAGTGTGTAAAAACACTTTTCGTATGTTGGATGACTAAGCCCAGTGCTCTTGGGCGAGGCGTTTTCCCGGACATTTGCCAAGATCAGTGTCGATAGCGCGTCAGAACGTGTATGAAGCT
>NZ_RKKU01000066.1 GCF_003797945.1 Pseudomonas neustonica
TCGGTCAGCCACCTGTTTGACGGCTTCAATTTTAAATTCTTCGGTGTAGCGTGAGTTGCTCATTGGACCTCCTGGGTGCCTCGATTATAAGGCCTGGAGGTGTCTACGAAACTAGGGGCGATTCAATAAGCCCCCTCTCATGCCCCACACATTGCAGAAGCCGTGCCGATGACAGACGCCGATCAATGCGGGCTAGATGTAAATTTTAATTCTGATGAGCTAGACCGTATCAAGAGGGCGGCGGATATCTGCGGCCAACCAGTCTCAGAATTTATCGTTGACGCTGCGTTTGATAAAGCCGTCAGGACTATTCTGACTGACAAAGTGGCATTTATGTCCGATGACGCTTACCAAACAGCGTGTCGTACCATTCTAGATTTGCACGGTAAAGGTCGTGGCTAGGCCTGGAATCTGCCCGACCATAACGCCGGTGCGGAAACGAGCCGAACACAGCCAAAGAGCAGCTACCAGATCCACCTCGATTGGGCACCTAGCTGCGAAACCGCCTTGCGCAGCGCATTGGTGCCATCATTTTCCAACATGTCTAGAAATGTACGCCTACTGAAAAGGGGGATGGCCATGTGTATAAATCTTCTTCGATTGGCAGGGTTTTCGAAAGTCGCGTTGATGATAATCCTCAACTCCAAGACAAGCCTTGAGCGCTCCAATTGCTCTGTGGTCAAAACACATGAATCGTCGATACCATCGGCTTTGCTATGTCCACCTGCGAGCTCATGCACACCGAGACACAATATCCGGCAGATGCTACTAGCGCTAACGTTCCAATATTCAAGCGTCTCAACCGTAAGCTCAAGTATCTGTAGGTGACTGCCGTTCACAATCGTTTTTTCCACAACTCCCATATCGTAAACCTCGGTGACGCTGGGAAGGAAGCATCTGCGCCCAAGCAAGTAGGAAAGTATTTCTCGCACGCTCTGCTCATTGGATACACCAGAAAGTATAGAACGTGGAGCTGGTTAAATCTGAGAGAAAGAACCTTTCACGAGGCCGCATCAGACAACACCACCCCACTCAATAGCACGGAGCACCCTGGAAACCTGGCGACCTCCAAGCTCGGTTCTACAGAGAAAAAAAGGCGCTTCACCACCCAGGCTATCATTTGGGGTGATCATCCAGTCCCTGGCTGCGCTCCGAGCCTCAAAAACAGTTTCTGAGAGCACCGCCACCTGAGCGAGTCGGTCAAATCGCTCAGACGCTGGCAAGCCGAGCAATTTCGTCTTTTCCGATCGTTGCCGAAGCGATTTCACAGCAATGCCTGCAAAATTGGCAATGGCTGATTCATTTAGGTCAAAAGCCGTTTTGGCAGTAAGTAGCCAGGTAACCGAAAACCCGGATCGAATGCCGCTAATCCGCTCACGCTCACTCATCAGAGAAAGCCTTATTGCAATTGTCCAAAAGTTTGGGGTGTCGGCTCCAAGGCTGCTGGGACGGACATCTACATGATATTTTGAGCTCGACATTTAGATACCTTCAACACAACGAGCAGTCCAAATTACAGAATAGCATTGCGCCGATCACATCTAGCTCAAATTACGAGCAAACCATTTAAAGTCGTCGTTGCCCAGCTTGCGCATGCTTAGTTTTGGTCATGAGTGCGTAAGTGACTAATTTGAGTACTGCCTCAGGTGGGGCACATGGGCACCCTGCAAGCATTAGTACATGTCGATGGCCCGCTGCGCCTTCGATAGTCATATCCAGCAGTAGATTTCGGCTAATAGCCGTCCTTCACCACCGGCAGGTATCGGCCCAGAGTGTGTAAAAACACTTTCCGTATGTTGGAGGCCTACGCACAGCGCTCTTGGGCGAGGCGATTTCCCGAACATTTGCCAAGGTCAGCCCCGGTAGCGCGTCAGATCGTGTATGAAGCGC
>NZ_RKKU01000067.1 GCF_003797945.1 Pseudomonas neustonica
GTCGCCGCGATGCTCTTGCACCATCCGCACGGCTCGTTCACGGACTTCAGGGGAAAACTTGTTTGTCTTGTTCATGGCTTCATCTTCTCAGGAGTTGAAGCCTCCGCGAAACCCGGGGCGGTTCAGAGGAGACTCGCCGTTACGAACTGGCGAGCAGGCTTAGAGAGTTTCATCACTTCTTAGTGCAGCGCTTTGGCATGGATGAGCTGAGCTGGTCCGGTGTCATGGCTGCAGCCGGTAGTCTAATCGCGCCGACTTATGCTGATGCGAATTTCCTAACAGCTACTGAGTATCGTGACGCGTTGCAGATTGTTTTATCAGACGACGGCTTATCTGAACAAGCACGAATGCAATACGGTGGGATGTTGCTCTTTGGTTATAGATTTGGGCTCCGGTTTGGTGAAGCGCTGCGGCTGGAATATCGCGATGTCCAGCACGATTCTGGTGAGGTCATACTTTGGGTACGGAATACCGCGCACGGCGACACCAAAACATCCTCTTCTGTCCGAGTCGTTTATTTGTTGGAGCGTTTGGATGATGTAGAAAAGCATTTGGTTGAACGTCTGGTGGGTGCGGCTGGAGCTGTATGGACGGAAGCCGCTTCGGTACCGCTGATGAGTGAAACCGCTGGTGCCAGGCTCTTGATTGATCGACATCTTACAGCGCGCTATTTGAATACGTTGCTGAGGTCGCTAACCGGTGACGAAACGCTTAGATTTCACCATTTACGCCACGGCTGGGTTACACGGATGGTTGGTCGAGTTGAGGCGGTTGAACTACCTGGATTTGGCGACGAGAAAATAAGTGAGGAGGGGTGGGGCGAATTCGTCGGAGCAGACGCTTTATACCCCCTACGCAGCGTAATGGTGGCAACCGGTCATGCGGATGAGCACACCACCTTGGCTAGCTATGCGCACTGCATCGATCAGGTGGCCCACGCTCACCTGAGGGGCTCGAGTCCTGCATTGTCTGATTTCGCGTTGGCGTACTCGCTTCAAATCGCTTATGCGACTGTGCGGCGCAGGAGGGCTCGCGGCCCGCTCAGTGGTAGAAAGGTATCATTCATGCCGCATGGAGTCGAAACCCGGAAACGTGTTCCCAGAGCACCTACAACATTGAGTGGAAGTGCCTTCCCTAGAGAGCGCATTCGTTTGGAAGAAGTAGACCTTCTATTGAGGCAGGTGCGGTATACCGGTAGAGACATTCGAAGCGTGGCTAGCCGCCTTTTCCTAAATCAGGACAGGGCAGAAGCATTGCACTCGAAAGCAGTACGAATAGAGATTGAGTCGGGTTATGCCGGTTACGATTTGATTTCGATGGATTCAGACCTGATTCTCAGGTCGAGAGCGCCTAAGCTAAAGCGTGCGCAGCTATTTCACTCCGAAACCCTACGACTGCAGGGGTTGCTGGTTGAGTTAGAGGCTCGCAGAGCCTCTCTGTCCGAAGAGAGTTCTAACCTTTGGCTGCAGGGGCTCGGCACTTGGGCTAAGTCGGTGAACGTAGATTTGGCGTTATGCGTAGTCTCTGACACGAGAGAGCTGCAGGGGTTCTACCCCGTTACTGCGGACACTCTTGAAAAGAGGCACAATGTGCCAAAGGAGTGTTCATGTCCAAACGCAGAAAATACAGCCCTGAATTCAAGCGCGAAGCCATCGCGCTATCTCGCCAG
>NZ_RKKU01000068.1 GCF_003797945.1 Pseudomonas neustonica
GCCCGGATTTCTCATGAGGGGATAAAAGAAAGCGGCTGAAAGTGCTATAGTTTCAGGACCTTACACCGTTCACCAAGCACCAACAGCCGCTATCCAAAATGGTACCTGAAAAACTGACCTTCTCGCCACTGTCTCGCCGTCAAATTGAAGCCGATTTCTCCGGTGGTCATATCACCTCCGATGCCGGCCTGCTTTTGCTTCGCGAAGTCGACAACCAACACCAGCTCACTCAGCGCCTGGCTACGGTGCTGGACGATGCCCGTAATCCGGTACTGGTTCGCCACAAGCTTCAAACCATGATCCGGCAACGGGTCTTTGGCGTAGCCGCCGGATACGAAGATCTGAACGATCACGAAACGTTACGCGCTGACCAGGCACTTCAGACCGCGACTGGCGAAGCGGCCATTCTAGCGGGCAAATCAACACTGTGCCGAATGGAGCAGCGCGTGGACCGGCAGGCCGTGGTCAAGGCCCACGAACTGCTGTGGCATCACTTCATTGAGCAGCACGACGCCCCACCCAAGGAAATCGTGCTGGACTTCGATGGCACCGACGTTCCGGTGCATGGCGACCAGCCCGGCAAGTTCTTTAACGCCTACTACGATCACCATTGTTACTTCCCGCTGTACGTGTTCTGCGGCCGTCACCTGTTGGTGAGCTACCTGCGCACCAGCAATCGAAGCGACAGCCGCCATAGCTGGGCCATTCTGGCCCTGCTGGTGAAGTTCATCCGGCAGTACTGGCCGGATACCCGCATCGTGTTCCGGGGTGACAGCGGCTTTTACCGTCCCCGATTGCTGAGCTGGTGCGACCGGAACAACGTGGACTATCTGGTCGGCATCAGCAAGAACAGCCGGCTGCTCAAGGAGGTAGACGTACCCTCGATGCTGGTTCGCAAGGCTCACAACGAACTGGGTGAAAAAGTCTCCGCCACCTACCGGTTCCAGTACCAGGCCCGAACCTGGAAACACCCCCGCTGGGTGATCGCGCGTCTGGAGGAAGGCGAACTGGGTGCCAACCCCAGGTTCATTATCAGTTCCCGTTACGACGACGGCGTTAAACTCTACTACGAGCAATACTGTGCCCGGGGTGACATGGAAAACCGGATCAAGGATCAGCAGTTGTGTCTGTTCGCAGATCGCACCTCCAGCACGCGGTGGTGGACCAATCAGTGGCGGTTGCTCCTGTCGGGCTTTGCCTACACGCTGTTCGAGCGATTACGGGCCCACTTGAAGAAGACGCCCTTCGAGAGAATGAGCGCCAGTAACCTGCGGCTGAAGCTGATCAAGGTGGGCGCGGTCATCATTCGCAACACTCGGCGCATACGGGTGTTGATGAGCGATGCCTATCCTTACAAAGACGAACTCTCTGACCTGGTGCGTCAACTGGTTCCGGGATAGAAGCCCGGGCTCCCCCGGCCCGACTCAATGGGGGAAAGGGGGCCGTGTGTCCGGACAACAGGAATTGATCGATTATTGATCAGTCACGGCCGCCAATGAGCGGTAATGGCGGTAACCCGCACAGTCTGCGAGACTTGCTGGGGACCTATGAGAAATCCGGG
>NZ_RKKU01000069.1 GCF_003797945.1 Pseudomonas neustonica
GGCAAGAGCAGACCTATTTGAATACATCGAGCGGTTCCATAATCCTAGGATGCGACGTAGAGTTGCTGCGCAGGATCAAAAGCTCTTAGCTGTTTTATAACCGTCCGTGGAAACGGGGTAGAACCCGGTCGAATCGCTAAAGCGCTGTTGCGCAGCAACGCGGCCCGTTACAAAAGCGTTAAGTGTTTTGAGGGTGAGATGCATTCGAGGTAGTAGATGCTTTGGTTGAAAATGTACAACAAGGCGCATCGTTCGCTCCCTGTGTTCGCTGGGACGCCAATCCGTTGCGCGGTTCGTCGCCCGCGTACTATGCGGTATGTAATGGAGGATCTAACCGGTGAACAAAAGTATCGATAAATCAGTCTCGCTAATTCATAGAGCAAAAAAATGGATGTCATTCGTCGTTCTTATTTTGATGACGGTGGTTGTTGCTATCGCGATTGTAGAGCTAGGTATGCTGCTCTATTTGGATATATTTGATTCAACAGACGACGTGCTTTTTCTTGAGATAGATGAGCTGTTCAGGATTTTCGGGTTCTTTTTTATTATTCTTATTGGGTTCGAGCTTATAGAGACAGTGGAGATGTATTTCAAAGACAATGTCATACATGCAGAGGTTGTCTTGTTGGTCGCAGTTATAGCGGTTTCTCGGAAGGTGATTTTGCTGGATTTGGAAAAGTATGATCCCTTGGCAATAATAGGTTTGGGTTTCATTATTCTTGCTTTAGGTGGATGCTATTTTCTGATCAAGCTGAGTTATAGAGGTAGGAATGTTTAGTGTGAGCTGCTGCTCCCTGTTTTAAGGAAGAAATATTGTGGTTGAATTACTTGGATTATTGTTTCCGTCGTTGGTTGTACTGTACCTGGTTGTTAATATGCAGATTAACGCTTACAGGAAAAGAATTCGTTTTCTGGAAATTAAGGTGAATGCTCTTATAGAACATACGGGTATTGAATTTGACGATAGCACGCTAGTTCCGGTTGAGGTTCATCAAGCTGTTAAAGCAGGGAATAGGCTAAAAGCGATCAGGGTCTATCGAAAAATCACGGGCGCAGGCTTAAAGGAGGCATCCGAGGTGGTTGATGGCTTGATTAAAAACACATAACAAGGCGAATCACTGCCCTTGGGTCTAATGTTACACACCATTTGCCATCATCACCGTGGCTGTATTTAAAAGGGAATTAGATGAAGAACGCTTTACAAATTGGAATTTTATTATCCATTTTCAGTTCGCTTAGTGCGTGCGGAACATTTATTGGACGATCTGAACCAAGGCCGGTGGAAGGTGAATATTACAATAGTACCAAGGGCGACCTGCTTTTACTTGGGGCGGTTGCAGGAGCTGAGTGCAACACGGTTATTGAATTGACGCAGGAGCATCATATTGCATAGCCAAGGCTTTCTGCATCACTTCGCTCATGACTTCGATAGGACATTTGAAATCGAAGCGCTT
>NZ_RKKU01000007.1 GCF_003797945.1 Pseudomonas neustonica
GGCTGGCGAGATAGCGCGATGGCTTCGCGCTTGAATTCAGGGCTGTATTTTCTGCGTTTGGACATGAACACTCCTTTGGCACATTGTGCCTCTTTTCAAGAGTGTCCGCAGTAACGGGGTAGAACCCCTTGCAGCTTGCAGCTTGCAGGGCAATAAAAAAGAGCGCCCTAGGGCGCTCTTGAGTGCAAAGCCGAGGGGAGTTAGGCTTCAGCGCGTCCCCACTCGATGTCCTGCAGGTGGCGCCACATGATCTTGCCCGTTGGCGACTTGGGAATGCTGTCGGCGAAGGAGACGATCTGCGGGCATTTGTAGGCAGCCATGTTTTCCTGGCACCAGTTGATAATGTCCTGCTCAGTTGTGTCTTGTTTGCCTGCACTCAGTACGACGACCGCCTTAACCGTTTCGCCGCGTCGCTCATGGGGTACAGAGATAATGCAGACTTCCTGAATGGCCGGGTGTGCGTACATGAGTGATTCAACTTCCGCGGGCCATACCTTGAAGCCCGACGCGTTGATCATTCGTTTTACGCGGTCTACCAGGAAAAAGTAGCCCTCTTCGTCATAATAGCCGAGGTCGCCAGAGCGGAAGAAGCGCTCGCCAGCTACCTCAACAAACGCCTCTTCGGTAGCATCAGGGCGGTTCCAGTAACCTTGGAAAATCTGTTCGCCGCGCATGATGATTTCACCGGTCACGCCGGGCTCGACTTCTTTTAACGTGTCAACGTCAATCACCCGTGAGTCAACACCAATGAAGGGAACACCCAGGCATTGGGGTTTGCAGGCATGGGGCGGATTTGCATGTGTTGCTGCGATCGTTTCGGACAACCCATAGCCTTCCATATAGATAAGGCCTGTCTTGTCCTGAAGCTTTTTAGCTACGGCTGCGGGCATAGCCGCTCCGCCACCGCCGATACCAGTGAGTGACCTGATGTCGTATTGATCGATATCGGGATCGGACAACATGTCGACCACCATCGTCGATATGTTGCGCCAGGTATTGATTTTCAGGCTTTCAATCAATTGTGCCGCTACCTTTCTATCCCAGCGGGTCATTACGACCAGGGTGCCGCCAGCGTAGAGAGTGGAGTTCATGCACGATTGCATACCAGTGACATGAAACATGGGTACCGACACCAGATGGATGCAGCTGTGCTGAGTGTTCACCCAGGCGGCTCCATACACAGTGGTAGCCATCGCGCTATGATGCGTGTGGACGCAGCCTTTTGGATTGCCGGTAGTGCCCGAGCTGTAAGGTATGACACACAGGTCATTTGGTCCTGCGGTTAAAGCGCTTGGCTTTATGTCAGCTTTCATCGCCGCTTGCCATGCAGTCAGCCCTGCTGCTGTAACCGGCTCGGCGGGCGCAGCCACGGCGTCGGGCAACGTAAGGTCTGTCGTTTCTACTACGTATTCGCTGTAGGCAGTGACAATCACTTCTTTTAACGCACTCTCGCCGATATGCGGCGCCACGAATTCGCTCAGCTCTTGCCCGCATAGCGCTACAGGCGCCTGGGTGTCTTCGATCAGGTAAGCGAGTTCGGCAGTGCGGTTCATGGGGTTAACCGGCACAACAACGGCGTTAGCACGCAAAATGGCGAAGTAGCCGATGATGTACTGTGGGCTATTCTGCATATACAGCAGTACGCGATCGCCGTTTTTTACGCCGGCTTGCTGTAGATAGCCCGCAAGGCGCTCGGCCTGATTCTGCAGCTCGCGGTAGCTGATGTTGCTACCGTAGTAGTGAATAGCTGGATGATCGGGGTAGCGAAGTGCGGAGACGGTGATGTTGTGGAACAAGTTGGTGGCGGGGACTTCAAGCTGCTTGGGTACTTGATCGGGCCACACGGCATAGTGACGGTCAAACATACATCCAATCTCCTGCTTTTTATGCAATTCAGACGAACCGTTCTCTGCGCGTTTTCAGCAGGACAGTCCTGTTATTAGATCAGCCGACAGAATAAGTCCCTACGTGAGACTAAGGAAGAATACTTTTGTTGTGCTGTTGTTACGTCATAAACCGCAGTGAGTTCCAAGGTGCTGGCTTTCCCAGTCGGTCGGGAGGATGCGGTATAGTATCGGCCTGACCCAGGCGCCTATGGGCGTGAAGCGAACGACAGTGTTCAGCGGTATTTGCGGAGGACCTTACATATGAATCAGGACCGGGTATTTATTTTTGATACCACGCTGCGAGATGGTGAGCAGAGCCCTGGCGCGTCCATGACCAAGGACGAAAAGCTGCGTATCGCGCGGGCGCTGGAGAAGCTGCAGGTGGACGTCATCGAAGCGGGGTTTGCCATTGCCAGTCCCGGCGACTTCGAGGCGGTCAAGGCGATTGCGGACAGCATTCAGGACAGCATTATCTGTAGTCTGTCGCGTGCGGTTGACGCGGACATTGACCGAGCAGCTGAAGCACTGGCCGGCGCTAACGCAGGGCGCATTCATACCTTTATTGCCACCAGTCCGATTCATATGCAGCATAAGTTGCGTTTACCGCCGGATCAGGTGGTTGAGCAAGCAGTGCGCGCAGTTAAGCGCGCGCGCAACCTGTGCGCTGATGTCGAGTTCTCATGCGAAGACGCAGGGCGCTCCGAGATCGACTTCCTTTGCCGAATTATCGAGGCGGCCATCGACGCAGGTGCCCGGACCATCAATATTCCTGACACCGTCGGCTATGCTATCCCGCACCAGTTCGCCGACACCATACGGCAGATAATGTCTCGCGTACCTAACGCCGATAAAGCCGTTTTTTCAGTGCATTGTCATAACGACCTGGGTCTGGCTGTTGCTAATTCACTGGCGGCGGTTACAGCCGGTGCCCGTCAGGTTGAATGCACTATCAACGGCTTGGGCGAGCGCGCCGGTAACGCTGCGCTGGAAGAGATCGTCATGGCAATCAAGACGCGGCAGGATCTGCTGGGTGTATATACCGGAGTTGTGACCGAGAATATTTTGCCTGCTTCGCGGCTTGTTTCAGGGATCACCGGCTTCCCGGTACAGCCCAACAAAGCTATTGTCGGCGCCAATGCCTTTGCTCACGAGTCAGGGATTCACCAGGATGGCGTGCTTAAGCACCGTGAAACCTACGAAATCATGAGCGCGCAGTCCGTGGGCTGGCACACCAACAAATTGTCGTTGGGCAAGTTGTCAGGGCGGAATGCTTTCCGCTCGCGTCTTGAAGAGCTGGGCATTGTTTTGAGCGGTGAAGATTTGAATGCGGCTTTTGTTCGCTTCAAACAGTTGGCCGATCGTAAGCATGAGATTTTTGATGAAGATCTGCAGGCGCTGGTGACTGATACGCTAACCGAGGTGGTCGAGCACATTCGCTTGGTTCATTTGGACGTCTCGTCCTGCATGGGCGAGGTACCGAATGCGCTGGTTCAGCTTAGTGTCGACGGAGTAGAGCAGGAAGCGCGCTCAGGGGGCTCTGGTCCGGTAGATGCCACGTTCAAGGCTATCGAGCAGGTAATCGGCTCGAACGCGACTCTTCAGCTGTATTCGGTAAACGCGATCACCGAGGGTACTGACTCGCAGGGTGAAGTGACGGTGCGCCTAGAAAAAAGTGGTCGCATCGTAAACGGTAACGGTGCTGATACCGATATTGTCGTGGCCTCGGCCAAAGCCTATATCAATGCGTTGAATCTGATGCGCGAAGGTGCATACCGCGCTCATCCTCAGGCAGCGGGGGTCTGATGCAGGAACAAGCGCGTCTGGCCTATCTTGAGGCCATGGGAGTAACGAACTGGATACCACGCAAAGCGTTGATTGGTGTGCCAGAACGTATCCCGTATACGCTACCCGCAGTGCAAGAGGCGCAGCCAACCCAGGAGCCCGATTCAGATCCCTCGGCAGCTCCGGTGACTGCGCCAGTCAGCAAGGCCCCCGCAGTTAAACCAGCCGCGTTGGTTAACAAGTTACGCGGCGAGGTCGCACAACCGAAAGCGCCCCAGCCTGAAGAAACTCCGGTGCAGGCGGCTCCTGTCGCTGCGGCCATTGAGCCCTTTTATTTGCAGCTTTGGTTGGCAGGCCCTTGCGCCCTTCTTACCGAGGCGCCTGAGCCTGGCCTCGAAAGCGCAACCCCTGCCTTTATTTTGCTGCAGGATATTCTGCGCGCAGTAGGGTTGCCATCGCGGCCACGGTTATTAGCTGATTTTCGTTGGCCGTTGAGTCGTAACCCACAGCTTGATCGTAGTGCAGAAGCAGCGAGCAGGGGATTGCTGGCTTTTATGCAAGGACGTCTGGAAGACCAGGAGTTAGTCTCGCTTGGCTGTTTTGGTCCTGCTACCGGGCTATTGGTAGAGTCGGACTTGGCAAAGGTCGATGAATTGGTTGGACGCGAAGTAGCACTTGAGGGTTTACCTGCGTGCTGGTTTGCAGATGATCTTGAGCTGTTGATGCGTGAACCGCAGCGCAAAGCGGCGCTATGGGCGCAGCTGAGACGAGTAAAGGCACGGTGGAAGGATAACGTATGAGTGCCCTGACTTTCCGACGCATGCAGGAGTCTGATCTGGATGCGGTGCTGGCTATTGAATTCTCCGCTTTCAGTCATCCTTGGACTCGCGGCATCTTTCTGGACTGCATCAAGTCAGGCCATGAGTGCTGGTTAGCCTTCGATGGCTTGCAGCAAATTGGGCACGGCGTACTGTCTGCGGCAGCGGGCGAATCTCATTTGTTGAACATCACCATTAGGCCCGAAAGTCAGGGCAATGGTTTTGGTCATGGCTTGCTTGAGCACCTTATGCAGCAAGCCAAGGTACGTGATGCTGAAGTCACCTTTTTGGAGGTGCGTGAGTCCAACCTTAATGCCGCGGGTTTGTATGAGAGCTTTGGCTTTAACGAAATCGGCCGGCGCAGAAATTACTATCCTGCTGTGGGTGGGCGTGAAGACGCTCTGGTTATGGCCTACTCGCTGGTCGATTGAGTAGAGGACTATTACCGCAGCACTGATACGTTTGCGGCTCGCACCTTCCGCTATTGGGTTTTTGGTAGGAGGTATGTTTGATGTTTGCTGTTTTCGGGAGATCCGCGTGAAGTTGTCCGCACGCGGCTGGGCCATTGCCGGACTACTTCTATGCGCAATGATCTGGGCTGGTAACGCCCTGGTCGCGCGCGCAACTGCTGGGTTATTGCCACCGATTGGTTTGTCATTTTGGCGATGGACTACGGCCCTGTTATTGATCTTACCTTTTACCCTGCGCGGATTGTGGCGCCAGCGGGCCTCATTACTGTTGCATTGGAAGCAGATTGCAACCTTGTCGGCGTTAAGCATTTCATCCTACAACACGCTTTTGTACCTGGCGGCGCAGAGTACCACCGCCATCAACATCACTTTGGTTAATACCGGGCTCCCGGTTGCTGCGTTTATATGGTCGGTTCTATTGTTGCGCCAGTGGCCAAGCCGGCAAACACTAGCCGGCACTCTGTTGTCCTTCACCGGGCTGTTGGTGATCCTCAGTACTGGGCAGCTGGGTAAGCTTGCGCACCTGGTTTTCAATCCGGGTGATTTAATCATGCTGGCGGCGGTAATGACGTGGGGGCTCTACTCTGTTCTTCTGCGTCGCTGGATGATTCCCGTTCCGGGAGTGACCTTGCTGACCGCGATGCTCTTGTGTGGCGTCCCGCTGCTGTTGCCGGTTTATCTATGGGAGTACAGCCAAACCGGGCCCATGCCGCTGACACTGGTGACACTTGGGGCCGTTAGCTACACAGCGCTGCTGGCTTCACTGTTCGCTTATCTTGCCTGGAATAACGGTGTGCGTATTCTCGGCCCAGCGACCGCCTCCCTATTCAGCTACCTGATGCCAGTGTTTACCGCTCTGCTCGGCGTATTGCTGCTCGGCGAACACTTGCACTGGTACCACCTCCTGGGAGGCACCCTGACCTTCTCTGGTCTCTTATTGGCAACCCGAAGAGCGTCCAAGGTATGAAGAAACTCTGCGTGATCCCCGGCGACGGTATTGGACCAGAGGTGGTGCCGGTCGCGGTAGAGGCCATTAAGCTGCTGGTGCCAGACCTGGAAGTAGTGCACGCGCAAGCGGGCTGGGCCTGCTTTCAACAGACCGGCTGTGCCGTGCCCGAGCGCACGCTCGATCTTATGCGCGAGTGCGGGGCCGGGCTGTTTGGCGCGGTGCAATCGCCAGCACATCAGGTAGCCGGTTATCGCAGCGCAATACTGACGTTGCGCCAACAGCTGGGTTTGTCAGTCAACTTACGTCCGGTGCGCAGCTGGCCCTTTATCTCGCCCAAGAGCGGGATAGATCTGATGGTATTGCGCGAGAACAGTGAAGGGCTTTATGTCGGGCGCGAGCATATGGCATCGCCAGATAAGGCTATAGCTGAGCGGCATATCAGTAGACAGGCGAGCGAGTTACTGGCGCAGCGCACAGCGCAGGTCGCTCAATTGCGGCAGGCAAGGCGCATAACCCTGGTGCATAAGGCCAATGTGCTACCGCTCACGTGCGGACTCTTTCGCGATAGCTGCCGCGCAGTGCTGGAAGCCCAAGGGTTGGGCTCGGTTCTGGATGAGCGCTTGGTTGATGTAGCCGCGCTGCAGTTGATCGAACAGCCGGAATCCTTTGACCTGGTTGTGACCACCAACCTGTTTGGCGATGTACTGTCCGATCTGGCCAGCTACTGGTCAGGCGGCCTGGCCACCGCGCCGTCGCTTAACTGGGGGCAGGGGATTGCGCTGGCTGAGCCGGTGCACGGTAGTGCGCCGGATATTGCCGGTAGCGGTAGAGCAAACCCCATAGCTGCGTTGCTCAGTGCCGCGCTTCTGCTGCGTTATCACTGGGAGTTGGACGACCAGGCATCTCGCCTGGAAGGCGCTGTAGACGATTTTTTAAAGGAATCGAAAGGCGTGGATTTAGGCGCGCAAACCACCCTGCGCGTATCAGCAGGGGTGCTGGAGCGGATCAAATAGTAGGAATAGAGGTATAAAAAAAGGCCTAGCCGAAGCTAAGCCTTTGAAATCGTTGGTGGCTACACCTGGACTTGAACCAGGGACCCCAGCATTATGAATGCTGTGCTCTAACCAACTGAGCTATGTAGCCATCCGAGGCTGCGCATTATTCATTTCCGCGCGGGGGTTGTCAAGCCTGCGTGCTTATTTTTTAACTGGCATTTCAACTGGTTAACTTTTCCATTTGGCACGAGTCGCGGGTTGCGCTGTTACCGTAACCGGGCAGTGCCTGGTTGCCGGTTATTCACTGCCCAAATGCAGTGCGGACGCTACGTGGCCGTCGCTCGCTTGTTCGGTGATGCTAACGTCTATCAGGTAAACGCGTTCGGGGTCCAGGCCGCCAGCGTCAACCAGATAGCTTTTTATTGCCGCGGCACGGCGCTGTGCCAGTTTGCGTAACATCAGGTTGCTGTGACTCCACAGGTCCAGCAACGCCTGTTCCATTTTTGCCGCGCGTTCCTCCTGGTTGAGTTGGCTCCATTCCTCCGGGGGCTGTTGTTTCAGGCGGGCGCGATAGATGCCTTCAAGCAGAGCAGGCTTATCTTCATCGTCGACCTCTATCAGCTCGCGAGAGGCGGGTACTTGTTCGCCCATGGCTTGTAGTGATTTGAACTGAAGTCGCTGGTATTCGCGGGCGAGGCGCTCGCTTGCCAGTTGCGGGCCGTCTACTGCTGCCGAGCTTATGCCCTCTACCTCCAGGGTGAGAGCCGGGCGCTGTTGCAGCGCGCTCGCCAGCGTTGTCAGTGTGCCTTCTGCGTCACGGCCAAGGGTCTCTCTACCCGCAGTGAAGCTGACTTCGCTCAGGTCTTGCTCGTTGCCGCCAACGAGGCCGGCAATAAACTTGAAGGGTGCCTGTGCGGCTCTGCCCACCAGATTGCGCAGCGTTTGCCAGATAATGGGCATGACGCTGAATTGCGGATCTTCTAGGTTGCCGGCTACCGGCAGTTGAATATCGATATTGCCTTTGCTGTCTTTAAGTAGGGCGATGGCCAAACGTACCGGTAGATCCACGGCATCCGGACTATCGACCTTTTCACCGAGCTGCAGCCCTTCCAGCAGCACCTTGTTTTCGGCATTCAGTTGGCCTTGCTCAATCCGGTAGTGCAGATCCAGGTTTAGTCTGCCTTTGCGAATGCGATAGCCAGCAAATTTGCCGGAATAGGGCGTGAGTGTGGTCAGCTCTACGTTGCGAAAGCTGGTCGCTATATCGAGGCTGTTGAGTGGGTCAAAGGGGGTCAGGCTACCTTTGATGCTGACCGGTGCGTAGCGGTCAATCTTGCCGGTCACGTTTACGCTGGCAGGTTTTGTACTCTGGTTATCCAAAGTGCCAATGTCGCCGTTGAGCTGGCCGATAGCTGCCGAGAAATCCGGCTGCAAACTGAAGTCGGCAAAATTGGCAGAGCCATCAGCAATGGTGACGCCACCAATACGAATAGCCATCGGAGCGCTGCTGCTTTGTTTCTGACTGGTGCCGGGTTGCTCAACGAGCAGGCCACTGAAGTTGGTGGTCAGGTTTTCGTTGATAATGAAACGGACATAGGGCTGCTGCAGCGCTACCTTATTGATTGTCAGTCTGTTGCCCTGATAATCGATGCTGCTGAGCTCAAGCTGTTGCCATTTCAGCAGGTCGCGCTCGCGCTCGGCATCAATGATGTGCAATTGGCTGACCTGTGCATCTCCGCTTACTTCAAGCGCTAGTGGTTCAAGTCCGTTTAAATTGATGTTGAGGTCGCTGTTGGCTAGTCCGCTGCGCAGCTGGATGCGCACCAGTGGCTCGAAATAGGGTCGAGCCAGTCGCAGGTCTATATTGCGCGTACTGGCTTTCAGAGTGGCACTCAGAGGCTTTAACTGTACCTGTCCGCTAGCGGATAGCTGCCCGTTGTTGTTGAGGCCGGTGGTCAGCTGCACGGAGAAGGGGGTGGTGCCAAGGCTATCGAACTGACTGATGCTGATATCGAGCGGGCCTACCTCCAAGGCAACTGGCTTACTTGGTACCCGATCAACCAGGTGTAGTTGGCTACCGTCCAGTGTCGCGTCCTTCAGTTGCACTCGCCATGGCGGGCTCTGAGTTGCAGGCGTCTGGGCTGCGGTAGCGGGGCTGGGCGCAGGATTGGCGACTTGCTGGGTGCTGTCTGTGACGTCAGCCGCTTGCGTTTGTCTGGTGCTCTGCTGGCTGGGCTCGGGTGTGCTCGTTTCCGCCTGGTTGGCGCTCGCTTGGGGTTTGCTGTCCAGTAGTGCCAGTAAGTCTATTGTTCCGTTTTGTTCGCGGGCGGCCCAAGCTTCCAGTTCACTGCTGTGCAGCTGACCAATAACGACCTCACGCTTGGCCAGGTTTAGCGCGCTGTCGCTGACGGCGAGGCTGGGCAGGCGCAGACGCGGTTTACCGTTGGCGTCGATACTGAGGGTGGTTAGCGCCAACTGCGCATTCTGTAATCTAAAGTCAGTTTGCTCTGAGAGGTCCAATTGATACTCGGTGCTCGCACTGAGCGCGCCGCTGTCGAGGTCCAGGTCGAACTGGTCACGAATATAGGGCCATAAGGTACTCAGTTGCGCATCCTGAATACTGAGGCTGCCGCTGGATGTGATGTTGGGAGCCAGGGTGGCGTTGCCTTGCCAGGCCAGGCGAGCACCGTTAGGGCCGCTGGCATTTAGCGTGATGGCGGTGGTTTCATCGGGCCTGGTGCTCAGGTTCTTGAGCTCCAGCGACAGGTCGTCATAGGCAAACTCGACTGCGGTTTGTGTGCGCTCGTCGATAAAATGCAGACTGTTTTTATTGAGCGCAACGCGGTCGATGCGCAGCGGGAAAAGGGTTTGGCTGGTATCGTCGCTAGCCGCCGCGTCCGCCTCAGGCAGGTTGAACAGCTTTGCCAGGTTGAGCGTGCCATCTTTGGCAAAGTGAACCTCGCCGTGCGCAGCATCCAGTTCAACGTCGGCCAAGTGCAGGGCCCCGGTCCACAGGCTATCGAGCTCGGCGTTCACGTAAAGTCGCTGAAAGGAGATATCTGGAGCGTCAGGGTCGCCGATCTGCAGATCCCAGAGCGTGGCTTGCATGCTGAAAGGATTGAACTCGACCCTGCCCAGTTGCGCAGGCACTGTCGCCAGCCTGGACAGTTGGCTATTGATGGTATGCAGCGCTATGGCTGGGACTAGCAGAAACCCTGCTGTTGTGTAGATAAAGCTGGCGATCAGTAGTCCGACCGCAAGGCTTTTCTTGCGTATACGCATGAGCTAGCCGTCTCGGATGCAATAAGTAGGGAGATTATGGCACGTGAAGGCCGGTTCTGCGGCCCATGTCAGGCAAATATCAAGGCTGTTGCGACCTACACGGTCGTGCTTTGATATACCTGAAAGCCCTTACAATGGTTCTATAAAAATAAATAAGCGAATGACCATGCAGATAAAAAGATCGGGGGCAGTAGCTCTCCTGGCGCTGTGTTTATTGGGTGTTTTGGGGTTTGTATGGCCTCACTCTGGCAACGATATGATTTTCTTCGGCGGCCCCATCCTGACTGTTAATGCGAGCAACGAGGTCGTTGAGGCGCTGGCGGTGCGTGATGGCATTATCGTTGCTGTCGGCAGTCTGGATGAGGTCATGGGCGTCCGGTCCGCAGACACGCAACTTGTCGATCTGCAGGGCAGAGCCTTGATGCCGGGGTTTGTTGCGGCTCATGAGCATCCCACGTTAACCGCTGTATTCAATGGCGCGCATGACCTGTCGGGATTCAGTTACAAGCATAATGCTGAGGTATGGGCGGCGTTGCGTGAGGCGATTGCGGCTACACCCAAAGGCGACTGGGTGTATGCCGGCGGCATTGATGCGATTCTGACGCCTGATCTGCAGGTGCCCATGCGCGAAGCGCTGGATCAGTTGGCGCCGGACAATCCGGTGCTGCTGATTTCGCAGACGCTGCATTCGGCCTGGGCCAATTCTGCCGCCTTTGCCGCAGCGGGCGTGACCCGCGATACGCCTGATCCGGGTAAAGGGTCGTATTACGAGCGTGATGCTAACGGCGATTTCACGGGCTTCATCGCTGAAACACGTGCAATGCAGCCCTTTGTCACAGGCCTGCGCTCGCCGTTGCGGCTGCTTGGGCGTTATACCGATACCCTGGACGGATATCTTGCCGAAGGTTTCACCTCGGTCGCCTCGCTAGGCTACAACGTGCCGCCTTTGCTGGCTCGGTTTGCCGCTTCGCGACACCTTCAGCCGCGCATCCGGCAGTTCTTTTATCTGGTTGAGAGTGAGCTCGATTACCTGCCGGATTTGCCAGATACGCGTAACCCGTTTTTTCGTGTGCTTGGCGTCAAACTGTGGCACGACGGTTCACCTTATACCGGCAGCATGTTCACCTCGGCACCTTACCTTGATAGTCGGTTGGGCCGCACATTGGGTATTGAAGCGGGCAGTCACGGTGCGGCGATGATTGCCGAGCAAGAGCTGATCGAAAAAATCCAGGGATACCGTTCACAGGGCTGGCAGGTAGCGATCCACAGTCAGGGCGATGAATCTAATCGTCAGGTGGCTAAGGCCATCCTGGCGGCAGGTCAGCCCGGTTCCGGCGACGCCCTTATCCGGCTGGAGCATGCTGTGCTGTTACCGGCGGATTTGATGCCGGCGCTGGCGGAGCAGGGCGTGACGGTCAGTTTTCACATTAACCATATTCGCTATTACGGCGATGCTCTGGCGGAATCGATCATCGGCCGCTGGGCGGCGCAGCAGGTATTGCCAATACGCACCGCAGTGGATCTGGATATGCAGCCATCGCTGCACGCAGACAGCCCTATGTTTCCGGCCGATGGATTTAGCCTGATGCAGACGGCCATCACTCGCAGAACCGATAGTGGTCGGGTCTTGAATGCCGATCAATCCATCGATGTTCGCCACGCGCTGCGTGCGATGACCGTCAACGCGGCCTACCAGCTCGGCATTGATCGTCAGGCGGGCAGTCTGGAGGTAGGCAAGTGGGCTGACCTGCAGGTTGTGACAGAGAGCCCGTACGAGGTTGACGCGCAAAAGCTGAACCGCGTGCAGACCGAGCAGGTGTATGTGTCTGGCCGGTTGGAATTTAATCAAGCACAGTAGTACTGACGTAAAAAGCCCCTGCTCACCAAAGGCGGGCAGGGGCTTTTCATGACAATCGCAACGCCTTAGACGTTGAAACGGAAGTGTATTACATCACCATCCTTGACGATGTATTCCTTACCTTCCAGGCGCCATTTTCCTGCTTCCTTGGCACCACTTTCGCCGTTGTATTGAATAAAGTCTTCGTAGGCGGTGACCTCGGCGCGGATAAAGCCTTTTTCAAAGTCGCTGTGAATCACGCCCGCAGCTTGTGGGGCTGTGGCGCCAATTTTTACCGTCCAGGCGCGTACTTCCTTAACGCCAGCGGTGAAGTAGGTCTGCAGGCCCAGTAGCTCGTAGCCCGCGCGAATGACGCGGTTCAGGCCAGGCTCTTCCATCCCCATGGTCTCAAGAAACATCTGCTTTTCTTCGTCGTCATCCAGTTCGGCGATTTCGGCTTCGATCTTGTTGCAGACCGGCACGACAATAGCGCCTTCTTCGGCAGCGATGGCCTTCACTACATCGAGTAGCGGGTTATCTTCAAAACCTTCTTCGGAGACGTTGGCGATGTACATGACCGGCTTGATGGTCAGTAGGTGGAATTGGCGCGCAGTGGCACGTTCTTCCGGGCTGAAGTCTTTCAGCAGGGTGCGCGCAGGCTTGCCTTCGCTAAAATGCGGAATCAGCTTTTCCAGCAGGGCTTTCTGGGCAATCGCCTCCTTGTCGCCGCCTTTGGCATTGCGGCTTACCCGGTATAACTGCTTCTCGCAGCTGTCGAGGTCGGCGAAGATCAGTTCCAGGTCGATAATCTCGATATCGCGCTTGGGATCAACACTGTTGGCGACGTGAATGACGTTCTCATCTTCGAAGCAGCGCACTACGTGGGCGATAGCATCGGTCTCGCGGATGTTGGCAAGAAACTTGTTACCCAGGCCTTCACCCTTGGAGGCGCCTTCGACCAAGCCGGCGATGTCCACAAATTCCATGGTCGTTGGCAACACTTTCTGCGGCTTGACGATGTCGGCCAGCGCATCCAGGCGTGGGTCGGGCATCGGCACGATGCCGCTGTTCGGCTCAATGGTGCAGAAAGGGAAGTTTTCTGCCGCGATGCCGGATTTGGTCAACGCATTGAACAGGGTGGATTTGCCAACGTTGGGCAGACCGACAATACCGCAATTGAAACCCATAGTGATGTCCTTTGCCGTGTGTGGCGGCGCAAATTGATTCAGGCTTTAAAGCTGTGCAGGCGTTGCATGACGGCTGACCACTGTCCCTGGCTGATGCCGGGTAGTTCGCGGATGGCTTCGTCGATGCAAGCGTCGAGTGCTTCCTGTTCGGCTTTGGGCGCGCGGCCCAGTACAAAGCCGGTCACCTGCGAGCTGTGGCCAGGATGGCCAATACCCAAGCGCAGGCGGTAAAAAGTATTCTGATTGCCCAATTGAGCAATGATGTCCCGCAAGCCGTTGTGTCCGCCATGACCGCCGCCCTTTTTGCACTTGACCACGCCAGGCGGTAGATCAAGCTCATCATGGGCTACCAGAATTTCTTCCGGCGTAATGCGATAGAAACCAGCCAGCGCGGCAACAGCTTGCCCACTGCGGTTCATAAAGGTGGTGGGGATCAACAGGCGAATATCCTGACCATCAATTGTCAGGCGGCCGGTAAGGCCAAAAAACTTGCTTTCAGCACGCAGGCCGACGTTATGCCGGTCAGCCAGGCGCTCAATAAAAAGGGCGCCAGCGTTGTGGCGGGTCAGGTCATATTCAGGACCGGGATTTCCCAGTCCTACGATTAACTTGATTCCCTGCGTCACAACGGGCGCCCCTCTCGAGTCAGGCGGGAGTTTACTCCGCAGACTCCTCACCTTCGTCAGCTGCTGGAGCATCTTCTTCAGCTTCAACGGCTACGCGAGCTGCGTGCACGTTGGCGACTGGAAGATCGTGATCAGCGCCTTGGGCCAGAGCAGGAATGCTCACGCCTTTTGGCAGCTTCAGGCTGGACAAGTGAACGATATCGCCCAGATCGACTTCAGCCATGTCCACTTCAATGAACTCTGGCAGGTCTTTCGGCAGGCAGTTAACTTCAACGTCGGTCATGGTGTGAGAGATCACGCCACCGCTTTTCTTGACGCCGACACAAGTGTCTTCGTTCAGGAAGTGCAGGGGAACGTGAACAGTCACTTCGTGACCAGCTACCACGCGCAGGAAGTCAGCATGCATAACCATCGGCTTGGCGGGGTGACGCTGCAGAGCTTTCAGCAGTACGTCTTCTTTTTTGCCGTCAACTGACAGCTTGATGACGTGGGAGTAGAAAGCTTCGTTTTCCAGTGCTTTGTTCAGCTCGCGAGCAGCGATAGAGATGCTCTGCGGCTCTTTGTTGCCACCGTAAACGATAGCGGGCACCAGTGCATCGTTACGACGCAGGCGGCGGCTCGCACCTTTCCCCAGGTCGTTACGGGTATTCGCATTCAGAGAGAAGTCGACCATAAGTAGTCTCCTTGCAAAAACATCCGGGCACTTGCGACCAGTGCGTCGGATGATTGATGAAAAACCCGAGCTTATGCCCGGGTCGTTAAATCAGCGTCTTGTTCCTTAACGGAACATGGCGCTGATGGATTCTTCGTTGCTGATACGACGCATCGCTTCGGCAACAATGGGTGCCATATCCAATTGGCGGATACGATCACAGGCAGCTGCCGCGGGAGACAAGGGGATAGTGTTGGTCACTACCAGTTGGTCCAGTACGGAGTTGCTGATGTTTTCGATTGCCTTGCCCGATAGAATCGGGTGCGTGCAATAGGCAAATACTTGCGCCGCGCCGTGGTCTTTCAGAGCTTTTGCGGCATGGCACAGTGTGCCTGCAGTATCAACCATGTCGTCTACCAGCACGCAGTTGCGACCTTCGATGTCACCGATGATATGCATCACTTCAGACTGGTTGGCCTTCGGTCGACGCTTATCGATGATCGCCAGGTCTACACCCAGGCTTTTTGCCACTGCACGGGCGCGCACAACGCCGCCGATGTCAGGGGAGACAATCATCAGATTGTCAAAACGTTGGTCCTGAATATCGTCAATCAGTACCGGTGAACCGTAGATATTGTCGACCGGAATGTCGAAAAAACCCTGGATCTGGTCGGCGTGCAGGTCAACGGTCAGCAGGCGGTCAACGCCTACAGTGTCGAGCATGTCTGCTACGACCTTGGCGCTAATAGCGACACGGGCAGAGCGGGGGCGACGATCCTGGCGAGCGTAACCGAAGTAGGGAACGACAGCGGTGATGCGTGAGGCGGATGAGCGACGCAGAGCGTCAGCCATAACCACCATTTCCATCAGGTTGTCGTTGGTCGGTGCGCAGGTTGGCTGCAGGATGAAGACGTCTTTGCCGCGCACATTCTCATTCAGTTCGACGTTAACTTCGCCGTCACTGAAGCGGCCAACAGTGGCATCGCCTAGAGGAATGTGTAGCTCACGCACGACGCGCCGTGCCAGATCGGGGTTGGCGTTCCCCGTGAATACCATCATCTTGGACACGCAGCATTACCTTTTTTGGGTAGTGGTCTTTGCGATTATGGATTCACGTCTGGAGTGCAGAAAGCATCAACCAGTCAGACGTGGATCACTCTGTCTTGATTGCTGCCGGAGAGAAAATGGCAGGGGCGGCTGGATTCGAACCAACGCATGGCAGGATCAAAACCTGCTGCCTTACCGCTTGGCTACGCCCCTGTAACTATCCGGATGCACGGCTGCATCCTTAGTGCTTACTTGTTGATCAATTGATGTAACGGTGAAACGTTACAACCCTTGGCAACAAAGCTTCGCAGTGTGGCTGGCAACCGGGCGCGAACTTTATCAGCTTCGCGTTCATTTGGGAAGGCCCCAAATAAGCAACTGCCAGTTCCGGTCATCTTAGCCTCACAATAATTGTTTAGCAAGATCAACGTGTTACGAATTTCTGGGTAACGCGCTGCAACAACCGGTAAGCAGTCATTCCGACCGCCGACCTCACGGAAGGCCGCTAATGTAATGGGCGATGTGTCGCGCGTCAACCTCTGATCTGAAAAAATCTCTGCAGTACTGACTGAATAGGGCGGAATAACCACCAGATACCAGGGTTCTTCCAGCTCTACCGGGGTTAGTTTTTCGCCCACGCCTTCCGCCCAGGCGGCCTTGCCGTGCACGAATACCGGCACGTCAGCGCCCAGGGCTATTCCGATAGCAGCCAACTGGTCGTCGTTTAGATTGCTTTCCCATAGACGATTTAGCCCTACCAGAGTGGTCGCAGCGTCAGAGCTGCCGCCGCCGATACCGCCACCCATGGGCAGGCGCTTCTCAAGCGTGATATCAGCGCCGAGTGATGTTCCTGTGGCGTTTTGCAGGCGTTTAGCGGCTTTGACGATCAGGTTGTCTTCTGGAGCGACGCCCGGCAGCTCGGTGTGCAAGTTTATCTGGCCGTCGTCGCGGCAACTAAAGTGCAGGGTGTCGCCATAGTCAACAAACTGAAACAGGGTCTGCAGGTTGTGGTAGCCGTCTGCGCGGCGCCCGGTTATATGCAGAAACAGGTTGAGTTTGGCTGGTGCCGGCAGGCTGAGTGTTGCTGTGTTCATTCAGGGATTCGGGGTTTCCAGTCAGTGACGACGAGGGTGAGTAGCAGATCGTGCCCGGAAATTTGCAGTCGCTGCGGCAGTTGTACTTCGCCGACCTGCTGGTAACGACTGTACTCGACGGTCCAGCCACTTTGGTTCAGCCGCGCGAGGCGGCTATGGGTGTCCAGCTGCAATCGGCTGGGTGCATCTGGTGCCGGTAGGCCGCGTACCCACCAGAGCAGGTGTTCGACCGGCAGACGCCAGCCAATTTGCTGCTCCAGTAATGCTTCGGCGGATTCGGCACTGACGGGTGCGCGACCGGCCACTTCAAGCGTGGTCTGTTTGTCGTCACCCTGAATGCGGGTCGCTCCGCGCCCCATGGGGCCGGACAGGCGAATGTCATAGTAATCATTGCGTTGCAGCCAGAAGAGGGTGCCGCTACCCGACTCTTGCGGTGCCCGCACGCCCAGTTTGCCCTGTAGTTCCCAGCTGTGGATGGGTTCTACCTGCTGACGATGGTGCTTCCATGCCTGAGGGTCACCGCCGAGCTCCAGCGTTTCCTTCTGGTGCAGGCTGCTGCAGGCTGCGAGAGTCGTGGCTAGCAGGATGACGGTCAGGGTGCGCATAAATGACATGATTTACTCAGCTTCCAGGCGTTCGCGGGTGGCAGGGATCAATTGGCTGTCAGGTGCCTGTTCCAGGCCTTGCTTCCAGACCTGGCGGGCCTCCCGTTTGTTCCCTTGGCGCCAGAGCACTTCGCCCAGATGAGCAGCGACTTCCTGGTCAGGGAAGTTGGTAAAGGCGTCCCTCAGTAACTGCTCTGCGCGATCAAGATTGCCGAGTCGATAGTGAACCCAGCCAAGGCTGTCGCGCACTGCCGGGTCATCCGGCGCTAGTGCGGCGGCCCGCTGCAGCAGGTCGAGCGCCTCGTCCAGCCTTTCATTACGGTCGGCAAGGGTGTAGCCGAGGGCGTTCAGGGCCATGGCGTTATCAGGTTCGCGCTCAATAATGGTACTGAGATCCTGCACTGCGGCCTCGGAGTTGCCAAGCTGCTCGTTCAGCATGGCGCGGGTATACAATAAGCTGCTTTCCACTGGGTAAGCACGCAGCGCAGCGTTGGTTCGCTCGATAGCTTGCTCGGGCTGGTCGGCAAGCGTTTCAATCTCAATCTGGTATAGCGTCAGTGCGTGCTGTGGATACTCTTCGCGGTCCTTTTGCAGTAGCTCGCTCAGGGCGTCCAGATGCCCCTGTTTAACCAGGAGCTGACTGATCTGCAGGCGAGAAGTCAGCAATTCCGTGCCGCTGTTGATGCTTTGCCAAGTCTCTAGTGCAGCATCCGGGTCGCCGTTAGCCAGTTGCGCGTTGCCCAAATGGTAGCGCGCTGTGTTGTTGTTTGGATTGGTGTCCAGCACCTGTTGCAGTTGATCAACGGCTTCAGCGCTGTCGCCGAGTTCCAGATAGACCAGCCCTAGAGACAGGCGCAGGTCAGGGTCGTCCGGATTATCCCTGACCAGTTTGGCGTATTGGGTGCTAGCGGCGCGGTAGTCGCCGGAGCTCACCAGCATGCGGGCCAAGAGTAAGCGCAAGCGGGTATCTGCCGGAAATGACTCCAGTCCGCGATAGAGGATTTCTTGGGCGCGCTTGGGATCGTTTTCTATTACCAGGCGGCTGTGCAGCAGGATGGCGGCGGGTGCCTTGTCCGTGCCGGGATGTTGCTCGAGTAGCTCAAGTGCTTCTTGTGAGCGGCCAGCCTGTTGCAGTAACAATGCCTTGGCAAAGGCTAATTGGGTGTTTTCAGGATGGCGTTGCAGCATCTGCGAAAGACTCTCAAGCAGCGCTTTGCGGGTTGGTTCGTCTGTTTCGGCTGCGGCCAGGGCGAGGAAGTCGAAGTGCGTCTCTCCATGCAGATCCAGAGCGCGCTGCATCATGTCCATGGCCTGCTCGTGCTGACCGGTACGAGCTAGGTGTATAGCCGCTGAGCGCAGGGCTTCCGGGTTCTGACTATCGAGTTCGACCCAAAGCAGCGCCATATCAAGCGCCGGTTTTTCAGCGCCGAGGAATTCGGCCACACGCATAGCTCGCTCGGTTACACCGGCATCGCGGGTCTCACGCGCCTGGTAGATATAGTTATCGAGCGCAATATCGAAGCGGTTGCGCTGCCCGGCAATCTCGGCGGTCAGCAGGTCGTAAAGCGTGTCCTGACGAAACTGGCCATACTCGACCGGTTCGGCCGGCTTTTCGACGGCTACGGCTGGTGCTGGCGCAGCTGGTTCCGGTGTTGACAGCGCACTGCAGCCGCCAAGCAGAAGTCCGCCCAGAGCCAACAGCAGCGGGGACGGAATAGATAAAGCCTTCATAGACACTCTCATACGCGACGTTTTGGTGGCTGTTGAACCGGTGCAGTATGGGGACGCTGCACCGCTGGGGATTGGTTAAGACGGCACGTGGAGGCCGCCGGCCAGGCTGGTTTCATCATGACACAGGATGTGACGCAAACCCATACTCTGCAAGGCGTGCGAGCGAAAACCGCGAAGGGCGCGGCGAATTGCCACCCCATAGGTTGGGAGCGGAAGCCAAGCGGTAATTGATCGACGTGGGGTAACATAGGACAATTAGTCGCTTTAGCAGTCGTTTCGTTCCGGCATCATGAGGCACCATGGGCTTTATTGCATTGGGCATCAATCACAAGACCGCAGGCGTGGAGGTACGCGAGCGCCTGTCGTTTGCACCTGAGCAGCTACCGGACGCGTTGTTGCGCCTGCGGGAAGAGACTGTCACTCAGGAAGTAGCCATTCTTTCTACCTGCAACCGCACCGAGCTTTATTGCGCTCAGGATCAGTTGGATGCAGACGGTCTGGTTAACTGGTTTGCTGCCTTTCACGGTATGACCGCTGACGAGGTGCGTCGTTGCAGCTATCTGCATCAGGATGCGGGGGCGGTTAATCACATGATGCGCGTTGCTGCCGGACTGGACTCCATGGTGCTGGGCGAGCCTCAGATTCTGGGGCAGATGAAGGACGCCTGGCAGGCGGCGCGCACCGCTGGCACGCTGGGGCCGCACCTTGATCGCTTGTTCCAGAGCACGTTCAATATGGCGAAGCAGGTGCGTACCGATACCCGTATTGGTGAAAACCCGGTCTCGGTCGCCTTTGCAGCGGTAAGCCTGTCCAAGCAGATTTTCTCTGATCTTGGTCGCAGCACAGCTTTGCTGATTGGTGCCGGTGAAACCATCGGTCTGGTTGCCCGTCACCTTTACGATCAGGGTGTAGGCAAGATTATCGTCGCCAACCGCACGCTCGAACGCGCTGCAGTACTGGCCGAGCCTCTGGGTGGGCAGTCAATCGTGCTTAACCAGATTCCAGACGTGCTGGCGCAGTGCGATGTGATCATCAGCTCCACCGCCAGCCCCTTACCCATTCTTGGTAAGGGCGCGGTAGAACGAGCGCTCAAGCAGCGCAAGCATAAGCCCATGTTTATGGTCGATATTGCGGTGCCGCGTGATATCGAGCCGGAGGTAGGCGATCTGGCTGACGTTTATCTTTACAGCGTGGATGACCTGCATCAGGTGATCGAGGAAAACCTGCGGTCGCGTCAGGGCGCAGCCAATGCGGCTGAGCGGCTGATTGAGGTAGGTACCGATGACTTTATGCAGCGGCTCCGCGCGTTGGCTGCGGTGGACATAGTGCGCGACTATCGCACCAAGGCCGAGCAACTGCGCGACCAGGAGCTGCTCAAGGCGCAACAGAAACTGCAGCGCGGCGTGGATCCTGCGCAAGTGCTGGCCGAAATGGCGCGCGGTCTGACCAACAAGCTATTGCATGATCCCAGCGTCAAGTTAAAGCAAATGAGCGCCCAGGGGCGGGTCGAGGCGTTGGCGTTGGCGCAAGAGCTGTTCGCCTTGGGCGGAACGGCCGCAGACGTTGGCAGCCAAAGCAACACATCTTCATCCGATGCCGCACCGAACGCAAGACCCTCGAGCGCTGCGCATACCATCTTACAAGGCAAACAATGAAAGCATCCCTGTTGAACCGTCTGGATACCCTGAGCGAGCGTTTTGAGGAATTGTCAGCGCTGCTCAGCGATGCCGAGGTGATCAGCGATCAGGATCGTTTTCGGGCCTATTCCAAGGAGTACGCCGAGCTTGAGGCCACGGTAAAATGTTATGAAACCTGGCGCAGCGTGAAAGGCGACCTGGAGGAAGCCCGCAGCTTGCTCAAGGACAGCGACCCTGATCTGCGTGAGATGGCTGAAGAGGACGCTGCGGCCAGCGAGGCGCAGTTGGTAGAGCTGGAAGAGGAGTTGAACCGCCTGTTGCTGCCCAAAGACCCGAACGATGGGCGCAATGTGTTTCTCGAGGTGCGCGCCGGCACCGGCGGTGATGAGGCGGCGATCTTTGCCGGTGATCTGTTTCGGATGTATAGCCGCTATGCCGAGCGTCAGGGCTGGCGTATCGAGATATTGTCGGAAAACCAGGGCGAACATGGTGGCTACAAAGAGATAATCGCGCGCGTAGAGGGTCAGAGCGTGTATGCCAAGCTGAAATTTGAATCAGGTGCTCACCGCGTGCAACGCGTGCCTGCGACTGAATCTCAAGGTCGCATTCATACCTCAGCCTGTACGGTCGCGATTCTGCCGGAGATGGACGCGCAGGCCGAGATTGAGATCAACGCCAATGACCTGCGCGTTGACACCTTCCGCGCCTCTGGTGCAGGTGGACAGCATATCAACAAGACCGACTCTGCAATTCGCCTGACCCACCTGCCGAGTGGCATGGTAGTCGAGTGTCAGGATGAGCGTTCGCAGCACAAGAACCGCGCGCGCGCCATGAGCCTGTTGCAGGCAAAGTTGGTGAATCAGCAACGCGAAGCGCAGGACAAGGAAATTTCCGATACACGGCGTTCACTGGTCGGCTCGGGCGATCGCTCCGAGCGTATTCGCACCTACAACTTTCCGCAGGGGCGGGTCACCGACCATCGTATCAACCTGACGTTGTACAGCCTGGATGAGGTTATTCAAGGTGGTCTGGATGCGGTGGTTGAGCCATTGTTGCGCGAGTATCAGGCTGACCAATTGGCGGCGCTGGAAAACGTATGAGCCTGACGGTTGCAGAGCTGCTGGCGCAAGCCAATCTGCCGGACTCCGAAAGCCCCGTTCTGGATGCCGAGCTGTTGTTATGTCATGTGCTGGGAAAGGGGCGCAGTTATCTGCGTACCTGGCCTGAAGCACAGCCGAGTGCTGAGCAGGTTGAGCGCTTTTTGGTGCTGCTGGCTCGTCGCCGCACCGGCGAACCTGTGGCTTATTTGCTAGGCGAGCGCGGCTTCTGGAGCCTGGATTTACAGGTGAGCCCCGCTACTTTGATACCCCGTGCCGATACTGAGCGTCTGGTTGAGCTTGGCCTGGAGTTGGGGCCGAGAGGCGTTGCGCAGGTGCTTGATCTGGGTACCGGCACCGGTGCGATTGCGCTGGCGCTGGCGGCGGAGCGGGGCGACTGGCAACTGACCGGCAGTGATCGAGTGCCTGACGCGGTAGCCTTGGCGCAAAGCAATGCCGAGCGGCTGCGGTTGAGCAATACTCGTTTTTTGTTAAGTAACTGGTTTTCAGCGCTGCAAGGGCAGTGTTTTGATCTGATTCTTTCCAATCCGCCCTATATTGCCGCAGACGATCCGCATCTTGCCCAGGGCGATGTGCGTTTTGAGCCGCGCAGTGCACTGGTTAGCGGTGCCGATGGGCTGGACGACATTCGATTGTTGGTTGCTGCGGCACCGGATCATCTCAAGCAGGGCGGCTGGTTTTTGCTTGAGCATGGTTGGCAACAGTCTGCAGCCGTTCAGGCACTGTTGGTTGAGCGCGGGTTTGTTGACGTTGATAGCTGGACTGATCTGGCCGGCCATCCCCGGGTTACTGGAGGGTGCTGGCGTGGATGATCAGACGTTACTGCGCTACAGCCGACAAATTCTGTTGCCGCAAATTGACATCGATGGCCAGCAACGGTTGCTTGAGAGCCGGGTTCTGATTGTCGGGCTGGGCGGTCTTGGTGCGCCGGTTGCACTTTATCTGGCCGCTGCGGGCGTTGGCACCCTGGTGCTGGCAGACCATGATCAGGTCGATCTGACCAACCTGCAGCGCCAGATTATTCATCATAGCGACAGCGTCGATCAGCTCAAGGTCGACTCTGCGCAAGAACGAGTACAGCAGCTCAACCCGCAGGTGGTGTGTCGTAAAATTCCCTCTGCCTTGGCAGGAGAGGCGTTGCATGAAGCCATTGCTCAGGTTGATCTGGTACTGGACTGTTCTGATAACTTTCCCACCCGGCAAGCGGTAAACGCGGCCTGTGTCGCATTAGCTAAGCCGCTGGTCTCGGGTGCGGCAATTCGGTTGGAAGGCCAGCTCAGTGTGTTTGATCCACGTGACCCGCTCAGCCCCTGCTACCAGTGCCTGTATGGCGAAGGTGATGATACTGCGTTGAGTTGCAGTGAGGCCGGTGTGCTCGGACCACTAGTGGGTCTGGTTGGCAGTTTGCAGGCACTCGAAGCGCTCAAGCTACTGGTAGGTTTCGGTAAGCCTCTGGTGGGGCGCCTGCTATTGATTGATGCGCTGGATACACGCTTTCGCGAGATGCGCGTACGGCGCGATCCGGCCTGCAGTTGCTGTTCCGGTAGGCCGCTGCCGTGAGTGCGCCCGTCGGTGTGTTCGACTCTGGCGTAGGCGGGTTGTCCGTGTTGCAGGAGATTCAGCAGCTACTGCCGTCCGAGTCACTGCTCTATGTCGCTGATAGTGCTTATGTGCCTTATGGCGAAAAGCCGCCAGAGCAGATTCGTGAGCGCAGCCGCCTGATTGCCCGGTTTTTGTTTGAGCAGGGCGCCAAAGCGCTGGTGCTAGCGTGTAATACCGCGACGGCGGCCGCGATCAACGAACTGCGTGGCGAGTTTGATATGCCCATTATCGGTATGGAGCCGGCAGTTAAGCCCGCTGCTCTGGCGACGCGCAACGGTGTAGTGGGTGTGCTGGCCACAACCGGTACGCTGCAGAGTGCAAAATTCGCTGCGCTACTTGATCGCTTTGCCGGCTCGGTGCGAGTGCTTACCCAGCCATGTCCGGGTCTGGTCGAGTGCGTTGAGCGTGGTGAGTTGAATGGCCCTGAGGTAGAAGCCTTACTGCAACGCTACACCGCGCCGCTGCTGGCTGCCGGATGTGACACCCTGATTCTCGGCTGCACCCATTACCCCTTTCTTCGACCTGCGCTGCAACGCATCTTGCCAGCACAGATACAAGTGGTGGACACCGGCGCAGCCGTTGCTCGGCAGTTACAGGTAAGGCTGGCTGAAAGCGGCCTGCTGGCTGAGCCCGGACAGGCCATAACGCGATTCTGGAGTAGTGGCGACCCGCAATTGATGGGTTCGATATTACCGACTTTACTGAAAGTGGACGGCGCGGTAGACATTCTGCCTGTTTGAGAACTTTTTGCCGAAACACAGTCTATTTACTGTGTTTTTAACGAGAAGCTAAGGATTAAAGGATGAGAAAACAGAGCTTGCTGCTGGGCAGTATGCTGTCAGTCATGGCGTTTAGTTCCTCTGCTTGGGCGCTGGATGGTTTGACTTTCGAGGTAGGTCAGACCAATGAGTCCACGCAGACCTATCGCGTGGGGGCGCAGTTTGATTTTACCAACCCCCTTTGGCGTAGTGACGGCGGCGCCGTCGCCTTGGGTGGCTACTGGGATGCCGGTTTGACTCACTGGAGTGGCCTGGGCAGCGATAGCATCTCTTTGACGCCTATGTTTCGCCTGGACTTTGGTCCGGATAATGGTGGTGTGACACCTTTTCTTGAGGCGGGTATAGGGGCCTCGGTGTTTTCTGAGCCAGACCTGGATGATGAGCGTGATCTGGGATCCAATTTCCAGTTTGAAGACCGCCTTGGCGCCGGTGTGCGGTTTGCCTCTGGTTCGGAATTAGGCTTGCGTTATTACCACTACTCGAACGCCGGTCTCGATGAGAGTAATCCAGGCATCAATAAGACGGCGCTCTATTATCGCTTCGACATCTAGCCGCCAGTTCGACGAGACTTTCTAGTCTCGTCGTGACATTTGCAGCAGCCGAAACTGCTCACGATAGAGATGAGCGAAACCGTGCAGCAGAGGGAATATGAGTGCCCATATCGGCGCAAGTATCAGGGCTGTATGCTGGGTTCCCAGGGGTAGCATCACCGAATCGTTCAGCGCGCTGCCAGTGAAGTAGGACAAAGGTCCTGATATGGCGCCCAGGATGCTTGCCAGCCAGATAGGTTTGGCGGTCCAGGCCAGGCAGTGATTGAGCGTGGTTGCCAATAGCGCCCAGAGCAATACGAGCCAAATGGGCACCAGCGTATCCGTGCTGGCGAAGTCAAATACCCCGAGTTGCAACAGAAAAGAGTCTATCGCCGCTCCTACCAGGGCGACGCTGACCACCAGCTTACCCTCCGCCGCCCATGAACTGATCCAGATGAAGTGAATCAGGAGCGCAGCCGTCGGTATCAGCAACCACCAACTGGTCCCCCCCATGACACAAGCGAACCAGGCTGCTTGAAATAGCAGGGCGTTGGCAATCAGCCGGATTGGCATTTCATTCCCCCATGGCGTAAAGGTCCAGCTTGGGTCTGGCGTCTGGCTTGCTCAACAATACTTGAGCAGTGCCAATCGAGCGCTCGATAAAACCTCCCTCGCAGTAGCAAAGGTAGAACTCCCAGAGCCGAAAAAAGGCGTCATCATACCCGAGATGCTGAAGCTCGCCACGTGCAGCAATCAGGTTGTGGTGCCAGTGGCGCAGGGTTCTGGCGTAGTGGCTGCCGATGTCTTCCAAGTGCAGCATAGCCAGGTCGGTATGTTTGCGCGTCAGCTCACCGATCAGACTGATGGAAGGGAGAGAGCCGCCCGGGAAGATATACCGCTGGATGAAATCGACGCTGCGTCGCGCCTGATCATAGCGTTGGTCACGGATGGTGATTGCCTGCAGCAGCATCAGTCCGTGTGGCTTGAGACGCGCGGCGCAGGTTTCAAAATAGTTGCGAAAGTATTCATGGCCAACCGCTTCGATCATTTCGATGGAGACGAGTTTGTCGTATTGCCCCTCCAGCTCGCGATAGTCCTTGAGCAGCAGGGTAATACGGTCCTCCAGACCCAGTTCGCGGATACGTTGGGCGGTAAAGGCGTATTGCTCGTCAGACAGGGTAGTCGTGGTGACGCGGCAGCCATAATGGGTGGCAGCGTAGATCGCCATGCTGCCCCAGCCGGTGCCAATCTCCAGCAGGTGGTCATCGGCGGTCAGCTCCAGCTTGTTGCAGATGCGCTTGAGTTTATTCCACTGCGCTTGCTCCAGGTCATCTTCGCTTGGCGGGAAGATGGCGGCGGAGTACATCATGCTGGGATCGAGGAAGTTCTCAAACAGTGAATTGCCCAGGTCGTAATGGGCCTGAATGTTGCGCCGCGATCCATCCAGCGTATTGCGATTTAGCCAGTGCAGCCACTTTAGCGCTGGAGCGCCAAGGCGAGCGATACCCGTTTCCATGGCATCGAGCACGTCCAGGTTGCGCACGAACAGGCGGGTGACTGCGGTCAGGTCTGGCGTCGACCAGAAGCCATGGATATAAGCTTCGCCGGAGCCCACGCTGCCGTTGCTGGCAATGGTGGAGTAGGCGGCAGCGTCGTGCACATGGATTTCGGCGTGCAGTCCATCGCTGTCAGCCTGGCCAAAATGCAGCGTTTGCCCGTTCTCGTGGACGCTGAGAGTGCCTCGATTCAGTGCCCTGAGCTGTCGCAAAACAGCTTGTCGACTGAGCCGGGTCAACCAGCTTTCCTTGTTGCTGCCAGCCAGGCTGCGGAGCGGTGCCGGCTGATTACTGCTAGTGCGTGAGCTCTTGGATGGAGACACGGGAGTTTGCTCAGGAGGTGTGTGTGTCATCGGACTGCTCCTTGGCTGTCGCGGCGGAGGAGGACTGCAGGGTGGTTTTAGTTTTTTGGTGGTCGAATATCGGCGTGCGTTTGAGCAGCAAACGTCCGGCCTCCCAGTAAATTGCGGCCAGCGTTTTCAACACCATAAACGGGAACGAGAGAGCCTCACGGCGCAGTAGCTTGCGGCTGAGCGGCTGGCGTTGCAGCGTCAGAGTGGCGTCAAATAGCCTGAGTGCTCCGTCCCAGTCTTCCATATGCACTCGCAGGTGTTCTGCGGGCTGGCTGAAGCGCATCCGGTAATCGAGGTCTTGTGGCAGAAACGGAGAAACGTGAAAAGCCTTTCGGGTTTCAACCTGTTGCTCTGTGCTATCCGGGTCTGCCTTGATGACATAGCAAAAGCGCTCATGCCACGGGGTGTTGGTTACTTCGGCGATGATTGCCTGCAGCAGACCCGCACGGTCGTAGCAGTAGAAAAACGAGACCGGGTTGAAGACGAAGCCAAAGCTGCGTACTTGAGTAAGTAGCTGTATCGAGCCATCAGCAATTACCCCCAGCTGGTCGGTTACCACACGCTGGGCACAGGCTTTCAGGGATTCGTCTGCAAGACGCTCGTTGCTCAGGTAGTCGCTTTCTCGAAAACGCATTGGTGAGAACCAGCGACCGGACCAGAGTTTACTCAGACTGAACACCTCACGCTGCTCATCCAGATCCAGCAGCAGCAGGCTGGTACGGTACTTGAACGCATGCTGGCGCGGAGCGTGCCTGCGGTGGCGGACAAGTCCGCTGTACAGTGCGCTGGCCAAGGCCATTAGATTGACTCACCAAAGGCTTCGGTAACACGCAGGGCACTGACCACGCCATCTTCATGAAAACCGTTTGCCCAGTAGGCTCCGCAGAAGAAACTGTGGTTTTTACCCAACAGTTCTTGCCAGCGCCCCTGGGCTTGGGCCGCGGCCAGGCTGAATTGCGGGTGGGCGTAGGTGAAGCGCCGCAGAATCTTGTCCGGGTTGATTTGCTCGGTCTGATTCAGGCTGACGCAGAAGGTTTCATCCGCCTCCAGACCCTGCAAAATGTTCATGTTGTAGGTGAGGGCAGCCGGTTTTTCCTGCGTATCGCCAAGCCGGTAGTTCCAGCTGGCCCAGGCCAGTTTCCGGCGCGGTAACACGCTGGCATCGGTATGCAGTACCACATCATTATCGGCATAACCGATGGCGCCCAGAATCTCTTGCTCCGCCGCCGTTGCGTCGGCCATTAGGGCCAGGGCCTGATCGCTGTGACAAGCAAATACCACCTTGTCGAAACGCTCTTCGCCCGCAGCGGTAAAAATGGCCACATCCCGCTCGTTGCGCTCCACCCGTTGTACTGGCGTAGATAGGCGAATACGGTCTTTGAAAGGCTCGATGAGCGGCGCCACATAGCTGCGCGAGCCACCACAGATCACGCGCCATTGAGGCCTGTCCTTGATAGCCAGCAGGCCATGATTGCGGAAAAAACGGACAAAAAATTCCAGCGGAAAGTTGAGCATATCCTTTAGCGGCATTGACCAGATCGCTGCGCCCATGGGCACGATGTAGTGCTCGGTAAAGCGTTTGCCGTAGCGCCGCTCGCGCAGGTAGTCACCCAGCGTCGGGTTTTGCCCCAGGGTGCCGTCGCGTAAGTCTTGCTGCGCCTCCTGATTGAAACGCAGGATATCGCGCAGCATCATCAGAAAACCCGGTGAAATCAGATTGCGTTTGCGCGCAAACAGGGTTCTCAGTGTATTGCCGTTGTACTCAACACCACTCTTGGGGTCACTGACCGAAAAGCTCATTTCGGTAGGCTGTGATTCCACCCCGAGTTGTTGCATCAACTTGATGAAGTTGGGATAAGTCCAGTCATTGAACACGATAAAGCCGGTATCGATGGCGTAATCGCGACCACCAACATTCACGTCCACGGTGTGGGTGTGGCCGCCGACCCAGTCGGAGGCTTCAAATACGGTCACCTCGTGACGGCGTGAGAGCAGGCGGGCGCAGACCAGCCCCGATATTCCTGATCCTATGATTGCAACGCGCATTAGTTACTGCCCTCTTCGCTGGCCGGTCGCGCCAGCCGGCGGGTTAAAAGTACCCGTAACGCCGCCGGCAAGCTGCCGATCAGGCGTAGGATGGAAATGAAAACGGTGGGGAAGCGTATTTCGCGCTGTCCGCGCTCAATGCCCCGCAGTATGGTGCGCGCAGCTTTCTCGCTGCTCACCTGCATGGGCATGGGAAAGTCGTTGGCAGCGGTCAGTGGTGTATCGACAAAGCCCGGGCTGACCAGGCTGACCTTGATATCCCACTGAGCCAGGTCCAGTTCCAGTGATTGAAACAGATAGCGCACTGCGGCCTTGGACGCGCCATAGGCCTCAGCGCGCGGCAGCGGAACGTAAGTGACACTGCTACCTACGCCAACCAGATGGGGTTTTGTGCCGGCACGCAGCAATGGCAGTGCCGCTTCAATGCAGTGCACCGTACCTTGTACGTTGGTTTGCATGACGCGGGCGAACAACGCCGAATCAAACGTCGGCAGGTCCATATACTCGCAGGTACCGGCGTTGAGAATCACCAGGTCCAGCGCCCCCCACGCAGAGTTGATTCGTTCGGCTGCGGTCTGTACGGCGTTGAGATCAGTCAAGTCGGCGGTAATAACCAGGATTTGCCCCGGATAGCGCTCGGCCAGCTCAAGCAGTGGTTTTGCACTGCGGGCTGTCAGTGCCAGTTTGTGGCCTTGTGCCGCCAGCTGTTCTGCCATGTTCAGCCCCATCCCGCTGGACGCGCCAGTCAACCAGACTCGCTTCTGTATGCTCATGCCAATCTCCTTTTGAGCCAGGCAATTACTCGGCCCAGCACGGGTAGGTGTTCGTAGAGCAGGGCGCCGGCGTCGTAGTAGTCGATATGGCGATACACTTTGCCGTCGCGAAACTGAATCAGAGTGCAGCCAGGGACGCAGATCGTCTTGCCGCCGGCTAACCTTGGGTGGCTGTAGCGCATGTTCCAGCGCAGCATTGCCTGGCCCTCATCAATACCGCTGCATTGCAGAAACTCGAACTGCAAGTCGCTGACATTGCTGTAGAGGTTTTCGCAGTAGCTGCGCAGCGCTTCCAGCCCATTTACATCGTGTAAGGGGTCGGTGAAATGAATCTGCGGATGATAAAGCTCGGCCAAGCGCGCAAGGTTATGCTTGTCTAACGCAGCGAAGCCCTCAGCAAACTCGTTGGCGAATTGGCTGGCGTTCATGGCGATTCTCCCAGGTTGCGAAAGGCATCGATGGCGCGTTGGCGACTGCTTTTCAGGTCGACGATGGGCGCGGGATAATCGAGTTGATTGAACATGTCTGCTGCCGGAGGGCTGTGAATCTGTTTAGCCGATAGTCCAGCGAGCGCAGGCAACCAGGTGCGAATAAAGCGGCCATCAGGATCGCACTTGAGTGACTGGCTGTGCGGGTTGAATACGCGGAAATAAGGTGCCGAATCGGTGCCGGTAGAAGCACTCCATTGCCAACCGCCGTTGTTGGCAGCCAGGTCACCGTCAATCAGGTGCTGCATAAACCAGCGCTCACCCTCGCGCCAGTCAATCAGCAGGTTTTTGCTCAAAAACATGGCGCTGATCATGCGCAGACGATTATGCATCCAGCCTGTTTGCAGCAGCTGCTGCATTGCAGCATCGACGATGGGAATACCGGTTTTACCCTGTTGCCAGGCGCGCAGACCTTCTGGGTCATTACGCCACTCCACCGCTTCGGTATCGGGTCGAAAGGCCCGGTGCATTGAAACTCTTGGGTAGCAGACCAGAATATGTTTGTAGAACTCGCGCCATAACAGCTCGTTTATCCAGCTGACGGCGCCTGGGTTGCCGCTATCAAATTCGCCCTGGTTCAGTTGTAGCGCAGCGTGCAGGCACTGGCGCGGCGAGAGCACGCCGGCAGCCAGATAAGCTGACAGTCGGCTGGTACCGTCGAGGTCAGGACGATCACGAGACTCTTCGTAATCTTCCAGCAGTTGTTCGCAGAAATACGACATGCGTCGTTGCGCCGCCTGTTCTCCGGCGGGCCAGAGCTGCTGCTGATCTTCGCTTGCCGGGGTATAGCCGCTGAAGTGATCAGCCAGCTCACTGCTTTCGATGCCTGTGTCCTCTTGCTTGGCTGGCGCTGGATAGCAGGTCGGCAAGTGTCTGTGCAGTGACTCGTAGGCTTTGCGTCTGAACTGACTGTAGACCTTGAACATGGTGTCAGACTGGGTTCTGAGGCTCCCGGGCACGAACAGCAGCTGGTCGGTAAAGCGCTCGCACTGCAAGCCAGCTTCTTGCCAGGTGTCTTGTGTTGCGTCGTCGCGAGCTTGTTCGTGCACGCCATATTCATCGTTGAAGAAGAGCGCATCTGCACCCAGCTTCTGCGCGCAGTCGAGCAGTTTTTTCGGGCATTGTGACCAGCTATCTGCGTGCAGAAGCAGCAGTGGAATATTCAACTTTTGCAGGTCTTTTCTCAGCGCAGCAAGGTTTCTACGCCAGAAGTCGACTTTGATCGGGGCATCGTCGTGTTCTTGCCAGGTGCTGGGTGTGGCGATAAAAACGGCGACTGCCGCGCCGCGCTCCGCGGCTTGATACAGAGCCTGGTTGTCGTTGACGCGCAGGTCTGCGCGCAGCCAACACAGAGATAGCGTCGCCG
This sequence comes from Pseudomonas neustonica, assembly GCF_003797945.1. GTDB lineage: Bacteria > Pseudomonadota > Gammaproteobacteria > Pseudomonadales > Pseudomonadaceae > Halopseudomonas > Halopseudomonas neustonica. The sequence goes on from NZ_RKKU01000007.1 coordinate 31,210, forward strand.
GTTTTGTCATGACAAGGCCTCCGGCGCTGCCAGTTGCTGATGCAGGAGTTCAAAGCTTTTAGCGGGGCTGTTGCTCAGAAGTTTAATACCGCTGGCGCTCAGCTCATTCGCGTGCATCTGGATGATGGGACCTACAGCGAAGCGCTGGCAGTCCGTTTGCGCATTGAGCCTCGGCAGCTCGCGTTCCAGCTGTGTTGACTCCATGCGCTGGCTGCTGATTAGCACCATCGCTTGCAGCGGACAGCGCTCGTGCAGCAGCGTCAGCTCGCTGGCGGGCACCTGACCTTCCAGCATCACCAGTTGATAGCCAGCGCTGCTGAGTAGCATGCAGAGTAAGCTTTGGCGCGGTTCTGGGCTGGTATCCGAGAGATTGGCGAGGACTAGTCGCGCGCCCTGGTTATGCTCCTGCTCCTGCGTCAAACGGGAAGTAAGTTGGTTATGCAGCCAGGATTGCAGGAACTGCTTTTCCAGTTGGTTGCCGTAGTGGTTTGCCGGACGCTGCTCCAGTTCATCGAGCACGGGCTCAAGTAACTGTGCACAGACCAGTTGTGCGGGATATAGCGCCATGAGCTCGCGGTATTGGCTTGCCAACTGGCGACCGTCAAAGCGCGAAAGGCTTAGCAGAAAGATGTCTATCTGGTGCTGCCACAGCGATAGTTCAGGCGTGCTCGGCTCTGGTTGCTCACGTAGCAGGGTCGCTACCTGGCTGATAGCCACGCCACGCTCCAGCCAGGTAAGGATTTGCTGTATTTGCTGTAGCTGGTCAGCGGAGTAGAGCCGGTGCCCCTTGGCGGTACGGTGCGGCTTTACCAGCCCGTAGCGTCTTTCCCAGGCGCGCAGGGTGACCGGGTTTACGCCCGTTTCCCGAGCGGCATCACGAATGGGCAGCATGGCAGGTTTATGGTTGGTCATGGTTGGCCTAGATGGCGTTGCGCAGGCTGAGTTCAGCCGGGTGCGGTTGCAGATAGGCCTGCTCTCCCAGATAAGGGTCTGGATGGTTGAGCAGATGATGTTTGAGCAGGGTGATAGGAACCACCAGTGGAACGGTTCCACGACGATAGTCATGGATCAGCTGGCTCAGCTCCTGTTTTTCCTGGGGTTTGAGCACTCTTTTGAAATGCCCAGCCAAATGTTGCAGGGCATTGCTATGGCCGCTGCGCTTTGCCGGTGTCTTCAAACATTGCATTAGCAGCGTGAAGTAACGTTCGGCCGTGGTGTACAGATCTGTTTGACGCAAGTCGGCGAGCAGGGGGCCAAGTTGCCGATAGAGATTTTGCTGATGAGCCATGGCCAGGTACTTGTGGCGGGCATGAAATGACAGCAGCCGCGTAGATGTCAGTCCATCGCGTTGCAGCGCCCGCCATTGCGAGTAGACGATGACTCGGGTAACGAAATTCTCGCAGAGTACCGGGTCGTGCAGACGTCCTTCCTCTTCTACCGGCAGTAGAGGATTGCGCGCCATTAACCGTGCGGCGAAAGCGCCGCTGCCGGTGCCATCAGCCGGGTGACCGTTGTCACGGTATACCTTCACCCGCTCCATGCCGCAGCTGGGTGACTTCTGCATCAGGATAAAACCACAAAGCTCAGGATGTGCCTGGCTGACCTGCTCGGCGTAGTGTTGCAACGGCACCGTCAGATCCATGTTTGGATTTTTGCTGCCTAGTACCCGCGGCGAGGCGGCCTCGCCAACGAGTCGAATGGCGGGGCGGGGCGTCGCCATGCCAATGGCCACCTCCGGGCAGAAAGGCTTCAACGCGAACAGACGTCCCAGCTTTTGGGTGCACAGCGGCGAATGTTTGTGGCTGGCGTTGAAGCGCACAGCGTCGCCCATCAGGCATTGGCTAATGCCTACGGGAATGGGCTGCTCGATAGTTGCCTGCATGTGGCACCTCTTGCTGTGATAATTGCCGTGCTTGTACGTCAATGTTTTTCGTGTACAAGAATAAGTGTACATAAGATCCATACTTGTACAAGTGATTTACAGGAATTATCTTCAGCCTACTTCCACCCCTGCTGCCAGGTATCGGCATCGTGTAAATCCTGCCAGTCAAGCTGCTGGCAGCGACCCGTCAGCACGGCTTCCAGCTCAATACTCAGCAGTGTGCTCTCGTCCTCGCTCCAGTGACAGGCGGTGACCATGAAGTGTTTTTCACGATGTTGCGGCTGCCGCGCTGTCCACTTTGAGCGCATCAGCTTGCGTGGGTTGAAGCGGTTTTGGCCGGCCATCATTGCACGCTCAGTACGGCATTCGCGGCTTGCTGACCGCTTACCCAGGCTGCCTCCAGTCGCCCCCCCAGGCACCAGTCGCCACAGACATAAATGCCTTGTTCAGGTGCGGCCAACGCGCCCCATTCGCAATCTGCAGCGGGGCGGGCATACAACCAGCGGTGGGCCTGCTGAAAGACAGGTGTGGGAATATGTATGCCCAGTACCTCACCCATGGCAGCAACGAGCGCATCTACGATCTGCGCGGGGTCATCGTCCAGATGGGCCTCAGCCCAGGCGGGGGTTGACTGCAAAACCCAGTTTTCACTGTTGGCTCGACCAGGCTTGCTGGCCTCGCGTGCAATCCAGTCGAGTGGGCCGCTGCGAACGAACACGGCGTCTGCGCTGCTATCCAGTTTCTGCGGCAGTGTGATCGCCACTGCCCAGCCCGGCTCCATGCTGCTGTTGCTCGCTGGTGCTACCAGGTTGGCAACGCCCGCAAGCAAGGGCGCTGCTTGTGCCGGTGGAACGGCAACTATTACCTGATCGTAGGGACCGTGCAGCGTTTGTTGGCTATCCACGAGGTGCCATTGCTGCGCCTGCCGCTCAAGGCGTTCTATGCGGGTGCCGCTGACCAGCTCGGAGCTTGCCAGCAGCCCACGGCTAAGTGCGGTCATGCGCGGTGTACCGACAAATCGTTGCTGGCTGTCGTCAGAGGGGATCAAGCCTTTCTCGTCGTAGCGAAATAGGCGCGGTTGCCAGGTACTGATCAGGCCGGCGTCTGCCCAGCTTGCCGCTGCAGCGGCGAAGCCTGGGTCGCGCGCTGTGAAGTATTGGGTACCCATGTCAAAGGTGCCAAAATCGGTGCGCTTGCTGCTCATGCGCCCACCACTGCCGCGGCTTTTATCAAACAGGGTGACTTGAACTCCTGCTTCACGCAGCTTGCTGGCGGCGCTTAAGCCCGACATGCCGGCGCCAATAATCGCTACTCTTGGAGTGTGGCTCATGGTGTTCCTCAATAAATGTTAATCAGTGTTATAGGTTAAAATTATACATAAAAATAGTTTTGTATAAGATATTCTCTTTGCCTGTATCATATTTCAGCAATGAACTGCGAACTGGTTTGTTTGCGGCGTATTGATAGCCGCAGGCAGAGGTGTTTAATTGGAATATTTATCGACAGGGGATAGTGATGAATATACTGCTCACCGGCGGTACCGGTCTGATAGGTCGAGCCTTGTGCCGACGTCTGCTGACTGAAGGGCACCAGCTCACTGTGTGGAGCCGACGCCCCGCTGAAGTGCCTTCGCTCTGTGGCGCGCAGGTTAAGGGTGTGGCAGAGCTGGAGCAGCTAGACGGCCAGGCATTCGATGCGGTGGTCAACCTCGCGGGTGCTCCCATCGCTGATAAGCCGTGGACAGCCAAACGCAAGGCCGAACTATGGGAAAGTCGAGTGTCGTTGACCGAGCAACTTGTACAGTGGATAGGGCGCCAATCGGAAAAGCCTGCCGTGCTGGTCAGCGGCTCGGCAGTTGGCTGGTATGGCGATGGGGGGAGTGCTGAAATTACCGAGCAAAGCCCGCCCAGATCGGAGTACACCCATACGCTGTGCGATGCCTGGGAGGCCGCCGCAAAGCGTGCCAACTCCTATGGCGTGCGCTTGTGTATCATGCGTACCGGTCTGGTATTGGCTACCAAAGACGGTTTTTTGGATCGCCTCAAGCTACCGTTCAAGTTGGGTTTGGGCGGTCCTATCGGCGGCGGCGAGCATTACATGCCTTGGGTTCATCTGGATGACGTTGTCAGCCTGATCGTATGGATGCTGCAAACACCTGATTGTCGTGGCCCTTACAACGCTACTGCGCCGCATCCGGCAACCAACCGGGAGTTTGTGCGCGCGCTGGGCAAGGCGCTGCACCGACCGGCTTTCATTCCTCTGCCGGGCTTTGTGCTCAAGCTGGCACTGGGAGAAATGTCCCGTCTGCTGCTGACCGGACAGCGGGCGCTGCCTGCCAAGGCAGAGGCTGAGGGCTTTAGTTTCAAGTACCCGCACCTGGACAAGGCGCTGGCGGCGGTTACTTAACCAAAAATGAATTGTAATAGCGGAGTATTCGATGTCTGAGCGTGGGATTTTGCTGGTTAATCTGGGGTCACCCAAGAGCACTCAAGTGAGTGATGTACGCCGCTATCTAAATCAGTTTTTGATGGACCCTTATGTAATCGATATTCCCTGGCCGCTGCGTCGGTTGTTGGTGGGCTTGATCCTGTTGACCCGGCCCAAGGCGTCTGCCCATGCCTATGCCTCTATCTGGTGGGAAGAGGGTTCGCCATTGGTGGTGATCAGCCGTCGGGTGCAGCAGGCGCTGCAGGCACGCCTTGATATGCCGGTTGAGTTGGCAATGCGCTATGGCGAACCGTCCATTGAGCAGGGGCTGCTTAAGCTGGCCGCCACGCCGGGGGTGAAAGAGGTGCTGTTCATGCCGCAGTACCCGCAATTTGCGGATAGCACCATCACCACGTCTATTGTCGAGGCCAAGCGTGTGATCGCGGCGCATGGGTTGCAGATCAAGTTGAATGTGCTGCCCCCTTTCTACGACCGCCCGGAATATTTGGATGCCCTGGCTCAGCGCACTCAGCCGCATTTGCAGCAAGGCTTCGATTTTCTGCTGTTGAGCTATCATGGCTTGCCCGAGCGGCATCTGCGAAAAGCGGACCCAACGGGTAGCCATTGTCTGGCGACGCCGGACTGCTGCTCTCGTCCGTCGCCAGCGCATGCGAGCTGCTATCGCGCGCAGTGCACCTCTGTGAGCCGAGCGCTCGCTGAACGCTTGGGCTTGCGTGATGATCAGTGGTCGCAGTCCTTCCAATCGCGCCTTGGACGCGACAAGTGGATTGAGCCTTATACCGAAGCGCGTATCGATGAGTTGGCGGCGCAGGGCGTGAAGCGCCTGTTGGTGGCTTGTCCGGCGTTTGTTACCGACTGCATCGAAACCCTGGAGGAGATTGGTGATCGAGCGCGCGAACAATTCATTGCCGCAGGTGGCGAGGAGTTGGTGCTGGTGCCTTGCCTGAATGATGATGCGCAGTGGCTCGATGTGTTGCAAGGCTGGAGCGAGAACACACCCGCTATGGCATAAGCGGGCGTGTAGGGGCGCGGCTTAGCCGCGCTTTAGCCACTGCGATAGTGCTAAATGCAGGCCCAATCCAATCAGAACAGTGCCCATCAAACGGTCGAACCAGTGTCCCATGCGATTGAAGCCGCGTCGCACTGAATCCCGGCTAAACAGCAGCGCCACCAGACAGAACCAGGCCCCCGTCGCGACGGCCAGGTAGAGGCCGTATCCAGCCTGAATCACCAGTGGCGTGTCGTGACTGATCACGACGGTAAACAGTGAAAGAAAAAACAGGGTTGCCTTGGGATTCAGGCCGTTGGTGATGAAGCCCTGTGCAATAGCCTGTCGCGCACTCATGCTCTTGAGTGGCGAGGCGATGTTGGTTTGCGCGCTGCTCTGCGGCTTGGCCCGTAACGCACGAATGCCGATGTATAGCAAATAAGCAGCGGCGAGCAATTTCATCAGATTGAACAGCCAGACTGACTGCGACACAATCAAGCCTATTCCCAGCAGCGAGTAGGTGACGTGAACGACGATGCCGCTGCCCAAGCCTAGCGCGGTAAATAGGCCGGCGCGCCGGCCACCGCTGACGCTATTGCGGATAACCACCGCAAAGTCGGGTCCTGGACTGATCACTGCCAGAAGGTGCACCAGGGCAACCAGCATAAATTCATTCCAATACATATCAGGGCTCCTTTTCGAGGCGGGTATTTTAACCACCCTCTGCCCGGACAGACAGGTACAGCGAGTATGCAAAATGCCTTCTCCATCGTTTTTTTAGATCAATCCACTCTGGATCAGGGTGACCTGGATATGCGGCCACTTACCGAGCTTGGCGCGCGCTACCAGAGCTATGCGATCACCGACCTTGAGCAGCGTATCGAGCGCATGCAGGATTGTGAGGTTGTGGTCACCAATAAGGTGCTGATAGATGCGCAGGTGATGGATGCCTGTCCGCAGCTAAAGTTGATTCTGCTGAGTGCAACGGGCACCAACAATGTTGATCTTGCCGCTGCTCGGGAACGTGGTATTGCCGTATCCAATTGCCAGGGTTATGGCACGCCTGCGGTGGCACAGCACACGCTGATGTTCATGTTGGTACTGATTACCCGGTTTGAATCCTATCGCCAGGCCGTGCGCGATGGTGCGTGGCAGCGTAGCAGTCAGTTTTGCTTGCTGGACTATCCAATTGGCGAATTGAGTGGTCGCACCTTGGGCATCCTGGGTTACGGTGAACTGGGGCAAGCGGTTGGTCGCCTGGCCGAGGCATTTGGTATGCGCCTGGTGGTGGGCGCACTACCCGGACGTGAAAAAGAGGGTAGGCCGGGGCTGGATCAACTGCTTGAGCAGGTCGATGTATTAAGCCTGCACTGCCCGCTGACCGAGCAAACACGCGACCTGATCAGCGCGCCTGAGTTAGCGCGCATGCGCCCTGGCAGTCTGCTGATCAATGCGGGTAGAGGCGGCCTGGTGAATGAGCAGGCGCTGGCGGATAGCCTGCGTGCAGGCCATCTGGGCGGCGCGGCTTGCGATGTGCTTACCAGCGAGCCGCCGCGTGACGGCAATCCCTTGTTGGCGGCAGATATACCTAATTTGCTGATCACTCCCCATAGTGCCTGGGGCAGTCGTGAAGCGCGGCAGCGCATTGTGGGTCAGTTGGCAGAGAATCTCCGGGCTTTCGCGCAAGGCGATGAGCTGCGCCGGGTTAATTGAGCGCGGATTACGCTAATTGTCGGGTAATACTCATTAGCGGCTCTGCACTCACCCAAATGGGTGGTGAGTAGTCAGGCATTTGGGCACTAGGGTGGTTTCCAGTAAAGGATAACCCTTGCCGTGGTTCAGCTGTCCCGGCTAATTCCCATGGATACGGGAACGCTGAATATGCCTGCTGCTTATCCCCAGTCCGCCCACTCAGGCGGCTTCTCTCTGCTGGAAGTGCTGATAGCAGTGCTGGTGCTTGCACTCGGTATTCTCGGTGCCGCGTCGCTGCAGCTCAACGCGCTGCGTTATCACTCCGGCGCGCTGTACGCGACCCAGGCCAACGTGCTGGCTCAGGACATGCTCGAGCGTATGCGGGCCAACCCGGGGCAGCTCTCCGATTACAACCTGACGGTTGCATCGCCTTGTCTGGAGGGCCAATCCCTTCAGTTGGCACCGATCGCTGGCAGCATTATCGAGCAGGACAAAATCGACTTTTCCCGCGCTGTAGCCTGTGAGCTGCCAGACGGCCGTGCCTGGCTGACGGTCAAGAATGGAGTAGCGCTGGTGCGTCTGAGTTGGTCTGAGGGCCGCCAGTTTGCAGATGCCCAGGATGCCGAGCTTGAGTTGTCTGCGCTGATTGGTGTGTCGCCATGACGACGGTTGATATTCGACTGAGTCGAGGCTTCAGTCTGGTCGAGTTGCTGATTGCCATGGCATTAGGGTTGATGCTGACCCTGGGAGTGCTGGACGTTTTTCTCGCAACCAAAGAGAGCTTTGTTTTGCAGCAGCGCTCCGCTGCGATGCAGGAAAATGCGCGTTTTCTATTAAGTCGTATGGCACAGGATATTCGTCAGGCGGGCCAGCTAGGTTGTCTTGATCTGCGCCGTTTACCGGCCGCTCAGCGCGCGGCCGTGCCGCCACAGGTGTCTGTGCCAGTAGCCTATCAGGGCGGCGTACTGCGCCTGGTCAGCGCGCAACCACTGTCGGCTGCTACTGCCACGGGGCAGCAAGTTTCTGCCGATAGCTTCGGCGCTCGGTGGCTGCTGGTCAGCAATTGTCTGAATCGGGCGCAGGTGCTAGAGGCGGATACACCGGTTACCGTTGGCCCTGACGACATGCTGATCCCTCTGCGCCTGCTGGAATACCGGCAACAGGGGCAGCGAATCCAGGTACGCAGCAATGGGCGCGGCAATTTTGAGACCTTGATTGAAGGCGTAGCCAGTTTTGAACTGAGCTTTGGTATGGCGGCGCAGGCGCCTGATGTGGGTGTCTACGCCAGTTCTGTGGCTGCCGCTGACGCCGAACGTATCCGCAGTGTCCGTTTGGCAATGGTGCTTAGCGAACGTCCTGGCGAAGCTAATCAGAGGGGGCTGCAAGCCCAGCGTTATGTGCAGGTAACGGCAATACGTAACAGGATCGAGTGAACAGGGAGGACTTGAATGCTGTGCTATTGGAAGCAGCGTCAGCGTGGCGCGGTGCTACTGGTCAGTTTGGTTTTTTTGCTGCTGATGTCACTGGCGGCGCTAGCGGGAGTTGGTTCGGCTGCCAGTCAGGAAAGGATGGTGGCCAATTTGCAGCAGCGTAACTTGAGCTTTCAAGCCGCCGAGGCCGGTATACGCTGGGTTGAACAGCAGATTCGTATTAGTGCCCTACCGCTGCCGACCCGGCGTTGTGAGCTGGCGTCGTGTGCGTCGGCCATTGTGCCAGCTGAGATAAAAGTCGGCTCAATGGCTGGTTGGCAACCCTTGCACATCAGTGAGGGCAGTAAGCTGCGCAGTGGTGATGTACAGCTTTGGTACCGCCTTGAGCGTATCGGCAAAAGCACCATTCCGGTTCGTGTCGCTGTCAGCTCGCCCAGCATGCTGTATCGCCTTTCGGTGTTGAGTTTAAGCGGCACCAGCCGCACTGTGCTGGAGGCCACCTATGCGCATACGCGTCTTTAATCGCGGTTGGTTGCGGCTACTCATGACAGGGCTGGGGAGTTTTATAGTCGCTGGCGCGCACGCTTTCACGCCCATCAGCGGGCCTATTGCTGCAGTGCCTCAGGTACCGGCGAATGTGGTGCTGGTGCTGGATAACTCGACCAGTATGGTCTTGAACAAGATCGGCAATGAAACCCGATTGGATCTGGCGCGACGCACCGCGCGGCAGGTTATGTCCGAGTATCGGCACCTGCGTTTTGGTCTGTTTTCTTTTCGCGCTACCGAAGGCAGTGGCGACAGTACGCGTGATGCGCCCGGTGGCGAGCTACTGGTCCCTGTTGACAGCATTGACGCGGACTCTTTGGCAGGGCGGCAGCATTGGCAGCGGCTAAATGCTGCAATGGACAAGTTGGAGCCGCACACGGGCGATAATCGCGACGCCTGGACCTGGGCGCCGCTGGCAGAAACCCACTACGAGGTAACCCGTTATCTGCGCGGTATGCGTGCGTTCTATCCGCAGTCGCGCGGCGAATTGGAGCGCGAGCAGTTTGAGAGCCCGATTGAGTATCGTTGCCAGCGCACCGCCGGGCTCATCCTCAGCAGTGGCCTGTCTACCTATGATCGAGAATTTCCGCGGGATCTGGCGCAGGACCCTGACGGCAGACGTCCAGAGCAGAGTGCTGGCTTTCACTTGCCAGACTGGGATCAGGATCCGCTAGGCGACCTCGATGGGAGTAGTCCGATGGCGGAGGGCAGTAGCTTCTATCTGGATGATATCGCCGCCTTTGCCCATGATATCGACCTCCGCCAGAACGGGCGCGGCGCCTCTACGGATGCTGCAGGCAAGAGCTGGGATGATCCCGCCTTTATGCGCCAGTCCATGCAAACCTACATTGTGGGATTCAACAAAGAAGACCAGCGCCTTGACGCCGCCGCAAGGGCCGGGGGAGGCCGCTATTTCTCGCTCGACGATGCACAAGAGCTGCCATCAGCCATGGCAAGTGCCCTGCTTGAGGTCAGCTCATCATCCGGTTCGGGCGCGGGTGCTGTCGTAGCGGGCAGCGTTTTGCAGGCGGGCAGCAGTCGCTATTACCACACCCGATACGATCCTGCAGACTGGAGCGGCAGTCTGCAGGCATCCGTTTTGGACCAGCAAGGCTTGCCGTCGCGCTTATTATGGAGCACCGATCGGACGCTGCCTCCGGGTCAGACTGTGGGTGTTTTGCAAAGCTGGCGCTGGGGCGAAGGGTCTCAGTCCGGGTCGCCTGTATCGCTGGATACTAGTGCTTTCCAGCGGTTTAACCTTGATCAACAAAACCAGCTGCACGCCGCTGCCAGCGCGCTGGGCCTAGAGGGTGTGGATGCTGGGCAGCGGCTGCTCGATTGGGCTCGTGGTGAACGTGTTGACGGCTTGCGCTCCCGCCGTCATCAGTTGGGCGACATAATCAACTCCGCGCCAGTGCTGTTATCGCAGGTACCGTCTATCGGCGTGGCAAGTGATCAATACCGGCAACACCTGGCGAAACGACAGACCATGCAGGAGCTTATTATGGTCGGCGCCAATGATGGCTTCTTGCGTATCTTTGATGCTGGCGGTCGTCAGGCTTACGCTTATCTGCCCGCCACTTTGCATCCACGCATAGGCGATTGGGCGCGAGCGGACTATGGTCGGAGTCAGCCTCACCTCAGTGGTGTAGATGGACGCATTAGCCTGGCGGATATTGAGCTATCGGGTGGTTGGGCAACCCTGGCGGCCAGTGGCCTGGGTGCGGGTGGTAAAGGCCTGTTTGCCCTCGAGGTCTTGGCCCCGGGGCGCACCGTTGCTCAACCTCGGGTACTTTGGGAGGTGAATGCCAATCAGCCTGGTTGGGATAGCCTTGGGTATGTATACGCCGAACCGCAGCTGGTTAATGCGGGCGGGAGAGCGTTGCTGCTGACGGGAAACGGTTACGGTAGCGAGCGCGCACTGGCAGAGCTGCTGGTCATTGATGCGACCAGTGGGCAGCTGCTGCGCAGCATTGCAGTCAGTGATCGAGCAGGTGTGGCCAGGGAAAACGGCCTGGCCGGTTTGACCCTGCAACGCGATGAGCAGGGGCGACTCACTGCCGCTTTTGCCGGTGACCAACACGGTCAGTTGTGGAAGTTTGATCTGAGTGATGCTGATTACCGGCATTGGTCGGTTGCGCATGGGGGATCGCCACTTTTTTCCGCGGCCGATGATCAGCCCATCAGTGTTGCACCTTTACTGCACTCGAGTGCTGCGGCGTTAGGCGATTTGCTGCTGTTTGGAACGGGCCAGTTTTTGCAGTCGCAGGATCTCATTGATATCCAGCCCCAGTCTTTCTATGCGGTATTGGACGCGGCCTCACCGCCAAGCGGTGGGCTGACGCCCGGGCATTTGCAGCAACAACGTATATTGACTGAGCAGCCAGCAGGCGTGTCGGACGCCACTGTTCGTCTGTCTTCTGCCGCGTCGGTGGACTGGTCGCACCAGTATGGTTGGTATCTAAGCTTGCCTGGGCGTGGTGAAAAGGTCACCCGTACGGCGCGTATTAAAGATTCGCGCGTATTGTTCAGTAGCGGCTTTGTCCTGGGCGATGGCAGCGACCCCTGCGTTAGCCAGGCGGGAGGTTGGCTGATGTCATTGGCGCTGGATACGGGCGCGATGCTGTCGGTTGCGATCATGGACTCTGATGGCGACGGGCATGTCGATGGTCAGGACCAACCGATAGCGGGTGTCAGTCTGGATATAGGGCTGCCGGGGGAGTTGAGCCCATTGGATTTACCCGTCCGTGCAGGCAGTAAGGCGCAAACCGATTGCAACCCAGAGCTCTACCTGGTGCAGGGTTCGGATAACACTGCCGCAGTTCAGGGGCAGTCGCACTGTCTGTTTCAGCGGATTTTGTGGCGGCAGTTGCTATGACGCCGCTCTCACCGAGCGTTTCTCGGGGTTTTACCCTGATCGAGTTGCTGGTAGCTCTGGTGATCGTTGGCATTTTATCGGCTATCGCTTACCCGTCCTATGTAGAGCATGTACGCAAAGTACATCGAGCTGAAGTGACCGGATTGCTGTTACAGAATGCGCACCGAATGGAGCGACACTTTGCTCGCCAGGGTAACTACGCTGAGGGGACAGTTGAGGGCTTGGCCAAGCAGAGCCCGGTTAACGGTAAGCCGGTGTATCGCTTGAGTCTGACGCTTGAAAAGCAGCGTTACGAACTGCGAGCCACTGCAGTGGCTGGGGGGGCTATGGCGGATGATGTCTGTGCTAACTATCGCATTAATCAGATGGGGCAACGCACGCCAGCAGACCCGCGCTGCTGGCGCCGTTGACAGCGGTTACTTGGTCAGCTCTGCCTGGCTTTTGTCTGCGGGCAGTACTAGGTTCAGGATAATCGCGACTACGCCGCACAGACTGATACCCTGCAGGCTCAGGCTGTCGTTGCCAATCGCCATACCGCCAATACCGAATACCAGGGTCACGGACACGATGCACAGGTTGCGTGCTTGTGACAGGTCGACCTGCTGACGGATCAGGGTGTTCATGCCTACGACCGCGATTGAGCCGAACAGCAGGCAGAGAATGCCGCCCATGACAGGAACCGGCATGCTCAGCAGTACGGCGCCGAATTTGTCGACAAAAGACAAACCGATAGCGAATACCGCCGCCCAGATCATTACGTTGGGATTGAAGTTACGAGTCAGCATCACTGCGCCGGTCACTTCCGAGTAGGTGGTATTAGGTGGGCCGCCAAAGAGGGCAGCAGCGGACGTGGCGAGACCGTCACCCAGCAGGGTGTTCTGCAGGCCAGGCTTTTGCAGGTAATCCTTGCCCGTCACGCCACCAATCGCCAGCACATCGCCGATATGCTCGATGGCCGGTGCAATGGCTACCGGGATCATGAAAAGTATGGCGGCCAGCTTGAACTCGGGGGTAACAAACTCGGGAACCGCCAGCCAGGGCGCGGTAGTTACACTATCCAGGCTGGTTACACCCAGTATCCAGGAGAGCCCATAGCCGACGATCACGCCCGCGAGGATGGGGACCAGGCGGAACAGTCCTTTCGCGTACACAGCGACAAAAATGGTAGTTGCCAGGGACGCCATTGAGATGATCAGCGCCAGGTTGGTATCGACCAGCTGTTGACTGCCGTCGCCCGATTTCCCCGTTGCCATGTTGACGGCCACTGAGGCCAGCCCCAAGCCGATCACCATGATGACCGGACCTACTACCACTGGCGGCAGCAGACGTTGAATAAAGCCGGGCCCCCGCCAGCGAATTACCAGACTCAGCAAAATATAGGTAATGCCGGCAGCGAGCAGCCCGCCGAGGGTGGCGGGCAAGCCCCAGGTCTGGTTGCTGTAAAGAATAGGGGCGATGAAAGCGAAACTGGAGGCGAGAAAAATCGGGATCTGGCGGCGCGTGGTGAACTGAAAAATCAGCGTGCCGATACCCGCTGTGAACAGTGCCACGCTGGGGTCCATACTGGTGATCAATGGCATCAGTACCAGGGCACCAAAGGCGACAAACAGCATTTGCGAGCCAGCTAGCGCAGTGCGCCAGCCGTGAGTCTGAACGCCCTCCATCAAACGATATCCTTCTGCTTGGTACCGAAGATCTTATCGCCGGCATCACCGAGGCCGGGAATGATATAGCCCTGCTCGTTCAAGCGCTGATCCACCGAGGCGGTATAGATTTCCACGTCAGGGTGGGCTGCGTTGACACGTTCAATGCCCTCGGGTGCGGCAACCAGCACCAACGCGCGAATCTCGCGAGCCCCGGCCTTCTTCAACATGTCGATGGTAGCGATCATCGAGCCGCCGGTAGCCAGCATAGGATCGATGATGAGTGCGGTACGCTGGTTCAGTTCGCCTACCAACTTTTCCAGATAGGTATCGGCTTCCAGGGTTTCCTCATTACGAGCCAGACCGATGACGCTGACCTTGGCACTGGGGATAAGGCTGAGTACACCGTCGAGCATGCCCAGGCCAGCGCGCAGGATGGGCACCACGGTGACTTTTTTACCGCTCAGTTTTTCGACCTGAACGTCGCCACACCAGCCCTGAATGGTATGCGTTTCAACCAGCATGTCTTGCGTGGCTTCATAGGTCAGTAGCGCGGCGACTTCCTGGGCCAGCTCGCGGAAATTCTTGGTGCTGATTTCGTCGCGGCGCATCAGGCCCAGTTTGTGGCGGATCAGAGGATGACGGATTTCTTTGACATTCATTAGGGGCTCTCTCGTGCTGGCGTCAAGCGGGCGTGGAAAAATACTGCTATAGACTAAACGAATGTGAACAAGCGGTCATCTTCCGCAAAAGCTCCGTTATACTTGCGCATCGCACGCAACATCAGTATTTTTCGCCCCCTTTCTTATCATCCAGCTCTGGAGGTTCTGCATGTCGGCAGATCTGCAACACATTAAACAGGTCATGGCCGAGGCGGATTGCCTGTTCACCGAGGCTCAGGTAGAGGCCGCGCTAGACGGTCTGGCTGCTGATATTTGCGACCGCCTGGTGGACAGTAACCCGATTGTCTACAGCGTTATGAACGGTGGTTTGATCATTACTGGAAAGCTGTTGCCCAAGTTGCCTTTCCCGATGGAAGTCAGCTATCTGCATGCGACCCGTTATCGCAACAAACTGTCCGGTGGTGAGCTGTTCTGGAAGGCGCGCGCGGAGCATTCGCTGGTCGGGCGCACGGTATTGATCGTCGATGACATTCTGGATGAGGGCCACACTCTGGCAGCTATCGTTGAGTATTGCCGCGATGCAGGCGCGGATAAGGTCTTCACCGCGGTGCTGCTCGACAAGCAGCATGATCGTAAAGCCTACGCCGGTATGCGGGCCGACTTTACCGGGCTGGATGTCGAAGACCGCTATATCTTTGGTTACGGTCTCGATTACAAGGGGTACTGGCGTAACGCGGCGGGTATCTTCGCGCTCAAGGGGCACTGACAACATGCGTCTGTGCGTATTGATCGCGCTGGCTATTATCAGCTGCTATACGTTAGCAGCTCCGGTGACGCTGCCGCATGATGAATACATGCCGGCAGATGTTTACAGCCTACGGCAGGACAAGCCTGAGCAAATACTCTTTCAGGTAGAGCAGTATCGGGTTTTGTTTGCCACTGAACAGCGTCCAGGCGTTGTTTCTTCTACGCCAGAGGCGAGCAGTTTATTGTTTCTGCAGGGGCGGTCGTTGCTGCCAGGCGCTGCGATTACGCGAGCGCAAGTGAGCTTTGTGCCGCCAGGGGTAACCTTGCGTCCGGCGCAGCTGGATGGCCGTAGCCAGACACTGATGCTTATGTATCCCGAGTCGATGCTGCCGCTACTTTTGCAGCAGCTGGAAAGCCCCGGCGCGGAGTACGTGCAGGCTCGCTTTTACGGCAATGGCCTGATTTGGGGTGATATTCATTCCGCGGCTCAGGTAGCGCGACCCTGATAATACTGCGCTGGTGAGCATCGGTCCGGGTGGTTACAATGCCTGCTTTCCAGCCTGCCAATGAGGAATTGTTATGCGTAAAGATAAAGAAAAAGTGATTGGCGAGCCGATGACCGATGAGCAGGTGGCAGTCTTTCTGCAGGCTCGGCCTTATGCGGATGAGTCGGCGGATCTGCATGTACTGGTGCGCGCTTATCGCGGCTTGCGGGTTGAGGACTTCGAGCGTTTTCTAGTGATGTTCAAGGCGGAAGGCTTTGATCTCAACGCCACTGATGAGCAGGGCCGCACTTTCTTGCAGACGGCTAAAAATCATGCTCAGAGTGAAGATTATGTTGCGGTGTTGGAAGCGGCAGGCGCACGCTGAATCTAGATGTGCTGTAGAGGCCAGCGCTGACTGCTCGTAACCGTCTGTGCTGGCAACAATGCATGGCGGGGTAGCGGTGCGCCAATCCAGCGAAAGTTGATTTCAGTAACGCGAGCCCAGTTGTCACCGGCAGGGGCTCGCTTCAGCTCCCACAGTGCGACACAGCGACCGCGTTGATCCAGTTGAGCATAGTATTGGCGTTGACGACGCAGAAGCAGGCTTAAGCCAAACATGGAGTGTCCTCCGCTGTGTGTTTGTACCTAGTCTAGGTAGCCGCCATTGCAGCTTTATGACAGCTCAGGCAGCTGTTTCCGCGCTGGGAACCGGCGTATGCTGCGCCTGTCGAAGGTTTCAAGTATCTTTTTATTATCCCCTTTTGATTTAACGGCAGGAGTCCCGCGTTATGCTCAAGCGTGCAGGTATTTTTATGTTGGCTATGGTTACCATTGGCTTGGTGGGCTGCGCCCACAGCCCTCAGCAGCTCAATGTTCAGCCACAGATTAACAAGCCGCTCAATTCAGTGGCGCGACAGCAGCCAGTGGTGGTGACAGTTCAGGATGTGCGTCAATCAAAGATTCTAGGCACTCGCGGTGGCATTTACCCTGACTCCAGCAGCATTACCCTGAGTGACAACACGATCAATGCGGTGCGTCAGCAGGTAGAGCAGGGCGTGCGTCAGCTGGGCTTCAATGTCGTGCCTGAGGGTACGCCAAACGCGAATCATCTTACGGTTGGTTTGAGCGACATGACGTATCAGTCGCCGAAAGGCACTGCCTATGTTACCCAGGCCGACTTGAGTGCCACCTTTACGGCCGAGGCGCGCAATATGAACAAGAACTACCAGGGGCGTTACAGCTCATCGTTGCAGCAGCGTTTTGGTTATGCGCCTAATCAGGCAACTAATACCAAAATGGTGACGGATGTGATGAGTGATGCCTTGACTCGCGTTTTTCAGGATCAACAGCTGATTCAGATTCTTCAGCAGTAGTTATTCAAGGCCACAAAAAAACCAGCCTGCGGGCTGGTTTTTTTGTGGCTGGATGCGCCCTAGCTGGCAGGTGCCGGTGGCTCGTCCTGCAGCATCTCGTCATGCTCTGTCATATTCCAGGGCAGTACACCCGGAGAAATATGCAGGAAGTGCAGATACTTCTCGAAGTGATCGAGTATGTCGCCGATGATTTCCTGCTCGTCATAGCCGTAAACATCGTACGTCTGGCCACCGCGGCGTAGGAAGACTTCGGCGCGATAATAATACTGATCGCTTTCTCCCTCGCGTTGCATTTCAGGATAGGCAAACGTTGGGCGGCTGTACTCGCGCAGGCGCACCTCGTAGATAAAGTCCAACTGATCAGGTTTGTTGATCTCCAGATAAGCGCGGCCATGCTCGGTGTCGAGTTTGGCCTCCGCTGGCCAGCCTTGCTCAATCAGACTTTGGCTCAGGCGCTGCATTCCCGGCATTACCGTTTTGTCGATGAACCCTTCTACGTCATTACGATCGGGAAAGTTGACGATCCCCGCCAGACGTTTTTTCCAGTTCGCCGCCAGACTGTCTTCGCTATAGCGGCTGACCTGCATATGATGCAGCAGACTGACATCACGATGCCCCTCGATGACCAGGGCCCGCCACATCCCCAACATGGCGATGATCATGATGATGGCAAAAGGCAGGGCCGTAACGATGGTCATGGTTTGCAGCGCACTCAGGCCGCCCGCCATCAGCAGTACCGCGGCAACCACACCTTCGAGGATGGCCCAGAACGCCCGCTGTAGTGCAGGTGTATGCATCAGGCCGCCTGAAGCGAGCGAGTCGATAACCAGGGACCCGGAGTCCGAAGAGGTGACGAAGAACGTGACGATCAGGATAACCGTGATAAAGGAGACGATAGACGTCAGCGGTAAGTGTTCAAAGAGCTTGAACAGCGCTATCGCTTTGTCGTTCTGCACCTCGGTGATCAGCGCGGTATAGCCTTCGTTCATGATCAGGTGCAGGGCGGTATCACCGAACACTGAAAACCACATAAAGGTAAAGATCGTCGGCACCAGCATGACGCCGAATACAAATTGGCGGATGGTGCGGCCGCGGCTGATTTTGGCGATAAACAGGCCAACAAATGGTGCCCAGGCAATGGTCCAGCCAAAGATAAAGAGGGTCCAGTTGCCGATCCAGTCGCTGTGGGTGTAGGCCTGCAGGTTGAAGGTGCGCTCGACAATATTATTCAGGTAGCTGCCGGTATTTTGCAGGAAAGCTTCCAGAATAAAGATCGATGGACCCACCAGAAACACGAACAGCATCAGGGTAACGGCCAGTACCATGTTGAGAATCGACAGGTTCTTAACACCCTTGTCCAGGCCTGCGACGACTGAGATCAAGGCCAGGGCAGTAACTGCCGCAATAGTAATAACCTGAACAGTATTGCTGATGGGGATGCTCGGCCACAGGTAGTGCAGCCCTGCGTTGATCTGCGCAACGGACAAACCCAGTGTGGTGGCGATACCAAAGAGCGTGCCAAGGATAGCGACCACGTCGACGGTGTGACCGATCGGGCCATAAATTTTGTCGCCGATTAAAGGGTAAAGCGCAGAACGCATTGATAACGGCAGACCGTGACGGAAGGAAAAGTACGCCAGTACCAGGCCAACCAGGCCATAGATGGCCCAGATATGAAAGCCCCAGTGAAAGAAGGCAATTTGCATCGCCTGCTTGGCAGCATCCAGTGTTTCGGCCGTGCCTGCGGGGGGATTGGCGAAGTGGGTTACTGGTTCAGCAACGCCAAAGAAAAGTAGCGCGATGCCGTAGCCTGCTGAGAACAGCATGGCAAACCAGGCTGGAAAGCTGTATTGCGGCGCGGCGTGGTCCGGGCCCAGCTTGATATTGCCCCAGCTGCTGCAGGCAACGATCACGATGAACAGCAGGAAACTGGCCACGGCCAACATGTAAAACCAGCCAAAGGTTTCGGTGATGTAAGCCAGTGTGACGGAAAAAACGTCGCCGGCTAGCTCTGGGCTACTTATGGTACCTATTACCAGTAGTAAGGTGACGATGACGGCAGGCGCGAATACGGGGACCAGAATGGTCGAGCGCCAGCCGGATTTGGCTTCTGTCATGAACGGCTCCTTCTTCGAATTCAGGTCGCCAATTCTCCGCGGCGACCGGGTCGGCTAGCGCCGAGCCTGTCATCAGTATAGTGATGAGCAGGACTTCGCCATCCTCCTTATGAGAATAAGCGCAGGGTCAGTCTACTGATTGCTCCTCTGCTTCGTCTTCATCGTTATAGTATTCGACCCGCACGCGCACGCTGCCTGTACGGATCATGCCAAGTTGCTCAGCCGCTATCTGTGACACATCAATAACGCGATGGCCGACAAATGGACCGCGGTCGTTTACCCGCAACACAACGCTGCGGTCGTTGTATAGATTGGTAACCTTGATCAAGGTTCCGAAGGGGAGTGTCGGATGGGCTGCGGTGAGCGCCGTTTCGTCGTAGGGTTCGCCGCTAGCGGTACGCCGGCCATGCAGGCGGGAGGAGTAGTAGGAGGCCTTGCCTACCTGCGTCCACTGCTCTCCCTCCTGGCTCTCAAGGTGATCGGCGTAAGCAAAGGCCGGGCCGCCTCTCAGCGACAGCAATAGCAATATGGCTATCCAAAGCGCTGCTTGGCGCATGGCTGGATCCTCGAATAGGGTCGGGGGTACAAGGAGCTATGACCCTGTAACCCCCTGATCGGTTCAGCTATCCAGTTTTTTGCGCAATAGCTCGTTGACCTGCTGCGGGTTTGCTTTGCCTTTGGAGGCTTTCATTGCCTGACCAACGAAGAAGCCGAACATTTTGCCGCGCTTGGCTTCTTCCGCCGCACGGTATTGCTCTACTTGCTCGGCATTGGTAGCCAGCACTTCGTCCAGCATAGCTTCAATGGCGCCGCTGTCAGTGACCTGCTTCAAGCCCTTTGCTGCAATGATGACGTCGGCGCTGTCCCCTTCACCGTTGGCCAGTGCCTCAAACACCATCTTGGCAATCTTGCCGGAGATAGTGTTGTCCTTGATGCGCAGGATCATGCCGCCCAGTTGGGCCGCACTGACGGGAGACTGCTCGATGTCCAGGTCGGCTTTGTTTAGCAGGCTGGACAGTTCACCCATCACCCAGTTGGCAGCCAGCTTGGCGTCACCGCATACGCGCTGTACTTCTTCGAAGTAATCCGCCAGTTCACGTTGCGCTGACAGCACGCTGGCATCGTAAGTTGACAGGCCAAACTCGCTTTCAAAGCGCTCGCGCTTTTGTTGCGGCAGCTCAGGCAACTCGGCCCGTACTTCCTCAAGGAAAGCTGGCTCCAAAACCACGGGCAATAGATCAGGGCAGGGGAAGTAGCGGTAATCGTTGGCTTCTTCCTTGCTGCGCATGGAGCGGGTTTCGTCTTTGTTTGGATCGTACAGGCGGGTTTCCTGCACCACCTTGCCGCCGTCCTCGATCAGCTCGATCTGGCGCTGTACTTCGGTGTTGATCGCCTTCTCGATAAAGCGGAACGAGTTGACGTTCTTGATCTCGCAGCGGGTGCCAAATTCGGCCTGACCCTTGGGACGGATAGACACGTTGCAATCGCAACGCAGCGACCCTTCGGCCATATTGCCATCACAAATGCCCAGGTAGCGCACCAGTGAGTGAATAGTCTTGGCGTAGGCGACCGCTTCTTTAGCGCTGCGCATATCCGGTTCTGAGACGATTTCCAGAAGCGGGGTGCCGGCGCGGTTGAGGTCGATGCCACTCATACCTTGAAAGTCTTCGTGCAGGCTCTTGCCGGCATCCTCTTCCAGGTGCGCCCGGGTGACGCCAACGCGTTTTACCGTGCCGTCTTCCAGGGTGATGTCGAGATAGCCCTTGCCGACGATGGGGTGATCCATCTGGCTGGTCTGATAGCCCTTGGGTAGATCCGGATAGAAATAGTTTTTGCGCGCAAATACGTTGGTCATGCCGATCTCGGCATCAATTGCCAGGCCGAATTTGACGGCCTTGCGCACGGCCTGGGCGTTCAGCACCGGCAGAGTACCAGGCATGCCCAGGTCGATCAGGCTGGCCTGGGTGTTAGGCTCGGCACCAAAGGCGGTGGCACTGCCGGAGAAGATCTTCGACGCGGTGGTGAGCTGGGCGTGTATTTCCAGCCCGATGACGATTTCCCATTGCATAGCTGTCAATCCTCTCAGTAACCGGCCGGAGCGCGTTGGTGCCAATCAGTGACCTGCTGGTACTGATGCGCAATGTTAAGCAGGCGGGCTTCGCTGAAATAGGGCCCAAGTAACTGCATGCCCAGCGGCAGACCGTTGGCAAACCCGGCAGGCAGGGCAATGCCCGGTACACCGGCGAGGTTGGCGGTAATGGTGTAAATGTCGGTTAGATAAAGACTGACTGGATCGTCGATCTTCTCGCCAATTTTAAAGGCAGGCGTTGGTGAGGTCGGGCACAAAATGACATCGACCTGCTCGTAGGCAGCCATGAAGTCGTTCTTGATCAGGCGGCGAATTTTCTGCGCCTGCAAGTAGTAGGCATCGTAATAGCCGGCTGACAACGCATAGGCGCCGACCATGATGCGGCGTTTTACTTCCGCGCCAAAGCCTTCGCCGCGTGAGCGTTTGTACAGATCGGTCAGATCGGCCGGATTGTCACAGCGATAGCCAAAACGCACGCCGTCAAAGCGCGACAGGTTGGAGGACGCTTCAGCAGGCGCGATGACGTAGTAGGCCGGGATCGCCAGTTCGGCGTTGGGCAGACTGATTTCCTTCACCTCGGCGCCTAGTGCCTGGAATTGTTTGACCGCTGCATCAATGGCGTCTGCAGTAGCCGCGTCAAGACCGCTGGCGAAGTACTCTTTAGGTAGACCAATGCGCAGTCCCTTGAGCGAGTCGTTCAGGCTGGCGCTGTAGTTGTCGACCGGTTGATCGACGCTGGTCGAGTCTTTTTCATCAAAACCCGCCATCACCTGCAGCATCAGTGCGCAGTCTTCGGCCGTGCGAGCCATGGGGCCGCCCTGGTCAAGGCTGGATGCGTAGGCAATCATGCCCCAGCGCGATACGCGCCCGTAGGTTGGCTTTAGGCCAGTCAACGCGGTAAAACCGGCTGGTTGGCGAATTGAGCCACCGGTATCGGTCCCTGTGGCCGCAGCGCAAAGACGCGCTGCTATGGCAGCAGCGGAACCGCCGGAGGAACCGCCGGGCACGCGTTCAGTATCCCACGGGTTGCGGGTCGGGCCGTAGAAGCTGGACTCGGTAGAGGAGCCCATGGCGAACTCATCCAGGTTGGTCTTGCCCAGGGTTACAGCGCCAGCATCAATAAAGCGTTGGGTGACGGTCGACTCGTAGGGCGAGATGAAGTTGTCGAGCATCTTTGAGCCACAGCTGGTGCGCAGGCCTTGGGTGCAAAACAGGTCCTTGTGCGCCAGTGGGATGCCGGTTAGTGCCGATGCTTCACCTTTGGCGATAACTTCATCGGCCGCTGCGGCCTGGCGCAGGGCCAGTTCCGGCGATACCGTGATGTAACTGTTCAGCTCACCGTCAAACTGCTCAATGCGGGTGAGGTAGTGCTGGGTCAGCTCGACACTGGATAGTGTCTTGCTCTGCAGGGCCTGGGACAGTTCGGCCAGCGTTTTCTCGTGCATGGGGTAGTCTCTCGTCTGGGCGCGGCAGGATTATTCGATGACCTTGGGAACCAGGTAGAGTCCTGATTCTGTCGCCGGGGCGATGGTTTGGTAGTCGTCGCGGTGATTGCTCTCGGTTACAGCGTCCGGGCGCAGGCGCTGAGTGGTTTCCAGCGGATGAGCAAGGGGCGCGACGCCGTCGGTGTCCACTGCCTGCATCTTGTCGATCAGGTCTAGAATGCCTGACAGCTTGGCGGTAGTAGCGGGTATCTCGTCATCGCTTATCGCTATTCTTGCAAGATGAGCGATCTTTTCCACATCTGTGCGGTCCAAGGACATGTATTGAGCTCCATGTAGCCGGGTATGATCCGGTATATTGCTGGCGACGGGCGCCGTTAGGCGGTTTCCAGGCGGAATTGCGGACAAAGGCGCGAATTTACCACAGTCGTGCCTTGCCCAAAAACCCCGCCGTTGTTAGAGTTGCGACACTTTCAGAAGTACCGATCAGTTACCTGCTGGACCCTATTCTCTGGGCCATTCATCCGGGCCTTTTGCCACCGTTTCATTTTGGTGTGACTGCGGGCAGGTGATTTATCAGTACTTCCTTTTAATTAACCCACGCGTCCTCGGGGTATATTCAACGCATGTTCAAAAAAATTCGTGGCATGTTTTCCAGTGATTTGTCCATCGACCTGGGCACTGCCAACACGCTTATTTACGTTCGGGATCGCGGTATTGTACTGGACGAGCCATCGGTTGTGGCAATTCGTACCACCGCCGGTAATCAGAAAAGCGTTGTGGCTGTCGGTACTGATGCCAAACGCATGCTTGGCCGTACGCCCGGTAACATTCAGGCTATCCGTCCAATGAAGGATGGTGTTATTGCCGACTTCAGCGTGTGCGAGAAGATGTTGCAGTACTTTATTAACAAAGTGCATGAAAACAGCTTCATCCAGCCTAGCCCACGCGTGCTGATCTGCGTGCCCTGCAAGTCCACTCAGGTTGAGCGTCGGGCCATTCGTGAGTCTGCGCTGGGCGCAGGCGCGCGTGAGGTGTACTTGATTGAAGAGCCAATGGCTGCCGCCATTGGTGCCGGTTTGCCGGTCGAAGAGGCGCGCGGCTCGATGGTTGTCGATATCGGCGGTGGTACCACCGAAATCGCGCTGATCTCGCTCAATGGCGTCGTTTATGCCGAGTCTGTGCGGGTTGGTGGTGACCGTTTTGATGAAGCGATTGTGACCTATGTGCGTCGCAACTACGGCAGCCTGATCGGTGAGTCCACCGCAGAGCGCATCAAGCAGGAAATCGGTGTTGCCTTCCCAGGTGGCGAAGTGCTCGAGGTTGATGTGCGCGGCCGAAACTTGGCGGAAGGCGTGCCACGTGCCTTTACCCTGAATTCCAACGAGGTGCTTGAAGCCTTGCAGGAGTCTCTGGCGACTATCGTTCAGGCTGTTAAAAGCGCGCTGGAGCAATCTCCGCCCGAGCTGGCGTCTGACATTGCTGAGCGTGGTTTGATTCTCACCGGTGGTGGTGCGTTGCTGCGTGACCTCGACAAGCTGCTGGCGCAGGAAACCGGTTTGCCGGTCATTGTGGCGGAAGAGCCGCTGACCTGTGTGGCTCGGGGTGGCGGTAAGGCCCTGGAGATGATGGATCAGCACACTATGGATCTGCTCTCGACCGAATAAGTCGCCGGCGGCAGGAGGACTCTTCGCGCCGGACTTTTCCGGCAATGTCCGGCTTGCCGCTGATCGCATCAAGCTTGTGGCTGCGAGGAGCTTGCCATTAAACCGTTATTTATCAAAGGCCCTTCGCTGGGCGTCCGTCTGGTCGTTTTGACCACTTTATCCATCGCCCTGATGGTCGTCGACGCCCGCTTTGACGCACTTAAACCCCTGCGCTCGCAATTGGGGCTGTTTGTTTCTCCTTTGTATTATGTCGCCGAGTTGCCGGTACGTGCTTGGGATAGTGTCACCGAGCTGGCTTCCAGCCGGGCGCAGTTAATCTCTGACAACGACCGCCTGCGCGCCGAAGCTTTGCTCACCCAGCGCAAACTGCAAAAGCTGGCCACGCTGACCGAGCAAAACGTGCGTTTGCGCGAACTGCTCAACTCGTCTTCCCTGGTGGATGAGAGGGTATTGGTGGCTGAGCTTATTGGCGTGGACCCCAATCCTTTTACCCAGCGCATATTGATCGATAAAGGCGAGAACGAAGGTGTCTTTCTCGGTCAGCCAGTGCTGGATGCGACCGGCCTGATGGGCCAAGTGGTGGAAGTACTCCCGCATTCTGCTCGGGTTTTGATGATTACCGATGCGTCCCATAGTCTGCCGGTGCAGATCAATCGCAACGGTTTGCGCGCTATTGCCAGCGGAACCGGCCGCAATGAGTGGCTTGAATTGCGTTATGTTGGGGATACTGCCGACATTCGCGAGGGCGACATCGTGGTCAGCTCTGGTTTGGGGCAACGTTTCCCGGCGGGCTATCCGGTGGGCCGGGTACAGTCGGTTGTGCGCCATCCCAGTCAGTCCTTTGCCGAGGTGCGCGTAACGCCCTCGGCACAGCTCAATCGTAGCCGCTATCTGTTGCTGGTATTCAGCCCTGAGAGCGGTTACGGCGCTGTGTTGCCAGCCCTTGATCTGACACCAGAGGCAGATCTGCCAGCTGAGGCGGTGGGTGCCCAGGACAACACTACCCCGGCAGCGCAAGGAGAGGAGGGCGGTAGCGATGCGCAATAGTCTGGTCATCGCGGCCACCATTGTGGTGGCGCTGCTGCTTAGTGTCATGCCGATGCCGGAGCCCTTTAATATGGGGCGTCCGATGTGGCTGGCGCTGGTTTTGTCGTTCTGGGTTATGGTGCTGCCGCACCGCGTTGGCATGCTTACGGCCTGGCTTGCAGGCCTGCTTACCGATGCATTGTTCGGACAGCTATTCGGCCAGCATGCCTTGGTTATGACCCTGGTTGTCTGCCAGCTATTGCTGTTGCATCAGCGCATTCGTCGCTTCCCATTGTGGCAGCAGAGCCTGGTCATGCTGCCGGTCTTCGGTATTGCCCAGATGGTACTTTTATGGCTCAACAGCTTGAGCGGTAACCGTCCGCCCACCTTGCTGTTTCTACTCCCCGCACTGGTCAGTGCCATACTCTGGCCGTGGATCTTTACCCTGCTGCAGGGCGTGAAGCGGCGATTCCGTGTTAACTGAACAGCGCTTGCTGTTGGCTTCGGCTTCACCGCGTCGCCGTGAGTTGCTGGCGCAGATAGGTATTCCTACGACGCGTGTGGTGTGTCAGGTTGATGAAAGAGTCGAGCCAGACGAGACGCCCGCGGTCTATGTTGAGCGAGTGACACGCGACAAGGTGCGCGCTGGTGTGGCGGCGGCGCCTGCAGGATCGGTGGTGCTGGCGGCTGATACCGCCGTAGTGCTGGACCAGCAGATTCTTGGCAAGCCGCGTGATCGCGCGCATGCATTGCAGATGCTGGGCGCGCTCTCGGACCGTGAGCATCAGGTAATGACTGCTGTGGCAGTGGCCTGCGAGGATCGGGTGGAAGTGCGTCTGGTTGTCACTGAGGTACGCTTTCGTGCGCTATCGGTAGCCGAGTGCGAGCAATATTGGGCGAGCGGGGAGCCGGCAGACAAGGCGGGCGCCTATGGGATTCAGGGATTGGGCGCCGTGTTTGTTGAGCATATCAGCGGCAGCTACAGCGCTGTAGTCGGGTTGCCTTTGATGGAAACTGCTGCATTACTCGATGGATTTGGCATTTCCTGTTGGCAATCCTGCTGACACGCTGTCATGGCGCGCTTAACACCGGTATTCTGGGGCCAAGACTTGAACGGAAGAGCCCATGAGCGAAGAAATCCTGATCAATATCACCCCGATGGAAACCCGGGTAGCACTGGTTGAGAACGGTGTGCTGCAGGAAGTGCATATTGAGCGCACTCTGCGCCGTGGCATCGTCGGCAATATCTATAAGGGCAAGGTAGTCCGCGTATTGCCAGGTATGCAAGCGGCGTTCGTGGATATCGGCCTTGAGCGCGCTGCCTTCATCCATGCCTCGGAAATCTCTGACCGTGAAGGTGCGGCGGTCGAACCTATCAGTGCACTGGTGCATGAAGGCAAAGCGCTGGTAGTGCAGGTTACCAAAGACCCGATCGGTACCAAAGGTGCTCGCCTGACCACACACCTCTCGATTCCCTCGCGCTACCTGGTTTATATGCCGCGCACCCCGCATGTGGGGATTTCGCTAAAGATCGAGGATGAGGTTGAGCGCGAGCGACTCAAACAAGTGGTTGCCGACTGTGTTGAGCAAGAAGGCATTCAGGAGGAGGGTGGCTATATTCTGCGTACCGCTGCCGAGAGCGCGCGGGCGGAGGAGATTCTGGTCGATATTCGCTATGTTCGCCGCCTGTGGTTGCAAATTACCCAGCAGATGGGAGCAGCCCCGGCGCCGTCGGTAATCTACGAAGACTTGCCGCTGGCACTGCGCACCCTGCGTGATCTGGCCAACCCTCGTTTGGAAAAGGTCCGTATCGATTCGCGGGAAACCTTCCAGAAGGTCGAGCAATTTGTGCAAGAGCTGATGCCCGGCGTAGAAGAGTTGCTGGAGCACTACCCTGGTGAACGGCCCATTTTCGACCTTTACAGTGTCGAAGACGAAATTCAGAAGGCCATGGAGCGCAAGGTCATGCTCAAGTCCGGTGGTCACCTGGTGATCGACCAGACCGAAGCCATGACCACCATCGATGTGAATACAGGCGCTTTTGTTGGGCATCGCAATCTGGAAGAAACCATCTTCAAGACCAACCTGGAAGCAGCTACCTCTATTGCTCGCCAGCTGCGTCTGCGCAACCTCGGCGGCATCATCATTATCGACTTTATCGATATGGAGGATGAGGAGCATCAGCGTCAGGTGCAACGCACGCTGGAAAAGCAGCTGGAGCGTGATCACGCGAAAACCAACATTATCGGCATTACCGAGCTGGGTCTGGTGCAGATGACCCGCAAGCGCACACGCGAAAGCCTTGAACAGATACTGTGCGAACCTTGCCCCTGCTGCCAGGGTCGCGGGATACAGAAGACCCCAGAGACAATCTGCTACGAAATATTCCGCGAGATACTGCGTGAAGCGCGCGCGTACCAAGCGGGTGCTTACATGGTGCTCGGCTCGCAGTCGGTTATTGATCGGCTGTTGGATGAGGAGTCCGGTAATGTCGCGGACCTGGAGCTCTTTATTGAGCGCCCGATCAAGTTCCAGGTGGAAACCATGTATACCCAGGAACAATATGATGTGGTCCTGATGTGATGGGCTGGTAATCGGGGTGCAATGGCAACGCTGGATCAAGCAAGGGCTTAACGGTCTGATATTGCTGCTGGTCGCCTGGCTTTTACTGGCGGCCGCCTATGTCAGTCTGGGGCGTCAATTTGTCCCGGCGATTGCCAATTATCAGTCCGAGCTGGTCGCTGAGGCGGAGTCGCTTACAGGCCGCTATATTCGACTTGGTGGCCTGAGTGCGCAGATGCAGGGCGCTCAGCCGGTTTTTCGCCTGCGTGGGCTGGAGGTCCATGCCGACGCGGACCCTGGCAGCCCTGTTCTGTTTGCGCTGGATAACGTAACCGCGCGCCTGGACGTTTGGAAGAGCCTCTGGCACCGCCGTTTGATGATGGATGCGCTGCAGATTGAGGGGTTGTCACTCTCGGTCAGCGAAGATGCACAAGGGCAGTGGCACTTGCGTGGACTGGGCCGACAAACCCAGTCTCTGGGTGGTCTGGATCAGGCAATCAAGACACTGCGCGAGCAGCGCCGCATTACCTTGTTGGATACCCAGATCAGCGTCAGCCCTTATGACGAGCCCCGTTGGCAGTTTGAGCATGGCGAGCTGACCTTGATTAACGGCGCTGGCTGGCAGCGACTCGATGGCCGTTTGCGCTTACCCGACGGTGAGCTGGTGCGCTGGCAAGTCAGCGGTTTGCTCGATAGTGATAATCTGGCTGACCTGTCGTTGGGTTTCTTTCTTGAATTACCGGCGAGTGACTGGAGTCGCTGGCTGCCGCGCGATTGGCTGCAGCGCAGCCATCTGCAGCAACTGGTAGCCGGCGGGCGCTTCTGGGGGAGCTGGCAGAATCAGCGCTTGCAGCGCTTGCAGGCAACTCTGGTGGCCCCTGATGTCAGTTTTGACTTTAAAGACTCACCTCCGTTAGAGGATGTCTTTAGTCGTTTTGAGTACCGCCATAGCGAAAGTGGCGAGCATATCCTGGTCGAGGATTTCAGCCTGCGGATAGACGAGCAGGTATGGCCAATGATGCGCGTTCAAGCAGAGCGCCAGGGTGCGAATGGCGACTGGTCTCTGGCAGTAGACCGGCTATCACTTGATCGTCTGCGTGACTGGGTCCCGCGCTTTGTCGATCACCCGCCCATGGCTGAGTTGGTTACGACTTTGGCGCCGCAGGGTACCCTGCGTAATCTTCATCTCGCTGGACACGGTTCGCCGACCGACCTTAATGCGCTGCAGGTCAGCGCTGTCCTTGATCAGGTTGGTATTCAGGCCTATCACAATGCACCTATGCTGCAGGGTGTCAGCGGCAGTCTGGTGGGCTCGCCGGCGTCCGGTGAGTTACGGGTGAATAACACGCAGTGGAGCATGCAGCTGCCCCATCTGTTTCCAGAGGTCTGGCAGTACGACAGTGCGTTGGGCGCATTGAATTGGTCCTGGTCCAGAGACGATGGGTTAAGGCTGAATACGCCTGGCATGTCGGTAGCAGGCCCGGACGGCAATGGAGCGGCGCTGCTGGATTTGCATCTGCCGCCGAGCGGGCAAACCCCGACCATGGATTTGCGCGTTGCATTGCGTGACTCACAAGCCCCGGTGCATCGGCGCTACCTGCCGTTGCGCGCGCCTGCCTTTAATCCGGCGTTGGCGACCTGGCTGGCCGCCAGCGGTATCAAGGGCAAAGTCCCGCTGGCGATTTTTAGCTACAGCGGCTCACTATTGAAAAGCGCCACCAACGACGAGCGTCAGCTCGGCCTGTACGCCGAGCTGCGTGACGGCGAGCTATTGTTTCAGAACGGTTGGCCGCTGTTGACCGAGGTGAACGCAGATCTGCGGTTGCAGGACGGGATGCTCGATATTCGTGGTGAGCAGGCGCAGCTGTGGAGCACCAAGGCCAGTGATATTCGCGTAGGTGCGCAGGTGCTGGGACGCACCGGTCCGCTCATGTTGCAGGTGGAGTCTGGCTTCGACGGTCCGGTTGGCGATGCGCTTAAACTCATGCAGGAAACCCCGCTGCGCGACCTGAGCAATGATCCGCTGGCCGGCTGGACGGTGGGCAGCGGTCAGGTTTCCGGCGATTTGGCGCTGAGTATTCCCTTACAGTCTGGTGCCCAGTCTCAAACCCGGGCTGACGTGAGCTGGCGTTTGAGTGCCAGTAGCCTGCTTATCCCGCAACTGCAGGAGCCGTTGCGCAAGCTGCGGGGCAATTTCGTGTATTCGCGTGAGCAGGGGCTGCGCTCTGACGATTTAACCGGCACCTTTCTTGGTGCAGCCGTTAAAGCGAGCCTGAGCCAGGCAGACGGCGCCCAGCAGGTAAGCCTGTCAGGCAGCCACAGCGTGGAGCAACTGCGCAGTTGGTCGTTGGCTAGCGCGGTGCCAGCGGGATTGGCCAGTGGCCGGTTCAGTTGGCAGGCGCAGGTCAGGGTGGCTGCGCAGCAACAGCGTATTCAGGTCAGTAGTAATCTGAAAGGCCTGGCTCTGACGCTACCGGCGCCCTTTACCAAGGAGACGCAGAGCGAATTACCGGCCAAGCTGGATTTGCGCATGGCCAATAGTGGCGTCCAGCGCTGGCATATCTCCGCAGATAACGGCCTGGACGCGCAGTTGCTGAAACAGGGCGATCAGATTTCCGGTGACCTTCGCTTTCGCGCCGGAGAAGCGACACAGTCAGCTACTCCCGGTGTAGTCGTGGTTGCCAGGCTGCCGCGGTTGGACTGGGATGAGTGGCAAACGTGGCTGCGTCAGTTACCGGCTGCGTCCAGCCAGGGAGGCGGCCGCGCTGGTTCAGCGGCGAAGGTGGTGCGTCGTGCTGATATAACGGCTGATCAATTTACCGGCATGGGCTTATCGCTGCGTGACCTGCAGGCTGGAATACAGAGAAGGGCAAGTGGCTGGGATCTGGCGTTAACGCAGGCTGATGTTGAGGGCGATATTTATCTTCCGGATAACGACGCTGAGCCTATCAACGTCGACTTGCAGCGCCTCAAGTTGGGGGCGACAGATAAGGAGGCTGCGCAGCTTCTGCCAGCCATAAGCGCGAGCGAGGTTAGTGCTGATGCCGAGCCTGCTGATCCGCTGGAGCGTATAAAGCCATCAACACTGCCGGCGCTGGACGTGCAGATTGCCCAGTTGTCCTGGGGGGCTGAGCCGGTTGGTCGCGTCGCCTTCAAGTTACGCCCGGATGCAACCGGTGCTCAGTTGCCAGAGGTGTTTGCTGATTTACGCGGGCTCAAGGTAGAGGGGAGCATGGATTGGCGTGAATCGCCTGCGCACAGCGTATTCGACGGCAGCATATCCGCTGACAATATTGGTGAGGTGCTGACTGCCTGGCAATATGCACCGACTATTACCAGCAAGACGTTCTCTACTCGAGCACAGCTGAACTGGCCCGGTTCGCCAGCCCTTTTCAGCATGCGCCGTTCCTCGGGTAGTCTGGAGCTTGCTGCGCGTGACGGCATGTTGCAGAGTGGCGACAATGGTACGCAGGCTCTGCGCGTTTTTGGTTTGCTCAATTTCAATTCGCTGACACGCCGCCTGCGCCTGGACTTTTCTGACCTGTTCAGCAAAGGCACTGCCTACGATACCCTGGACGGTGCGATCTACGCGGATAACGGCGTGTTGCACAGTGATAAGCCAGTAGTACTGGAAGGTCCTGGGGTTAAAATGCAGTTTGAGGGTAGCCTTGATCTGCGCAGCGATAAGGTGGATATGGGGGTGCTGGTCACGCTACCGGTAACCAACAACCTGCCGCTCGCAGCGCTGCTGGTAGGCGCGCCTCAAGTAGGTGGCGTACTCTTCCTGGCCGACAAGATTCTGGGTGACAAGGTGGCTCGCTTTGCCTCGGTCAAGTACAAGGTCAGCGGTGACTGGAAACAGCCGGAGGTCGAATTTGATCGTGCCTTTGATGATAAGGCTGCGCTGGAAGAGGATTGAGGTCTCATTCTCATTGCCGCCGTTATTTAACCCACCCGTAAAAGGTTAGCCCTATGTCTCGTGTCGCCGCTATTCAGATGACCAGTCAGCCTGATGTGCAGGAAAACCTGCAACAGGCCGCAGGTTTGATTGCTCGCGCCGCAGAGCAGGGGGCCGAGTTGGTTCTGTTGCCAGAGTGTTTTGCTGCCATGGGTAATCGCTCGCTGGTAGCGATCGCCGCCGCCGAGTTTGGTCCGCAGCGGCCGATTCGTCATTTTCTTGCCGAGCAAGCGCGCGAACACGGTATCTGGTTGGTCGGCGGCAGCCTACCTTTGCCACGCTCAGCAGGCGGCAAACCCATGGCGACCCAACTGGTACTCGATGAGCAAGGCATAGAGGTTGCCCGCTACGATAAGCTGCACTTGTTTGATGTGGATGTTAGCGACAGCCACAAGACCTACCGCGAGTCGGATGATTACGCTTTTGGTAGTGAGCTGGTTTGCCTGGATTCACCAGTCGGGCGGCTTGGGTTGAGCATTTGTTATGATGTGCGCTTTCCTGAATTGTATCAGGGGTTGCGTCTGGCTGGCGCTGAGTTGATTGTGGTGCCCGCCGCCTTTACTGCCGTCACCGGGGCCGCGCACTGGGAGATCTTGTTGCGCGCCCGCGCTGTGGAAACCCAATGTTATGTACTGGCCGCAAATCAAGGCGGTACCCATTACGGAGGACGCCAGACCTTCGGTCACAGCTGTCTTATTGATCCCTGGGGCGAGTTGGTATCCGTCTTGCCCGAGGGGCCCGGCATCGTTACCGGCGAGCTTGATCTCGCCTACCTGAGCGAGGTTCGCCAACGCATGCCGATAATCGCACACCGCCGTTTTGCACCGCCTGCAGCACCGCAGCCGGTTGCCAAGGAGTCGAGCAAGAATGAGTGATCTTATCAGCCAAGCCGAAAATGCCCTGCTGCGTCCCGCCGACCTGACGCCCGATGCCGTCGCCAGCGTGTTGGGCACGTTGGTCGCGGCGCCCGGCGTAGACGCCGCTGACCTTTACTTCCAGCATCAGATCAGCGAATCCTGGGTTTTGGAAGACGGTATCGTCAAGGATGGCAGCTTCCACGTCGATCAGGGGGTTGGTGTGCGTGCGTTGTCCGGGGAAAAAACCGGCTTTGCCTACAGTAACGATATTCGCTTGGCTGCTCTCAGTCAGGCAGCTGGTGCGGCGCGCTCGATTGCCCGTGCCGGTCAGACTGGCACCGTCCAGGCCTGGAAGCGTCCCGCCTTTACCTCGCTTTATGTGGCAGATAACCCGTTGGAAGTCATGGCGCAGGCTGACAAAGTCGCATTCCTGCAACGTATTGATGCCTACACCCGTAGCCTTGATTCGCGCATCACCCAGGTCAGCGTCAGCATGAGTGGCGTGCACGACACCATCATGGTCGCCGCCAGTGACGGTACGTGGGCTGGTGATATTCGCCCGCTGGTGCGCCTCAATGTTAGCGTTATCATTGAACACAACGGTCGTCGCGAGCGCGGTAGCTCAGGTGGTGGTGGACGCACCGATTACCGCTATTTTGAAACAGAAGAGCGCGCTCTGGCATACGCCCGAGAAGCGGTGCGACAGGCTAACGTCAATCTGCAGGCGATTGCTGCACCGGCGGGTAGTATGCCGGTGGTAATGGGCCCAGGTTGGTCCGGTGTGCTCCTGCATGAAGCGGTCGGCCACGGTTTGGAAGGCGACTTCAATCGCAAGGGCAGCTCTGCCTATAGCGGTCGCGTGGGCGAGAAAGTCGCTTCCAGTTTGTGCACCATAGTTGACGATGGCACCTTGCCCGGTCGCCGCGGATCACTGTCGATGGATGATGAGGGGCAGCCTACCAACTGCACCACCTTGATCGAAAACGGCATTCTCAAGGGCTATATGCAGGATAAGTTGAATGCGCGCTTGATGGGCGTACCCGCGACCGGTAACGGCCGCCGCGAATCCTATGCGCACCTGCCCATGCCGCGTATGACCAATACCTATATGTTGGCGGGTGAAAGCGATCCGCAAGACATTATCGCCTCGGTAAAAAAAGGCATCTATTGCGCTAATTTGGGCGGTGGTCAGGTCGACATCACCAGCGGCAAGTTCGTGTTTTCCACTAGCGAGGCGTACCTGATTGAGGACGGTAAAATTACCGCTCCGGTCAAAGGCGCCACGCTGATTGGCAACGGACCGGAGGTGATGAACCGGGTGTCCATGGTAGGGCATGACCTTGAGCTGGATACCGGCGTTGGTGTCTGCGGCAAGGACGGGCAGTCGGTACCTGTAGGCGTAGGGCAGCCGACGCTGAAGATAGATCAGATTACGGTCGGCGGAACCGGCTAAGGCGGCGCAGGAGCTACAAGCTACAAGCCAGATTTTGTGGTGTTCAGGCGTGCGGTGTAACTATGTTAACCGTGTTACGCGCATTAAAAGCCACCCACCCACCCACGCGGGTGTCTTGTCGCTTATGGCTTGAAGCTTGCCGCTGCGCGCCGAAGGCGCGCCTAGCATCCCTCAAATCGTGCGGCGAGCCGGTTCTTGCGGACCTGATCAACCGGGAATACTCGGCCACTCATGGCGACATATACGCCGTGCGGCATGCAGTTGAGTGCACCGACGGCTAAACCCAGATTGAACAGGGCGTCAGAATCGCGAAAGCGGGCTGGTTGCATGGCGCCGGTCAGCACTATTACCTTGCCATCGATATCGGCCAGTCCTGCGCCAGTGACCGTCATGGTGTCTGTGCCGTGAGTAATCAGGATATGCTCATGTGGGCAGGTACTTACCTTGTCGTGAATGAGTTGCCGATCAAGGTCATCCAGTTCCAGGCTGTCCTTTCTGGTCAAGGATTCGATGTTATAGTCAAAACCAACCTGTGCTTGTTGCAATAGCTCGCCGACGACAGGTTCGCCTATCTGGTAGTCGCTGAGCGCATCAAAGTAAACTTTGTCCAGCGTGCCACCGGTGCTGAAAATTTGTACAAACATAGTGGTTCATTCCTGAAGATGCTGTTTGATCATGTCTGCCAATAATACTGCCACCACTGAGAAGCAGGGGAAAGCACCCGATGCGCTTGCCTCACGGCAATGGTGGGTATACATGGTGCGAGCGGAAAATGGCCATCTGTACACGGGGATCAGTACAGATCCCGAGCGCCGTTTTCGGGATCACCAGCGCGGCAAAGGTGCACGCTTTTTCAATCGCAGCCCGGCTAGCGCATTGGTCTGGTGGCGGCGCTGCGAAGGGCACGGTGATGCGCTGCGCCAGGAGCTGTCGACCAAGGCGTTGACGAAGAAGGCCAAAGAGCGACTCATCAGTCAGTTCGATAGCGCTTCATCATTGCTTGTGAAGGCCTGTGCACTGTCATCCGCAGAGGCTAAGCTGAGCGCAAACCAATCGGAGGCTCAGCATGAATGAATTGATTCTGCACCACTATCCGCAATCCCCGTTCGCCGAAAAGGCGCGTTTGATGCTGGGTTTCAAGGGGCTGTCCTGGCGGTCAGTGATGATTCCAGCGGTGATGCCCAAGCCCGACCTCACCGCCTTGACGGGTGGCTATCGGCGCACCCCGGTCATGCAGGTGGGCGCTGATATCTACTGTGATACGGCGATGATCGCTCGTCGTCTGGAGCAAGAGAAGGTTGCGCCCGCACTCATCCCTGAGGGCCGCGAAGCAGCAGCCGTGGGCTTGGCGCAGTTCGCCGATCAGGTTCTGTTTCAGCACGCCGTTGCCATCAACTTCCAGCCCAAAGGGTTGGCCGCGCGTTTTGCCGGTTTGCCTGAGCAAGTCGTGCAGGGTTTTATGGCTGATCGCAAGGCGTTGTTTGAGAAGGGGACTGCCAACCGTCTGGATAGTGCAGTGGCGCTATCGCAGTGGCCCGCGTTGTTGAGCCGCCTGGAGACTCAATTGCAGCGTGATGGTGACTTCCTGCTCGGTGACGCTCCCTGTATTGCCGATTTTGCGCACTATCATGCGCTCTGGTTTGTTGGCAGTAATGCGGCGGTAGCTGACGCACTGGCCGGGTATCCGGCGGTTAACAGCTGGATGCAGCGCATGGCTGATATCGGTCATGGCGTTGCCAGCGAGCTTAGTGCCGAAGAGGCTCTGCGCATTGCCAAGGAAGCCACGCCAGCTGAGCTGCCGTCTAACCCTATTACCAGCCCCGGCAGTTTTGCTCTTGGTCAGGCTGTCACGGTCAGCGCAGTTGATTATGGTGCAGATGAAGTGGCTGGCACCCTGGTATTCGAGGGCGCTGAAGAAATCATTATCGCCCGTGAGGATGATCGTGTCGGTCTGGTGCACGTTCACTTTCCGCGCTACGGCTACGCCATCAAAGCGGCCTGATCTGACCCGCAGCAGGCTACTTGTTTGCAAGGCCGCCAGGAACTGCTCTGGCGGCTTTTTTTGTGCGTGCGATACAGGTCTTTGGTGCTTGGCTGCGCTGCCATTGTTTCCTGCCTGAACTCAGGATTCGCAGGGCATTGCGCAGTACCCTGGCGTTGCCTCAACCCTGGAGAGCCATGCTCTTATGGCCGGATAATTAGTCAGTTCAAAGCCGCCTTCCGGCGCGACGTGGGTGTAGGCATACAGACTGAGGTCCGCGATGCTTAGCTGGTCGCCGACCAGGTATTCGGTTTGTTGTAACTGCTGTTCCATTACTTGCAAGGCTCGATGGCCGCCGGGCTGCTTGGCGTGATATTCCGCTCGGCGCTCTTCTGGCAAGCCAAGATAGCAGGCGATAAAGCGTGCTACCGCGATGTAGGGCTCGTGACTGTATTGTTCAAAAAACTGCCATTGCAGTACTTTGGCCAACGTAAAATTGTCTTGCGGGAGGAGTGCGGAGCCGCTGGCTAGATAATTGAGTATCGCGTTGGACTCGCTGAGTGTGCGCCCATCATTCAATTCAAGTAACGGAACCTTGGCATTGGGATTGAGGATTAGAAATCCGGGTGTACGGGTTTCTTCGCGCAAAATATCAACATGCACCCACTCATGTTCAAGCTGCAACAGATGGCATAACAGCTTGAGTTTGTAACAGTTGCCAGACTTCAGGTCGCCATAGATTTTCATGCCTGCTCCGGTACGCCTGCGCGCATAGTTGCGTCATCCTGCCTACCGGCAATGACCACGGTTCCTGCCAATTTGTCGTGCCAGCCCTGCTTGCGCTTGTCGAAAGCGACCCATAGCAAACCCAGGCAAAACGGGACGGTAGCAACAAAGTAGCCCAGATAGCGGATGATCAGTTGGCCGGTGCCCGGCGGCTGGAATGTGCGGGCGTCGACCACCCGAGCATGCACCGCCATTTTGCCTGGCGTCGCCTGTTTGGCCCTCCAGAACAGGATGACGGCTATGGCTGGCAGTATCCAGGTGAGTATAACGTCCGCCAGGCCGTCGACCGGAGGTGACTGGTAGGGGTCAAAGTAGGCCCAGCCATAGAAGTACACCAGCAGAGGCGTTATCAGCAGCATCATCCATAGAGTATCGATTAGACTGGCGAGAGTGCGCAGCCAAAAACCGATGTAACGCACTTGAGTATTTGTTTGCATGAACGCGGATTCCTTACGACCTGCTAAGTGGGACAGCGTATTCTGCGCAGAGAATCCTGTCATCTACTAGCTCGGTGATACGTCACGACGTTGCTCAATCCTATCCGCTCGACCAAGGTTGGGCTGATGCTGCGCGATTCACCTTGATTGCGATCTAACTTCTGAGATTGCTGCATACAAGGCATCCCATACGTGCGTGGTGCTCTGTGCCGTTAGCCCCTTAACCCTGCAGTGTGCAGGGCTGAATCGCCTCAAGGTTAGGCGTATGCTGTGGCTCAAACCTAGCGCGTAGTCTGGAACCTCTGGCTGTCGCAGCCTCACTTATATGCGGGGGACGTGTGGATAATATTATTCAGGTCAACGAGTTGACCAAAACCTATGAATCTGGCTTCCAGGCGCTCAAGGGCGTGAGTCTGAGTATCCGGCGCGGTGAGATTTTTGCTTTGCTGGGCCCGAACGGTGCGGGTAAAACCACCTTGATCAGTATCGTCTGTGGTTTGGTCAATGCCAGTAGCGGCAGTGTCTTGATCGATGGGCATGACAACGTACGTGATTACCGCAAGGCGCGCAGCAAGATTGGGCTGGTACCGCAAGAACTGACCAACAATATGTTCGATAGCGTATGGTCGACCCTCAAGCTCAGCCGTGGCCTGTTCGGCAAGCCGCGTAATGACGCCCTGCTGGAAGAGATACTGCGGGAATTGTCATTGTGGGATAAGCGAAACGATCGGATCATGGATCTTTCCGGTGGCATGAAGCGCCGGGTGCTGATTGCCAAGGCGCTGTCGCATGAGCCTGATGTGCTGTTTCTGGATGAGCCGACCGCGGGCGTTGATGTGGAGCTGCGCCGCGACATGTGGAATACCGTGCGCCGCCTGCAGCAGCGTGGCGTCACCATCATCCTCACTACGCACTATATTGAAGAGGCCGAGGAGATGGCCGATCGTATTGGTGTTATCAGTCAGGGTGAGTTGATTCTGATCGAGGGTAAGGACAAGCTGATGCAGCAGTTGGGTACCAAGCAGCTGTCGATTCAGCTGCAATCACCCCTCGAAATACTCCCCGAAAGCCTGCGCAGCGACGCGTTAGCACTATCGGCAGATGGCTATGCGCTGGTCTATACCTTTGACGCCCAATGCGAGCAGACGGGTATCGCCGAGTTGCTGAAAAAACTCGATCAGGCGGGTATTGAAGTCAAGGACCTGCATTCAAGCCAGAGCTCGCTGGAAGATATCTTTGTCAATCTGGTGCATGAACGCCGCGATGCAAAACGTGCAGGAGGTGCGCAATGAACTTTTATGGTGTTCGCGCTATTTACCAGTCGGAAATGGCGCGCATGTTGCGCACGACGCTGCAAAGTATAGCCTCTCCGGTTATCTCTACGTCGCTGTACTTTATTGTCTTTGGCGCGGCGATTGGTACACGGATGACCGAAGTAGACGGTGTCAGTTATGGCGCCTTCATCATCCCCGGCCTCATCATGCTGATGCTGTTGAACGAGAGTATTTCGAACGCGTCCTTCGGCATTTATATGCCAAAGTTCACCGGGACGATTTATGAGGTTTTGTCGGCACCAGTGTCGCCGTTGGAAATCGTGGTTGGTTATGTCGGTGCGGCTGCAACCAAATCAGTGCTGCTGGGCTTGCTGGTATTACTGACAGCGCGCCTGTTTGTTGACTATGAAATCCAGCATCCGCTGTGGATGTTAGGGTTTCTGGTGCTTACCGCCGTGACTTTTAGTCTGTTTGGTTTTGTTATTGGGGTATGGGCTGACGGCTTTGAGAAGTTGCAGATCATCCCGTTGATGATTGTTACACCGCTGGCTTTTTTGGGTGGCAGTTTTTACTCCATCACCATGCTGCCACCGTTCTGGCAGACAGTGACCCTGTTTAATCCGGTGGTTTATCTGATCAGCGGGTTTCGCTGGAGCTTTTACGGCGCAGCGGACGTGCATATTGCCGTCAGTCTGGGTATGACGCTGGTATTCCTCAGTATCTGCCTGGTGCTTGTCTGGTGGATATTCCGCACAGGGTACAAGCTCAAGCCTTGAGCCGTGGATAGTGCGCTGGCGCTGACCATTCTTTTTTCTTGCGGCCTTTGCACAGGCCGCAAGCCATCTTCGAACGCATCTTTGGCTGTCTTTGCGGGCCACTCCATGTCTCTCCATGCCAACATATTGACGTCGATTGATCGCTCTTTGAGCTTTCGTCAATATGCTGGTATGGTGGCTTATCGATATTAGTGAATGATTCGCTAATGTAGTTGACTTGGACATAAACACATGCGGCTGTCGGTTCTGCTCCCGATGCCTTGTCAGGCGAACGGAATCGCGCGAGGAGTATCTTGGTGGTGTATTACTTTCTTGCCGACGTTCGGCGTGTGGTTCGTGCTTTTTCCTGCCTGTTCATCTTTTTTTGTTTTTCCGTTCAAGCTGCTACTGCACCTGATTCCAGGCCGGAATCGGTCGCGTTCTGGTACGCGGACAGTCCGCCGTTGCCGGAACTGTCCCAGTTTGATTGGGTTGTTCTTGAGCCGGGTCACGCCAGTGTGGCAGATGTGGCTTTTTTGTCTGCGCAGGGCGCTTTGCCTTTTGCCTACTTGTCGGTGGGAGAGGTTGATGGCGGTATGCTCGCAGAGGCGCAAAGTGCGGGCGTGTTATCCGGGACGGCTAATACCTTGTGGCAAAGCCAGGTTGCCGACCTGAGCAATCCGAAATGGCAGGCGATGCTGCTGGAACGCGCCAAGAGTTATCATGAACAAGGCTATGACGGTCTTTTTCTGGATACGCTGGATAGCTTTACGCTGCTGGCTGATGAGCGTCAGCCAGCCCAGCGTGAAGGGCTACTGGCACTGCTGGAAGCCTTGCATGAGCAACTGCCAGGCATGAAGCTGTTCTTCAATCGCGGGTTCGAAGTCTTGCCGGCGTTCGCTGGCGTGGTCGATGCGGTCGCGGTTGAGTCGTTGAGTGCTGGCTGGAACGCGGCCAGTCAGACCTATGTGCCGGTTTCGGCGAGTGACCGAGAGTGGCTGAATGGCCAGTTGGCGCCTTTAAAGGACGTCGGTATTCCGCTGGTTGCGATTGAATATCTGCCTGCCGATCAACCTGAGCAGGCTCGCTCGCTCGCCAAGGAGCTTGTCAGCGAAGGTTATATTCCGGTGATCACCTCGCCTGACCTGGATCGTCTGGGTGTCAGTAGTATTGAGGTTCAGCCACGGCGTATTGCACTGGTCTATGACCCTCGTGAAGGCGAGCTGACGCTGAATCCAGGGCATGTCTACCTGGGCGGTCTGCTGGAGTACCTGGGTTATCGTGTTGACTATATTCCAGCAGATGCCGACATACCCTTGTCTCCCAT
The DNA here is from genome assembly GCF_003797945.1 of Pseudomonas neustonica. Taxonomy (GTDB): domain Bacteria; phylum Pseudomonadota; class Gammaproteobacteria; order Pseudomonadales; family Pseudomonadaceae; genus Halopseudomonas; species Halopseudomonas neustonica. The sequence continues at coordinate 71,676 of NZ_RKKU01000007.1, forward strand.
GTCGGGCCTCTATGCGGGGGTGGTGATATGGATGACCAGTGGCACGCCTGCTGATGTTTATCGTTTCAATGAATTCATCTCTGCTCGCCTGGATGAGCATATTCCTGTCGCTTTCATGGGCGGTATTCCGATTGATAATCCCGCCATCCTGTCGCGGCTTGGCGTAAACAAGGGCGTCGGCGATCCGCAGTCGGTCCAACTGATTCAGCAGGACGAGAGCCTTATTGGTCACTTCGAGGCGCCATTGCGAATGCATAGCCGCGACCTGACCCCGTTGCAGGTGACAGGGTCAGATCTGGTGCCCGGCCTGACCTTGAGGGACAGTGCCGAGCGTACTTTGGTCCCTGTGGCGATAGCGCCCTGGGGCGGCTTTGCTCTATCGCCTTATCTGTTTCAGGAAAGTGCAGCTGCCCGCCGCTGGGTTATCGATCCGTTCGCCTTTGTTACGCGCGCGTTGCGGCTTGTTGATATGCCAACGCTGGATGCGACTACCGAAAACGGACGCCGTATCGCCACAGTGCATCTTGACGGTGATGGTTTTGCGTCCAGGGCCGAGGTGCCGGGTACGCCATATTCCGGTGAGGTGGTGCTCAAGGATTTCATCCAGGCGCATGATTATTTGACCTCTGTTTCGGTGATTGAGGGTGAGATCGGTGCCAAAGGGATGTATCCCTATTTAACCAAAACTCTTGAACCTATTGCGCGGCGGATCTTTGCCGATCCCAAGGTTGAGCCTGCGACGCACACCTTTAGTCATCCTTTCTTTTGGGAGCCGGAGAAGGCTAGATTGCGTGACGGGTTCAACCCGGAATACGGCATTAATATGGCCATACCCAACTACCCCGTGATGGATCTGAATCGCGAGATAGTGGGCTCGCGCGACTACATCAACACGCACCTGTTGCCGCCTGGCAAAGAGGTGAAATTGATCTTCTGGTCCGGAGAGGCGCTACCCAGCCCCGATGCGATTGGCATCGCTTATGCTGCCGGTATGGCAAACGTTAACGGCGCTGAAACCTATATTACCCGAGCTAACCCTTCGCTGACTGGGCTTAACCCCTTGCACAGGCCGACCCGCGGCGGCTTGCAGATCTATGCACCGGTGATAAACGAAAATCTGTATACCAACCTGTGGAACGGCCCTTTTTACGGCTTTGAGCGAGTGGTGGATACCTTCGAAATAACCGATGCACCGCGACGCCTGCGCGGCATCAACCTTTACTACCACTTCTACTCTGGCACCAAGCAGGCCTCGCTCAGGGCCATGGCTGATATATACACCTACATGGATCGGCAGCAGCCGATCTCGTTGTGGATGGGCGACTACTTGCGCCGAGTGCGTGGTCTCTATGAGGGCGGGTTGGCAAAACGCCTGGACGGTAAATGGCAACTAAGGTCGTTGCAGGGTATGCGCACGGTGCGGCTTCCGCCTGAAATGGGCTGGCCAGATATGTTGGCGTCAAGTGCAGTAGCAGGCGTGCGTGATCTGCCGCAGGGCCGTTATGTTCATTTGGCCAGTGATAACGCGGTATTGGCGCTGCAGCCTGGGCGTGATTCTGCGCCATCCTTGGAGCAGGCCAATATCCCGCTGACGCAGTGGCATTATCGTTCTGAGCGTGAGATCGAGCTGTCCTTTGCCGGTAAGTTTGATCTGCGCTTCTCCGTACGCTACGCCGGAAGCTGTGAGTTGAACGTCGGACAACAACGGATAAAAGGCATACGTCGTGGCGCGCTTGTTGAGTTTGCAGTAAATCGGCACGAGGTGAGCAATGCGATACTCTCCTGCCGCTGAGTCGGCGTCGCTGTTTCGCCCTTGGGCGTTGCTGCTTGCTGGCGTTGTAGTGGTTGCCATGTTGTTTATGACCTACCAGAACAAGGATGCTTTTCTGCCGCAAAAGGGTGAGGTTGACGAGGTGTCGGTCAACTATGCCGAGCTTTTGCTGAATGCTGACCCTGGCGACGTTACCCTCCGTGCCGAGCTGGTCGATATGCTGATTCAACTCGGTGACCTGGATCGTGCGGCAAAGTACTTGCAGGGCTGGAGCGGCGCAAACATGCCGCTTAAACACTTCTATGAGCTGGTACTGAACCTGACTCGGGCGACGGTAAACGATGACCCTGTGGTGATGTCTTCAGCGCAGGCCAGTCTGGCCGTGTTTGATACCAGTGATCTGAGCGTGTCGCAGCAGCGCCAGCTGGCTGAGTTGGCCCTGGCGGTCGGCATGCCGCAGATTGCGGCAAAACTCTACGCCACGCTTGCCGATGCGATCCCCGCGGAGCGTGAAGAGCTGCTGTTGGCGTCGGCACGTTGGTATCTTGCCGCTGGCGATCAACACAGCGCAGGCATTATCTATCAGCGTTTGGCTGCGCACTCAGACAGCCCGGAGCAACGTCGTGACTATGCCAAACTGGCCTACGACACTATGGTTGCCGGTGGCGAGTCGGAGCAAGCCAGCATCTACTTGTTGGATCAATTAGCCCAGGGTGCTATGGCTGCGCCGTTAACCGATTGGTGGTCACGTAGCGTGATTGTTGCTCAGGGGGCGTTGCGGCATGACCTGGCCGATCAGTTGTCGGCGAGTTGGCTGCAACATGAACCTGACAATATTGCAGCCTTGCAGCAGCGCTTTGATCTGCAGTTGGCTGGCGGTGATACACAGGGTGCATGGCGGACGGGGCAGCACCTACTGGACACAGCACCGGCCTCTGCTCGTGCACTCAAGCAGATGGCGCTGCTGGCGCAGTGGACTGGTCGACCGCAGATAGCCCTGGATTACTGGATAGCCTATCTGGGCATGCAACCGGACATGGAGGCGCGCGAGCGTGCCTGGCGTTTGGCGTTTGGCGTTTTCCCTGTTTGACTATAACCGGGGCATTGATCTGCTCTCCGGCGTCACGGCGACACGCCAATTGACGGAAGAGGAACTGGAGGCCCTGGTTTACGCTCAGGAGGCGCGCGGCACCCCTGAGCAGTCCGAGCGCTGGTTGCGTCGTTATCTTGAGCGTGCTCCAGCTCATCGTATGGCCTGGGTCAAGTTGATTCAGAACCTGCAGAACACGCTCCAGCTGGACGCAGAGGCCCAGGTTTGGAAGGACTTTTCCAAGCACCACACCTTGACCACAGCTGATCGGGTGAGCTGGGCCGAAGTACTCTGGAACAGCTATCAGCCCGAGCAAGCCTGGCAGGTCTTGAATGAAGGCACGCTGGAGGTATCGGAGGCGGGCTTCTGGCGATTGCGAGCTGCGCTGGCGTGGGAGCTAGAGAAAGACGATGAGTTACAGGCCAGTTATGAGGCCATGCTGAATAAAGGGCTTGAGCTTAACTTCAGTGAAGAAGGTCAACTGATCACCCTGTATGGCCAGAAACAGCCAACCAAGGCGCTGGAGCTGCTGATTGCCAGCTGGGAGCGTACCGGCGACCCACGCCGTTTGATTGATGCCATTCAGTTGGCTGAACAACTTCAGCAATGGCAGCAATTGAGTCTGCTGGTCAAGGACGCAGAGCAGCAGCCAGGGCTGGCGGCTCGACTACCGGTTATTTTGGCGCAGGGTTTGCTGGCCGAGCGGCGGGGAGAGCGCCAACTGGCTGAGCGCTATTATGTGCAAGGGCTGAAGGCAAACCCGACCAGTACGACGTTACGCGAGCGACTGTTGTGGCTGTACTTCGACAGTAACAATACCGGCAAGCTGGCTGAGCGCTTGCGTCATTGGGAGCCAGGCGCGCAGAACGTGCGCTCGCTCTGGCTGGTAATGGCAGCAGCCAACCAGCTTTTGGGGCGACAAAGCCAGGCGTTGCAGTGGTATCACCGCTACTTGCAGGCGACGCCCAATGATCTATTGGTGCGTGCGGCTTACGCCGACGCCCTTGAGTCTTCGGGGCGCCACGCCGATGCCTTGGCGCTGCGCACCGCCGTGTTGAAGCAACTAATGAAGCAGCCTGACGCCCTGGCGAGCGATGAGAGTCGTTTGCTATGGCTGCGTCTGGTTGCCGTCAGCGATTCTCCAGACGCTGCAGTGCAGCAGGCGCGGCGCTGGCAGGACGGCTCTTCGACGCTATTGCAGTCCTGGTTCAATGCTCAATTGAGCCATCTCGATTCGCTTAATCAGGAGGCGCAGAAAGATGATTGGCTCGCCTGGGGACGTAGTCGAGGTCTGACAACCGATCGCTATAACCTGATTCAGAGTGCGTTCCGTGATTATGATCGCGATGTGCTGACGGCTTTGCTGGAAGAGGGTGGTCTGGACTCGGCTCAGCAGGTTGAGGCTCTGAGCCAGCTGGGCGACAAGGGGCGCGCGCTTTCGGTTGCCTTGTCTGAGCTGGGTGATGAGCAGCCGCTGGCTGTGCGCCAGCAGCTTTGGCGGCAGGCGTTGGAGCTGACCGAGCAGCATCCGCAAGGTCTGCGCGTGCAATTGTCGCGGGAGGATTTTGGCGGCCTGCAGCTTGATGGTCCGCAATTCAGCGCAGCCAGCTACCTGGGTAATGACTGGTATTCGCGCCTGGACCTGGGAGCCGTGAAATATGATTCCCCACTGTTGGCAGACTCAACCCTGGGGCAGGAGCGTAATGCCAGCTTGAGGTTGGAACGGCAGCTGCGTAATGGTGATGCTGCCTTGGTGTTCGATGGCAGTGCCCGCAAGGACGATAACCGGACAGGTTTGGGTGTCGAGCGCCGCTGGAATCTGGGCAGTGATCAATTTGCAGCTGGCTTGGACTGGCAACGTCAAAGCTCGGAGACTGGCCTCATGCGCGCGTTGGGTCAGCAGGACGGCGTTTGGTTGAACGGCAGCCACAGTATTTCCGCACGTGATCAAATCAGCTGGTCGTTAGCGCAGCGGCGCTATGAAACGCGCTCGAATCTGGCGATTGGTGCCGGCCAGCAGGCCTCCCTCGAATTCAGCCAGATCCAGTTTTTTGAGGGGCCAACCTGGGTATTGCGTTCGGGGCTGGAGTTACAACGCAATCAGCTCAAGGGCACCGCATTCGATGACTTGCTGGTAAGTAATGGCGGACCCGTCAACCAGGACGAGTTGAATGCCGATCAGCTTTTGCCCGAGCGCGTGGGCCGGTTTTATGTCGGTAGCCAGTGGCGTCGCGGCTTACCCGGCGCACTGAACCGCACACGCGGGCAGTACACCTGGTTGCTGGATACATCCACCGGCTGGGATTGGGAAGAACAGAGCATGACCTATGCAATCAATGCTGGCTTGGGCGTCGAATTGTTGGGCGACGACGAGCTGTCATTGACCGGTGGCTACCAGTCAGCGCCGATTGGTGGAGATGGTGATTCGGGCGGTAACGTGAACCTTTCATATAGTGTCCGTTTCGGGCGTTGATAACATATTAAGGAGCAACAAAATGCGCGTATTACGTTGTTTTACTCTTATTGCCGCAGTTGTAACTGTCTCTGCCTGCAGTACTTTTTCAGGCAGCAGCAGCCCGGAGTTTCGAGCTGATGCGCAGTGGGGACTGCTACCGATGGTCAACTATTCGCAAACACCGCAGGCGGGTGAGCGCGCGGAGCAGATTCTGCTTAGCGTCTTGTCTGAAGAAGGTATTCAGCCGCGCGTCTACCCGCTCCCGGCTGAGCAGGATCTTATGCTGCTGGACGATCGCAAGCGTTTTGATGATGCGCTGAGCTGGGCTGGTACCCAGTCTTTTGACTACCTGATCAGCGGTAGTGTGGAAGAGTGGCAATACAAGAACGGTCTCGATGGAGAGCCTGCTGTGGGTATCAGCCTGCGGGTTCTGGATCCCAAAACCGGGCAGGTACTTTGGAGCAACAGCGGCGCGCGCGCCGGCTGGTCCCGCGAGAGTCTGGCCGGCTCCGCGCAAAAAGTACTGAACACGCTCATCGGCGACTTGCGGTTTGAATAATGTTTAGACATACCCCCCATAAGGATTACAGCCTTACACCGCGCGCCAGGCATAACTTTGCCTGGCTGGAAACGCCTATTCTGACGGCGGCGGTACTCGGGCTGTGTTTCTGGTTTGAACCCACGGACCCCCTGTTCGTGAACCGTTTCCCTTGGCCAATTCTTGCGCCTTTGCTGCTGGCTGTGCGCTACGGTTTTCTCCACGCTATGGTTAGCGCCGGCATGCTGGTGGTAGCCACCCTGGTATTGATGCGAGAAGGTTATCCTGGGTATGTCGAGCTGCCGGCTTCTTACATCGTCGGCATGTTGGTCAGCAGTATGGTTGTGGGCGAGTTCCGAGACCTCTGGGAGCGCAGGTTACAGCGTTTGCAGATGGCGAACGAATATCGCCAGTTCCGGCTGGATGAATTTACCCGTGCTTATCAGATGCTAAGGTCATCCCACGATCGACTGGAAGAACGGGTCGCCGGCAGCGAAACCAGCTTGCGCAGCTCGCTGTTACTACTGCGTAAACGAGTATTACAGGTTCGGCCAGAAACCAACGTGCTGAAGTCCAGTGCTGATTCCATTCTCAGCGTGCTGGGTCAGTATGGATCATTCAATGCGGCAGCACTTTATCCCGTGGTTGATGGCCAGCTGCAGGTCAGCAAGGCCTATGCTGAAGTCGGCGATATGGGCGCGCTGGATGCAAATGACTTGCTGATTCGGCTCTGCCTTGAACGCGCCGATGTGGTGAGTGTGCGTGATGTCTTCCGTGAGCAAGGCAGAGAAAAGTCCGTGTCCGGCCTGCAAGCCTGTGTGCCATTGGTAACCGTCGACGGTGAGCTACTGGCAATTGTCGTAGTGCGCAGCATGCCCTTTTTCTCCTTTAATGAACGCACCTTTATGTTGCTGGCATTGCTGGGTGGGCATATTGCCGATTTGCTGCATTCCGACGCTCAGGTGCTGGCGCTGGAAAACAACGAAGCTCGGCGTTTCTCGCAACATCTGCAGCGCTCGGTGCTGGATGCCGAAAAGCACGACCTGCCTGGCAGCCTGATGTGTTTCGAGCTGCCCGCGGACAGTACACCGGTATTGAAGGCTCTGGTCGACAGTCAGCGCGGTCTTGACCTGCAGTTGTCGCTGAGCAATAGCCGGGGTATCGATATGCTGTTGGTCTTGATGCCGCTAACCGATGCGCAGGGAAGTCAGGGCTATTTGGGCAGACTTGATCAGATTATCGCAGAACGCATGGGCGGCGAGCTATCCCTGCAAGAGCGTGGAATAACGTCCCACTATCACGAGCTGGGGCGGGAAAATACCCGTGCAGCGCTGAGCGAATTCTTGTATCGGGAGTGCGGACTGAATGACCAGCAAGTGGCTATTTAGTGGTGCGCTGGCGTTTGAGCTAGGCAGTTGGTCAGCGCTGATTGGCAGTCCAACGCCCGTTGAAGCCCTGTATCTGTATATTCTGCCACATGCGATCGGCTCGGCATTGCTGGCGGCGGGGCTTTGGCTGCTGCTTCCCCGGCGCTACAAGTTTCCACTACCGTGGTCTCCGTTGCTGCTGTTCAGCTTTATCTTTTTTATTCCGTTAGTGGGGGTGGTGGGTACGATCGCGGGTGTCTTTGCCGGCTTGTATCTGCCGCGTCGTACGAGTGAGCAGGGTTGGCAGGCGACGCGTATGCCGGCGTTGCCTTTTCGCGCAGTAGAGCAGCGTAATTCGCCGCTATTCAATGATGGTGGCCTGCAGGATGTGCTGCAGTTGGCCAGTGACCCGGAGCAGCGGATGGCGGCGTTGCTGGCGACCAAACGTATGCCCGGTAATGAGGCGGCGCCGATACTCAAGCTGGCGTTGCGTGACCCGGAAGACGATGTGCGTTTGCTCGCCTATTCCATGCTGGATCAGCAGGAAACCGCAATCAACCAGAATATCGAACGCCTGCAGTTGCGCCTCGCCGAGCAGCCACGTGCGCCTAAAGCAGCTCACGCTGCGCTGGCACGCTGGTATTGGGAGTTAGCCTACCTCGGCTTGGCTCAGGGCGGTGTGCTGGAGCATATTCTGGCTCAAGCTTTGCTGCATACGCAGGCGGCGATGGAGGGGGGCGATAATGCTGATCTCGACTTGCTGGCCGGCAGAATATTGATGGCTCAGGGGCAGGTCGAGGAGGCCCGGGAGCGCTTGCAACATGCCGTTGAACTGGGCATGAATCCTAGCCGAGTGGCACCTTTTCTGGCTGAAATTGCTTTTATGGAACAACGCTATAGCGATGTTGCGCTCCACCTTAACGCTATTCCTGAGGCGTTGCGTAACAAGCCGCCGCTGGCGACTGCGGCGAGGTATTGGTTATGAGTGAGAACGCTGAAACAGCGGATATCTGCCTATTGCTGGAAGGCACTTGGCCCTACGTGCGCGGTGGCGTTTCCAGCTGGGTGAACCAGATACTGCTGGGGCTACCCGATGTGCGCTTCTCGGTTGTGTTCATTGGCGGGCAACGCGATTCCTATCCGCGCAGGTACTATGATATTCCGCCTAATGTAGTCCATATTGAAGAAGTCTTTATTGCCGAGTCCTGGCAGCCGGGGACGGTAAAACGAGGCTCGCCGCCCAAGGCTGATCATGCAGCGCTCGAGCAGCTCTATCGTTATTTCCATCATCCGGATACCCCTGATCAATCCATGGTTGATGGTCTGCTCGGTAGCCTGGCTGCCGGAGAGTTAACCTGTGATCAGGTATTGCGCAGCAAGGCGAGTTGGCAGGTGCTGAGCCAAGGGTACATGGAGCATTGTACCGATCCCTCTTTCATCAATTATTTTTGGACATTGCGTACTATTCAGCCGCCGGTGCTGATGCTTGCCGACCTTGCGCGCCGCTTGCCGCGTGCCAAGGCTGTGCATGCGATTTCCACCGGCTACGCTGGCTTGTTGGGTGCTATTTTGAAAACCCATTGGCAGTGCCCGTTTGTACTGACCGAGCATGGCATTTACACCAAAGAGAGAAAGATTGATCTCGCGCAGGCAGCCTGGGTTGCCGATGCCAAGGATGAAGCCCTCAGTGGCGGCCTGGATACGTCTACCGGTTATGTCAGGGCGTTATGGATTCGCTTTTTTGAGCGTACCGGCCTGCTCGCTTATCAGTCTGCTGATCCGATTATTTCTCTGTATGAGGGCAATCGGACACGACAGATCAAGGACGGCGCCAGTGCAAGCCGCACTCGGGTTATCCCAAACGGCATAGCGCTCGCACCCTGGGACCCCATTCGTGCCGAGCGTGCCCCCGGCATTCCTATGGTCGCAGGTCTTATTGGACGCGTAGTGCCGATCAAAGACGTAAAGACCTTTCTTCGTGCGGCGCGCAGCGTGGCTAACGTTATTCCTTCATTTGAGGCCTGGATTGTAGGGCCGGAGGAAGAGGACGAGGTTTATGCGCAAGAATGCCACAGCCTGGTGAGCAGTCTGGGTTTGGGCGACCACGTGCGTTTTCTTGGTTTCCAGAATATTCGCGACATCATGCCCCGCCTTGGTGTGATGGTGCTGACGTCCATAAGCGAGGCACAACCCCTGGTTATTCTGGAGGCCTGGTGTGCCGGTACGCCGGTAGTGAGCACTGACGTCGGCTCTTGTCGAGAGCTGATTGAAGGCGCTGGCGAGGAGGACCAAGGGCTTGGTTCGGCTGGCGAGGTCATTCCCATCGCTGATCCTCAGGCTACTGCCTTTGCCATCCAGCGCCTGCTGCAGGACCCTGTTCGCTGGGCCAATGCGCAGAAAGTCGGTCTGCAGCGGGTTACCCGTCTGTACAGCGACGAACTCATGTTTAGCCGCTATCGCGACATCTATCGCGCAGCAACGGGAGATAACTGATGGCCGGTATTGGCTTTGAACTGCGTCGAATTTTGGCGCGTGACACCTACTCTTCGACCTTGCGAGCTTACGTCTATGCCGGTTTGATCAGTTCGGGCCCCTGGGTGCTGTCGATCATCAGCGTCATGTTGATCGGTGTGATGAGTATCGGTTTTATTGTGCCGGATTTATTGGTCAGGCAGTTTCTGGTAACCGTGACCTATCTGATGGCCACCTCGCTGATTTGTACCGGTGGTTTGCAGCTGTTCTTTACCCGTTTTGTCTCAGACCGTCTGTTTGAACAGCGAATGGACGTGATTACGCCCAATCTGCTCGGCATCCTGATGTTGGTGACGCTGGCGTCAGGTGCCCTGGGTATTCTCGTGCTCTTGTTGCTCTTTGATCAGTCATTTATTTATCGGCTGCTGGTCTTGGCCAACTTTGTCACCCTGTGCAACCTCTGGCTGGTGATTATCTTTCTTTCCGGCATGAAGGCTTACAATCGTATTCTGCTGGTGATGCTGGGTGGCTACGCCTGCATGATCGCGAGTGCCTATTTCCTGCGCATGGTTGGCATGGAAGGGTTGTTGCTGGCATTGCTTATCGGCCATGCCGTACTGCTGTTTGTATTCCTGTTCGATATCCTGCGCGAATACCCGGCGGATCGTCTGATCGCGTTCGACTTTCTGGATAGAGGCAAGGTCTTCATTAGCCTGTTGTTGACCGGGCTTTTTTATAACCTTGGCATCTGGATCGACAAATTTATCTTCTGGTTCAATCCCGGTACTTCGGAACAGGTGATCGGGCCGCTGCGCGCCTCTATGCTCTATGACTTGCCCATCTTTCTGGCCTATCTGGCAATTATTCCGGGTATGGCGGTATTTTTGGTGCGCATCGAGACCGACTTCGCTGAATGGTATGACCGCCTGTTTTCTGCAATTCGCGGGGGGGAAACACTGCAGCACATCCGTCAGCTGAAAAACGAGATGACCCTCTCTATTCGTCAGGGCTTGCAGGAAATATGCAAGGTTCAGGGGCTTACGGTGCTATTGCTGTTTCTCTTCGCGCCCGCGTTGCTGGATCGGCTGGATATCTCCAGTCACTACCTACCACTGTTTTACGTGGATCTGGTGGGGGTGAGTATTCAGGTGGTATTTATGGCGCTACTTAATGTGTTCTTCTATCTCGACAAGCGCGCACTGGCATTGGAATTGTGCGCGCTCTTCGTATTGTTGAACGCCTTGCTAACGCTTATAACGCTGCAGCTTGGGCCAAGTTTCTTTGGTTACGGCTTTACCGTCTCACTGATGATCTGTGCTCTGGTTGGTCTGTTCAGGCTGTCATCAGCACTCGATAGCCTCGAGTACGATACCTTCATGCTGGAGCGCTGAGACCCTCTGCCGGTAGGTTACCGGCAGACAGCGTGGCTTTCTTTATGCAGTCTCAGCGTTTTTTGTTGCGTAGCTGCTGTACCAGGCCCTTGGGTGGGTGCTTGATGACGAGCGCGTCATCACTCTCGTTGTACTCGACCCGCTCACCGAGCAGATGAGATTCGAAGCTGATCGAGAGTCCATCCGCTTTGCCATAGAAACGCATGAAGTTGCTCAGGGTGCGCTTGTCCGCAGGGATTTCGGGGTTCAGGCCATAGTCCTTGTTGCGGATGTAATCGTAAAAGGCGCGTGGCTGTTCTTCATCTATGACGCCTGACAGCTCTTCCAATCCAACCTGTTCGCCTGCGCGGGTCTGACTGTTGACGTACCCAGTCATGGCCTTGGCTTTGTCCTTGACCAGCTCTGGCTCCATCGAGGCCTCGCCGACATAGTCGCTGAAGGCTTGCAGTAGCGTGTTGGTTTCCTCTTCCGGGTTTGATCCTTCAACGCAGCCAATAAAATCACGGAAGTAGTCCGACACGCGCTTGCCGCTGCGCCCGCGGATAAAGGAAATGTAATTCTTCGAGGTCGCGTTCTGCTTCCATTCGGTCAGATTGATGCGCGCTGCCATATTCAAACTGGATAGGTCCAGGTGACGCGCTGAGGCGACGTCGAGCTGCTCGGTTACGGTGACGCCTTCGGTATGGTGCAGCAAGGCGACGACCAGAAACGCAGTCATGCCCTGGCGATAGCGGATGAACAGCACATGACCACCCAGCGCCAGGTTGGAGCCTTCCATCAGGGTTTTCAGCTGTTCGCTGGCTTTGCTGGTAAAGCCGACAAAGTCGATATCCTGGTCGATCAGTTGCTGTAACCAGCCGCTGAACGGATAGGCGCCGCTCTCTTCGTGAAAGTAGCCCCAAGCTTTGTTGGGTTTGCTGTTGTAGGCCTCGATCAAGCCTGCCAGCAGCTGCTCCAATGCTTCAGAGTTGGCCAGCTCGGCGTCACGCAGCGTCAGGCTGGCGGGCTGGCCATCCGGTTTCTTGTGAATCTGGTGAACGATGCTGTTGTCGATCGGCATAGTGGGTATCCCGCGGTGGCTTGCTATGGGGTGGCGCCGATCCCATGATCGGCGCCGTGCGGCATTTACAGGCTGGCGATATGCTTGCGCTGTTCGCTCAGCTGGGACAGTGCCTGCTCAGCGTCGGCCAGCTTGGCACGTTCCTTATCGATCACGGCGGGTGGGGCCTTATCGACGAAGCCCGCATTCGACAGCTTGCCGCCAATGCGTTTGACCTCGCCCTCAAGACGACCGATTTCCTTGTCCAGGCGCGCCAGCTCGGCGGTCTTGTCGATCAGGCCGGCCATGGGCACCAGCACTTCCAGCTCGCCTACCAGTGCGGTAGCCGACAGCGGTGCCTCTTCGCCTTCAGCCAGTACCGTCACGCTGGACAGCTTGGCGAGCTTCTTCAGGAAGGTATCGTTTTCCTGCAGGCGGCGTTGATCTTCGCTGCCCACTTTGCGCAGCAGCAGCTCCAGCTCCTTGCCGGGGGCTACGTTCATCTCGCCGCGAATGTTGCGCACGCCAAGAATCAGTGCTTTTAGCCACTCGGCGTCGCCCTCGGCGGCGGCGTCAATGCGATTCTGGTCTGCTTCAGGCCAGGGCTGCAGCATGATGGTTGCGCCGCTCTTGCCTGCCAGTGGGGCGATGCGCTGCCAGATCTCTTCGGTGATGAAGGGCATGAAAGGATGGGCCAGACGCAGAGCTGCTTCTAACACGCGGACCAGGGTGCGGCGGGTGCCGCGCTGGCGTTCGGCTGAGGCGTTCTCGTCCCAAAGTACCGGCTTGGACAGCTCCAGATACCAGTCGCAGTATTGGTTCCAGATAAACTCGTAGAGCGCGTTGGACGCCAAGTCAAAGCGGAACTGATCGAGTTGGCGAGTCACTTCGGCCTCGGTGCGCTGCAGCTGAGAGATGATCCAGCGATCGGCCAGCGTCAGTTCTACCGGTGATCCGTCAGCGCCGCAGTCCTTGTCTTCGCACTGCATCATGACGTAACGGGTGGCATTCCAGATCTTGTTGCAGAAGTTGCGGTAGCCTTCTACGCGGCCCATATCGAACTTGATGTCGCGACCGGTAGAGGCCAGCGAGCAGTTGGTAAAGCGCAAGGCGTCAGTGCCGTAGGCGGCAATGCCGTCGGGGAACTCGGCGCGGGTCTGCTTCTCGATCTTTTCGGCCAGCTTGGGTTGCATCATGCCGCTGGTGCGTTTGCTGACCAGTGACTCCAGATCAATACCGTCGATGATGTCCAGCGGGTCCAGAACGTTACCCTTGGACTTGGACATCTTCTGGCCCTGGCCGTCGCGCACCAGACCATGCACGTAAACCGTCTTGAACGGGATCTGCGCGCTACCGTCGTCGTTCTTCATCAGGTGCATGGTCAGCATGATCATGCGTGCGACCCAGAAGAAGATGATATCGAAGCCGGTGACCAGCACGTCGGTCGGGTGGAAGGTCTTCAGCGCTTGGGTCTGTTCGGGCCAGCCCAGGGTTGAGAAGGTCCACAGGCCGGAGCTGAACCAGGTATCCAGTACGTCTTCGTCCTGGCGCAGCGGTGCGTCGCCCAGGTTGTGTTTGGCGCGCACTTCGGCCTCGTCGCGGCCGACATACACATTGCCAGCCTCGTCGTACCAGGCTGGGATGCGGTGGCCCCACCAGAGCTGACGGGAGATACACCAGTCCTGGATGTCGCGCATCCAGCTGAAATACATGTTTTCGTACTGCTTGGGCACAAACTGGATGCGGCCATCTTCAACGGCGTCAATCGCCGGCTCTGCCAGCGGTTTGGTTGAGACGTACCACTGATCGGTCAGCCAGGGTTCAATGACCACACCGGAGCGGTCGCCTTTGGGCACCTTGAGGGCGTGAGGCTCGATCTTTTCGAGCAGGCCGAGCGCGTCGAAGTCAGCGACGATCTGCTTGCGCGCGGCAAAACGATCCATACCGGCATAGGCCTCCGGCAGGCTGGCATCGAATTCGCTGTTGACGCTGCCATCAATATTGAAGACCTGTGCCTTGGCCAGTACGGCCGCGTTCTGGTCGAGAATATTGATCAGTGGCATGGCGTGGCGCTTGCCGACTTCATAGTCGTTGAAGTCGTGGGCGGGGGTGATTTTCACACAGCCGGTGCCAAACTCGGGATCGCAGTAATCATCGCCCACAATCGGAATGCGGCGACCAACCAGCGGCAACTCGATAAACTTGCCGATCAACGCCTGGTAGCGCTCATCATCCGGGTTAACGGCTACGGCGGTATCGCCCAGCATGGTTTCCGGGCGCGTAGTGGCAACAATCAGGTAGGTCTTGCCATCAGCCGTGGTGGCACCATCGGCCAGTGGATAGCGCAGATTCCAGAGTGAGCCTTGCTCATCATGGTTCTCGACTTCCAGGTCGGAGATCGCGGTGTGCAGTTTCGGGTCCCAGTTGACCAGCCGCTTGCCGCGGTAGATCAGGCCGTCTTCATGCAGGCGAACAAAGGCTTCCTTGACCGCTTCGGACAAACCATCATCCATGGTGAAGCGCTCGCGGCTCCAGTCCACTGAGCTGCCCAGGCGACGAATCTGCCGAGTGATATTACCGCCAGACTCTTCTTTCCACTCCCAGACCTTGTCCAGGAATTTTTCCCGCCCCAGGTCATGGCGACTAACACCTTGAGCGCCCAGTTGACGCTCTACAACCATCTGGGTGGCGATACCGGCATGGTCGGTTCCCGGTTGCCACAGGGTGTTGCGACCCTGCATGCGGCGGAAACGGATCAGGGCATCCATGATCGAATTGTTGAAACCATGCCCCATGTGCAGGCTGCCAGTGACGTTCGGTGGCGGCAGGGCAATGGTGTAGGACTCGCCAGAGCCCTGTGGAGCGAAGTAGTTGTTCTGCTCCCAAGTCTGGTACCAGGAGGATTCAATGGCGTCGGGCTGGTAAGTCTTTTCCATGGGTGTACTGGTTATCCGGTAATCAATGAGCGATCAGCGCAGTCGCACGGCTCGATTGGCCGTTGGCGAATGTGGCGCAGAGAAAGCCGCCATTATAGCGGTCCGGAGGGGGTATGGCCCAGCCCGGTAGGCTTATTTCAGCTGCTCACGCACTATCTGTTGCAGTTTGCGCTGCATCCGCTTGCGCAATTCGTCTTCGATGGTGGGGATCAGGTCGTCGATCACGCCCTGCAGAATCAGCTGAGCTTCGGCCTGCAGACGGGCTTCCATGCGGACTTCGCGCGCGGTGGTGGCAGTGGCGGAAAGAGCTGGGGGTGGTTCCTCACCAGACATCAGCTGGTCTAGCTGCATCCGCTCTGCCGCCAATTTGGCCAGTGATGCGTACGGCAAAAAGGGGTTGTGTGCCTTGTCCGCGGGACGCGGCGGCAGGCTATAGGGGGGCGTTACATGAGAGCCGGATGCCGGCGGCGCGGTGGGCGCGGGAATGACATCCTGCAGCAGCGGGATGTCGAGTTGATCATCGGGCGAGGTTGGCTGCGCTTCGCTCTGCTCATCGAGCAGGGTGCGAATCGACTCCAGGTCTTCCAGCAGTCGTGAGGGCTCCGAAGGGTCGCGCTGCTTCATGATTCATCCTGCTATCCGTATCTGATGAGATTGTAGAGGATAGCCCCGTTCGCGGTAGAAACGGAAGCGCTCGCGTGCGGGTACGCGAACCACATCCTGTTCGACCACAATTTCTGCCAGACGGGCAAAGCGGCTGAAGAAGCCAGGCGTCAGGTCGCTCAGATTGATCAACAGGTCGTGGTGCTCACCGGGATCGTCTCCGCAACCGCACACGACGGGCTCGTCTACTTCTTCGCCGCGCAGGGCATGAGGCAGGAAAGCCTCTTCGCGAAACGACCAAAGTAGTTGATCAAGCTGCTCCGCCGCGGCTTCGTCCTGGCAATGCAGGTAAACGTGGTGGCCCTTTTGCCAGGCCTTGTGAGCCAGACGGCAGGCGTACTGCAAGCGGGTAGCTGGCTGTGCGCTGTTGAGCAGGTAGAAGTCGATACGGGTCATAAGGGCAGCCTTAAGCTTCAAGCAGCAAGCTACAAGCGGTTACCTGAGGCCTCGAGAGCCTTGGGCTTGTCGCTTGTAGCTTGCCGCTGCTGGCATTAGCCAGCCTGATTAAGCAGGTACT
This sequence comes from Pseudomonas neustonica, assembly GCF_003797945.1. Classification (GTDB taxonomy): domain Bacteria; phylum Pseudomonadota; class Gammaproteobacteria; order Pseudomonadales; family Pseudomonadaceae; genus Halopseudomonas; species Halopseudomonas neustonica. The sequence goes on from NZ_RKKU01000007.1 coordinate 87,915, forward strand.
GGGTCAGCAAAGGTACTGGGCGACCGGTTGCGCCTTTGTCCTTGCCACCACTGATCCAGGCCGTGCCAGCGATATCCAGATGCGCCCAGCGGTACGCTTTGGCGTAGCGCGAGAGGAAGCAGCCTGCGGTGATGGTCCCGGCTTTGGGGCCGCCGATATTGGCCATGTCGGCGAAGGGGCTATCCAGCTGCTCCTGATACTCCTCGAACAGCGGCAGTTGCCACGCCCGGTCGCTAGCCTGGGTGCCGGCACTCAGCAGCTGCTGCACCAGGTCATCGTCGTTGCCCATAAGGCCTGAGGTATTACCGCCCAGGGCGACAATGCAGGCACCGGTCAGGGTGGCGATATCGACCACACTGGCAGGCTTGAAGCGCTCAGCGTAGGTCAGGGTATCGCACAGTACCAGGCGTCCCTCGGCATCGGTGTTGAGTACTTCGACCGTCTGGCCAGACATGGTGGTGACAATGTCGCCGGGCTTGGTAGCTGTGCCGCTGGGCATGTTTTCGGCAGAGGCAATCAAACCAATCAGATTGATCGGCAGCTGCATGGCGACGATGGCCTTGATCACACCAAACACGGTAGCGGCGCCGCACATGTCGTACTTCATCTCGTCCATGGTCGCTGCAGGCTTGATGCTGATGCCGCCAGTGTCAAAGGTAATGCCCTTGCCGACCAGAACGTGTGGCTGGTCCTTGGCCTTGCCGCCGTGGTAGCTGATACGAATCAGCTTGGCCGGCTCGACGCTGCCAGCGCTGACCGAGAGCAGCGCGCCCATGCCCAGCGCCTTCATGTCTTTCTCTTCCAGCACTTCGACGTCCAGCTCCTTGTGGGCCTTGGCCAGAGCCTTGGCTTCCTTGGCCAGATAGGTTGGCGTGCAGACATTGCCAGGCAGGTTGCCCAGTGTGCGCGTCAGGTTCATACCCTCGCCGATCGCTGCGCCCTGGGTGACCGCTAGCTTCAATGTGGCGGCATCGGCCTTGTCGGCGGACCAGAGAGCGACCTTTTTCAGCTTGGGCTTGTCGGCCTTCTTGCTTTTGAACTGATCGAATTGGTAAAGATTGTCGTAGCAGGTTTCAACCAGCAGGCGCGTCTGGGCATACAGGTCGCGATCCTTGACGGGGAGGCTGGTGAAGGCAAATACCGCATCGCTGGCCGCTCCATTTTTCAGGGTCGTGATGGCTTTTTGCGCTAGTCGACGCCAGGCGCGATCACTAAGCGCCTCGTCTTTACCACTGCCAATCAATAAAATGCGTTGCGCTGCAATGCCCGGCAGAGCGAACAGCATCAGCGTATTTCCGGCCTTGCCGTCGAGGTCGCCGCTCTTCAGTGCGGCGCTGATTTGCCCGCCGCAGGCGCTGTCCAGCTGTGCCGCTGGGCCACTGAGGGTTTTGCTTTCACTGACCGCGACCACCAGACAGCCGCATTTAATCGTTTCCAGTGCGCCGTGCTTTACGTTGAACTCCATGGTGCTCCCCAAGACAAATCGTGATGATTGACTGATAATACGGGTTAAATCCCGTGGGTGTCTGTCGGGCTGCTGCTGGCAGACATGTCAGTCCTGCATTCTGGCCTATTCGTGCCGACCCTTAAAGACCCCGAGCCAAGGAACTTATCTGTGATTGTTTTTCGCTATCTGAGCCGTGAGGTTTTACAGACACTGGCTGCGGTGAGCGGCGTACTGCTGCTGATCATCATGAGTGGGCGCTTTATCAAGTACCTGGCTCAGGCCGCCGCCGGCCAACTCGACTCCGGCGTATTGTTCATGATCATGGCCTATCGCCTGCCGGGCTTTATGGTGCTGATTCTGCCGCTGGGTATGTTCCTCGGGATATTGCTGGCCTACGGTCGACTTTATCTCGATAGCGAAATGACGGTGCTGTCGGCGACGGGTATCAGTGATCGCAAGATTATTGGTTACACCCAGGGGCCTGCGTTACTGGTGATGCTGATTGTTGGCCTGCTGAGCTTTTGGATTGCGCCTGCCGGGGTGTTGAAGACGCAGCAGTTGTTTAACCAGCAGGATGCGTTGACCGAGTTTGATACGCTGGCTGCTGGCCGCTTCCAGGCCTTGGGCAGCGGTAAGCGGGTCACCTATGCGGGTGGCTTGTCGGATGATCGCACTCAGCTGGAAGATATTTTTATTACCGAGCGTCGGGGGGAGGGCGAGGATGCCAAGCTGGGCGTTCTGGTTGCGGCCACCGGCACGCAGGAGTTGAACGCAGACGGTAGCCGCTACCTGGTGTTGAATAAGGGCTTTCGCTACGAAGGTCAGCCGGGGCAGCCTGATTTTCGTACCATTGAGTACGATACCTACGGCGTTTTGCTACCCAAGCCCGAGGTGCAGACCGAGGTGACAGATCGCGAGGCTATGTCGACCGGACAGTTGTTGCAGGAACCGGGGCTGGATGAGCGCGCTGAGCTGCAATGGCGCATAGCGATTCCGTTACTCGTTCCTATCGTTGCTTTTTTTGCCGTACCGCTGTCGCGAGTCAATCCACGTCAGGGGCGTTTCCTCAAGCTGTTGCCGGCGATTTTGCTCTATATGGCCTACTTGGCGCTGCTTATCAGTGCGCGGGGCTGGATGGAATCGGGTAAAACTCCGGCCGTTCTGGGCTTATGGTGGGTGCACGGGCTCTTTTTGACTATTGGTTTGCTTCTCAACTGGCGGGCGCTGCTGGCGCCAAGCCGCGCCACTGGAGGTGCCCATGCGCAAGCTTGATCGTTACATTGGCAACTCGGTGTTGCTGAGTATTCTGGTAGTTCTGGCGATAATCCTGGGCCTTGATCTGCTGTTCGCCTATATCAATGAGCTGGGTGACCTGGAAGGCGGCTACGGCCCGGTACAGGCATTGCTTTACGTGCTGCTTACAGTGCCGCGGCGGCTGCATGATTTGTTGCCACTGGCAGCGCTGGTCGGTTGTTTGGTGGGCTTGGGCACCCTGGCCAGCAACTCGGAGCTGACCATCATGCGCGCGGCCGGTGTTTCCATTGCGCGCATCATTGGCTCGGTCATGAAGCCTCTGTTGGTGCTGATGGTGTTGGGGGTATTGGTTGGCGAGTATGTGACTCCTTACACCGAGAATCTGGCAGAAAGTCGCCGGGCGATCGCAGAAGGGAGTAATGAGGCGGTTAAGGCGAAGGGCTTATGGCATCGTGAAGGTGAAGACTTCATTCACATCAACGCGGTGCAGCCCAATGGCGTATTGCATGGCGTGACGCGCTATCGCTTTGATGGTCAGCGCCATTTGCTGGAGGCCAGCTTTGCGCGCCGCGCTACCGTGCAGGACAACGACTGGTTGATGGAAGACGTGCAAACCACCCGCTTTGCCGATGATGGCCAGAGTGAGGTGCTCACCACCTTCCAGGATCTGTGGAATATTCATTTGTCGCGCGATCTGTTGCGCGTGGTCCTGCTTGATCCGGAGGTGCTGCCGCTCAAGGGCATCTGGCAATATCAGGAATATTTGTCTAATCAGGGCTTGAACAATAAACCTTATTGGCTCGCGTTCTGGAAAAAACTCTTCCAGCCATTGGCAACGGCCGCGCTGGTATTTGTCGCTATTTCCTTCATTTTTGGCCCCCTGCGCTCGGTGACTATGGGGCAACGCCTGTTTACCGGTGTGTTGGTCGGCTTTGGATTCCAGATAGGGCAGGACCTGCTCGGGCCCTCGAGCTTGGTATTTGGCTTCTCGCCGCTTATTGCGGTGCTGTTACCGATAGCGCTGCTATTTGTAATAGGCGCTTATTTGTTGCGCCGGGCGGGCTAGACGTCAGTTAAACCTGTATTGATGCAGTTCAGGCACCTGGTCCGGGATTGTCTGTCAGGTCTCGCAAAGGCAGAGTGTGTGCCGCTGGCAAGCGGCGGCGTGAGAACGCTCCGGTTTGTTTGTTGTGCAGCTGGATATGCGTTTGCACGAGGCTGTTCTGGATCAACGGCTCAGCGCTCGTCAGGAGCGTAACCTCTCACGCATATTGCGCGAATGCCTTACCAGTATATTCAAGCATGCCCAGCCCCAGGTTATTTCGGTGCAGTTATCGGTGGAACCGAATCGGCTTGTGTTGCAATATCAGAATGATGGCGCAGGGATGCTGTCGCTAGTTGAATAACCAATAGCCGGACTGGGTTTGCTTGGTATTCAACAGCGCTGCGCCGAGTTGGGTGCAGAGGTTTGCTGGTGCTCACCGCTGCATGGCGGCCCGGCGACGCAATGTGATATCCCGGTAAAGGCGAGCTGAAGTGATGAATGATGTCCTGATTCTGGAAGATCAAAAGGATGCTCAGGGCTGGTTGGCAGAGGCCATTTTAATGGCTTGGCCTCAGGTCCGGTTGAGCGTTTATGGGCGTTTGGATGGCGCCCTGCAGGCACTGGAATCGGGGCAGCCCGATCTTTGTCTGGTCGACCTGCAGCTGCCGGACGGCTCAGGTATTGACTTCATTCGCCAGTGCAGCAAGCGGTATCCCGCAACCTTGCTCGTAGTTGCCACTATATATGACGATGATATGCATCTGTTTCCGGCGTTGCAGGCAGGAGCCAACGGTTATCTATTGAAAGACGATAGCCAGAAACAGATCGCGCTGGCGCTAGAGGGGGTAGCCCTGGGTGTGCCGCCGTTATCGCCGCAGATTGCACAACGTATGTTGGGCTTCTTTCAACAGGCTTCGGGAGCCGGTAGCTGGCGCCCTGGGGGTTCTCCGGATGAGGAAGTGGCAAAACTCAGCGAACGCGAGCGTGAGTTTTTGCTGGTTATTGGTAACGGCTATAAAACGGCTGAGGCGGCCGATATGTTGGGTGTGAGTTATCACACGGCAACAAGTTACATTAAAAACATTTACGCCAAGCTGGGGATCAGTAGTCGTGCGCAGGCCGTGCAGGAAGCCATACGCATGGGGTTGATGAGCTAAAAATAGTTACCGATGTAATGCTTCACTTCTTGAAAGTACCCTTTGGCAGAACGACCAGTTGCGTATTGGACGCTATGTCGTGCCATGTCCGAGACTGCTTGTCCACGAGTTGCCAGAAAAATCCCAGACCGGCACAGAGCCAGGAAAGCTGGCAAACCAACAGCCGGATTAATGCTTGCGTGCGGGTGATCGAGAGCCCGTTCGGTTGCTGCAGGCGGATACGCCAAGCCTGCATGCCCAGGGTTTGGCCTTTTTTGGTCCAGAACAGCAGGTAAAAACCGGTAGTCACGATGATGATGATCACGCTGAGCAGATGGTCACCAATAAAGCCACCCGCGTCTGCTTGCTGATGGGCTGTCGCCTCCCCGTATATACCGATGTAAATGCCAAGGTAGGCAAAGGTCGCGACCATGAGTACGGCGAGTAATAACAGCAGGTCGTAACCCGCAGCCGCCAGCCGCCTGATCAAACCGCAAGACGGGAAGTCCCCTTTAGGGGACAGCTGTTTGACTGTCATGGAGTCTCCTGGTCGCGTGAACGCAGTTATCGCCGGGTCAGCGGCTGGCGGTTAAATGATACTGCGTTGAGGCCGCTATTCATGAAAGCGCGAATGTTGGCGTGATCGCTGCCGGTGGGGTTGTCCAGAACAGACCGGTAGTGCTCGGCAAAGCACTGCAGTGTCTGCAGGTCAGTTAGCTGCAGGTCCTGCGCCGCTGCCAATACCTTGCAGGAGCCCTGGTTCTGGTCCTCTGTATTGTGTATGGCGCCGTTCGCAAATGCGCTGGGCTGATAGTGATAGTGTTGCTCGATAAAGCTGAGGGTATCCGCGAATTGGTGCTCTGGCTTGCCCAGGCGGGCGACAAACTGCTCGGGGGTCATGCTTTATCCTGTTTCTGCGCTCGTTCGAAGGCGGCTTGTTGCTGCGGGCTGGCTTCAGTCTGGTATTTGGCTTTCCAGTCAGCGTAGGGCATGCCATAGATGGCTTCACGTGCTTCATCCATGCTTAGCTCGATGTCCATATCGTCTGCTGCCCCCTTGTACCACTTGGACAGACAGTTGCGACAGAAGCCTGCGAGTGTCATCAGCTCGATGTTCTGCACATCCTTGCGGCTACGCAGATGACTGACCAGGTTACGGAAGGCTGCCGCTTCAAGTTCAAGACGTTCCTGTTGGGTCATCATCAACTCCGGTTTTCATCAGCTTATGTTGTTTATGTCAGCGCACCCTTGATGGCTGACAACCAGGTGCGCCAAGCATAAAACGCAATCAGCCAAAGTCAATCGGCCGCGTCAGTTGCGTTGTGCACTCAGAGTAATGGATACCGATTCAGCAAAACGCAGTGCGTGCGGCTTGTCTACTTCGACTTCCGCATAGTGCACTTGTTGGTGCTGCATCACTATGTCCAGCAGCTCTTGGGTCAGCCGCTCCAGCAGGGCAAAGCGGTTGCCCTCTACATGGGCAATGAGCGCTTTGGTGATGGTGCGATAGTTCAGCGCCTGAGTTATCTCGTTGACGGCGACAGCATCGTCGGCCGGGTAGAGTATGGTCACATTGATCAGGATGTCTTGCTGATTGTGGATTTCTTCATCCTTGATGCCAATGTAGGTGCGTAGACGCAGGTCCTTGATGCGGATGCGGGCCAGGCCCGGTGCCAGTATGCTCATCTCAGTTCCGACCAATCAGCTGCAGGAACTCCTGCCGGGTATTAACCGAGTTACGGAAGTCGCCCAGCATGACCGAGCTATGCATGGATGAATTCTGTTTTTCTACGCCGCGCATCATCATGCACATATGCTTGGCTTCGATGACCACTGCGACGCCGCGTGCATTGGTGACCTTCTGCAGTGCTTCGGCGATCTGTCGGGTCAGGTTTTCCTGGATCTGCAGTCGCCGCGCGAACATGTCGACGATGCGGGCCACTTTCGACAGGCCAATCACCTTGCCGGTGGGGATGTAGGCGACATGCGCCTTGCCGATAAAGGGCAGCATATGGTGCTCACACAGCGAGTAAAGCTCGATATCCTTGACGATGACCATCTCATCATTGTCAGACTGGAAGAGCGCGCCGTTGACGATCTCGTCCAGTGATTGGTTGTAGCCGTGGCAGAGAAACTGCATGGCTTTGGCCGCACGTTCAGGTGTGCCCTTGAGACCTTCGCGCTCGGGGTTTTCTCCCAGATTGGTCAGTACTTCCAGATAGTTCTGTGACAGCTTTTCCAGGCTCATAATGTCTTCTCGTCGGCTCATTTAAGATGCCGGCCGCCATTTAGCGACAGGCATGTTCCGGTTGTGTAGGGGTTGTCCAGCAGATAGCGAACCGACTGGTAAACCACCTCGGGGCCGGGCTCCATGCCCATTGCCGACTTGGCCAGTGCTCTGGCTCGATAGTCGGCATCATCGTCTTCATTGAACATGATCAAGGCCGGGTTGATGCAGTTGACCTTGATACGTGGGGCCAGTTGCGCGGCAAAGGAGCGCGATAGTCCCTCTAGTCCTGTTTTACTGGCGCAGTAAGCTATATGCTTGGCGCTACCCTTGCGGGTTACATCGTCGCTGATGTGAATGATGTCCCCGGTTGCATCGGCAGGGAACAGGTCTGCACACTGGCTATTGATCATGTAGGGGGCTTGCATGTGCACCATGAACATTTGCTGCAGTGCAGCATGACCTTCCTGGTCGTCCATCCAGATAGACGCATTGTGGATAATTGCGCGCAGGCTGACGGCCCGCTCATGCAGTTGATCAATCAGCCCCTGGATGCCTGCCGTGGTAGAAAAATCGGCGAGCAGTACTTCAACACCTTCCGGTAGTGCAGCGTCACGCTGCTCATCCAATGCTCGGCAGCTGATGATGACCCTGTGTCCATCTTCTACCAGGCGTTTGGCGCAATGCAGGCCGACCCGCTGCGCGGCACCCGTAATGAGTATACTTGTGGCTTGGCTCATAGCTCACTTGAGTCAGTAATAAGTGTATAGATGCGGTTGTTTTGATGGGCTGTACAAGATGGACAGCATCGTTCAACAGCGGTGTGAATTGCTCATGTTAACACGCACAACCCGCTTGGCATCAGTCTATTGGTGATTACGTTGTAGTTGCTATCAGATCAGTGTGCCAGCGTTGCCGCAAAAAATCGTAATATTATGTACAATACTCGTACAACTGATCCGAGAGCCAAGGCGACCCGCCGCCCGTGACCATACAATGACTGATTATGCTTCTGGCCCACTTCTGGCCAACGATACGCTGTATCCCATACGTGAGGTATCTCGCTTGTCTGGCGTTAACTCGGTGACCTTGCGCGCATGGGAGCGGCGCTATGGGTTGTTAGTACCGCAGCGCACCGAGAGTGGTCACCGTCTCTACTCAATGCGTGATATTGAGCGGGTCAAGGCGATCGTCAGCTGGATTGGTCGAGGCGTTCCGGTCAGCAAGGTGGCTTCTATTATTGACCGGCAGACGCAGCCCTCGCTGAGCGCTGCAACAGCTGCGCACATAGAAGATCAGGCAGAGCAGTATGTGCTCGCAGCGCGCACCCGTTTGATGGATGCGGTTGCCAGTGGGGATGTGCTTGAGCTTGAACGAGCCTACTCCCTGTTATTTTCGCACTGGACGCTTACGCAGGTATGCAACGATGTGTTGCTGCCCGTGTGGCGGCAGTATCGTACCCGAGCTGGGCAGCCCGGCTCGACTGCGCAGTGGGCGCTGCTGGATGGATTTTTGCGCGGCCGTCTATTGCAGCGGATTGCTTTTGTCCGTCCCGACCGCCCCAGTGTCATGCTGGTTGGTTTGCAGCCACCCCAGGATGAAGTGGAAGTGCTGGTTGCGTCCCTGTTTCTGGCTGAGGCCGATCTGAATATCGCCTATCTGACGTCCTTGCCAGCGGCAGAAGATTTATTGATCATGACCCAGAGCGGGCGCTATCAGGGCTTGCTGCTATTCAGTGACCTGGCATTGGATAACAGCCTGTTGACCCGTCAGTTGCCGCGACTGAGTCAACAATTGGACTGTGCTGTAGCGGTGTTGGGGGCGTGCTGTGAATTACAGAGCACGGCTCTGGCTAAGGCGCAGATAAGTAGCCTGGGGCTGGTGCAAGGTACGCTAACCGAGCGAGTTCGCCAGTTGCTTGGCGGTTATCTTGCTAGTTGAAATGAAAGCAGGTCGGTTGATAGCGCCGGCTATCAACTTGGTGCTCCGCGTAATTCGTTTAGTTCCTTTTCAAGCGCGTCGGCTCTCTGTTGGGCTTCAATCTGGGCCGATACGTCTTTTTGAATGCCGATAAAGTAGGTCAATCGGTCGGCTTCATTGAACACCGGAGTGATCGACAGTTCGTTCCAGAACAGGCTGCCATCCTTACGGTAATTGCGCAGCACGGCGCGGCAAGGCTCACCTTTCACAATACCTTCGCGAATGATTCTTAAGCCCTCCTGGTCAAAATCACCGCGCTGCAAAAAACGGCAGTCCTGATAGAGGATTTCATCCGCGCTGTAACCGGTCAGCGCTTCAAATGCAGGGTTTACATAAATAAGAATGTTGTCGTCGCCTTCCTGTTCGGCGACTACGATGCCGTCGTTGGACGCGTTGACCACCAGCTGCAGTAATTTGGCATTGATCATGGTGTACACAGACTCCTTTATGCTTTTCGGCATTCTATAGCAGTGGGCAGGACTGTCCAGCTGCGCTGCGCCCCGCTGAGTGCTTTGCGGCATAATAGCGGGATTGATGAATCGAGTGAGAGGGGAGTGGAGTAATGCATCTGGTTATTCTTAGCGGCACTGTATTTGGTACGGCGGACCTGGTCGCGGATGAGGCGCAAGCCCTGTGTGAGGCTGCAGGGCTCAGGGTCAGTCGGTTGCGATTATTGAATCTGGACGCGCTGCTCGCGTTGCAGCCCGAGGCGTTACTGGTCTGCACCTCTACCACCGGCATGGGCGAGTTGCCTGAACCCTTGGTGCCGCTCTTTCATGAGATGCGCGACCGCTTTCCGTTGCTGACAGCCATGCCCTTTGGCGTGATCGCTCTTGGCGATGCTGCCTATGGCGATACCTTTTGCCAGGCTGGCGAGGAGTTTCGCGAGTTACTGCTGGAGCTGCAGGCCCGTGAGGTCGAGCCACTGTTGAGGCTGGACGCCAGCGAGACCGTGACGCCGGAAACCGACGCAGAGCCCTGGGTTGGGCGCTTTATAGCCGCATTAAAAGCCTGATCAGCCGGCATTGGCAGGCAGCGGTGCACCACTGGCAAGTTGGGTCAGCCGCTCCTCATCCAGGATCAGGATCTGACCATACTGAATCTGCAGCCAGCCCAGGCTCTCCAGGCGTTTGAGTAACTTATTGATGCTCTGGCGCGAGCTGTTGAGCATCAACCCCAGTGATTCCTGTGAGAGCTGCACACAGGGACGCCCGCCCTCATCATCGGTCTGGCCGTAATTGTGCGCGTGCATGAGCAAGCGCTTGGCTAGGCGCGATGAAAGCGGCAGCAAAGCACTGTCTTCCAACATGGCGAAAGAGATACGGATGCGCCGGCACAGCAATTTCATGAATAAGGGATAGAGTTCCGGTCGGCGCTCCAGTATCTGTTGAAAGCCGACGCGCGGAATCATCAGCAGTTCGGTATTGCCGCTGGCGATGGTGTCGTGGGAGCGGGGTAGTCCATCAAACAGCGATATTTCGCCGAACCAGCTGCCGGGTGTCAATACGGCCAGCACTGCTTCGCGACCATCGGGGCCAATATTGCTGATACGCGCTGCGCCGCTGATAACGCCGTATAAACCGTCCGGCTGATCGTCCTTGGCATAGACAAATTCGCCGTCAGTCAGCGTACGCACTCTGGCCAGGGCCAGCATTTCATCCAGCACATCCTGCGGCAGTTCGCTGAACCAGCGATTCTTCTGCAGCAGCTTGGCCAGGCGATCAGTGTCCTGCATGCCAGACACTGTAAAGTGTTTGACAGTCCGCTTCGCCGTCACCGTCTAGACTCCCTCTCATACTGAATATCCCATAGTATGCCGCATGCACTGGGGGATGTCCTGTACCGGCAGCGGCCCACAAGGGGGCCTTTACATTATTCCAACAAAAGAGGATTGCCCGATGAACGCAGTACATTCACTGGTGGAAAAGAGCGTCAAAGAGCACGTCAGTCCTGAAGAGTGGCAGGTCCGGGTTGAGCTGGCGGCGTGCTATCGGCTGATTGCCATGTACGGTTGGGACGACCTGGTCTTCACCCATATCTCCGCCAAGATTCCGGGCACCGAGCACTTCCTGATCAACCCCTATGGCTTGATGTTTGAGGAAGTGACTGCATCCAACCTGGTAAAAATTGACCTGCAGGGCAACAAGGTAGTGGAGTCGCCCTACGACGTAAATCCCGCCGGTTTTACGATTCATAGTGCGATCCACGAAATACGTCACGATGCCAATTGCGTATTGCACACCCATACTGCCGCCGGTATCGCTGTGTCGACGCAGAAAGAAGGTATTTTGCCCATCTCTCAGCAGTCGATTTTTGTGCTCAGCAGCCTTGCCTATCATGATTATGAGGGCGTTGCGCTGAACGCTGAAGAGAAGCCTCGCCTGCAGGCAGACCTGGGACGCGCCAACAATCTGATACTGCGCAACCATGGCTTGTTGGTGTGTGGTAAATCGGTTGCTGAAGCCTTTCTGACCATGTACACCCTGCAGCGCTGCTGTGAAATTCAAGTACGAGCACAAGCACAGAACGCCGAGCTGATTCCCATTCCGCAGGCTGTTCTGGATGGCGCCGCGGCCAGTATGAAAACGGTTACCAAAGGTGCTGGTGCCGGGATCGCGTGGCCCGCGCTGCTGCGCAAAATTCAGCGTGTAAATCCTGGTTTTGACGTTTAACCGGATGGATAAACTCAGCGGCATTCCCCTGGACGACTGGATCGTTCAGGGGCGCGAGTTCAACTATCGAGGTTACAAAACCCGCTACTGGGTGGCAGGCGAGGGTGAACCTCTGTTGTTGATTCACGGCTTCCCTTCCGGCTCCTGGGATTGGCACTATCTCTGGCACTCACTGGCCCGTCGTTACCGGCTGATTGCCGTCGATATGATGGGCTTTGCATTTTCAGCCAAGCCACGGCATTACCACTACAGTTTGCTGGATCAGGCCGACTTGCTGCAGGAGGTGCTTCGTCATCTCGGTGTGGACAGCTACCATATTCTGGCGCATGACTATGGCGATAGCGTGGCTCAGGAGCTTTTGACGCGAGAGTTTGTTGGGCCGGGCAGGTTGAATTCGGTGTGTTTTCTAAACGGCGGTTTGTTTCCGGAAACGCATCGTCCGGTCCGTTTGCAGAAGCTATTGATGAGCCCTATTGGCTTTCTCGTTGGGCGTCGTTACCAGCGTGAGAACATGGCGCAGACCTTTGGCAGAATTTTTGGACCTCAGACGCAACCGAGCCAGCAGGAGATGGACGGCTTTTGGCGCATGATGGAGTTCAATCAGGGGCCCAAGGTGATGCATCTGTTGATTCGTTATATAGCCGAACGCAAGGTACAACGCGACCGCTGGGTGGATGCCATGCAGCGTACCGAGGTGCCGATGAGGGTTATTGACGGCGCAGTAGATCCGGTCTCGGGCGCTCACATGGTGGCGCGCTATCGCGAGCTGATTCCGCAGGCGGACACCGTGTTGCTGGACAATATAGGCCACTATCCGCAGGTCGAAGCGCCGGACCAGGTGCTGGAGCACTATCTGGATTTTCGTTCGGTGTGTGCAGGCAGCGAGCATAGCCTTGCTGTTGAATGCTAAGAAGCCTTACATGGGCTAATACCGGCCTGCATCTGCATCGATGCGGGCCAGTATTAGCCGTTCGAGTTTACTGCCCCGCTACCAAAGCCTCGTCATTGCCAGCACTATCTGCTGTCGGCTCTCGTTTGCGCCGCCACTGGCCAAAGTATCGAGAAACGCCAAACTCAATACCAATCAACGCCATCACGAGAAGCCACTGCAGTGCGACTGTAACGTAGTAGCTGAACCATATCTTGCTGACTTGGCGTTTGGTGAAGTCGAGAATGGCGCGTGCGCTGAACAGGGTATCGAACGGCTCGTCGGTCATATCTTCGATGGTATCAGCGCTGAAGCGGGTATATTCGGCGCCTTTGCGCACGACTATATCTTCAATGATCACTTTATCAACCAGCCAGACCAGTTGGGCTCTGGCTGAGCGCTCGAGTACCTTTTGCGTAAAGCGCTGCAGCAGGCCCAGCTCTTCCGGGTTTTCGAACACCTGAATGGGGTTGGTCGCCATGTAATTATCGACCATCAGCAGCAGTGCGTCCCGGGGAGACAGCGAGGTGTACTGGGTTAGGTCGTAGTCCTGCGCAACACTATCAGCGTATAGATAGAAGTTGGCCATGATGGCGAGACTCATCTGCTGGACTGCAGGCTCCTGTCGGTCTATCTCGCGGTGCAGCTGCTTTTCAACAGCGTAAAGTACACCTGCCTGCACGCCAACAAAGCCCCCCATACAGGGTAGCGCCAGGAAATACAGTTTGAGTAGCCAGTGATGCCAGCGATTAGCGCGTGCCAGGTAGCCGCGTTTTTGTAACCATATGGCGAAAATGATGCCGACAGTAGTGCCCAGGAGTAGGCCGCTGGATATGTTGAAAAAAATGATCCAGCCGTCCAGGTTGGCCCAAAAGCTTGCTACAAAGTCCTTTGCCTTGTTCACCCGTCTTTCCCTAGTTCGATGAAAACCCGGGATAATACCAGTCTGATTTTTTGCTGCTATTTGGCTTTAGTTTTATGTGAGCCATGCACGCCACCAGCCGCGTTTAGGCTCACGTTGGTAGTGGTTGATCGCGATCGCTGCGCCGACACAGCCCCATTGAGGCGTAAGGCCTGAATAGTGTCAGCGCAGTGAGCGATTGAGCCTGAGGTAGGACTACTGTTGTTCGTCGCGCAGAAAGACCAGCTTGTTTTCGCTGCTGGCGCTGGCGTCGAAGTAGTAACCATCGGTGTTGAAGTCCTTCAGGCCCTCGGGGTCTTGCAAGCGCTCCTTGATGACGTAGCGTGCCATCAGGCCGCGTGCTTTCTTGGCGTAAAAGCTGATGATCTTGTACTGGCCGTTCTTGCAGTCTTTGAACACCGTATCAATAACCCTGGCGCGCAGCGCTTTGGGTTTTACCGCGCCAAAATATTCTTGTGAAGCCAGGTTCAGCAGCACTTGGTCGCCTTGCGCCTCAAGGTCAGCATTCAACCATTCACTGATGCGCTCGCCCCAGAAGGTGTAGAGGTCCTTGCCACGTGGATTGGCCAGCTTGGTCCCCATTTCCAGTCGATAGGGTTGCATCAGGTCGAGCGGACGTAGCACGCCATAAAGGCCGGATAGCATGCGCAGGTGCTCTTGCGCGAACGCGAAGTCATCACTGCTGAAGTCCTCGGCATTCAGACCGGTGTAAACGTCACCCTTGAACGCCAATAATGCCTGTTTGCTATTTTCAAGCGTGCTCTCGGGCTCCCAGCTGCCATAGCGGGCCACATTCAGGCTGGCGAGCTTGTCGGACAGCGACATCAGCTTGGCGATGTCCTGTGGTGATTTCTCTTTGAGCACGTCGATCAGTTCGGCGCTGTGGTCCAGGAAGCGTGGCTGGGTGCTTTTCTTGGTAATCGGCGGTGTTTCGTAATCAAGGGTCTTGGCGGGGGAAATAACCATTAGCATGGGCTGGCTCCTGTCGTCTGCATGCCCAGTATTATGCCTTAAAGGCGAGCTGCAAGCCTCTTAAGCCGCAAGCCGCAAGCCGCAAGCCGCAAGCTACAAGTCACAAGCCGCAAGCCGCAAGCCACAAGCTACAAGCTAGAAGCTAGAAGCTAGAAGCAGTTTGCGAGGTGGTGGGTTTTGGGTCCAGGCTCAATAGAGGGTGAGTCGGAGTTTCTCGAATTGCCCCTGGAATGAGCTAGAGCAGCGGTCACAATCTTCTTTCAGCTTTCAGCTTTCAGCTTGTAGCTTGAAGCTTGAAGCTTATGGCTTGAGGCTTGCCCCTATGTGGCGCCGGCCCAAGGGCCGGCGCCATATCCTAGAGGTGTGTTTCTGCGTACTCAGCCAGTGCAGAGCGTGGTACGCCTTGCAGGTGGATGTGTACACCGTGGGGGAAGTCTTTGAAACATTCGGTCAGGTAGGTCAGGCCCGAGCTGGTGGCATTGAGGTTGGGGGTGTCGATCTGCGCCAGGTTACCTAGGCAGACGACTTTGGAGCCGGTGCCGGCGCGGGTAATGATGGTCTTGATTTGATGTGGCGTCAGGTTCTGGCTTTCATCGATCAGAATGAAGCTCTGCTGGAAGCTGCGGCCACGGATGTAGTTCAGTGATTTGAACTGCAATGGTACGCGGTCGAGGATGTAGTCCACGCTGCCGTGGGTGCTCTCATCATCCATGTGCAGGGCTTCAAGGTTATCGGTAATCGCGCCCAGCCAAGGCTCCATTTTTTCCTTTTCAGTGCCGGGTAGAAAGCCAATATCCTCATCCAACCCCTGAGTGCTTCGAGTGGCGATGATGCGGCGGTAGGTCTTGGTCACCATGGTTTGTTCGATCGCCGCGGCCAGGGCCAAGATCGTTTTACCCGAACCGGCCGCACCGGTGAGGTTAACCAGGTGAATATCCGGGTCCAGCAGCGCGAACATGGCTAGTGCCTGGAAGATGTCTCGCGGTCGCAGCCCCCAGCATTCCTGATGTAGCAACGGCTCCTGATGCAGATCCCGGATGGTCAGGTGACCGCCATCAATGGCTTTGACCCAGCCAATAAAGCCCTGGTCGTCAATGATGAAATCGTTCAGGTGCAGCGCTGGTAGATTGTCGATCAACTGCACGTTGTGCAAGGTTTGGCCGGTGAGCTGACGGCTTTCAACCTTGTTGACGCGGTCCCAGAAAGAGCCCTCAACCTGATGATAACCACGCGCCAGCAAATCGATATCGTCGAGCAGCTGATCGGTATGGTAATCCTCTGCATCAATACCGCAGCCGCGCGCCTTGAGACGCATATTGATGTCTTTGGAGACCAGCACGATTCGACCATCGGGGTAGCGGTTCTGCAGGTGGCAGAGCTGATTGATGATCTTGTTGTCATTCAGATCGTTGGGCAGACAGTGGGCGGGGATTGCGTTTTTTTCCATCAGGATGGCGAGTGTGCCGTTGGGGCCAAGCTTGCCGCGCTCAATGGGGACGCCCTTGTCGACCTGGTCCGGTGGAGCCACACCCAGGGTCTTGTCGATCAGCCGGATAGCCTGACGGCAGTCGGCGGCAATGCTGGTTTTACCTGACTTGAGCTTATCCAGTTCTTCCAGAACGGTCATGGGTATGACGACGTGATGTTCTTCGAAATTCAGCAGCGCGTTGGGATCATGAATGAGTACGTTGGTATCAAGGACGTAGAAGGTGTGTTCGGTAGGTCCGCACGCTTCCATATGCTATTACCTCGCAAGGGCCGGTGACGCTTGGTCTGTATCAGGCGCTTGAGCTGCACCTGGCAGTCCGCAAGGCCGACTCGCAAACCAATGGGTATCAAGGGATCACCTGTTGGCGTGGGCCGGTTAATCGACATATAACGCAAAGAATATGACTCTCACAAGCGTGCGCGGGGCATATTTTGCAAAAAGCCCGAAATAGACGAATGGCGCTGGGCAGGTGTGGAAAAAGCAGGATATAGTCATTGGCCAACCTGCGCTGAAGCAGGCGGTTTTTGCCTTTCTAGATCGACTCTCCCCGCGCTTTTTCGCTGTCCACCCAACGCTGCTTGCTGGTCTTAGTTCCTGCGCTGTCGGGGTGCGTTTGGCTGTGCGCGAGACGAAGCAAAACGCAGGTGTCTGCGCTTGGCTTGGAGTTGAGGCGCTTGGTTTTTTGCGGGCGTTTGAGCCTCAGCCTGGATAACCTTAGCTGAGGCTCAATGCATTCAGCGGCGGCCCTGAGGACGGTCGCGACGACCCGAAGCGCGTTTGCGACTGGCTGCGGCTG
Organism: Pseudomonas neustonica; assembly: GCF_003797945.1. GTDB lineage: Bacteria > Pseudomonadota > Gammaproteobacteria > Pseudomonadales > Pseudomonadaceae > Halopseudomonas > Halopseudomonas neustonica. The sequence goes on from NZ_RKKU01000007.1 coordinate 104,782, forward strand.
CGGCTGCCTGCTCTGCTTCATTGGCGTCGCTGGCGGCCTTCTCTTCGGTGGTCTGCTGGCTCTGTGGAATGGCTCTGAGGAAGTGCTCCTCCGGTGGAATGCATTCCAGCTTGCTGCCAAGCAGTTCTTCGATCTGCGGCACCTGAAAGGCGTCGTCCTCACCGGCCAGGCTGATTGAGGTGCCCTTGGCGCCGGCGCGACCGGTGCGGCCAATACGGTGGACGTAATCTTCCGCATCTTCCGGCAAGGTGTAGTTAATCACATGGCTGATGCCGTCAATGTGAATGCCACGACCAGCAACGTCGGTCGCTACCAGCACGCGCAGCTTGCCATCGCGAAAATTGTCCAGAGTGCGCACGCGCTTTTGCTGTGGCACATCACCGGATAGTTGCGCTGCATTGATGCCGTCGCGTACCAGACGCTCCTGCACTCTGCGCACCTCATCCTTGCGGTTGGCAAACACCATGACCCGTTCAAGATCGAGTTGGGTGACCAGGTTGTACAGCACCTTGTATTTGTCTTTGCCGCTGACGGCATACACTTTTTGCGTAATGTTCTCGGAGGCGGGTCGTTCCGGCTCGATTTCCACGATTGCCGGATCTACCGTCCACTGTTGCGACAGATTCATCACGTCATCGCTGAAGGTGGCGGAGAACAGCAGGGTCTGGCGCTCGCCTTTGCGCGGTGTCTGTCGGATGATCTGACGAACCTGCGGGATAAAGCCCATGTCGAGCATACGGTCGGCTTCATCGAGAATCAGCACTTCGATCAGATCCAGATGTATCTCGCCGCGATTACAGAAGTCGAGCAAACGGCCTGGTGTCGCGACCAGAATATCGCAGTGGCGTTTTTCCAGTTGCTTCAGTTGTTTGTCGTAGTCCATGCCGCCAACAAAGGCCATGACGTTCAGCGGGCAGTGCTTGGTCAGGCCTTCAGCATCGTTGGCGATCTGCATAACTAGTTCGCGGGTCGGCGCAATGATCAGCGCTCGTGGCTCGCCCATGAAGCGCTCGTCAGGAGCGGGTGTTTCCAGCAGCTGGGTGATGGTCGAAAGCAGGAAGGCAGCGGTTTTACCCGTTCCCGTTTGCGCCCGGCCGATGGCATCGTGGCCTTTCAGAGTGTTGCCCAGTACGGCAGCCTGAATGGGTGTGCAGTAACTAAAGCCCTGGTCCTGGATCGCGCGCATGACTGAATCGGGTAGCGGGAAGTCGTGGAAACGGGTTTTGTCAGCTGCGGGCTCGACCTGAAAGTCGGTGATACTCCAGGGCTTTTCCGGGGCAGGCTCTACTTGCTGCTGGCGCGGTGCGCGTGGCTTTTTGGCTACAGGCTTGTTTGTTGCAGCGCGCGGCGAGCGTGGTGTGGCGTGCTCGTTATCGGCTGGCTGGCTAGTCATTTTGCTAGGCCTTGCGTGCTGTTCCATCGCAGGTGCGGCAGGCGGTGCGGCTTGTTCTTCTGGTTTTTTTAATAGTTTCTTCAGTGCTTTGAGCACAGGCGTCTCTCGGTTATGTGAACAAAAATGATGTACCAGTGTAAAGCAAGGCTGCGCGTTAGCGAAGCCTTGCGGAGGTTGTTTTTTGATCAGGTGATGCCTGCGCCCCCGGGACGAAACAACAGCAGGGCCTAAAGCCCGAGGCGCTCTACCAGCCAGCTGCGAATGTCGGCGACTTCCTGCGGGCATACCTCGTGGCCCATGGGGTATTGGTGCCACTCGGTCTGATGACCTGCTGCCTGCAGCAGGTCATGGGCCTCGCGCCCCATGCTCATGGGTAGTACTTCATCGCCGCTGCCATGGGCGCAGAACACGTTTAGTTTGGGAGCCTGTTTGGCCTGTTCCAGCACAGCACCCAGATCAGGGCCATAGGTCGACAGCGCCATTACGCCAGCCAGGGGGAGCTCGCTTTGTACTGACGTCGTCAGTACGACCGCACCACCCTGGGAAAAGCCAGCAAGAATGACGCGCGAGGGCATGATGCCTTTGCTTTGTTGGTCGGCGACCAGGCCTTTGACCGTGGCCACGGACTCATCCAGCTGCGCTTGATTGATTGCTCTGGCTGGCGACATGCCCAGAATGTCATACCAGCTGGGCATCGGCATGCCACCGTTAATAGTCACCGGACGGGTAGGCGCCTGTGGAAAGACAAAGCGCACGCCGTGGTTTTGCGGTAACCCGAGCGCAGCCACCACCGGAACAAAGTCGAAGCAGTCTGCGCCGAGGCCATGCAACCAGATTACGCAACTGGTGGCCTGCGTGGCGGGTTCGATAATGTGCGGCTGTTGTGACATGCGTTACTCCTTGAAGGTAAGACGGTAATGGACTGGGCTGGCCGGACGGCTTGGCAGGTCCGACCCAGGCGGTGCTGATGTTGCGTCAGGCGCGCGACATGAACTTGCCGGACTCGGTATTGATACGGACCACTTCACCGGTCTCCAGATATTCAGGAATCTGTATCTCCAGTCCGGAGGCAAAGCGCGCGGTTTTGGTGCGTGCGCTGGCGGAGGAGCCCTTGATCGCGGGCGGTGTTTCTTCGATCGGCATTTCGACTACGGCAGGCAGTTCGATACCGACCAGGTTGCCTTCTACCAGCAATCCGTAAAGGCCTTCGATGCCTTCAAACAGGTAGTCCAGCTCAGCTTCCAGCTGGTCTGTACTCAGGGTGAACTGGGCGAAGTCTTCGTTATCCATGAAGGTATAACCATCGGCATCCTGAAACAGAAACTGCATCTGACGCTTTTGAAAGTCGATGGCACTGAGCATGTCGTCGCCGGTAAAGCTTTGATCCAGTTTCTGCTTGGTCTGCACATGGTTGAAACGCACCTTGTACAGCGTCGTTCCGCTACGTGAGGAAGGACTTTTAACCTCGATCTGGCTGACGATGTAGGGTTGGTTGTTGATCTGGACGATATGGCCTTTTTTCAGTTCGGCAGCTCTGGGCATGACAGGTGACTCAGCAAGGTTGAAGATAACGCGTATTTTGCGCCCAGCGCTGGCTTTCCGGCAAGCCAGCGGCATAGGGCAGGGCACAGGGTCACATGGGGGGGGAGCCGTCGCCCGGCTCATCATCGGCTCTATCGCTCGGGGTTTGCGGATCAGGATCAGGGCGGCTGGTGGGTAGCGCCTTGCTGCTCTGATCAGCCGGTTCGTCTATACGATAGCTGTGTACCAGTTTTTCCAGACCCTTGCTGTCGCGCAGATTGATATCCAGCTGACGGAAGGCGATCTCAATACCGTTTTCCTTGAACAGGCGGTCGATCTCGCGGTTGATTTCGTCAGTCGCCTGGTTGCGATCAGCCAGCTCTTTCACGTGCACGCGAAGTTCGTGATCCAGTGTGCTGTCGCTGAAATTGAGGAACAGCACCATTGGTTCAGGGTCTTTCAACACCCGGGCATTATTGGCTGCTATCTGCATCAGTAATTGGCGAACCTTGGCCACGTCGGAGCCATAGGCAACGCCAACCTTGATAATGACGCGGGTGATGGTGTCCTGTAGTGACCAGTTGATGATCTGCTCGGTAACAAAGTTCTTGTTGGGAACAATGATCTCTTTATTGTCGAAATCAGTGATAGTGGTGGCACGGATGCGTATGCGGTTGATAGTGCCGGACAAGGGCCCAATGGTGACTACGTCACCAATACGCACCGGGCGCTCGAACAGAATGATCAAGCCTGAAATAAAGTTGGCGAAAATTTCCTGTAGACCAAAGCCCAAGCCAACGCCGAGAGCCGCGACCAGCCATTGCAGTTTGTCCCAGCTCACGCCCAAGGAAGAGAGCGCACTGACCAGACCGAAGCCGACGATGACATAGCTCAGCAGGGTGGTAACTGCGTAGCTGGTGCCTTGCCGCAGCTCCATGCGCGACAGTACCAGGATCTCCAATAACCCCGGCAGGTTGCGCGCAAGGGTAAAGGTCAGAATCAGGGTGATGAGTGCGCCGAGGATATCGCCGGCACTAATGGGTACCGCTTCGCCGGCGGTGACGCCGTCGCCTGAGTATTGCCAGAGGGTGACTGACTCCAGATAGGACGCGGCACTGATCAGGTCGGCCCAGGTAAAGTAGAGCGCAACGGTGAACAGGATCACCAGTGCCAGCTTGGCCAGTCGTAACGACTGCTGGTTAATCTGCTGAATGTTCATTTCCGGTACTTCAACAGAGGGGACTTCGCTATCCTGACCCTCGCGGGCCTCTGCTGCCTGTCGCTTGGCGACTGCGCGCTGGTAAGCGAGCCGGCGTCCAGCGACGTTCAGGTTGCGCACTACGGTGCCTTCGACCAGCATCCAGAGCACGATCAAATAGAGGCTATCGATAAAGCGTTCAGCCAGCTTGACTGCGGTGTAGTGGTAGCCCCAGGCGGTCAGGCCCGCGAGTGCCAGGGGGGCGATAATCAACACTACGGTGGCGCTGAAATGCAGAACCCGCGAATCATAGAGTGGCTCACTGCGCCACATGATGCGGCCAAGCAATCCGGCCAGTAGAAACATGCCCAGCAACATGATGGCGCGACCTAGCGCGTCTCCACCCATTTGCTCCGGTAACGAGCCGTGAAGCCCAAAGACCAGTACCAGCGGCATGAGTATCCAGGCCAGGCGTCTGGTCAGCACATGCAGCCGTTGAACCAGCTTGTCGTCCCAATGGAAATGCCGAACAGCAATGCCCCGTGGGTCCAGTACTCGATACAGCAGATGCAGCACGACCCAGGCCAGACTAAGTTTGAGCAATGCCAGCCCGAGTGAGGGCATAGCCGCTTCGTGGCCCAAGTGCATGATCAACCCGAGGTTCATCAAGGCGATCGGAATAGGACTTATCAGTAACAGCGTCAGAACCAGTGCGCGCGGCGTATGCCAAGGACTATCGCGGCGGAAATGGCCCACTTCGTCATTCAGTGTATTTAGCCGGCGGCGCATACTTGGCTTGCGCCAGAAATAAAGCCCCAGAAAAATGACAAAGCCGCCTACCCAGGGGTAATGCTTTTTCAAGGTGCTAAGCACGTTCTCTGCGACCTGCTTGAGGTGCAGGCTCTCTACCTGACGCTTGGCCTGGGCGGGGAAGTCGAGCACCCAGTTCTTGTCCAGAGGACGGCTGCTGGCTACCCAGAACAGTTGATCATCAATGGTGCGCTGCAGGTCGTTGCTCAGTTGCTGCAGCTGGCGCTGATTGATTTGCAGGCTGATGGCCAGATTGATCAGGGTATTGATGTTGTTGTTCAGCTGTTCAACCAGGGTCACCCGGCTGTTAACCATTTGCTCGAGGCCGGGCCGCAGCGTATCGCGCTGGCGCACCGGAATCTGCAATAAGAGGTTGTTCAGGTAGGCGTCTGGATTGCTCAATTCATCGCTATGCTGGTTGAGCTCAAACTGGCGCAGACGCAGATCGGCAATCTGGTCAGCGATACGGCTGTCAATATTGACCTTGGGTAGAGCGTTTTTCTGTTGATGCAGGATGCGTGACAGCAGCAGGCTGCCTTCGAGCACGTCTATCTGCTGTTCCAACGCCTTGTCGACCTGTGACAGGTGTTCGGTCTGCTGCTTGGTTTCGATATTTCGTCGGGTCAGGTCACCGATCTCGCTGGTCGCTGACAGGAGCTCTTCGCTCAATCCGCGGTTGATGCTGCTTTGCTGTTGCAGCACCTGATTCTGTGTTGCCTGCTCGGGTAGCGTGGCGTCGCTGACCGTTTTTTCCGATTGGCTTTGACGCTTCTCGTTGATGACGTCCTGCAATACTTTAATGTCGTCTTCGATCTGGCGGATCTGCAGGCTCAGCAGATTCTTTTTCTGCGTGGCCAGGTCTTGCAGCGCATTGTTTCCGGATAGTTTCTGGCGCAGCAGGTCGTTGGTCAGCTGCAAATAGTCACGCTCGGCCTGCAACATATCGATCCGCGCACGGCTTTGCTGGGTAGGCGGCTGGCGTTGCAGGGAGCGCAGCTGGTCGGCAACAGCTTGCGCGCGCTTTTGGTTCTCCGAGACACTGGCCTGGGTGCGCTCAGGTCGCGTCTGCGCTGCAATCAGTTCACCGTTAACGGCGGTGAGTTCGTTTTGCCAGGTGAACATCTGATTGACCTGGTCAGCCAGCTTGGTTTCCAGTTCATGCAGGCTCAAGGCCTGAAAGTTGTCCTTGCGCGCGCCGCCGGAAGTGTCGCGTTTAGCCAGCTGGTTATGTTTAGCGCGAATGCTCTGCGTCTCGCGCGGTGCGTTACTGATTTCCTGCTGCAGGTTATTCTGATCTTCTTTGGCTTGAAGACCTTGCTTGAGGTAGTTCAGCGTGCTCTGGTACAGGTCATTCAGCTCACGTTTGTCGGGTTCAGCCAGCGAGCTGTTGTTCAGCGTTTCAATGCTGGCATTGACGTTGTCGATGCGTTCGCTCAGGTCATCAGGCGTCGGAGTTTCCTGGGCCAGAACGCCGGTGCTGAGAAAGAGGCAGAGCATGATCGATGACAGAAAGCGCAACATTAACGGTAATCCTGATTTGGCCTGACCTGAAGGGTAGCCGCCTGGCTCCTGCTTGGGAAGCTGACCCGCGCTGCGGCGTAAAGTTTCCGAATCCTGAAACGCAACAGGCCACCCTCTGGAGGTGGCCTGTTGCGATGCACTGGATCAGATCCGGGTCACGCTATCAGAACCATTCATCCTGCATGTCCAGGCAGGTAGCGTCTCGGTTTTCCAGTACGTTCAGGTCGTGGTGGCAGGAAGGCACTTCCCACAGCAGAAAGTAGCGCGCCGCCTGAAGTTTGCCCTGGTAAAAGGCAACGTCGGCCTCAACACCCTTGCTCAACCCTTTTTGCGCATGCACTGCCTGCTGCAGCCAGCGCCAGCCGATGACCATGTGACCAAAGGCCTTGAGGTAGAGTGCGGAGTTGGCCACTGCCTCGTTCACCTTGCCTTGTCCCAGATCGCCAAGCAGCGCGACTGTTACTTTACCCAGGTGCGCGAGTAGCTTCTCCAGGGGCTCGCGTAGCTCGTTCAGCTCAGCATGGGCGGCAGCCTGTTTGCAGGTGGCTTGAATCAGTGCGGACAGCTGCTTGAGTGCCGAGCCATTGTTCATCACTACCTTGCGTGCCAGCAGATCCAGCGACTGGATGCCGTTGGTGCCTTCATGTATCGGGTTCAGGCGGTTATCGCGGTAATACTGTTCAACCGGGTATTCGCGTGTGTAGCCGTGACCGCCGAGTATCTGGATAGCCAGTTCGTTGGCTTTCAGACAGTAGTCCGATGGCCAGGCCTTGACGATGGGCGTCAGTAGATCGAGCAGCTCCAGCGCCGTCTTGCGCTCGGCTTCGGTTTCCAGGGTTTCGGTATCGTCGAACAGACGGGCCGCATACAGGCCAAGATCAAAAGCGCCTTCAACATAGGATTTCTGGGCTAGCAGCATACGCTTGACGTCAGTGTGCTCAATGATCGACACCTGAGGGGCGGTCGGGTCCTTGCCATCGGGCAAGCGGCCCTGTGGACGCTCGCGGGCATAGTTCAGAGAGTACAGGTAGCCGGCGTAGCCAAGCATTACCGCGCCCATGCCTACGCCAATGCGCGCTTCGTTCATCATCTGGAACATGCAGGCCAGGCCCTGGTGTGGCTTGCCAACCAGATAGCCGACGCAGTTGTCCTTGTCACCGAAGTTCAACGCCGTAGAGGTGGTGCCGCGCCAGCCCATCTTGTGGAATAGGCCTGCCAGTACCACGTCGTTGCGCTCACCCAGGCTGCCGTCATCGTTGACCAGAAACTTGGGCACGATAAACAGCGAGATACCTTTTACCCCGGGCGGTGCGTCGGGCAGCTTGGCCAACACCATGTGTACGATGTTTTCGGACAGCGGGTGATCGCCGCCGGAAATGAAGATCTTGTTGCCCTTCAGGCGGTAGCTGCCGTCAGCGGCGGGCTCTGCCTTGGTGCGAATGTCCGACAGCGAGGAGCCGGCATGTGGCTCAGTCAGCGCCATGGTGCCAAAGAAGCGACCTTCGATCATTGGCTGCAGGAAGCGCTCTTTTTGCTCTTCGGTACCAAAATTCTCGATCAGATTGGCCGCGCCCATGGTCAGCATGGGGTAGGAGGAGGTGGCCGCGTTAGCTGATTGGAAATGGGCAAAACAGGCTTGCGAGAGCAAATTTGGCATCTGCATGCCGCCTTGCTCGAAGGTGCGGGTCGCGTTCAGGAAGCCGGCTTCCAGAAAGGCGTCTACCGCTGGCTTGACCTCGGGGATCAGCTCGGCCGCGCCGTCAACGTACTTGGGTTCGTTCTCATCACTTTTGCGGTTGTGCGGGGCAAACAGCTTTTCTGCGATGGTACGCGCCGTGCCGATGGCCGCATCGAAGGTTTCCCGGTTATGGTCGGCAAAGCGTGGGCGCTGGGTCAAACCTTCGGCATCCAGTACTTCGTAGAGTTCGAAGGCCAGGTTGCGTTGGTCAATGAGCATTTCGGACATAGCAGTCACCTCTAATTTGAACGCGAAGCAGTGTATTGACTCGTTCCCGTTGAGGGAACGGCCATTGATGTTTCTTATACAGTCAGATCAGAACAGCCGAAGCACCGGCTCATCCAGTGCGGCTCGCTGTTCGCGTAGCGTCAATATCTGATCGGCCCAGTAGCGCTCACTGGCGAACCAGGGAAAGTGCATGGGGAAAGCCGGGTCGTCCCAGCGCCGAGCCAGCCAGGCGCTGTAGTGAATCAGACGCAGAGTACGCAGCGGTTCGATCAGTGCCAGTTGCGATGGGTCAAAGTCGTAAAACTCGTTATAGCCGTCGGCCAGCTCGGCAATCTGAGCCTGGCGCTGGTCGCGCTCACCGGAGAGCATCATCCACAGGTCCTGGATCGCTGGTCCCTGCCGGCAATCATCCAGATCGACCATGTACAGGCTCTCGTCTCGCCACAACAGATTACCCACATGCAGATCGCCGTGCATCCGCAGGGTACTGCAGGGGTGCTGGGCAAAGCGTTCGGCCACGACCTTTAACAGGTCATCAGCAACCGAAAAATAAGCGGCCTGCAATCCGGCAGGCACCACGTTGGCGCTGCGCAGGAAGGCCAGGCTGTCGACGCCGAAGCTTTGCACTGTCAGTTCTGGACGATGTTCGAAGGGCCGCATGGCACCGACGGCGTGCAGGCGACCGACCAGACGACCCAGCATCAGTAAGTGATCAGGGTCTTCAAATTCGGGGGCGCGGCCACCAAAGCGTTTGAACAGGCTGAAACGAAAACCAGCGAACTCGAACAGGGTTTCGCCGCCGATCTGCATGGGCGGAATCACCGGTATTTCGCGCTCGACCAGTTCAAGCGAAAACTGGTGCTCTTCCAGAATTGACGCGTCGCTCCAGCGCTGCGGGCGGTAGAACTTGGCAATCAGGGGTTGGGCATCTTCGATACCCACTTGAAACACCCGGTTCTCATAACTGTTAAGCGTCAGAGTGCGGGCGTCGGAGACAAAGCCCAGCGACTCCACTGCGTCGAGAACAGTGTCGGGAGTCAGCAAAGCAAAGGGATGGTGCGCGTCCATAGCCGGTTCGCCTGTCGCTGAAAAGGGCATCTATGGTGTCACAGATCGCGGGGCGACTGGTAACCATCGTCCGTAGCTGTTTGTTTCACGGCGTGCGGGCGGCGCACCACACCTGTACTGAGCGTGCGCCGCTGCGTAGCAGGGTTCGGCTAGCCTCAGCGGCGGTATCTCCGGTGGTCATGACGTCATCGATCAGTGCGATGTCGCGGTCTTTGATCGCCGCTGTATTTGCGCAATGAAAGGCGCCTTGCAGGTTGCTGTGGCGCTGGCGCGCATTGAGCCCCTGTTGTGGCTGAGTGTCACGAACGCGCTCTAGTGCTTGCAAGTGCAGACTGATACTTAGTCCACGTGCCAGCGGGCGCGCCAGCTCGAAGGCTTGATTGTAGCCGCGCTGTGCCTGTCGCCTGGGGTGCATGGGCATGGCCACCAGCAGATCTGGTCGGCGCTCAGGGTGCTGCTCCAGATAGTCGGTCAGGCGCATTAGCATGAGCTGGCTGAGTAGTCTGCCGTAGGCGGCCTGGCGGTGATATTTGAAGGCTGGAATGAGCGCGTCTACCGGGAATCGATAGAGCAGCGGCGCCGTGGCGTGTATGAAGGGTGGTGGCCGGTTCAGGCACTGGCCGCAAAGGCTGTCTGCTTGAGGAATGGGTAGGGCGCACTGGCGACATGCGGTATGCAGCCAGGGTAAATCAGCCAGGCAACCAGTGCACAGCGCCGGGTCGCGGTGGCGTGTTTTCAAACCGCATAGCAGGCAATAGCTTGCAAGGTTGTTTTTTAACCAACTGTAAACTCTATAGTCTTTCAATGGTTGACAGCCTCCGTGCCGTCGTTATTATGCTCCGCATAGAGTGAACCCTTGAGGGTTCCCAAGCAATGAACAAAGGATACGTATCCATGACCGCCTCCGTGACTCGCCACGACTGGACTCCCGCCGACGTGCTGGCGCTGTTCCGCCTGCCATTCAATGACCTGTTGTTCCGCGCGCAGAGCGTTCATCGCGAGCACTTTGATCCAAACCGGGTGCAGGTTTCTACCCTGTTGTCGATCAAGACGGGGGCCTGCCCCGAAGACTGCAAATACTGCCCGCAGTCAGGCCATTACAACACGGGTCTGGACAAGGAAAAGTTGCTGGAAGTGCAAAAGGTACTGGATGAAGCCACTGCGGCAAAAAACATCGGTGCCACCCGCTTCTGCATGGGGGCGGCCTGGAAGCACCCCTCCGAGAAAGATATGCCTTACGTGCTGGAAATGGTGCGCGGTGTGCGCGCCATGGGGCTGGAAACCTGCATGACCCTGGGTAAATTGACCAAGGAGCAGACAGCGGCTCTGGCCGATGCTGGTCTCGATTACTACAACCACAACCTGGATACCTCGCCTGAGTTCTACGGCAACATTATTACTACTCGCACCTATGGCGACCGGCTGGAAACCTTGGCCTATGTGCGCGATGCGGGTATGAAAATCTGCTCCGGCGGTATTTTGGGTTTGGGTGAGTCGGTTGAAGACCGTGCCGGTCTGCTGATTCAACTGGCCAACTTGCCGGAGCATCCTGAGAGTGTGCCAATCAATATGTTGGTTAAGGTGAAGGGTACGCCGCTGGAAAACGAGGAAGATGTTGATCCTTTCGATTTCATCCGAACCCTCGCAGTCGCCCGCATCATGATGCCCAAGTCGCACGTTCGCCTCTCTGCCGGGCGTGAGCAGATGAACGAGCAGACTCAGTCGCTCGCTTTCTTTGCCGGTGCCAATTCCATCTTTTATGGCGAGCGTTTGCTCACCACGGCCAACCCGCAGGCCGGTAAGGATATGCGTCTGTTTGAGCGCCTGGGCATCAAGCCCGAAGAGCGTGAAGAACACGATGATGAGGTGCACCAGGCGGCGATCGAGCAGGCGCTGGTTGAGCAACGCGACAGTGCCTTGTTCACTGACGCAGCAGCGGTTTAAATCCAGCCCAAGCCACAAGCCACAAGCCACAAGCCACAAGCCACAAGCCACAAGCCACAAGCCACAAGCCACAAGCCACAAGCCACAAGCCACAAGCCACAAGTTAATAGAAGGCTGTAGCCCACCGCGGGTTTTCCTGGCGCTTGCAGCTTGCAGCTTGCAGCTTGCAGCTTGTAGCTCAAACGAGTCCTCTCCGTGCCATTTGATCTTTCCTCACGCTTGGCAGCGCGTCGTGCTGCCCACCTCTATCGCCGCCGACCTTTGTTGGATGCGCCGCAGGATGTGCGGGTGCGCGTCGATGGTGAGAACTTGCTGGCGTTCTGCAGTAATGACTATCTGGGTCTGGCCAATCACCCCGAGGTGATTGAGGCTTTTGCGCAGGGTGCTCGGCGTTGGGGGGTGGGCGGTGGCGCGTCGCACCTGGTTGTCGGTCACAGCACGCCGCATCACGAGCTTGAAGAAGCGTTGGCCCAGCTCACAGGGCGGCCGCGTGCACTGCTGCTGTCTAGCGGCTATATGGCTAATTTGGGGACAGTTACTGCGCTGGTCGGGCAGGGCGATACGGTGCTTGAAGATCGTTTGAATCATGCCTCTTTGCTCGATGCCGGTTTGCTCAGTGGCGCCCGCTTCTCACGTTATCTGCACAATGATCCGGCCAGCCTCGCGGCGCGACTGGAAAAGGCGACCGGTGATACCCTGATAGTGACCGATGGCGTGTTCAGCATGGATGGCGATCTCGCCAACCTGCCGGAGCTATGCGCTCAGGCCCGCAGTCGCGGCGCCTGGATGATGGTTGATGATGCTCACGGCTTTGGCTGTTTGGGTCAGCAGGGTGGCGGCATTGTTGAGCACTTTGGCCTTGGGCTGGAAGAGGTTCCAGTATTGGTCGGCACCCTCGGCAAAGCCTTTGGCACGTCGGGCGCCTTTGTCGCGGGCAGTGAGGAGTTGATTGAAACGCTGATTCAGTTTGCTCGTCCCTATATTTACACCACCAGTCAGCCACCGGCCGTCGCCTGTGCAACACTCAAGAGCTTGCAGCTGTTGCGCGATGAGCATTGGCGGCGTAGCCACCTGCAGCAGCTTATTGCGCGGTTTCGCCAGGGCGCCGGTGAGCTTGGTCTGCAATTGATGGAGAGTCCTACGCCCATTCAGCCGATTCTGGTTGGTAGCAGCGCTAGAGCGATGGCGCTGTCGGCCGCTCTGCGCGGGCAAGGTATCATGGTGACTGCCATCCGCCCGCCGACAGTGCCCCGCAACACGGCACGCCTGCGCGTGACCCTCTCCGCCGCACACAGCGATAGCGATGTCGATCAATTGCTGGATGCCCTTAAATTCGCTTTGGCAGGTCTTCCCGAACAGGACTTGGCTGATGAAGAGTGACCTGATGAATAGTATTAACCTCTTGCCGGGCTGGGCGCTGTCTGCCGCCAACCTGGCGCCGTTGCAATCAGCTTTGCAAAGCAGCTTGCCTGCATTTGCGGTGCACCTGCATGAGTTGCCGCCCATGCAAATGTCGAGTCTTGAGACCGATTTGCAGGAGCTGGCCGACTCCCTTCAGCCTGGTTGGTTGGTTGGCTGGTCTTTGGGCGGCATGTTGTCAGTACAACTATTACGTCGTTATCCCGAACGCTTTTGTGGCGTGGTGACTATCGCCAGCAATGCCTGCTTTGCGACGCGCACAGATTGGCTGGAGGCCATGCCGGCCGAGACCTTCAAGACGTTCTTTAATGACGCCCGCGAGAAACCGGAAAAGATCCTCAAACGCTTTGGATTGCTGGTCAGCCAGGGGGGCGCCAACGCCCGAGAGTTAAGCAAGCAATTACAGTGGAGCGACGCTGACCCATTGCAGCGGTTGAATCAGCTTGCGCTTTTGGGTGTGCTGGATAACCGTATTCATCTCAGCCGCACTCAGCAGCCGGTGCTGCATTGTCTGGCGGGTCAAGATGCGTTGGTGCCTGCGACTGTGGCTACAAAATTGCAGTCGCTCAACCCGAAAGCGCAAATACGTTTGCACCCGGATGCCAGTCACGCCTTGCCTTTGGAACAGCCCGACTGGGTGGCACAGCAAATCGCTGATTGGGTCCGTCCGGAATGAGTGATGCGGTAATCGATAAGCAGCAGGTTGCCGCCTCCTTCAGCCGGGCCGCGGGTACCTATGATCAGGTGGCTGAACTGCAGCGTAATGTGGGCAGCAATCTGCTGGGGCGTTTGCCGGATACGGTGCAGTTTGAAGCATTAGCCGATATTGGCTGTGGCACTGGTTACTTTACCCGTGCGTTGGCGCAACGTTTTGCCAAGCCGGTTCTGGGGCTGGATATAGCCGAAGGTATGCTGCGCTATGCCCGCGAGCAAAGTCCGTCTGGTTTGGCCTGGTTGGCTGCCGATGCAGAGGCGCTGCCATTGCGTTCCGCTAGCCAGGACCTGCTGTTCTCAAGCCTGGCGTTGCAATGGTGTCCGCAGCTGCCGCTGGCTTTGAACGAGGCGTTCCGTGTTTTGAAACCAGGCGGATGTATGGCTTTCAATACCCTGGTTGCAGGCACGCTGGTTGAGTTGCGCGAGGCGTGGCAAGCGGTCGATGGCTTTGTGCACGTGAATCGGTTTATGCCTTTGCCGCAGTTGCAGGGAATACTCGCTGGTGCTGGCTTTGCCAGCTGGCATTGCGAGGTTGAGATGCATGTTCTGCATTATGCGCAACTGAGTGAGTTGACCCACGAGCTCAAGGCGTTGGGGGCACATAACCTCAACGCTGGTCGACCAAGCGGTTTAACCGGGCGCGCTCGCTTGCGCGCTCTGACTACAGCCTATGAAACTCGGCGTCAGGCAACGGGGTTGCCAGCGACCTACCAGGTGGCTCAAGTACTGTTGTTCAAGGGCCTTGATCAGGTTTGATGGAGTAGAGCATGTCCAGACGATATTTTGTGACCGGTACCGATACCGAAATCGGCAAAACAACCATTGCGGCTGCGCTTCTGCACGCCGCACGTGTTGGTGGGCTCAGTACGGCTGCGGTCAAGCCGGTAGCGGCAGGATGCGAACTCACAGCGCAAGGCTTGCGTAACGAAGATGCGCTTGCCTTGCAGGCAGAGTGTTCGCCCGAGTTAGCGTACGAGCTGATCAACCCTATTGCACTGAAAGCCGCTATTGCGCCCCATATCGCGGCGCAGGAAGAGGGTGCTGCATTGACCCTTGAAGTGCTGGCCGGTGCCTGCCTCGAGGTTTTTGATCGCAAACGGGATTTGACCCTGGTTGAAGGGGCAGGTGGCTGGCGGGTGCCGCTGAACAGTGATGAGCTCTTGTCCGGGCTGGCGACTGATCTGAAGTTGCCCGTGGTTCTGGTGGTGGGTATGCGGCTAGGCTGTATTAATCATGCCCTGCTGACCTGCGAGGCCATTGCCGCAGACGGATTGGAGTTGGCGGGTTGGGTTGCCAATCACGTTGATCCGGACATGAGCCGGCCGGATGAGAACCTGGCTACCTTGCAGGCGTTAATCAAGGCACCTTTTTTGGGTCGTGTTCCGCGACTTGAGAACGCAAGCGCTGCTGCCGTAGCGCCCTATTTGGATGTGACGCCACTGGTCTGAACTGACCGGCGGTGATGTCCAATAGTGGCCATTTGTGCTTGAATAAGTGCAGGCTTTCTAGAACACCGAGGTTTTGTTATGGCTACCCTTGACTTGATTTCATCTGGCCTGACCAGTGTGCGTCAGGGTCAAAACCGTATGTCCAATGCTGCGTCTGATATCGCCCGCGTTGGAACTGCCGTTGATCCCACTGCTCCGCAGGCCGTGCCTGCACAGCCTGCTACCGGGCAAGCTGCTTCCAGCTCTCCGGTAGAAAGTGCGCGACCGGTCAATCTGGTCGATAGTCTGGTTGAGCTGCAGCAAGGGCGTCAGGAAGCTCAAGCCGGTGCTTCTGTGATTGATACCGCAGACGAAGTGTTGGGCACGTTGCTCGACGTAACCGTCTAAGCTGAGTCGTCCCGGACGCGCCTATTTCGGGTGCGCCTGGGCTGACTGGTCGAGGTCTTTGGTTATGATGAGTATCGGTGCTGCCAGCACGTACGGTTATTCCCCTCCGGTTGTATCGTCGCAGTTTCAAGCCGCTGCCGTTTCCCCTACGTCTATCGATAACGCGACACGCCCGGACAAGGCGAGTAGCGACTTTCCTCCCGTTGATCAAATGTCTGCTGGCGATGCTGCCGGTGCCAAGCCGCCTGAAGAAAAGGCGGTTTCTGGAAGTCAGGACCTGGAGCAGCAGAAGCGGGCCCAGTTGGCTGATGCCGAAGCTGAGTTGCAGCGAGTAACGCAGGAAGAAATCAGTGAGCTGGCAGCGCGCGACCGAGAGGTGCGCAGCCACGAACAGGCGCACATGGCCGCAGGTGGTCAGTATGCTGGCTCGGTACAGTACGATTACAAACGCGGTCCGGATGGTCGTTTGTATGCGGTGGGTGGTGAAGTAGGTATCGATACCTCTCGGGTGCCGGGTGATCCACAGGCGACAATCGACAAGATGGAGCAAGTCCGGCGGGCAGCCCTCGCGCCTGCAGAACCTTCAGGACAAGATCTGGCCGTAGCAGCGCAAGCTGCCCAGGTTGTTGCACAGGCGCGTGCCGAGCTGGCGACCAAGCCTGCTGAAGACTCGGAACGCGGCGACGTCAGTGCGTCAGAAGAGAGCGATCAAGAAAGTGCGTCTGGCGACGATACCGTTGATGAGGCATCGGCCTCTTCGCGTGACTTGTCGCTGTATCGCAATATCGCAGCAAATGCCGCCGACATCGGGTCAGTGGACTTGCGCGCCTGACTGCCCCCGTCTACCAACCTTCCTGATTTCAGCAATACGCTACTGTTTTGTCTAGCCGCTATGCGTATCTATTTATAGTTAGGTATTCACGCGGGGGTTGACTTTCATTTGGCGTAAACGTATGTTTCAAACACATGTTTGAATGTGCTGCCAGGCAGCGCACCCTGCAGCCTTCGCTGCCCTTGCATCTGATACTACTGTTGAGGTCAAGCACCATGCCCGATTATAAAGCCCCCCTGCGTGATATCCGTTTCGTTCGCGATGAGCTTCTGGGTTATGAAGAGCATTACCAGAGCCTGCCAGGCTGTGAAGATGCGACTCCCGATATGGTTAACGCCATTCTTGAAGAAGGCGCCAAGTTCTGTGAGCAGATTATTGCTCCCCTTAACCGGGTAGGCGACACCGAGGGTTGCACCTGGAGCCCTGAGGGCGTGAAGACGCCAACCGGCTTTAAAGAAGCCTATCAGCAGTATGTTGAAGGTGGCTGGCCGAGCCTGGCGCATGACGTTGATCACGGCGGCCAGGGTCTCCCCGAATCTTTGGGTCTGGCCATCAGCGAAATGGTTGGCCAAGCCAACTGGTCGTGGGGCATGTACCCTGGCCTGTCGCATGGCTGCATGAACACCATCGCTACCCACGGTACCGAAGATCAGAAGCACACTTATCTGACCAAACTGGTTTCTGGCCAGTGGACCGGCACCATGTGTTTGACCGAACCGCATTGTGGTACCGATCTGGGCATGCTGCGCACTAAGGCCGAGCCTGCTGCTGACGGCACCTACAAGTTGAACGGCACCAAGATCTTCATCTCGTCCGGCGAACACGACATGGCGGAAAATATCGTCCATATCGTTCTGGCGCGTCTGCCCGATGCACCGGCCGGCACCAAGGGTATTTCCCTGTTCATCGTGCCCAAGTTTCTGCCTAATGCAGAAGGTGAGATGGGCGAGCGCAATGGCGTGGCCTGTGGCTCCCTGGAGCACAAGATGGGTATCCACGGCAATGCGACCTGCGTGATGAACTTTGACGGCGCAACCGGCTATTTGATCGGGCCACCAAACAAGGGCCTGAATGCGATGTTCACCTTTATGAACACCGCGCGTCTGGGTACTGCGTTGCAAGGCCTGGCGCACGCTGAAGTCGGCTTCCAGGGTGGCATTCAGTATGCACGTGACCGTCTGCAAATGCGTTCGCTGACCGGCCCCAAGGCGCCTGAAAAAGCCGCTGACCCGATCATCGTTCATCCTGACGTGCGCCGCATGCTGCTGACCATGAAGTCGTTCGCCGAAGGCTGCCGCGCCATGGTTTACTTCACCGCGAAGCAAGTGGATATCGTCAAGAACAGCACCGATCCTGAGCAGCAGAAGCAAGCTGATGCGCTGCTGGCGCTGTTGACGCCTATCGCCAAGGCATTCATGACTGAAGTAGGCTTTGAAGCTGCCAACCACGGCGTGCAGATCTACGGTGGTCATGGCTTTATTGCTGAATGGGGCATGGAGCAAAACGTACGTGATGCGCGTATTGCCATGCTGTATGAAGGCACTACCGGTATTCAGGCGCTGGACTTGCTGGGCCGTAAGGTACTGATGACGCAAGGCGAAGCACTGAAGGGCTTCACCAAGATCGTTCACAAGTTCTGTCAGGCTCAGGAAGGTAACAGCGATATCGCCGAGTTCGTCGCGCCGCTGGCTCAGCTCAATAAAGAGTGGGGCGAGCTGACGATGAAAGTAGGTATGGCCGCTATGAAGGATCGTGAAATGGTCGGTGCTGCTTCAGTCGACTATTGCATGTACTCCGGCTACGCTTGCCTGGCCTACTTCTGGGCTGATATGGCACGCGTTGCCGCTGCCAAGCTGGCCGAGGGGACTTCCGAAGAGGCGTTCTACACTGCCAAGCTGCAGACCGCGCGCTTCTACTTCCAGCGAATTCTGCCGCGCACCCGCGCTCACGTAGATTCAATGCTGTCTGGCGCCGACAACCTGATGGACATGGACGCAGAGAACTTCGCTCTGGGTTACTGATTCAGCAGTTAGTCTGAGTGCTAAAAAGGCCGCCCCGGTTGATCCGGGGCGGCCTTTTTTATGCCGCGATAGCGCTATCTTTTATGGATTGCGTGCCAAGCGTAAGCCGCTGAATTGCCAGCGCGCCGCGGCGGGGAAAAAGTTGCGGTAGGATGGCCTGCTATGGCCGTTGGGTGTGGCGCATGAGCTGCCACGCAGCACCATCTGGTTGATCATGAACTTGCCGTTGTATTCGCCCACGGCACCGGCAGCAGGCTGGTAACCCGGGTAAGGCAGATAGGCGCTGTTGGTCCATTGCCATACTTCACCAAATAACCCGCCCAGTTCCGGGTGCTCTCTGGCGGCGTGCTCCCATTCCATTTCTGTCGGTAATCTGGCCTCTGACCAGCGTGCAAAGGCGTCAGCTTCATACAGACTGATGTGGCATAGCGGCGCGCCATGGTTCAGTGGCTGCTCCCCGGCGAGGGTAAAAATCACCCACTGCTGGTCACGGTGCTGCCAATACTGCGGCGCTTTCACTTCGTGGCTGCAAACCCAGTCCCAGCCATCTGAGAGCCAAAGCTCGGGCCGCTGATAGCCGCCGTCGGCGATGAAGGCAAGAAAGTCCCCATTGTTCACATTGCGGTCTGCTATTTGAAACGGCTCAAGCCAGACCTTGTGCGAAGGCCCTTCGTTGTCATAGCTGAACTCTGCAGTTGAATGACCGATCTCACATAGCCCGCCTGCCAATGAGACAAACTGTTGTGCGGACTTGTCTTGTTCTGCTTGCGGATGCTCGGGTGCAGCATCACGCCAGGCGGGTTGCAATGGATTACAGGCAAAGTGGTGTTTGAGATCGGTCAGCATCAGCTCCTGGTGCTGTTGCTCATGCTGCAGTCCGAGCTCTATCAGCTCGTTGAGCTTGCCTGACTGATCCCCCGTCGCCAGCAGCGCTGACATGTGCTGGTCGACGTGCTGGCGATAGTGCAGTACCTCGTCCAGTGAGGGGCGTGACAGCAGGCCGCGCTCTGCCCGCAGGTGTCGCTCACCGACGCCCACATAGTAGGAGTTGAAGAGTATGCGGTAGCGAGGGTCCAGTGGCGGTGGCGGCGTATCCAGGGCACCGAGCACAAAAGTCTCAAAGAACCAGGTGGTGTGTGCGAGGTGCCACTTGAGTGGGCTGGCATCCGGCATGGATTGCAGTTGGCAATCCTCTGCACTGAGCCCGCGAATAAGCTCTAGCGAGTACGCCCGGGTCTGGGCGTAGCGAAACTCAAGGCTGTTAGCGCTCCGCTGGCTGGCGATGTGGCTCATATTGGCTCCGCTAGAAATACGCCGAACCAGTCTTGCGGATCAGTCCAGTATTGCTTGCAGCGCAAGCCACTGGCCGCCAGCAGAGCGCGAAATTCGTCGACACTGTATTTGTGAGAATACTCGGTGAGTATGTGCTCTTCTGCACGGAAATGCCGGTCGGTGTGGGCGCCGAACTCTACCCGTTGCTGCTGATTTGAAATCAGGCGCATTTCGATGCGGCGGCTGGCCTGATCGAATCGCGCGCAGTGGCGAAATTTTTCCGGATCAAAATTGGCATCCAACTCTCGGTTTACCACGCTCAGCACGTTGAGATTAAATTCGGCAGTAACCCCGCTGGCGTCATCATAAGCTGCTTCGAGAATGTCGGTATCTTTGACCAGGTCTGCCCCGATCAGTAGCCGACCATGCTGGCCGCAGTGCGCCCTCACTCGCCGTAAGAAGCGTATAGCGTCGCGAGGCTCGAAGTTGCCGATGGAGGAGCCTGGGTAGAAAAACACGGGGGGTGAGTCCGCTCGCTCAGCCAGCAAATCATGCAGGTCCAACTGCTGGGTAAAGTCGGTGACCACGCCGACGCATTCCAGTCGTGGGTGTTGCCTGGCAATCTCGGCCAGCGAGCTTTGTAGAAACTCGCCTGCGATATCAACGCCAACCAGCCTGGCCGGGCGTATTGCGTCGAGCCAATACCGCGTTTTACCGCAATCGCCGCAGCCCAGGTCTATCCATTGCATACGGGCAGGCAGATGTTCGGCAATAGCGTCGCGATGCTCCGTAAATATCGCGGCTTCAGTGCGGGTAGGGTAGTACTCGTCGAGTTTGCAGATGGCGGTGAAGAGTTCACAGCCACGGTCGTCGTAAAAGTATTTGGAGTCGATGCGCGCTTGAGGTTGCAGCAGTCCGCGCAGTAGTTTTTGACGCTCATCCTGAGCAGGAGTGTGAAGTGCAGTTTGGAGTCGGGGCAGATCTAGGGCAAGGCTCACGCAGGCGATATCCTCTGCTAGTCAAAGACGCATGTGTCTAAAACTTAGCAGTCTGCTTAGCCTTTCGCCAGCAAAGGTTCTGGCGTATGCCGGAACCTTTGACTCAACGCCGGGTAAAACTAGAGTCCCTTGGCGCTATCTATCAGTTGCCGGATCATCTTGAATAGCTTGCGGGAGGCCGCTGGAGTCTTGTTTTGCTCGGCTTCTTTATTGGCTTGTCGAACCAGATGTCGAATCTGCTGCCGGTCGGCAGCGGGATAAGCCAGCATGAAGAGTTCCAGTTCGTCGCTGCGGCCGGTGAGCAGGCGATCACGCCAGCGTTCCATCTGGTGAAAGTGCTGGGCATGTGCCTGGGTACTGCTGTCGATCAGGTCAAGATACGTCTGGATCGCTTCAATATCCTGGTCCCGAACCAGCTTGCCGACAAAGCTCATGTGGCGCTTGAGAGCGCCGCGCGCAGTGTGTCGGGGGGCCTCGGCCAACGCCAGGCGTAGCTTGTCGGTCAACTCAAGTTTGTTGAGCTGATCGGGTTTGAGCGCGATCAGTCTACGTCCCATTTCCTGCAGAGCATCCATTTCCCGTTTGATCTGACTTTTGCTCTTGCCTTCGTCAATGGGTTCGAGGGATTCGTCTTCGTGAAACTCGGTCATGGCGTGCCTGTTGGAAATTGCTCGGGTTGGGTAGGTGTTATTGCATGAGCAGACGCGGCTGCTGGTGACTATGATACCTGTTCTGATCAGTACAGGGGTAATCGGCTGTGGTCGGGTGTGGCGCAACCCCGTTACAATGGAATGCATTGCTCTGGAGGATATATGACGACACCGATTTCGACTCAGCCTGACGATCCGCAAACGCTGCGTGCCAACCTTGAACAACGGGTAGCCTTTATTGTTGATGAGGCTCGCCGTCAGGGGGCGTCTGCCAGTGAAGTTGGCGTCAGCCAAAATACCGGATTATCCGTTGGCGTGCGCAAGGGTGAGGTCGAGACGGTTGAGTTTAATCGAGACCAGGGCTTTGCCATTACGCTATATGCCGGTCAGCGCAAGGGGTCGGTAAGCACCTCTGACACCTCCGACGAAGCTATTCGCAAAGCAGTAGAAACGGCACTGGTTATTGCGCGCCACGCTTCGGAAGATCCCTGTGCCGGTTTGGCAGATGCTGACTTGATGGCGCAGCAGATACCTGATCTGGACCTTTTTCATCCCTGGAATATCAGTGCCGATGCCGCTATCGATAAGGCGCTGGCGCTGGAGGCTGCGGCGCTCGAAGTCGATTCGCGCCTGACCACCGATAGCGCGCAGGTGAGTACGCAGCAAGGCTGTCGGGTGTATGGCAACAGTCATGGCTTCATCGGTAGCTCTATGGGCTCGCGGCATAGTGCGGCTGCGGTGCTGATCGTAGGGTCGGAGCAGGGTATGCAGCGTGATTACTGGTATGCCGTCGACCGTATCGCTGATCGTTTGCCGAGCGAGCAGGAGATTGGCCGCAAGGCGGCGCAGAGAACATTGTCGCGCCTGAACCCCAAGCCGATTAAAACCGCTAAGGTGCCCGTGTTGTTTGCCGCTGACCAGGCTGTAGGTCTGGTCGGGCACCTGCTGGGGGCTATATCGGGTGGTGCGGTTTACCGGCAGTCTACTTTTTTGCTGGATGCGCTCGGTCAACCGGTCTTTCCTGAGTGGATGACGATGTGTGAGCGCCCTTACCAGCTGCGTGCCATGGGTAGTGCCGCTTTTGATGGTGACGGCTTGGCGACACGTGAGCAGGCCTTTATTGACCAGGGACGCTTGAGTAGCTGGATACTCTCTACTTATTCCGGTCGTAAGCTAAGCATGCCGAGCACCGCTAATGCTGGCGGTGTGCACAACCTGCAGGTCACCAGTAATGCCGGTGACCTTGATTCCCTGCTCAAGGAAATGGGCACCGGGTTGTTGGTGACGGAGCTGATGGGGCAGGGCGTCAACGGCGTGACCGGTGACTATTCCCGCGGCGCAGGTGGCTTTTGGGTCGAGAACGGTGAGATACAGCATGCCGTCAACGAAGTGACCATCGCTGGTAACCTGAAAGATATGTATGCCAATCTACGCTGCGTCGGCAGTGATCTGGAGCGACGCGGTAATTACCTGACGGGGAGCTGGTTGGTTGATGGTATGACGGTAGGGGGCGCTTAACGGCCGCCGCCAGGCGGCTATTGGCTGCAAGCCTCAAGCTACAAGTTACAAGCTTAAAGCCAGCTGAAAACGTCAGTCTTGCGGCTTAGAGCTTGAAGCTTGGCGCTTCCAGCTTCCAGCAGCTACTCCCCTTCACCAAAATAGTCGTTAATCAGGGCGACTAGCTCGTTCAGCGCCTCGTCGGCCTGATCACCCTCGCAACTAATACAGATTTCACTGTCTTTGCTCGCCGCCAGCATCATGACCTGCATGATGCTTTTGCCATCAACCTGCAGTGTCTCATTCTCGCCAACCTGTACAACGCAGCCATAGCGATTGGCAACGCCAACGAACTTGGCTGCTGCGCGGGCGTGCAAGCCCAGTTTGTTGATGATTTTTACGCGGGTAGTTGGCATTTCAATGAAGGTCGCGATGGCGAATCAGTAAATTGGGCGTATTGGCGCGAAGCTCATTGACCAGTCGTTCGGCGAGATAGACTGATCGGTGGTGTCCACCAGTGCAGCCGATGGCGATGGTCATATAGCTGCGTTCACCGGCGGCATAACGCGGCAGCCATTTATTGAGAAACTGGCGGATATCCTGATACATCTCTTCTACGTCCGGCTGGCTGCTCAGATACTCGCGTACCGGCTCGTCCAATCCGGAGTAAGAGCGCAACTCCGGACGCCAATAGGGGTTGGGCAGGCAGCGGACGTCGAAAATCAGATCAGCGTCGGCGGGTACACCGCGTTTGAAGCCAAATGATTGAATGAGTACCGAGGGAGTGCTGCCTTGGCTGCCGAGTAAACGTTGTTTTATCTGGTCGCGCAGCTGATAAAGATTTAAGTGGCTGGTATCGATCTTGAGGGTCGCCAGATCAATGATCGGCTCCAGTATGCGCAGTTCTTGAGCAATAGCCTCGGCTAGCGAGCGCTGGCTATCAGTAAGCGGATGCTTGCGACGGGTTTCTGAAAAACGCTTGATCAGTACGTCATCGCCTGCGGCAAGGAAGAGCACGTCACATTGTACGCCAGCATCGCGTACCTGCTTGAGCAACTCGGGGAAGCGTTGCAGGTCGCTGGCCAGGTTGCGAGCGTCGATGCTGATGGCAATCGCCGGTAGATTCAGGTCTGCTTCGCTGGCCTGTTTGGCCAGTTCCGGCAGTAACCCCGCAGGCAGGTTGTCAATGCAGTAGAAACCGTTGTCTTCCAGCAGGTGCAGTGCGGTACTTTTGCCTGACCCCGAACGGCCACTCACGACGACCAGTCGCATTGGCTTCAGCTCCCATCTCCGGCGGTCATAATGTCGTACAGGCTTTGTGCATCGGGCGCTTTACGCAGCGCTTCTCGCAAGTCTGCCTGATCCAGTTTGCTCGCCAGCATTTTCAGAATCTGTAGATGCTGGTCGGTCGCTTCCTGTGGCACCAAAAGGACAAAGATAAGGTCCACAGGCTGGCCGTCCAGCGCATCGAAATCGATTTTACCGTCCAGCTGCAGCAGGGCGCCGATCGCTTTATGGCAATCGCCCAGGCGGCAGTGAGGGATGGCTATGCCATTACCAAAGCCAGTGGAGCCAAGCTTTTCGCGGGCTATCAGGCTTTCATAAATAGCGTCTGGATCAAGGTTTGTGTGCTGGGCAACCAGTTTGCCAATTAGCTCCAGCACACGTTTCTTGGATCCCCCCTGAACGCCCGAAAAGGTGCGGTCAGGGGTCAAGATATGATCTATTTGCATGGTTATGCGGTTAGGTTCGCGTTAACGGTCATTGGCGCCTTGCAGGCGATCGATGTATTTTTCTTTATGCTTGATCAGTTGCCTGTCGAGTTTGTCGGTTAGCTGATCAATCGCCACGTACATGTCAGTGCTTTCAGCCAGGGCGACAACTTCGCCGCCTGCTACGTGCAGGGTGGCTTCAGCTTTCTGACGGAGTTTTTCGACCTCAAGGGTTACCTGTACGTTGGTAATCTTGTCAAAGTGCCGCTCCAGGCGGGACATTTTTTCAGTGACGTGATCGCGCAGTGCGTCAGTGATATCGAGTTGATGACCGCTAATGTTCAGCTGCATACGGCTTCTCCTGATTGGCTTGATGTTGCTGGGTGACCTAATGTCACCCGGTGGTGCCACTGCATATTCCTTGACTGCTTAAACCAGTCTCTTGCGTTCGCTCGATGGGGCTATGTTGAGCGATTCGCGATATTTAGCAATTGTCCGGCGGGCCACTTCGATCCCTTGTTCTTCCAGTAAACCAGCGATCTTGCTATCGCTCAATGGTTTCTTTGGGTTTTCTGCTGCAACCAGTTTTTTGATCAGTGCGCGAATGGCGGTAGAGGAGAATTCGCCGCCCTCGCTGGTGCCCACATGGCTGGAGAAAAAGTACTTGAGCTCGAAGATGCCACGCGGGGTATGCATGAACTTCTGCGTGGTAACTCGTGAGATAGTCGATTCGTGCATACCGACCGCTTCGGCGATATCGTGCAGCACCAAGGGCTTCATGGCCTCTTCGCCCTGCTCAAGAAAGCCGCGCTGGTGCTCGACGATCTGCGTGGCTACCTTCATCAGGGTTTCGTTGCGGCTTTGCAGGCTTTTGATGAACCAGCGCGCCTCCTGCAAGTTGTTGCGCAGGTAAGTGTTGTCTTCACTGGAGTCGGCGCGACGCACCATAGAGGCGTACTGACCATTGACCCTGACCTTGGGCACTGATTCCTGATTCAGCTCGACCAGCCAGCGGTTATTATCCTTGCGCACTATGACGTCGGGAATAACGTATTCGGGCTCGCCTGAGGCAATTTCGCCGCCGGGGCGAGGGTTGAGCGTCTGGATTAGCGCGATGGCATCGCGTAGCTGATCTTCTTTAAGCTTGCTGCGCCGCATCAGCTGGCTGAAATCACGGCTGCCGAGCAGTTCAAGATGATCGCGTACCACGCGGGTGGCCTGTTCCAGCAGCGGCGTGTCAGCCGGAAGTTGGCGAATTTGTAGCAGCAGGCACTCGCGCAAATCCCGTGCGCCAATACCAACGGGCTCAAACTGCTGGATGCGGTGCAGTACCATTTCGACCTCATCCATCTCTACTTCCATCTCGGGAGGCAGTGAGGCGAGTATGTCGTCGAGGGATTCTTCCAGGTAGCCATCGGCATTGATGCCGTCGATCAGCGCGGCCGCAATCTCGTAGTCGGTTTCCGACATCGGGATCAGGTTGAGCTGCCACTCCAGATGGCTTTGCAGGGTTTCACCTGTGCCAGTGCGCGAGGTGTAGTCCCAGTCTTCTTCATTTTGGCTGGGTAGCGAGCTGGCTGATGTCTGGTAGACATCCTCCCACTGGGTATCCACTGGTAACTCATTGGGGATTTGCTCATTCCAGTTGCCGTCCTGCTCTGGCTGGCTATGCTGGTCTATGGCATCCATGGATACGGGTTCGGGTAGGGTGACGGCAGATGGGTCGCCGTCGCTGTCGCCATCGC
Organism: Pseudomonas neustonica; assembly: GCF_003797945.1. Taxonomy (GTDB): domain Bacteria; phylum Pseudomonadota; class Gammaproteobacteria; order Pseudomonadales; family Pseudomonadaceae; genus Halopseudomonas; species Halopseudomonas neustonica. The sequence goes on from NZ_RKKU01000007.1 coordinate 130,898, forward strand.
TGCCCGCAGAGCCGGCGGCGCTGTAGTCGTCGTCGCCTTCGTCGGCCATCTCCAGCATGGGGTTGGCCTCCAGTGCTTCCTGCACCTCCTGCTGGAGGTCGAGGCTGGATAGCTGTAGCAGTCGGATGGCTTGCTGCAGCTGCGGCGTCATCGTCAGCTGCTGTCCCATCTTGAGGACGAGCGAGGGTTTCATTTTTTGGCGAACTACCTTATGCGCTTGGTCAAACTGTTATCGAGGCCGCTCTGGCTCATATCATCCTGTAGCATGCCTGAAACTTTTATCGTTTTATAGCCGAAACGCGTGCCCCAGATAGACTTCACGTACCTTCTGGTCTGCCATGACGGCATCCGCGTCGCCTTCGGCAATGATGGTGCCTTCGCTAACGATATAAGCCTTGTCACAGATATCCAGGGTTTCGCGTACATTGTGATCGGTGATAAGTACGCCGATGCCCTTGTCTTTGAGGTGCTGGATGATCTGCTTTATGTCGTTGACCGAAATGGGGTCCACGCCCGCGAAGGGCTCGTCCAGGAGTATGAAGCTGGGATCTGTGGCGAGTGCGCGGGCGATCTCGGCGCGCCGCCTTTCGCCTCCGGACAGGCTCATGCCCAGGTTGTCGCGCAGGTGTTGAATATGAAACTCACGCAGCAGCGACTCTAGTTTTTCCTTGCGACCCTCGGCTTTCAGATCTTTGCGGGTCTCCAGAATGGCCATGATGTTATCTGCCACCGTCAGCTTGCGGAAAATCGAGGCCTCCTGTGGCAAGTAGCCAATACCTTCGCGCGCGCGACCGTGCATGGGCAGCGCGGTGATGGCTTTATCGTCGATTCGCACTTCGCCCTGATCTGATTTGACCAGGCCTACAATCATGTAGAAGCAGGTTGTTTTGCCAGCCCCGTTGGGCCCCAGCAGGCCAACGACTTCTCCGCTACTGATCGAGACGGAGACGTCTTTGACAACGTTACGTGCTTTGTAAGTCTTGGCCAAGTGACTGGCTGTTAATGTACTCATGGCGCAGTGGGCTCGCTTTCACCGCCAGTGGCACCATTGCCGCGACTACGCGGCTGAATGGTAATTTCAATGCGGCCACTGCCGTTGCTGCTGGCGCCGCTGCCAGTGCTGCCGCTGCGCCCTGCATCGACAACCTGTGCCGGTATGTCGTAGCTGACATAGTCACCCTGGAAGGTATTGCCGGACTGCTCCAGGAAGGCGTTGTCGATCAGCACGACGCGTTCATCTGCGGCGTAGTACTCGATCGTTTGGGCGCGTGCCTTGACCGGTGGCTTGTTGGCTTCGGGTGTCTGCTGGTAGGTGGCAGGACCGCCCTGCGTGACCATTTTGTTCAGTTGACCACTAGCGTCAGTGGTCAGGGTCACCCGGCTGCCAGCCAGGCGCATGCTGCCCTGAGTAATGATGACGTTGCCGGTATAAACCGCCGTATTACGCTTGTCGTCCAGGGTCGCAGCATTGGCCTGGATGCGTATAGGCTGGCTACTGTCGCTGGGCAACGCGATTGCTGAAGCTGCTGGATAGAGCATCAGCGTCATGACGAAGAGGGATTTAGCGCACCTCATGTTGGCCTCGTACAGTGGACAGCAGCTTCAAGCGGCCGTCATTGAGAAATAACTGCATGCCCGTGGCGGTTGTTACGCTGCGGGCTGCTTCGATTTTAACGTCCTGATCGGTTTCGGCATAATCGCGTGCTGGAAACAGGGTCAGGGCGGAGGTGCTCAGGCGTCTGGTTGGCTGATTGGTCAGTTGTTGTTGCAATAGTACGTTAGCTTTCAGGTCAACGCGGTCGCCGTTTTCTGTGACCAGGCCTTCGTCTGCTTCAAGCAGCCAGGGCTTGGGGTCTTCGCCACGATAGAATACCAGCTTGGGTTGCTCTAAATGCGTGCTGCCATCTTCTACCTGATGTACTGCGTGCGTGCTGGTCAGTTCGTAGGCCGTTTTGCCTTCTTTGCTCAGAGCCTGAATGCGCGCGTTATCGATATAGAAGTCTGGTCGGGTCGAGCTGCTGTCCGTGGCTGGCGTAAAGCTGGCTGGGCGGATATTCCAGTACCCCATGCTCAGGGCAAGTATCACCCCGATTGCGACCAGTAGCCCGGTCAGCAGGTAACGTGGCACGTTCAGTTTCACAGGTAGGCCGCCTGGGCATCTTCCAGTGTGCCTTGTGCCTGCATGATAAGTTCGCAGAATTCGCGTGCAGCACCCGCACCGCCAGTGGCCGTTGTGATGCCATGCGCATGCTTGCGAACAAAGCCGTCAGCGCTGGCAACCGCCATGCCCAAGCCGACCTGGCGAATCACTGGCAGGTCGGGCAGGTCGTCGCCCAAAAAGGCAATCTCGTGCATTTCTACGGGTACGATTTCGCGCAGCTCGCTGAGCGCGGTGAGCTTGTCTTCGCGGCCCTGGATTAGATGCTTTATACCCAGTGCCGCTGCGCGCCGCTCAACCAGTGGCGACTTGCGCCCGCTGATGATCGCTGCTTCAACCCCGGACGCAATGAGCATCTTTATGCCGTGCCCGTCCAGGGTATTGAATGACTTGAACTCGGTACCGTCTGGCATGAAGTAAAGGCGACCGTCAGTCAGTACGCCGTCAACATCAAATATTGCCAGGCGAATGGACCGTGCTCGCTCGTTTAGCTGTTTTGGGGTTTGGTTCATACCACTCCTGCGCGCAGCAAGTCATGCATGTTGAGGGCACCAACGGGTTTGCCGTTGTCATCCACGACAAAAAGGCCGTTTATTTTCGCATCTTCCATGATTTTGAGCACTTCGGCCGCGAGCATACCACTACGCGCAGTTTTACCGTTTGCGGTCATGACGTCGGCAATCGTCATAGTATGGAAGTCGACGCTGTGATCCAGTGTGCGACGCAAATCGCCATCAGTAAAGATGCCCACCAGGTGTTGTTGCTCGTCGATAATGCCGGTCAGGCCAAGACCTTTGCGCGTCATCTCAAGTAGTGCGTCACGCAGCGAGGTGCTAGGCGTGACCAAAGGCATGCTGTCACCACTATGCATGATGTCATCGGCCAGCAGCAGCAGGCGGCGACCCAGGCTGCCGCCTGGATGTGAAAACGCGAAGTCTTCTGCGCTGAACCCGCGCGCCTCCAGCAGTGCGATCGCCAGTGCGTCGCCCATCACCAGTGCCGTGGTGGTGCTGGACGTGGGGGCGAGGTTAAGTGGGCAGGCTTCCTGCGCTACGGCGGTATCCAGGTTGGCAACGGCGGCCAGCGCCATCGTGGATTCCGGGTTGCCGGTAATGCTGATCAGGGGGACGCCCATGCGCTTGATGAGTGGCAGCAGGGTGACGACTTCGGCTGTATTACCGGAGTTGGACAGTGCAATGACCACGTCCTGCGGTGTGATCATGCCCATATCGCCATGGCTGGCTTCGCCTGGGTGGACAAAAAAAGCAGGCGTGCCGGTGCTGGCCAGAGTGGCTGCCAGTTTGCAGCCGATATGACCAGACTTGCCCATGCCGGTCACAACGATGCGGCCAGTGCAGGCGAGCAGAGTGTCGCAAGCTTTAATAAAGTGTGCGTCGAGCCGCTGCAGCAGGGTGTCGACGGCGTCGCGCTCCATGCTGATGGTGCGCCGGGCGGAGGCTATGTAGTCAAAATGAGGCATTGTGCTTTATCTGTTGTCGCTGAGCGGGGAAGTATAGCGGTTTGTGCGGATGAACTCACCCGTCTGCAGGTTTTCAAGGCTTTGGTTGCAGGGTGGGTACCTAATTATGGGTTACGGAGTGTTTCCCGCCTTGGGATGCACTGACGTAAATGATATATTACGCGGCTTAACTTGCCCGAGGCCTGGGCGCGATCGGGAAGAGCACATCCAGATATGACCGATTCTTCGGATTACATTGTTGATTTGCAGCAGATTACCTTCCGGCGCGGTTCGCGGTTGATATTCGATGGTGTGGATATTCGTATACCGCGCGGCAAAGTGACCGGCATCATGGGGCCGTCCGGCTGCGGTAAAACGACCCTTCTGCGGTTGATCGGCGCGCAATTGCGGCCGGACAGCGGCGCCATTCTCGTCAATGGTGAGAATATTCCAGAGCTGGGGCGTGAGCAGCTTTTTGCTGCGCGTCAGCACATGGGCATGCTGTTCCAGAGTGGTGCTCTTTTTACCGATCTGAGTGTTTTTGAGAATGTTGCCTTTCCGCTGCGTGTGCATACCCAGCTGTCTGAAGACATGATTCGCGATCTGGTTTTGCTCAAATTGCAGGCGGTCGGTTTGCGCGGTGCGCGCGAGCTGATGCCGGATGAGCTGTCTGGTGGTATGAAGCGCCGCGTGGCTTTGGCCCGTGCTATTGCACTCGATCCGCAATTGATGATGTACGACGAGCCCTTTGTCGGCCAAGACCCTATTTCTATGGGCGTGCTGGTGCGCTTGATTCGCCTGCTCAACGATGCGATGGGTTTGACCAGCATTGTTGTATCGCATGATTTGGCCGAGACCGCGAGCATCGCCGACTATTTATATGTGGTTGGCGATGGCCAGGTGTTAGGGCATGGCACGCCTGAAGAGCTGATGAACTCAGACAAGCCACGTATCAGGCAGTTTATGCAGGGTGAGCCTGATGGCCCGGTGCCGTTCCACTATCAGGCACCTGATTATCTTTCAGACTTGCTGCACAGGGAGCAGAAGTAGTGAGTGTTATGTCACGGATTGCTCTGCTTGGGCGTGCCGGTCTGGATACGATTTCCGCGCTGGGTCGATCAGGCGTGTTTTTATTCAATGCTCTTCTAGGGCGTACCCGTTTTGGCAATAGCTTTACGTTGCTGCTCAAGCAGCTCTATGCCGTTGGTGTGCTCTCATTGGCTATCATTATTGTCTCCGGATTATTTATCGGGATGGTGTTGGCGCTGCAGGGCTACAACATCCTGGTGGGTTATGGATCAGAGCAGGCTGTTGGCCAGATGGTGGCGCTGACTCTGCTGCGCGAGCTGGGGCCGGTGGTAACCGCATTGTTGTTTGCCGGTCGTGCCGGCTCTGCGTTAACGGCCGAGATTGGCTTGATGAAGGCCACCGAGCAGCTTTCCAGTATGGAGATGATTGGTGTTGATCCGCTGAAGTACGTTATTGCGCCGCGGCTTTGGGCTGGTTTTATTTCGATGCCGCTGTTGTCGATGATTTTTTGTGTCGTCGGCATTTGGGGTGGTGCTTTGGTCGCGGTTGACTGGCTGGGCGTCTACTCAGGTTCCTACTGGTCGAATATGCAAAATTCGGTCGAATTTTTTGATGATGTGCTTAACGGTGTGGTCAAGGCGGTTGTGTTCGCCTTTGTGGTGACCTGGATCGCTGTATTCCAGGGTTATGACTGCGAACCCACCTCAGAAGGCATTAGTCGCGCGACCACACGTACCGTGGTTTACGCCTCTCTGTCGGTGCTGGGGCTGGACTTTATTCTTACTGCTTTGATGTTCTGATTAGCCAAGGAAATAGCGAATGCGTACCCGTAATCTGGAATTGGTCGTCGGTGTTTTTATTCTGGTGGGATTGCTGGCCTTGGTTGTGCTTGCGGTCCGGATAAGTGGCCTGGCTCCAGGCAGTGCCGTCAATACCTATAGCGTGCATGCCTACTTTGATAACGTGGCGGGCCTTACCGCCAAGGCCAAGGTCACCATGTCGGGCGTTACTATTGGGCGGGTCACTGCCATCGAATTCGATAAGACGCGCTACAGTGCCCGAGTTGATATGGCTGTCGATAGCGATGTGAACACCCTGCCGGCAGACAGCACTGCTTCTATCCTGACCGCAGGTCTGCTGGGTGAGAAGTATGTTGGTATTTCCGTCGGTGGCGATGACGAAGTGTTGGCTGATGGTTCCGAGATATATGACACCCAGTCAGCCTTGGTACTTGAGGAACTGATCGGGCGCTTCCTGCTCAATACCGTGAGTAAAGACGAATGACCGTTGTAGCTAATAGGAGAGTCACCATGCGTGCAGCAATTCAGCTTGTGCTGGCACTAATCATCAGTATGCCTGCGCTGGCGCAGGCAACGGCCACGCCGCAGCAGGTAGTGGATGACACGTCGCGCAAGGTTATGGAAGTGCTGGATGCCAACCGTGAAACCTATCGTAATGACCCTGATGCGTTTGTGCAGGGGCTGGATGAAGTGCTCAATCCGGTCGTTGACTTCGAGGGTATCGCCAGCAGTGTGATGACAGTGCGTTACAGCCGCAGCGCCTCTGATGCGCAGATGCAGCGCTTTATTGAGACATTCAAGCGCAGCATGGTGCAGTTTTACGGCAATGCGTTGCTGGAATTTAAAAGCGGCGAAATTACCGTGTTGCCGCCAAACAGCCGCGAGCCAAGGCCGGATCGTGCCAGTGTAGATATGCAGGTTAAGGCGAATGATGGCCAGCTCTATACCGCGACTTACACCATGACCCAGATCGACGGTCAGTGGAAAGTCCGCAACGTAATCGTTGAAGGTATTAACATCGGTCTATTGTTCCGTGACCAGTTTGCCCAGGCGATGAAGGCGAATCGTAATGATCTCGACGCCGTTATCGACAACTGGGGCAGTGTTGTCGCCAAGTCACGTGAAACGGTAAAAGAGGAAACCAGCCAGTGAGCACGCAACCAGCTGTCGCCAATGTAGTGTTGGGTGAAGATGGCGTGCTGTTGCTCAGTGGTGTGTTGGACTTCGACAGCGTCATCGGCTTGAACGAGCAGCTGCGTGAGCCGATTGCGAGCACCGGAGGTGATATTATTCTCGACCTTTCGGGGCTGGAGCGGGTGAATAGCGTGGGTCTTTCCCTGCTTTTACGCGTGGCTGAACAAGCAGAGCAGTCTGAGCGTCGTCTGCGTCTTCGCGGCGTTCCTGCAGGTCTGCAGAGCATGGCTGAGGTATGCGGGCTCGATGTCTGGTTGCAGCAGGCCTCTGCGGCCTGAAGCTGTATCCGGTTACCCGATGCCTTTCATGGCCTGCCTGGCGCAGGCCATTTTGATGGAGAAACAGACAATGCAATCTAGCGAAGTCAAGCAACTGATTGAATCCAGCCTGCCTGCAACCGAGGTGTCGGTTGAAGGCGAGGGCTGCAACTTTCAGCTCAATGTGATCAGTGATGCGCTGGCAGCGCAGTCGCCGGTCAAGCGGCAGCAGCAGATATATGCCTTGTTGAATGACTATATTGCCGATGGACGTATCCATGCGGTAACCATGAAGTTTTATACCCAAGAGGCCTGGGCAAACCGCGCCTGAGGTCTGGAGAAAGAGATTCCATATGGACAAGCTGATCATCACCGGCGGCAACCGCCTGGATGGGGAAATTCGTATTTCCGGAGCCAAGAACTCCGCCCTGCCAATCCTGGCTGCTACGCTGCTGGCGGATGAGGCAGTTACCATTTGCAACCTGCCACACCTGCACGATATTACCACCATGATTGAGTTGTTCGGCCGCATGGGCATCCAGCCGATCGTGGATGAAAAGCTGAATGTGGAGGTTAACCCCACTAGCATCAGCACCCTGGTTGCGCCATACGAGTTGGTGAAAACCATGCGTGCTTCCATCCTGGTGTTGGGGCCAATGGTGGCGCATTTTGGTAAGGCCGAAGTTGCCTTGCCCGGCGGCTGTGCCATTGGCTCTCGCCCGGTTGACCTGCATATTCGTGGCCTTGAAGCCATGGGGGCGACCATTACCGTAGAAGCCGGTTATATCAAGGCGCAGGCGCCAGAAGGCGGCTTGCGTGGTGCTCACTTCTTCTTTGATACCGTGTCGGTTACCGGTACCGAAAATATCCTTATGGCCGCGACTCTGGCCAAAGGTAAAACCGTTCTGGAGAACGCGGCGCGCGAGCCCGAAGTGGTCGATCTGGCTGAGTGCCTGATTGCCATGGGTGCGCAGATTACCGGCCACGGTACTGACACCATCACCATTCATGGTGTTGAGCGTCTGCATGGTGCTCGCTATTCGGTCATGCCTGATCGTATTGAAACCGGCACCTATCTGGTCGCTGCGGCGACGACCCGTGGTCGCGTCAAGCTGAAGGACACTGATGCCTCCATTCTTGAGTCTGTATTGCTCAAGCTGGAAGAAGCCGGTGCCTATATTGATACCGGCAAAGACTGGATCAGTCTGGACATGAAGGGCAACCGTCCGCGCGCTATCAATTTGCGTACTGCGCCTTACCCTGCTTTCCCGACCGATATGCAGGCACAGTTTGTGGCCATGAACACCATCGCCGAAGGCACGGGTACGGTGATTGAAACCGTATTTGAAAACCGCTTTATGCATGTTCAGGAAATGAACCGCATGGGTGCTCATATTCTGGTTGAAGGTAACACCGCTATCGTAACCGGCGTTGAGCAGCTCAAAGGTGCTCCCGTCATGGCGACTGACCTGCGCGCTTCTGCGAGCCTGGTTATTGCTGGCCTGGTTGCCGAAGGCGACACCATGGTAGACCGCATCTATCACATTGATCGCGGCTACGAGTGCATTGAAGAAAAACTGCAAGCGCTGGGCGGCGTTATCCGCCGCGTTTCCGCATCACGAGAGTTTTCATGAGCGAGAGTCTTACCATTGCGTTATCCAAGGGACGCATCCTTGACGATACCCTGCCGCTACTGAAAGAGGCGGGTATCGAGCCGATCGAAGATCTGGAGAAGAGTCGTAAGCTGATTTTCTCTACCTCGGATCCGGATGTGCGACTGCTGATCGTGCGTGCCACCGATGTGCCCACCTATGTTGAACTGGGTGCAGCGGATCTCGGCGTAGCGGGCAAGGACGTGCTCATGGAGTACGGCAGCCAAGGGCTGTACGAGCCACTGGATCTGAAGATTGCGATCTGCAAACTGATGACCGCGGGCCCGGTGAATACTCCAGAGCCGACGGGTCGACTGAAGGTGGCCACCAAGTTTGTTAATGTGGCCCGCCGTTATTACGCCGAACAAGGCCGCCAGGTTGATGTGATCAAGCTGTACGGCTCTATGGAGCTGGCGCCACTGGTTGGCCTGGCCGACAAGATCATCGACGTGGTCGATACCGGCAATACCCTGCGCGCTAATGGCCTGGAGCCGCAGGAAATGATTGCTGACATCAGTTCACGCTTGATCGTCAATAAAGCTTCGATGAAGATGAAGCATGCGCGCATCAAGGCGCTGATTGATCTGCTGGCAGCTGCGGTAGAGCGCCGCACAAGCTAGTTTTAACCTGGTTTACCATCCCACTGTTAAAGGTACCTGCTATGAGCACGCCGCTGAAAATCGCCCGTCTGAACGCCAATCAGAGCGATTTTGCCCAGCATCTGGACGTGTTGCTGGCCTGGGAAGGGGTTTCCGATAAGGCGGTCAATAACCGCGTTGAAGAAATCATCGCCGCCGTGCGTGAGCGCGGTGATGCTGCGCTGGTGGAGTACACGGCTCGCTTCGATGGTTTGCAGGTTGATGCCATGGCCGATCTGATCCTGGATCGTGCTCGCCTTGAGTTGGCTCTGGAGCGCATCACCGGCGAGCAGCGCGAAGCGCTGGAAGTGGCGGCCGAGCGAGTGAAGCGTTATCACGAGCATCAGCGTCAGGAGTCCTGGCGCTACACCGAGGCGGATGGCACTGTGCTCGGTCAACAAATTACTCCGCTGGACCGGGCTGGTCTTTATGTGCCGGGTGGCAAGGCTTCCTATCCTTCATCTGTTTTGATGAATGCCATTCCTGCCAAGGTGGCAGGCGTGCCGGAAGTGGTCATGGTGGTTCCGACCCCGCGCGGAGAAATCAACGAACTGGTATTGGCGGCTGCGTGCCTTGCCGGTGTCGACCGGGTCTTTACCATCGGCGGCGCGCAAGCGGTTGCGGCCCTGGCCTACGGTACTGAAAGTGTGCCGCGGGTCGACAAGATTGTTGGCCCTGGCAACATCTACGTAGCCACCGCCAAACGCGCGGTATTTGGCCAGGTCGGTATCGATATGATTGCCGGTCCATCCGAAATTCTGGTGGTGTGTGACGGCCAGACCGATCCTGACTGGATCGCCATGGACCTGTTCTCGCAGGCTGAGCATGACGAAGATGCGCAATCCATTCTGTTGTCGCCGGATGCGACCTTTCTGGATGCGGTAGAGGCCAGCTTGAATCGGCTGATCAGTGAGTTGGAGCGCGAGGCCATCGTGCGTGTATCGCTGGAGAATCGCGCAGCGCTGATCAAGGTAGATAACCTTGAGCAAGCGTGCGAACTGGCGAATCGAATTGCCCCTGAGCACCTGGAGTTGTCGGTAGAAGATCCTGACGCGCTGCTGCCGTTGATTCGTCACGCTGGTGCTATCTTTATGGGGCGCCACACCCCAGAAGCGCTGGGAGACTACTGCGCCGGTCCGAATCACGTGTTGCCTACGTCTGGCACTGCACGCTTTTCGTCGCCCCTGGGCGTCTATGACTTTCAGAAACGCTCCTCGGTGATTTTCTGCTCACCCGATGGCGCCTCTGAACTAGGCAAAACCGCCTCAGTGCTGGCCCGCGGCGAAAGCCTGACAGCCCACGCACGTAGTGCGGAATACCGAATTAAACCTTAGCGGCAAGCTACAAGCTTTAAGTGACAAGCAGGGCTGGACTGAGCTTGCCGCTTGAGGCTTGCCGCTTGCGGCTTCATCGAGGATTGCCCTGTGAGTCGTTTCTGGAGCCCCTTCGTCAAGCAGCTGGTGCCTTATGTTCCGGGTGAGCAGCCGAAAGTCGAAAACCTGATCAAGCTCAATACCAACGAAAACCCCTATGGTCCTTCGCCCCGCGTGGCCGAGGCCATTCAGGCTGAGTTGAATGACAGCTTGCGTCTCTATCCCGCGCCCAATGCAGATGCGCTGAAAGCTGAAATTGCCGACTATTACGGTGTCACCAGTGCTCAGGTGTTTGTGGGTAACGGCTCGGATGAAGTGCTGGCGCACATTTTTCATGGCTTGTTTCAGCATGGCAAGCCGGTGCTCTATCCGGATATTACCTACAGCTTTTATCCGGTCTATTGCGGCTTGTACGGCATTGAGTCGGCGCCGCAGCCGCTGGATGATAACTTCCGTCTGGTACCCACGCACTACCAGCAGGCCAATGGCGGCATTATCTTCCCTAACCCCAATGCGCCAACGGGCGTAGGGCTATCGCTGGCCGAGGTCGAGGCGATAGTGCAGGGTAGTCCCGATTCTGTGGTGGTGGTCGATGAGGCCTATGTCGACTTCGGCGGCGAGACAGCCATTGCGCTGGTTGATCGTTACCCGAACCTGCTGGTCACTCAGACGCTGTCCAAATCACGCTCATTGGCCGGGCTGCGGGTTGGTTTTGCGGTAGGTCATCCGGATTTGATTGAAGCGCTGGAGCGGATAAAAAATAGCTTCAATTCCTATCCGCTGGATCGTCTGGCGATTGTTGGTGCCGTGGCCGCGTTTCAGGACCGGGATTGGTTTGCGCAGACCCGCAACGCGGTGATCAATAGTCGCGAGAAGCTCAGTGCTGCGTTGCTTGAGCTGGGGTTTGAAGTGCTGCCGTCGCAGGCTAACTTTGTTTTTGCTCGCCATGGGCAACGCGACGCCGCAGAACTGGCTCAGGGCTTGCGCGAGCAGAAAGTGATAGTGCGACATTTTAAACTGCCGCGTATCGATCAGTTTTTGCGCATCACCATCGGCAATGAAGCACAGAACAAGGCACTGCTCAGTGCCCTGAAAAACCTGCTCTAGCCTTTAGCTGAAGAGGCGATCAATTGGCCGCGCGGAAGCTGGGGCGTACACCCACTTCTGCGCTGAAGCTCATCTGTTCGCCGTTGCGCAGCACACTTAATTTGATGCGGTCACTGGGCTTTGCACGTGCTACCTGGTTCATTGCCTGGCGTCCGCTGGTCGCAGCCTGGTCATCGATTTTCAGGATTACGTCGCCAGGCAGCAGGCCGGCATTCCATGCCGGGCCGTTGCGGTATAGGCTCGCGACGACAATGCCCTGGCTGATATCCAGACCAAATGACTCGGCCAACTCGGGCGTCAGTGGTTGTACCTCTACGCCCAGCCAGCCGCGTATCACTCGGCCGTGCTGAATAATGGCCTGCATCACCTCTACCGCGAGCTTGGCTGGAATCGCAAAACCGATGCCCTGCGCCGAGCCCGCCTGCGAGAAGATAGCGGTGTTGATGCCGATCAGGTTGCCTTGTGCGTCAACCAGCGCACCACCGGAGTTGCCCTGGTTAATGGCGGCATCGGTCTGAATGAAATCTTCATAGGTATTGAGCCCCAACTGGTTGCGCCCGGTCGCACTAATAATGCCCATAGTGACGGTCTGGCCAAGGCCAAAGGGGTTGCCGATGGCCATAACCACATCACCGATGCGCTGCTGATCACGTGAATCGATAGTAACGGCGGGCAGGTCGGGCAAATCTATTTTGAGTACCGCCAGATCGGTCTCAGGGTCGGTGCCGATCAGTGAAGCGAGCGCTTCGCGGCCATCCTGCAGTGCAACCAGGATCTCATCAGAACCGGCAATCACGTGGTTGTTGGTCAGCAGGTAACCTTCGGAATTGAGAATAACCGCCGAACCGAGGCTGGACTGGCGACGCTCCGGGTTGGGCAGCGAGTCCGCATAATCCCGAACGCTGGGGTTGTCGAAATTTGTCGGCGAACTGGAGGCGATCTGCTTGCTGGTGTAAATGTTGACGACGGCTGGTGCGGCACGTTCTACGCCCGAGGCGTAAGACACCAGGCCCATATTCGAGCGTGTCTCCGACACTTCGCGTAACACTATGTCGTGAGCTGGCAGCCCCAACCATTCGGGGAACTGCTGCATGATAACCAAGGCCAGTAAAACACCGCACACAACCGGCCAGGCCATACTGCGCAATAAACTCTTCATTAAACCCTACTCTGAAGTGTGTTGAGCGCTACAGGCACCAGGTTCCGGGGCTACGCTCGATTCATGCTGCCTGGATGTATTTTGTCATGCGTACAGCAAGGCAATCGTAGGCACTCCTTGCTGACGATGGCCCGCATTATAAGGCGTAACCGCAGATTATGCAGGCGCTGAGTAGCGATTGTTGTATATACGGCCCCGACCCCGGAAAATGGCGGTTGGTTTAGCATTCAGGAGAACGGCATGGTTGATCGCACTACGCTGGTGGATTATTGCAATACATTCTTGGCGGCGGATGCCTTTCAGGACTATTGCCCAAACGGATTGCAGGTTGAAGGCACTGACCAGGTGCAACGCATTATCACCGGTGTCACGGCCAGTCAGGACATGGTGGATGCGGCTGTGCAGGCAGGTGGCGATATGCTGCTGGTGCATCATGGCTATTTCTGGAAAGGCGAGTCAGCGGCCATAGTGGGTATCAAGCAGCGTCGCTTGAAAGCACTGTTGCAAAACGACCTGAATTTGCTTGCCTATCACTTGCCCCTGGATGTGCACGCCGAAGTAGGCAACAACGTACAGCTGGCTCGTTTGATGGGCTGGCAGATCAGCGGACCACTGGAAGTGGGCAACCCACGCTCGGTTGGCTTGGTGGGTGAGTTGCCCGCAGCGCAGACGGGCGAGCAGTTGGCGCAATCGCTGGCCCGGGCGTTGGATCGCGAACCGCTGTTTATTGCCGGCCACCAGCGACCGGTCAAACGTATAGCCTGGTGCACCGGCGCAGCGCAGGGTTATATCGACAAGGCCATAGCGCTGGGGGTTGATGCCTTTGTTACCGGCGAAATATCCGAACCGACCGTGCATGCCGCACGTGAAAACGGCATCCACTTTTACGCGGCAGGCCACCACGCCACTGAGCGCTATGGTGTGCAAGCGTTGGGCGAGCATCTGGCTCAGGTTTTTGGTGTGCAGCACCAATTTATTGATATGGATAATCCGGTTTAAAGCTAAGAGCCTGGGGCCCTCTTGGCGTGACCTGCCGACCGTGCGAAGGGCTATATCTTTATAACTTATAGGTATTGATCGGGCGCTTATTAGAATCACGGGTCTTTGTTACAATGCTGACCAAATTGGTACCCGGGACCTTGTTTCCCCGTTCAATGCGAGTACACCATGCTGGAAAAATTGACCCATCTGAAGCAATTGGAAGCGGAAAGCATCCATATCATTCGTGAAGTGGCTGCCGAATTCGATAACCCGGTCATGCTTTATTCGATCGGTAAAGACTCTGCCGTGATGCTGCACCTGGCGCGCAAGGCCTTTTATCCTGGCCGCCTGCCATTCCCCGTGCTGCACGTGGATACTGGCTGGAAATTCCAGGCCATGTATGAATTCCGCGAAAAGATGGTCAAGGAAATGGATCTTGATCTGCTGGTGCACATGAACCCCGAAGGCGTGGAGCAGGGCATCAACCCCTTCACCCACGGCAGCGCCGTGCACACCGATGTAATGAAGACCCAAGGCCTCAAGCAGGCGCTCGACAAATACGGTTTTGATGCTGCCTTTGGCGGCGCGCGCCGCGACGAAGAGAAGTCACGCGCCAAAGAACGCGTTTACTCCTTCCGCGACAAGCATCACCGCTGGGACCCAAAAAACCAGCGTCCTGAGCTGTGGAACGTATATAACGGCAAGGTCCACAAGGGCGAAAGCATTCGCGTGTTCCCGCTTTCCAACTGGACCGAGCTGGATATCTGGCAATACATCTATCTTGATAGCATCCCGATCGTACCGCTGTATTTCGCGGGCGAGCGCCCCGTAGTAGAGCGCAACGGTTCGCTGATCATGGTCGATGATGAGCGCATGCCGCTGGAGCCGGGCGAAACCCCAATGATGAAACAGGTACGTTTCCGTACCCTCGGCTGCTACCCGCTGACCGGCGCCGTTGAATCAACCGCCGCCAGCCTGCCAGAGATCATCCAGGAAATGCTGCTGACACGCACCTCCGAGCGCCAAGGTCGCATGATCGACCACGACCAGGCCGGTTCGATGGAAGAGAAGAAGCGGCAAGGCTACTTCTAGCCGACGGCTAGAAGGAGCGGCAAGCGGCAAGTACCAAGCTGCAAGCGCACGATTTAGCCCCACGGAGTCTGGTCAGAGCAACACGGAGGTTGCTGATGGATTTTGAGAAGCTGGAAGTCTGGCGGCGTGGCAAGGACTTGTCGGTAGCTATGTACCGCGCGCTGGCTGATTGTCCCGATTACGGTTTTCGTAATCAATTGACCAGGTCTGCGTTGTCAGTACCCAGCAATATTGCAGAGGGTATGGAGCGCGCTGGCAACGCTGAGAAACGCTACTTTCTCAATGTGGCTAAGGGATCCTGTGCAGAAGTGCGCACCCAGTTGATGGTAGGCCAAGAAATTGAATACATGGACGCGGCATGTGCCGCGCTCTGGATCGAAGAAACTCGCGAGCTGTCGCGCATGCTGACAGGCTTGATAAACCGAATTACTGAATAACTGCACGGACAGCTTGTTGCTTGTCGCTTGCAGCTTGGAGCTTTGAGACATGAGTCATCAATCCGATCTAATCAGCCAAGACATCCTGGCCTACCTGTCCCAGCACGAACGTAAAGAGCTGCTGCGCTTTCTTACCTGCGGCAATGTCGATGACGGCAAAAGCACGCTGATTGGTCGTCTGCTGCACGACTCCAAGATGATCTATGAAGATCACATGGAAGCCATCACCCGTGATTCCAAGAAGTCCGGTACTACCGGCGAAGAAGTGGATCTGGCGTTGCTGGTGGATGGTCTGCAGGCTGAGCGTGAGCAGGGCATCACCATTGATGTGGCGTATCGCTACTTCTCTACTGCCAAGCGCAAGTTCATTATTGCCGACACCCCCGGCCATGAGCAGTACACGCGCAACATGGCGACCGGTGCTTCAACCTGCGACCTGGCGATTATCCTGATCGACGCGCGCTACGGTGTGCAGACGCAAACCAAGCGCCACAGCTTTATTGCGTCGCTGCTGGGCATCAAGCACATTGTGGTTGCAGTCAACAAGATGGACCTGAAGGACTTTGATCAGGGCGTGTTTGAGGGCATTTGCAACGACTACCGTGAATTTGCCGCCGGTCTGGAACTGCTCGACGGTAACAGCGTGCACTTCGTGCCCATGTCGGCCCTCAAGGGTGACAACGTGGTCAATCGCAGCGAACGCAGCCCTTGGTACACCGGCCAGACCTTGATGGAAATTCTGGAAACCGTCGAGATTGCAGCAGACCGCAATCTGACTGACCTGCGCTTTCCGGTGCAGCTGGTTACCCGCCCCAACCTCAACTTCCGCGGCTTTGCCGGTACCATTGCCTCTGGTGTGGTGCATAAGGGCGATGAGCTGGTTGTGCTGCCATCGGGCAAGCGTAGTCAGGTCAAATCCATCGTTACTTTTGACGGTGAACTGGAAGTGGCGGGCCCCGGTCAGGCCGTGACGCTGACGCTGGAAGACGAGATCGATATCTCCCGTGGTGACATGCTGTGCCACGCGGATAATCTGCCGCTGATTGGCGACCAGTTTGATGCCACCCTGGTGTGGATGGCCGAGCAGCCCATGCAGCCGGGTCGCAAGTACGATATCAAGCGTGCCACCAGCAACAGCCCCGGCTCCTTCACCCGTATTCAGCACCGAATCGACGTCAATACGCTGGAAGAGCAGGGCGCAGCCCAGTTGGGCTTGAACGAGATCGGCCGAGTCGAGCTGTCGCTGGAGCGGCCGATCGCCTATGACGACTATCAGACTAACCACACCTCCGGTGCCTTTATCGTCATCGACCGGATGACCAATGGCACTGTCGGCGCCGGTATGATTGTCGCCAAGGGTGCCAAGGGTGAGCACGTCGGTGGCAGCCAACATGGTCGTCTGGCCCACGTGACGGCGCAGGAGCGCGCCGATCGCTTTGGTCAGGACCCGGTCACCGTACTCTTCACGGGTCTTTCCGGCTCGGGCAAAAGCTCTATCGCCTACGCCCTGGAACGTAAACTCTTTGATGCCGGCCGCGCCTGCTACGTGCTGGACGGCAAGGAAATGCGTCAGGACCTGAGCAAGGGCTTGTCGATGGACGCGGCGGGTCGCGCCGAGAACCTGCACAAGGGTGCGCGCATTGCGCGGCAGATGAACGATGCTGGTCTGATCGCCATTGGCGCCTTCGTCGCGCCTACCGAAGAAAGCCGTGCGACTGCACGCTATCTCCTCGGTGAGCGCTGCCTGCTGGTGTATCTGGATACCCCGATGGAGGTGTGCCAGACGCGTGATCCATCCGGTATCTATGCCGCTAATGTCGAGGGCACCATTCCGGGTGTGTCCTTCCCGTACGAGACGCCAGACGACGCTGATCTGGTGCTTAATACGGCCGAATTGGATCTCAATGGCTGTGTTGAAAAAGTGGTTGGCTTACTGCGTGAGCGTAAGTTGATCTGATGCGGAGCCGACCATGACGCCAGCTGATATCGACTTCATGCGGCTGGCGCTGCAGGAGGCGCAGCACGCCGCCGAACGGGGTGAAGTCCCGGTCGGCGCCGTACTGGTGCGAGACGGTCAGGTGATCGGCCGAGGCTTCAATCAGCCAATCACCAGCAATGACCCGAGCGCTCACGCGGAAATGGTCGCGATCCGCGAGGCTGCCACAGCCCTGCAGAACTACCGCCTGCCCGGCACTACCCTCTACGTCACCCTCGAGCCCTGCACCATGTGCGCGGGCTTGCTGGTGCACAGCCGTATCGCTCGTCTGGTCTACGGCGCGCAGGAACCCAAGTCCGGCGCCGTACTCAGCCGCAGCCAAGTGCTTGAACAACCCTGGATGAATCACCGGATGTTGGTCGAGGGCGGGGTATTGGCGCAGGAATGCGGGGAGTTGCTATCGTCCTTCTTTCGCCAGCGGCGCAAGCTTTAAGCCGCAAGCCGCAAGCCGCAAGCCGCAAGCCGCAAGCCGCAAGCCGCAAGCTACAAGCTACAAGCCGTAAGCTAAAAGCGCCAAGCCGTAAGCTTCAAGCCAAAACCCGAAAACCCGAAAACCCCAAAACCCGAAAACCCCAAAACCCCAAAAGCGAAAACCAAAAACACGGTGTTGTGTTTGGTTTTACTTGTCGCTTGCGGCTTGAAGCTTGCAGCTGCCCTCAGGGCCTAAATCCCCTCTGGCAACTGCTCTAGAATGCCCGGCGCGGAATACTGCCCGGTAGATTGCTGGCGCGACTCGGATTGGGGTTGGGTGACCCACTGGAGGATGTCGTGATAGCGGCGGATGTTCTGCACGTAATGCACTGGCTCTGAGCCGCGCGCATAGCCGTAGCGGGTTTGGGTGTACCACTGTTTCTTTTGCAGCAGCGGCAGGAAGTCCTTCACATCAATCCAGCGGTTCGGATCACGCCCATTTTTCTCGGTCAGTTTGCGGGCGTCTTCCAGGTGGCCCAGGCCGACGTTGTAGGATGCCAGGGCAAACCAGGTGCGGTCTGGCTCAGGGATGTCCGTCGAGATCTGGTCGCGCACCCATACCAGATAACGTGCGCCACCCATGATGCTTTGCTGCGGATCAACCCGGTTGGTGACGCCGACAAATTTGGCGGTCGGTAGCGTCAGCATCATGAGGCCGCGTACCCCGGTTGCCGAGCGTGCGCTTTCATCCCAAAGTGACTCCTGGTACGCCATGGCAGCCAGCAGGCGCCAATCCAGACCGTACTGCTCACCCGCCTGGCGCAGAAAGGATTCGTAGCGTGGCAATCGTGACTGCATATGCTCGGCGAACGCGCGCGCGCCCACGTAATCGAGCACGTCCGAATGCCCGTAAAAGCGCTCAATCAGTTGGTCCAGGGTGCCATCGTCTTTGATTTTGGCAAAAAAAGCGCTTACCGCATCAAGCAGGGTCGTGTCGGCGTGCTGTTTCAGTGCCCAGGCCATGGGTTGTTCAGGGCCCAGATCAAAGGCCACGCTGACGGCGGGGTAGAAGGCCTGATTGACCACCAGTTCATTGGAGTAGACCACCGCGGCGTCAATTTCATCATCGTTGACCATGCGTAGCAGATCCACTACCTCAACGTTGTCGGACTCCTCGAACTCCAACTCGGGGTGCTCCGCCTGCAGCCCGCGCAACTCATCGGCCAGGGTGCTGCCCTTGAGTACCATAAGACGCTGACCGTAGAGATCCGCAAGTTTGCGCGGCTTGCTGCTGCCACGACGATAGACGACTTGCGGGGTGACCTGCAGATAAGGCGTGGCGAAGCGAATCTGCTCCTGCCGTTCCGGATTGACCGTCAGGCCCGCAGCCGCAAGGTCAGGGCCATCGCTGCTACTCAGCTGCTGATACAGGCTTTCTACGGTGTCGGCGCTCTGGATATCCAACTCAACATTCAGGCTGTCGGCAAAGCGCTTGCTGAGCTCGTATTCCAGCCCGGTATCGCCGTTGCGGTCCTGATAGAACGTGGTCGGCGTATTGCGGGTGATCACGCGCAGTGACCCTGCCTCCCGGATATCCTCCAGTTGGGTGCTCTTTTCACAGGCCGCCAGCAGCACTGCGCACAAGGCGACTGCCAGAGCCGGAAACGTTATTTTGCGTGCCGGTTTGTGATGCATGGCGCCAGTATAGGCAAAACCGTCGCGGGGCAATAGCTTGAACTTGCATCGTGATTTTGCTCGACACAGGTGAATGTCCGGCATGGTTCGCAGGCGCTGCTTGAGGTATCCTATGCGCCTTCTTTTTCCCATTTCCAGCATCTCCGAGGCCGTTACCGACATGCATATCCTGCGTGGAGCCCCAGCCCTTTCTGATTTTCGCCGCAGCAAGCTGCTTGCCCGTCTGCAAAACCGTGTCGCCGCCGTCAGCGGGGTGTATGCCGAATTCATGCATTTTGCCGAGCTGACTGCCGAGCTGGACGAGTCGTCCGAGCAGGTGCTGTCGCGCTTGCTGCGCTATGGCCCCTCGGTAGCAGTGGAAGAGCCCGTCGGCGAGCTGGTGCTGGTAATGCCGCGGTTTGGCACTATCTCACCCTGGTCGAGCAAGGCGACGGACATCGCGCGCAATTGTGGTCTCAGCCAGGTCGCGCGGATTGAGCGCGGAGTTGCCTACTACGTCAGCGGCGAGTTTAGCGCCGCGCAGCGCGAGCAGCTGGTGGCCGAACTATACGACCGCATGACCGAGGTAGCACTGGACGATCTGGACGCTGCCGCTGGCCTGTTCGCGCATACGCAGCCCAAGCCGTTTCAGCGGGTGGACGTGCTGGCAGGCGGGCGTGCTGCCCTGGCCGAGGCCAACAACAGCCTGGGGCTGGCGTTGGCTGATGACGAGATTGATTATCTGGTCGAGAGCTTTACCGCCCTGGAGCGTAACCCCAGCGATGTCGAGCTGATGATGTTTGCCCAGGCCAACTCCGAGCACTGCCGCCACAAGATCTTTAATGCTACCTGGGATATCGATGGCGAGGCGCAGCAGAAAAGCCTGTTCGGCATGATCAAAAACACCTTCGAGCTGCACCCCGAAGGCGTGCTGTCGGCCTATAAAGATAACGCTGCCGTGATTGAAGGCTTCACCGCAGGCCGCTTCTTCCCGGTGCCGGGCAGCAATGAGTACCGCGCGCATGAAGAGCCGGTGCATATTCTGATGAAGGTCGAAACGCATAACCACCCGACCGCGATTGCGCCATTCCCGGGTGCGGCGACCGGTTCCGGCGGCGAGATTCGTGATGAAGGCGCGACCGGTATCGGCGGCAAGCCCAAGGCCGGTTTGAGCGGCTTTACCGTGTCCAACCTGCGCATTCCCGGCTTCACCCATGACTGGGAAGAAGACAACGGCAAGCCATCGCGCATTGTTACCCCGCTGCAGATCATGATCGAAGGTCCGCTGGGCGGCGCCGCGTTCAACAATGAATTTGGCCGTCCCAACCTGAACGGCTACTTCCGTACCTTTGAACAGACGATTGCCTCGCCACGTGGCCCGGAAACCCGTGGTTACCACAAGCCGATCATGATCGCCGGTGGCATGGGTAACATCCGCGCCAACCACGTTGAGAAGTCCGAGATTCCGGTGGGTGCCAAGCTGGTGGTATTGGGCGGCCCAGCCATGTTGATTGGTCTGGGCGGTGGCGCAGCCTCTTCCATGGCGACCGGCAGCAGTGCCGAGAACCTGGATTTTGCCTCGGTACAGCGCGAAAACCCGGAAATGGAGCGCCGCTGTCAGGAGGTTATCGACCGGTGCTGGCAGCTGGGTGACAAAAACCCCATCGCCTTCATCCATGACGTAGGTGCAGGCGGTTTGTCCAACGCCTTCCCTGAGCTGGTCAATGATGGCGGACGCGGTGGTCGCTTTGAGCTGCGCGATGTACCTAACGACGAGCCGGGCATGAGCCCACTGGAGATCTGGTCCAACGAATCCCAGGAACGCTACGTCATGGCGGTACCTAACGCCGACTACGAGCGTTTTGAAGCCATTTGTCAGCGCGAACGTTGCCCCTTTGCCGTCGTGGGTGAAGCCACAGAAGAGCAACTGCTGGTGCTGAACGATCAGCACTTCGACAACCAGCCGGTTGATATGCCGCTCTCGGTATTGCTCGGCAAGCCGCCACGTATGCACCGCAGCGTGACCCGCGAGGCTGAGCAAGGCGACGACTTTGATGCCGCAACCGTAGAGCTGGCCGAAGCTGCTGACCGCGTATTGCGTTTGCCCGCCGTTGCCAGCAAGAGCTTCCTGATTACCATTGGTGATCGCAGCATCACTGGCCTGGTTGCCCGCGACCAGATGGTCGGCCCATGGCAGGTCCCGGTTGCCGATTGCGCCGTCACCGCTACCAGCTTTGATGTGAATACCGGTGAAGCCATGGCCATGGGCGAGCGTACCCCGCTGGCCCTGTTGGATGCGCCTGCCTCCGGCCGCATGGCGGTAGCAGAAACGGTCACCAACCTGGCCGCCGCCCGTATTGAAAAGCTGTCGGACATCAAGCTGTCCGCCAACTGGATGTCGGCCGCAGGCCACCCCGGTGAAGACGCGCGCTTGTACGAGACGGTCAAAGCCGTGGGTATGGAGCTGTGTCCCGAGCTGGGCATTACCATCCCGGTGGGCAAAGACTCCATGTCAATGAAGACCCGTTGGGATGACGCCGGCACTGACAAGTCAGTCACCTCGCCGTTGTCATTGATCGTCACCGGCTTTGCGCCAGTGCAAGACGTACGCGCCACCCTGACGCCGCAATTGCGTCTGGATCATGGCCCCACAGACTTGATCGCAATCGACCTGGGGCGTGGCCAGAACCGTATGGGCGGCTCCGCTCTGGCGCAGGTATACAACAAGATCGGTCAGCAGGTGCCTGATCTGGACGATGCCGAAGACCTGAAAGCCTTCTTCGCCGTCATTCAGGGGCTGAACCAGGATGAGCTGCTGCTTGCCTATCATGACCGCTCTGACGGTGGCCTCTTCACCACGCTGACAGAAATGGCGTTTGCCGCCCGTTGCGGCTTGAGCATCAACCTCGATGTGCTCACCCAGGACAGCAAGGCACTGCCCGCTGTGCTGTTCAGCGAAGAACTCGGCGCCGTTATCCAAGTATCGCAGGAAGATACCGCCGACGTGCTCAGCCAGTTCTCCGATGCGGGGCTGGAGGAGTGCTGCGCCGTGATCGGTCAGCCAACCAGCGATCCTGCCATTGTCTTCCAGTTGGCCGGTGAAACAGTTCTGGAAAACTCCCGCGCCGCCTGGCAGCGCGTCTGGACAGAAACCAGCTGGCAGATCCAGCGCCTGCGTGACAACGCAGACTGCGCTGATCAGGAGTTTGAAGCCATCGCCGATGATGCCAACCCCGGCTTGCAGGCGCTGCTCAGCTTTGAACTCAATGACGATATTGCTGCTGGCCTCATCGCCAATGGCAACCGTCCGCGTATCGCCATCCTGCGTGAACAGGGCGTCAACGGCCAGGTCGAAATGGCCGCCGCGTTCAATCGTGCTGGCTTTACCGCCATTGATGTTCACATGAGTGACATTCTCAGTGGCCGCGTCACGCTGGAAGGCTTCCGTGGCCTGGTAGCGTGCGGTGGCTTCTCCTACGGTGACGTATTGGGTGCAGGGGAGGGCTGGGCCAAGTCCATTCTGTTTAACAGCATCGCGCGCGAAGCCTTCACCGAGTTCTTCGCTCGTACGGATACCTTTGCGTTGGGCGTGTGCAACGGCTGTCAGATGCTCTCCAACCTGCGCGAACTCATCCCGGGCAGCGATCACTGGCCGCACTTTGTACGCAACAAGTCTGAGCAGTTTGAAGCACGCGTTGCCATGGTAGAAGTGCAGCCGTCGCCGTCGATCTTCCTCAACGGCATGGTTGGCTCGCGTATGCCGATTGCCATCGCCCATGGTGAAGGTCACGCCGAGTTTGCCGACAGCGCCGCCGTCGACGCCTGTGAAGCAGCCAACGCCGTTGCCCTGCGTTATGTTGATAACCGTGGCCGCATGACCGAACGCTACCCGGCCAACCCTAACGGCTCACCGCGCGGTATTACCGGCCTGACTACTCGCGACGGACGCGTCACCATCATGATGCCCCACCCCGAGCGGGTATTCCGCGCCGTACAGAACTCCTGGTATCCCGATGACTGGAGCGAGGACGGCGGCTGGATGCGCATGTTCCGCAATGCGCGGGTGTGGGTCGGTTAACCCCAGCCAACGCAGCTAACACACAATCCCGGCACCCGCCGGGATTGTGCTTTCTGGCCCCCGCATAGCCAAAAAATGCCTTGGACAAACCCCGCCAAGCTGGATTACTCTCGAACCAAGCAAAGGAATTGCAGTTAATCCCGTCCCTCAGGTGGTTCTCAACCGCCGCCATGGCAAGGACAGCCAGCATTCCTTCACTCCCAATGTTAAACCGGCCCAACGGGTCTGTAGATAGAGCAGGGCGCTAGCGTGCCTGGGGTTAAGCCATCAACCGGAAAACGCCCGGCCCAGTAGAGTCTGTACCGCGCGATAAGGTTCTGTCAGAAGCTCAATAATGCTCATGGCTTCTGTGTGCGTAAGCAATACCGGCGTTGACCCGTATGGTGTCACCAATATCACCCAGCGGCTGCTCAAGTACCCGCGAATACAGAAACACAATGGCATTCAGTGCGAGATTCTGCGTCGCAGCCGCCACTTGCCGATCGGTGGCAAGCCAACTGAGAAAGGTGTTCACCTCAGCCGGGCCAAGCTCCAATGGATGACGCAACTTGTTAAAGCGAATGAAGTAACGAATCCAGTACCAGTAGCTCTTTTCGGTACGAATGCTGTAATGATTAACACGAATGACCGCCCGAAATTGATCACGCAAGCGGGGTCGGGGAGATAGGCTGTCCATGCTGACTCCTTAGCTGGTTATTTATACAGTAGTAATAGATTCATGAAATGTCGAAGTCAAGCGAATACGTACGGAATTACCAAGATGGGCGTAACGTAATGATTTTAATGAAAAAATATTTTGACGGTGACGGCAGTATTCCGGAGTTATCTCGAACGCGCGGTTATGCATTAACACCGCGTTCTATCTAATCACTGTTAGAACTAAATTAAAGTAAGGAGACAACATCATGGCAAGATGTACTGCACCAGTGAGAGGGCATAGTTCGGCCGAAGCCGCAGCAAATTGTCCAGCGTGTCGTTATAAGAGTCGCGGGTACGGTGGCTATAGCGGTTACAGTTCTTCATATCCATCGTATTCTGGCACGAGTAGCTACTCCAGTAGTGGTGGTAGCAGCTCCAGAAGCTCAAAGCCTCGCTGGTCTAAGTCCAGCTCTTCAGTTTCGTATACTTCGTCTCAAATTCAATCATTAACACCTGTAAGGCAGGCAGTTGAAGTTAAAGCAGCTGCCCAGCCTGATATTCGAGATGCATTTTTATGCCATGCGTGGGCTGATCGTAAAGAGTCAGCTAAAGAGTTGCATGATTTACTTGAGGCTGCTGGTGTAAAAGTTTGGTTTAGTGAAAAAGATCTTGGTCTTGGTGTGCCAATGATGCGAGCCATCGACAAGGGCTTAGCAAATTCCAAAGTGGGGCTCGTTTTGGTAACTCCTGCAATGCTGGAGCGTCTGCCAAAAGAAAGTGTTGCTGATAAAGAGGGCGGCGGCAAAAACTGAGTGCAACACCTGACCTTTCCGGTACGGTGCTGCCCTATGTCTTATTCGGGTTCTACCCCGTTACTGCGGACACTCTTGAAAAGAGGCACAATGTGCCAAAGGAGTGTTCATGTCCAAACGCAGAAAATACAGCCCTGAATTCAAGCGCGAAGCCATCGCGCTATCTCGCCAGCC
>NZ_RKKU01000070.1 GCF_003797945.1 Pseudomonas neustonica
TGTACGACTCAAGAACATGGGTAACAGTTCTATTCAAATACATAGGTAACACATTGCTTAAATAGTGAGCACCTGACAGGAGGTGCTCATGCCTTGGCGAGAAGTGAAACCTATGGACGAACGTGTGCTATTTATCGGTGACTATCTGCGAGGTGCTCGCCGCTCTTTTGCTGAGCTTTGCCGCTGTTACGGCATTAGCCGCAAGACCGGATACAAGTGGGTGGAGCGCTATCGTTCGGCTAGCCTAGAAGGGCTTTACGATCAGAGTCGCAAGCCTCACCGGCATCCTGACGCCATTCCCTATGCCATCCAGCAGGCTATCATCGAGAACCGCCAGATCGGTCGTATGACCTTGGGTCCTAAAAAGATTCAACAGCGGTTGCTGGATGCCTTTCCTGACATAGCGGTGCCTTCTGTGACCAGCATCCACAATGTGCTCAAGCGCCACGGATTGATCGAAGAGCGTCGAGTGAGGCGCCGGATTAGCCCTTATCCAAATCCGTTCGCACCCGTCACTGAGCCCAATGATCTATGGAGTGTGGACTTCAAAGGCCAGTTCAAGCTCCGCAGCGGACAATGGTGCTTTCCGCTGACTGTCATGGACCACCAGAGTCGTTTCTTATTGGGCTGCCAAGGTCTTGCCGGGACGAGCACTATTCCCGCAAAGCGTGTCTTTGAACGCCTTTTTCGCGAGTATGGTCTACCCAAACGGATTCGCAGCGATAACGGTGTGCCCTTTGCCACCAAGACGCCCGGTGGTCTCTCCATTTTGTCCGTATGGTGGATACGGCTAGGCATCATTCCCGAGCGAATCAAGCCTGGCAGGCCACAACAAAATGGCTGTCATGAGCGCATGCACCGTACTTTGAAAGACGCAGTAGCAAAGCCCGTCGCAGCGACCATGAAGGAGAAGCAGGATCGCATGGACGCCTTTCGACGTGACTACAACGAGCAGCGCCCCCACGAGTCTCTGGCGCAGCAACGACCGGCGCTGTGCTACACCACTTCTGACAGACCCTATCCGAAGAAACTGCCAGTGCTTGAATACCCCAGTTACTTCATGGTCATGAAGGTGAGACGCAGCGGCGTTATTTACTGGGGTGGGGGGCAGATAT
Source organism: Pseudomonas neustonica (assembly GCF_003797945.1). Lineage (GTDB taxonomy): Bacteria > Pseudomonadota > Gammaproteobacteria > Pseudomonadales > Pseudomonadaceae > Halopseudomonas > Halopseudomonas neustonica. The sequence goes on from NZ_RKKU01000070.1 coordinate 1,116, forward strand.
ACGTATCGCATAACCTGCAAGGGGAGTACGTCGGTCTTGAACAAATTGACGACGGTGTTTGGGATATCTACTTTGGGCCTGTCAGGCTTGGTGGCTTTGATCAGCGCAAAGCCGGTGGGAATCTAACTCCGTATTGGACGTTAAAAGTGTAACCCATGTATTTGAAATGATGTGTTACCTATGTTTTTGAATCATACAG
>NZ_RKKU01000071.1 GCF_003797945.1 Pseudomonas neustonica
AGCGCTTCGATTTCAAATGTCCTATCGAAGTCATGAGCGAAGTGATGCAGAAAGCCTTGGCTATGCAATATGATGCTCCTGCGTCAATTCAATAACCGTGTTGCACTCAGCTCCTGCAACCGCCGTGTTACCTCCATATGGCACCCTGAGGTCGCCATCTAAACCAAATTCCCTATCCAATACTTTTTTTAAGCTCGCGATCGTTATATTGTGTATAGGCAATTCAGGAATTTCGCCGACATCAGAAAAGTAGGCATTTTTCGTTTCACCAACATGGTACGCATTTCGAGCAATAGTAACTATGCCTTTACTCGTGCATAGCCTTAACCCATACCAACTGGATTTATTGTCAATATTTTCTTTCGATATCCCATTTGCTGTAGACGAAAGTAGACAATAATCAATAATATGAAGGATAGATGACTTTCCTGTCCCTGAATCACCAGTGATTACATTTACTGTATCACGCTTTAGTTCTAGATTTCTGATAGCACCATTTTTCTGCCAAATTATAATATTTTCAATCTGTATAGTCATACTTCTATCCTTAATAAGGCATACAGTGATGCTGGTGGCTCCGATAACATTATAGAGACATTTTTAGAAGCATCGAGTATGTCATCTAATTTACTCCCTAAGCCTCTTTTATCAAACGAAACAGATGCCGAATCTATCAAGTCACCACTTTCCAAATTGAATAAATTAAGCTCTAGTCCCATTGCGATAGCATTTGTACTAACCACCAAAGAGTCAGTAAACTTTTCATTAAACCCTACGAAATAGTCATTGTTCGCAGTAACCACCTCTTGAACTGATAGAACATTAGTGGTTTTACGCTTGAGATATCCACGTATTTTTTTATCAAAAAGAAGTGGGGTAACGAGATAAGCATTGGCAATATTCAGACGTGGACTTTTTGTTAGTACAAACTGTATGGCGAGCAAGCCTAACGCTTCATTATTTAGTATTCCGATCATTTATTATTTCCATACAAAGTTTTCCAGTCTTTCCTCCACCCAATCCGACATATATCAGAAAGTTCAATGCCTTTTCCAGCTACCATTGACCGAGGTACTGGTGAGTTTGCAACGGCTATAGATATATTTACAAGGCTGCGCAAACAACTTCTTGCCACACGAAAATGCTCACTATCAGTATTTATGCCATGGCGGTTGCAGGAGCTGAGTGCAACACGGTTATTGAATTGACGCAGGAGCATCATATTGCATAGCCAAGGCTTTCTGCATCACTTCGCTCATGACTTCGATAGGACATTTGAAATCGAAGCGCTTAC
>NZ_RKKU01000072.1 GCF_003797945.1 Pseudomonas neustonica
TCCCATGAAACGGTTTATCCAGGGTGAACACCGAGGTCAAAGCACCTTGCTTCCCGAAAGCCTCGACGACTACGTCAGCGATACCAATCCAGTGCGCGTGGTCGATGTCTTCGTCGATGAACTCGACCTAGCCAAATTGGGTTTCGATGGCGTGATTCCAGCCGAAACCGGCAGACCTGCTTATCACCCTGCGATCCTGCTGAAGATCTATATCTACGGATACCTGAACCGTATTCAATCCAGCCGTCGTCTGGAGCGTGAAGCCCAGCGCAACGTCGAACTGATGTGGTTGACCGGGCGCTTGATGCCCGATTTCAAGACCATCGCCAACTTCCGCAAAGACAATAGCAAAGCTATTCGCGGCGTCTGCCGTCAGTTCGTTTTGCTCTGCCAGCAGTTGGGGCTGTTTAGCGAAAACCTGGTTGCCATCGACGGCAGCAAATTCAAGGCAGTGAACAACCGTGACCGCAATTTCACCAGCGCCAAACTGAAGCGGCGTATGGAAGAAATCGAGGCGAGCATCAGTCGTTATTTGGCTGCACTCGATGCGGCTGATCGACAGACTCCTAGCGCCTCCGCGCCAGACACTGGCAGCCTGGAAGATAAAATCGCCAAGCTCAAAGCGCAGATGAAAGAGCTTCAAAAGATCGAAACTCAGCTCAACGATTCCCCTGATAAACAGGTTTCGCTGACCGACCCAGATGCCCGTTCGATGATGACGCGCGGCAGCGGTATCGTCGGCTACAACGTTCAGACAGCGGTCGATACCAAACACCATTTAATCGTCGCGCATGAGGTGACCAACGTCGGATCCGACCGAGACCAGCTCAGCCCAATGGCCAAGCAAGCCCGCGAGGCGATGGGGACAGAAACGCTGTCCGTGGTGGCTGACCGAGGCTACTTCAAGGGTGAAGAGATCCTTGCCTGTCACGACGCAAACATCACGGCCTATGTGCCTAAGCCAATGACTTCAAGCGCCAAGGCTGATGGCCGATTCAACAAAGATGCCTTCGTGTATGACTCGACAAAAAACGAATACACATGCCCGGCGGGAGAGGCTCTGATTTGGCGGTTCTCCAGCGTTGAGAAAGGCATGAATATGCACTGTTACTGGAGTTCAAAATGCCAGAGTTGCACCCTGAAAACCCAGTGCACGCCAAGCACAAATCGTCGGGTAAGGCGCTGGGAACATGAAGCTGTGCTGGAGGAAGTGCAACGCCAGCTGAATCAAGCACCGGAGATGATGA
>NZ_RKKU01000073.1 GCF_003797945.1 Pseudomonas neustonica
TGTAGTGGTCAACTGATCCCGGACAGTATTATAAGTTTTTCTTCGGCTACTACCGGCGATATACCACCGTTGAACGTATGAGGCCGTTGCTGGTTGTAATACCCCATCAGGTAATCGCCAACATCCTTTTGCGCCTCGGGCAGGTTCCGATACCCTAAGGTAGGTATCCACTCCGATTTCAGGCTCCTGAACAGCCTTTCCATCGGGGCATTGTCCCAGCAATTACCTCGCCGACTCATGCTCTGCTGCATGCGATACCTCCAGAGACGCTGGCGAAACTTGCGGCTTGCGTATTGGCTTCCCTGGTCCGAGTGAAACATGACTTTTTCCGGCCGGCGACGTTGCTCCCAGGCATGATCAAGCGCTTTTACAACAAGATCTGCGTCTGGCTTTGCTGACATAGCCCAGCCAACGACACGCCGGGCATATAGATCCAGCACTACAGCAAGATAACTCCAAGACTGACCCGTCCATATGTAAGTGATGTCACCACACCAGACTTGATCAGGTCGACCAACCACAAACTCACGAGCCAAGTGGTTCGGAATGTCGGCCCGCTCGACCGTCGCCTGCTTGTAGGCATGAGGCCCTGGCTGTTTGCAAATCAGCCCCAGCTCACTCATCAGGCGCCGCACCTTGAAGCGTCCAGCCGTTATGCCTTCCTCGCTGAGCAGCCCCATCATGGTCCGGCTACCTGCAGAGCTTCGGCTCTTCGAGAACAGCCGGTTTACCTTTGCTTTTAAGGCAAGCCGCTCAACATCTAACCGACCCCGGCGTTGACGGTAATCGTAATAGCTTGAGCGGCTAACATCGAACGCTGCGCAGACCGTCTCGACAGGCATTTGCTCACTCAACTGGTCTATCAGCGCGTACGATTCATCTCGTCCGACATCAAGAGAGCGGTAGCCTTTTTTAATATAGTTTTCTCCATCTCCAGGCGCTTGCAGCGGGCCTCAAGTTCCTGGATCTTGCGCTGCTCCGGCGTCAGCGCTTTGCCCTTGGGCGTAACGCCTTCACGTTCCTGTGCCAACTGGTCGACCCAGCGGCGAAGAGCACTTTCTCCGACACCGAGAGAAGTACAAGCCTGGAGAATGCTATACCCTTGTTCAAGCACTAGGCTGGCTGCCTCCTGCTTGAACTCGGGAGAAAAAGTGCGCCGTTTCTTGGTCATGTGACACCTCGCTTATGGTGGCAATTTTACCACCTACGTTGGTGTCCGGGTTTAGTAGACCACTACA
>NZ_RKKU01000074.1 GCF_003797945.1 Pseudomonas neustonica
TCAGATGGTTGATAGATCGACTCCGTAGTTGAGTTCCTCTGCGAAGTCCGGCAGTCCGTAACCGATGGTTTTCTTGTAGAAAGGAGAGACCTTCGCAGTCGGTGCCTTCTTCTTGTGCTTCGTGGTGTAGAGCATTCGTGCCCGCATCACCTCGAAGGAGTAACCGCGCCCTTCACGGTTCTTGTCCTTGGCCAGTCGGTTGATGGACTCCGTGTAAGCGTTGGTGACGGGCATGTCCGTCTCGAAGTAGGTCATGGTCTCTTCGCGCCAGTTTCCCACTGCCCTGACCAGATCGCTCCAGACTTCCTTTTGGCCCTTCGGGATGGTGGCTATCCACTCGTCCAGGGCGGCTTCTGCCTGGAGCCGTGTGGTGGCGTCCCAGATGCCGTAGAAGCGCTCCTTGTGCTCGTAGGCGGCCAGCAGTTGCGGGAACGCGCCTGTCCAGGTCTCCATGATGAGGCGCTCCCGGTCTGAGACTTCGTGAGCGCGTTTCAGCAGGATTTTCCGGTCTCCCTTGAGAGTCCGGCTCTGGGACGGTTTCAGCTCCTTTCTGAGGCCCTTGCGCACTCTCTCTAGGGCATCGTTGGCCATGCGCACCACATGGAACTTATCGACCACGATACGGGCCTGGGGCAGCACAGCCTTGACCGCTGCCCGGTAGGGGTTCCACATGTCCATGCTGACGATCTCGACCTTCTGCCGGTCTTTCAGCTTCATCAGGTAGTTGGTCACCACGTCCTGGCGGCGGGTGGCCAGCAGGTCGAGCAGGGTTCGCTCCTCAATGTTGGTCAGAATGCAGCGGTAGCGCTTGTTCAGGTATAGCTCGTCAATGCCCAGGATGCGGGGCGTCTCGAAGCGGTGCCAGCGCCCCAGGAACTCGGCGCGGGCGTTGAAGATGTCGCGCACCGTCTTCTCGTCCAGGCCGGTCTGTGCCGCCACAAAGGTGTAGGGGTGGTTGAAGGATTCCTTCTCCACGTACTCATGCAGCCGCAGTGTCATACGGAATCCGTCCACCATCTCCGGTAGCTGGGGCCTGAATGTTGTCTTGCAGGCCCGGCAGGTGTATCGGCGGCGGACCACCCAGAGAGTGACCCGCTTGCCGTGGATGGGCAGATCACGATAGGGAACGTCACGCTTGCCGAACCG
>NZ_RKKU01000075.1 GCF_003797945.1 Pseudomonas neustonica
CCGAGGCCACTCTGTTGCCGAGGTCGCCGCCCGATTGGGTGTGTCAGGCCACAGTCTTTATCAGTGGATCAAGCGCTACTCCAAGCCCACGGAGCAGCGGCAGCAGGACGATGAGCTTCAGGCCGAGATTCGTCGATTGAAGTCCGAACTGAAACGCGTATCCGAAGAGCGAGATATATTAAAAAAGGCCACCGCGTACTTCGCCAGAGAGTCCGATTGAGGTACGCGTTTATTCAGAGCCAAGTGGACCTGTACCCCGTGCGCCGCCTGTGCAAAATGATGACTGTGCACCCTAGCGGTTACTACGCCTGGTGCCGCAACAAGCTGTCTGATCGGGCTCGTGAAGATCAGCGGTTGTTAGGCCAGATTAAACACTCATGGCTGGAAAGCGGCGGTGTGTATGGCTATCGCAAAATTCATCTGGATCTTCGTGAAGCTGGTGAGGCGTGTGGCAAGCACCGGGTAGCCCGGCTCATGCGCTGCGAGGGGTTACGCTCACAGACGGGTTATCGCCGCCGCCCTGGTCGTTATAGTGGCAAGCCGGCTGTGGTTTCACCCAATCACTTGGATCGCCAATTCGATGTAGCAGCGCCCAATGTTGCATGGGTGACCGATATAACTTACATCCGTACCTACGAAGGTTGGTTGTATCTGTCCGTGGTTATCGACCTGTTCTCGCGTCAGGTTGTCGGCTGGTCGATGAAGCCGCGCATGACATCTGACTTGGCGCTAGACGCGCTGTTAGCCGCAGTGTGGCGTCGCAAGCCGCAAGCATGTGTGATGGTTCATTCGGACCAAGGCAGTCAGTTTAGTAGCGGGGACTGGCAGAGCTTCCTGAAAGCGAATCACCTGGTGGGCAGCATGAGCCGCCGGGGAAACTGCCATGACAACGCGGTAGCTGAAAGCTTCTTTCAATTACTCAAACGGGAGCGAATCAAGCGGCAGATTTATCCGACACGCGAGGCTGCTAGACAAGACGTGTTCAATTACATTGAGATGTTTTATAACCCAAGGCGCCGGCACGGCACGAGTGGTGACCTGTCACCGGTCGAGTACGAAAAGCGTCATTACCAGAGTCTGGCGAGTGTCTAGAATA
>NZ_RKKU01000076.1 GCF_003797945.1 Pseudomonas neustonica
AAGCAAGGTGCTTTGACCTCGGTGTTCACCCTGGATAAACCGTTTCATGGGATTCCCTTGCAATGAAATTCTTAGAAACTATAGCAAGGGTTTGTCCTGGCGTTTTTACACACTCTGGGCCAGAAGCGGACCTCTCCAGAGGCTAACAATTGTTGAGAACAGCTTCTTCGATTTTCCCCAATATTAAAGGAGTGAGCATGCCACTGATCTTGCAAGCGCCTGAACGCGTAAAACCTATTTGACCTTTTATCATGTTATAGGTGACTTCGTACGAAGCTGCATCAACGGTGAAGTTAGCTACATCGATCAGAGAGATACTCGCCGGATCGATGCCTTCTTTAGACACTAAATCAAGTCGAGCAAGAGCGCGGGCCGACGGGATCACACCGGAGAGCTTCAGGCTCGTGAGCTTCCGAGTGGAAAACCCTTCAAGCGCTACCCTTACCAGCTCGTCACGTATGACGATTTGCTCACAAGCGAATCCAAATCCAACCGACTTTTCTAGCGCGTTTAATATTTCCCGCAATGACCTCGCAGGGTTCTCAAACCGGAAAATAATGAAGGGCCCAGCGATTACGGTGACAGACTGAGAGTTCACGGTCGCTACCTGCCGGTACTCAGTATTCCCTTCACTATCCACATGGATAGCGCTAATTGTCGAAGGCCAGATGTAGCGAAAGGATTCCGCGCTTTCGTCCACTAAGAACCCAGTTGCACTATCAGGCTCATATCCCGCTTCTCTTAGCTTCGTAAACACGGCGTCAATAGAGCCAGGGAGGCGAACCTTGTACCACTTGTAGCGTGAGATCATTGGCTGTTACCCGGTTTGGAGTGCTCCGCCTTCAACTTTTGCATCTGCTCCCGAGCGGTTTTCTCTATTAGGCGCGACATAGCATCAATTTCAGATTTAAGCGGAGCGCGCTTTTTACCCAAGGCGGCGGCAAAAACTGAGTGCAACACCTGACCTTTCCGGTACGGTGCTGCCCTATGTCTTATTCCGAACTCAGCGTTGCAGAGCGTGCCACCATTCAAGTTAGTCATGCCCAAGGCCTCAGCTTGC
>NZ_RKKU01000077.1 GCF_003797945.1 Pseudomonas neustonica
CTCAAAACGCGGTATCGATTGACCCATCGTGACCGCTCAGAGTACAAAACCCGTTCCAGCGTGAAGGCCGTGTGCAAATCGGTCACGATCACCGGAATGACCGGTCACGTTCGCCGGAATACGCACTAACCCCATATGACTAGCAACCAGCTTGTAACATTGGTGATCGAAGCCGGATTTGACCGTATTAATAAGGTCCTGCCCCCTCGTAGTCAAATTGACACTTGCCAAAACGTCATTAGGTAGTTCGGCAGCATGCACTGGTTTGATCATTTGGAGCCTCCTAAACGCATCTTCCGCGGAACAACGCTAACCGTCATAACACCACAAGCTTTGTCGCTCATGCATTTCAGAATTCACCCCTCTAGCGATACATACACCTCTTGTATCGCGTTCTTGAGCACCCACTTGGGCAAGCCAGTCTGTTTTTTAAGCTGTCGATAAGCTTGCTTTCTCGAGAGTGGATTCAGCCCTTCCATCTCCTCAGAAAAAAACTGCGCGGCAGCGCTACGTGCGAGCAGAATCACTCTTAGACGGTCTTCGCTCAAACCGCGTTTTCGAACAGCCCGGAGTTTCTCCACTAAAGGCCCGTGCCGGTATTCGAGGTAGCCCACGGACGTACCCAACCGTTTAGCAATCTCAGGTATTGAAGGTGGTATTTTCTTCGACCTTAGATCGCGCAAAAGAGATTTTCTAATTTTCAGATGATCGTGACTTTGCCGATGACGAACGTTCATAAAGGACGGTTGGATTTCACATGTCCAGCTAGCGCTGAGAACACCCGAACATTGCGCCGCCTCCCCCGATATCAAAGAAAACAAAGGTACACCTAGCTGGTATGCGAACCTCCGCGCCACAGTCAAACTCATCGTCTGCTCAGCGTAAAGTGAATCGCCCCCAGTATCCTAGACACTCGCCAGACTCTGGTAATGACGCTTTTCGTACTCGACCGGTGACAGGTCACCACTCGTGCCGTGCCGGCGCCTTGGGTTATAAAACATCTCAATGTAATTG
>NZ_RKKU01000008.1 GCF_003797945.1 Pseudomonas neustonica
AAATGCCAGAGTTGCACCCTGAAAACCCAGTGCACGCCAAGCACAAATCGTCGGGTAAGGCGCTGGGAACATGAAGCTGTGCTGGAGGAAGTGCAACGCCAGCTGAATCAAGCACCGGAGATGATGAAGGTTCGAAAACGGACTGTTGAGCATCCCTTCGGGACGCTCAAACAATGGATGGGGGCAACGCACTTCCTGACTCGAAAACTGAACGGGGTGAGCGCAGAAATGAGCTTGAATGTGCTCGCCTATAACTTGAAGCGGGTGATGAAAATCATCGGCACCGAAGGCTTGTTGAAGGCGATGGCGGCGTAAAAACCCAGCTTTTACTGCCCCAAAGAGGTGCAAAAGCGCTTCATACACGATCTGACGCGCTACCGGGGCTGACCTTGGCAAATGTTCGGGAAATCGCCTCGCCCAAGAGCGCTGTGCGTAGGCCTCCAACATACGGAAAGTGTTTTTACACACTCTGGGCCGTTACCGGTCAGATCCTTGCCTCTCGATGCCAGCCATATAGGAAAAGGGTGGTAGGTTGGTCTGAAGCTTTTCAGCCGTTGCGAATTCCATTTTTCTGTAAGCTTGCTTCTAGCCCTGCGAAGAAGGCTAAGTGACCGGATCAAATTGGAACAAACCAAGGACAGATGAACATTTCCATAAGATTGCTTCGGCTCAAATGACGTAGTTAATGTGTCATCTTGAAAAATTGCCTTTCCCCCTTCCGAGGTAACCCATGTCTGAAACAAGAATTGCCATTATCGGTGGTGGCTTGGCAGGGCTGTATGCCGCCTACCGGCTGGGTAAGCAGGGCATCGCGTTTGATCTTTTTGAGGCGCGCAATCGGCTAGGCGGCCGTATTCTCTCTACCGAATCCGGTGGATTTGATCTTGGGCCTTCGTGGTTCTGGCCGGACTTTCAGTTGCGTATGCATAATCTGGTGTCTGAATTGGGTTTGCCGGTGTTTGAGCAATACACCACCGGAGCGACCATGATGGAGGACCGGGCTACGGGTGCTGTGCGTGGCGCGGGGTATCTACCGGGTAATACGTCGATGCGCGTTGAGGGCGGAACCAGTCAATTGGTGCGGGCACTCGCGGGCTTGTTGCCGCGAGAGCATATGCACCTGAACGCTGAGCTGCAGGCCGTGCATCTGGAAGAGCAGGGATTGCGCCTAGTGTTTGCTGGCACGCTAGCCCAACTGCCGGTCTACTCGCATAGTTGGCTGGCGTTACCGCCTCGGTTGGCAGCCGGCATTCAATTCAGCCCATCGCTGCCTGAGCAAAATGTGCAGCAGCTGACGGCGGTACCTACGTGGATGGCTGCGCACGCTAAATATGTCGCCCGCTATGCCACGCCGTTTTGGCGTGAGGCGGGGTTATCGGGTGATGCCTTCAGTCGTATTGGCCCCTTGGCTGAAATTCACGACGCGTGCAATGAACAGGGCGCTGCGTTATTTGGCTTTTTCGGGGTTAATGCCGCGCAGCGGGCAGGTCTGAGTGCGCTTGAGCTTAAAGCTGCTTGCCGTGTTCAGATGGTGCGTTTGTTTGGTGAGCAGGCGGCAGAGCCGATTGACGATTCCGTTTACGACTGGGCGGCTGATCCCTATACGGCAACCGCGCAGGACCGTGTCTCATCGGGCGAGCATGGTTCACTGGATTCCAGGTTTACGTTCGCACCGCCATGGACAGGCCGCGTGCAATTGATCGGGAGCGAGGCAGCGGTTGAGCAGGGCGGCTATATGGAAGGCGCGCTGGCTGCAGTAGAGAGGGTGTTGGCGGGGCTAAAATGACGACAAGAAAACAGCCGGTGAAACGCTGCTGCGCTTGCCACTCTCTTGGCTGTTGACCTGGCGCCAGCTGGGCAAGGATATGGAAGTTTAAAAACCGATCAATTCACAATCGGCTAACTAGAGGGCGCATTGCACCCTCTTTGTTTTGCTTATTAAGGCTGATCGGCTCGGCCATTCTCTCTATATAGAAGTCATCTAAGGTCGGTTTTCCGAGCTGCTTATTAATGGCGCCCTGAACCTTGCTGGCGAATATCGCTGCCGTAGTTGCGATGCTGATTACTTGGTGGGCTCTGTTGATACGGCAGTGGCCGGGAATTGCGCAGCATGCTGTCGCGGTTCCGAATCTGAATTTCACGCTCGTAGGCACGCTGCTCTTTGTACCGCTGTTGTTGTGCGCGGTAATCCGGCCGTTGATATTGGTTATTTTGCTGTTGACTGGGGCGCTGGTGCTGCGGCCAACGATCGCGAGGCTGATTGTATTGATTGTGCCTGTTGTACCCGGGTTGCTGGCCATAACTGGGCTGTTGATATTGTTGCGGCAACTGATGCTGCCTCGGCTGCTGATGTTGTAGGCCGGGGTAATAGTTGTATTGCTGCACTTGGCCCTGCTGGCCGTAGATGCGCGTGGATTGGCCATACGTCTGCCGGTTTGGCTGTACGATGATTACCCGCGGCTGCGACTGGTATACCTGAGCATGCTGTTGAGGCGCAGAGTTGTAGGGGCTGGCATAGAGGTTATTGGCACAGCCACTGAGCAACAGGCTTGAAATGCCAAAAAGGGCGACACTACGAAGTATGTTCATTTGACTGTCTCGCTTAGGCTGACCGCATTCATACCGGCGTCGGATGCATCCTGCAGCGCGGGAATTATTCATATGACAACAAAGTGAACGTAAAAACTGCGTTTTAAATGTAACTTTACGTGGATTCGTTCAGGCAATGCCGTTGGCTGGGGGCTATGGGCGTTGCCCAAGCCTTGAACGGCAGAACGAAAATATCAGAGTAGTAAGGCTGCCATGGAACCAATACATGCAATTTGAAACCTGGTTGATCTACGTTCTGGCGGTGATTGGTTTGTCTCTCTCTCCGGGGCCTAACGGCCTGTTGGCGCTTTCCCATGGCGCCTTGTACGGTCGCCGCATGGCGCTCTACACCATCATCGGTGGTTGCGTTGGCTTCGTCATGGTGATCGCGGTGTCGATGTTTGGCATTGGGGCCTTACTTAAATCATCGCTGTTCTGGTTGAGCGTCCTGAAATGGGTGGGCGGTGCTTATCTGGTCTGGCTTGGCATACAAATCTGGCGCTCGCCACCCATCGGGTTACCCGCTCGCTCAGCTGTGGTAGCCAAGTCCGGTAGGGTGCTGTTTAGGCAGGGCCTGCTGGCTGCCATCAGCAATCCCAAGGTGATTCTGTTCTTCGTCGCCTTCCTGCCCCAATTCATTGATCCAACGCGCAGCCTGTTGATCCAGTTTGCCGTGCTGGCGAGCACCTTTGCCGTCGTCGAGTTCAGTATCGAGTTGCTGGTAGCCAGCTTGGCGAGCCGAATCAGCATCTGGTTGACGCGGGTCGGGCGTCGATTCAATCAGGGCTGCGGCGCAGCGTTTATCGCCATTGGTATCGCGCTCCCACTGCGCACCTAATGCGCCATGAGGTGGGTCGTTGCTCGGATACAAATGCAGGGCTTAGCAGTGAGAAGGCGGGGTAGTTGATGCTATCTGCCAGCAAAGCGCTGAACAGTGCACGAGGAGCGCTGGCAGATAGCTGTTGGTGCTGCGCGCGAGGGCAGCGTTACGCCTCAGGCAGCTTGGCAATGACTTTGATCTCAAAGTCGAACCCGGCCAGCCAAGTTACACCCACGCAGGTAATATTGGGGTAGGGCGCTGCGCCCCAATGCTTTTTCACTACCGTAGGCCAGATAGTCTCGAAGCGTGATTGCGGGTCGACGATAAACACGGTCACGTCTACTACATCGTCAAAGCTGCTGCCGGCCGCTTCCAGGATGGCATTCAGGTTCTTGAACGCCAGCGCTACCTGATCCAGCAGGTCTGGCTCGGGTGTGCCGTCTGCCTTGCTGCCCACCTGCCCAGAGACGAATAGAAACCCGTTGGAACGAATGGCCGGTGAGTAGTGGTGTTGCTCGTATAGCGCATGGCGCCCCGCGGGAAAGACTACGTCACGTTTGCTCATAACTACCTCTTCAATGGATTGTGGCTGGCTGTTAAAGCCCGATGAGCAGACTCTAGGCGCTTGCGCCTGGGCGATAAACGAGCAAAAGTAGCCTTCACTGTTTGTGAATCCCAAACAATCCGCTGGCTAACCGAGGCAAAAATGGACCGTTTTGATGCGATGCAGGCCTTTGCCAGAGTGGTGGAGGCGGGTAGCTTTACCAAGGCGGCTGAAACCCTGCACATGAGCAAGACGACCGTTACGCAGCTGGTGCAGCAGCTGGAAGCGCGGCTGCGCGTCAAGTTGCTGAACCGCACAACCCGCAAGGTCAACGTGACTGCCGATGGCGCGGTTTACTACGAGCGGGTGATCAAGCTGTTGGCTGAGCTGGAAGAGGCCGAGACCAGCCTCCCTGGCGCTTCCGCATTGCCCTCGGGGCGGCTTCGAGTGGATGTGCCGAGTCCGCTGGCGAGCTTGATTCTGGTGCCGGCGTTGCCCTCTTTCTATACACGTTACCCGGATATTCAGATCGATATGGGTGTGAGCGATCGGGTGGTGGATATGATTGATGAGAACGTCGATTGCGTGGTGCGCGGTGGCGAATTGACCGATCTATCGTTAATGGCGCGCAAGGTAGGCGATCTAGAAATGGGGATCTTTGCCGCCCCGAGTTACCTCGAGCGCTCCGGGACGCCCGCACACCCCCGGGAGCTTGAAGGCACGCACCACCGTACCGTAGGCTTTTTATGGGCTCGCACTGGCCGGGCGCTACCCTATGCCTTGCGCAACAAGACCGAGCAGCTGCACATCAATGGCCAGCACGCACTGGCCGTGGACGACGGCGTTGCCTATCTTGCGGCGGGCCTGGCCGGGCTCGGTGTGCTCTGGTTACCCAGGTATATGTCGCGCACTCACGAGGCAGACGGCCGGCTGGTAGCGCTATTCGAGAACTGGACGCTGGAGCCTATGCCGCTGTACGTTGCGTACCGGCCCAACCGGCATATCAGCCTGAAGCTAAGGGTCTTTATCGATTGGGTCGCCGAGCTGATGGCAGAGCACGCGCCCGTGGCCGACCGCCGCCCCACATGACTGCCGACCGGAGCCGCAAAAACTATGTCTGATCCTTACTACTTGCAGCGTTTTCTCGACGCGCAAGCTGATACCTACCAAAACGCGTTGGCCGAGCTGAAGGCTGGCCACAAGCAAACGCACTGGATGTGGTTTGTATTTCCGCAGATGACGGGGCTGGGGCGCAGTGATATGGCTCAGCGCTACGCCATTACGGGTATTGATGAGGCGCGTGCCTATCTTGATCACCCGGTGTTGGGCCAACGGCTGGAGGAGTGTGCGCAGACGTTGCTTGGCTGGCGTGAGCGCTCGGCCCGGCAGATTCTGGGTACGCCGGATGATCTGAAGCTGCGCTCCAGCATGACGCTGTTCGCGCTGGCTGCGCCGCAAAATCCGTTGTTTGCCGAGGTGCTGACAGCGTTCTTTGCCGGTGAGCACGATGAGCAAACGCTACAGCTGGCCGGGGCAGGGTACGCGCCTGGGGCGCAGGATGAACTGACGCGGCTGGCCCAACTTACCCTGCAGCATTATCAGCTCAACGCAGAAAGCTTTCGCGAAGGGACGCGCGATCACGATGTGAGCCAGAATATGGATGCTTTGCTGCGGCATATTCAGGCGCCAGCACCCTTGCAGATTCTGGATGTGGGTTGCGGGCCGGGGCGTGACTTGCAGCGTTTTACCGCGCTGGGCCATCACGCGACGGGACTGGATGGCTGCGAGCGCTTTGTGGCCATGGCCCGCGAAGACAGTGGGTGCGAGGTGTGGCTACAGGACTTTTTGGCACTGGATCTGCCTGCGCAGCGCTTTGATGGCATTTTTGCCAATGCCGCGCTCTTTCATGTCCCCAGCCGCAAACTGCCCACTGCGCTGCGGCAGTTACATCAGAGTCTCAAGCCAGGCGGCGTGTTGTTCTGCTCCAATCCACGGGGTGACGATCAGGAAGGCTGGACCGGCGACCGTTACGCGGCCTATTACCGCTTGGAAACCTGGCAAGCGCTGATGCACGCCGCGGGTTTTTCCGAGTTGGAGCACTTTTACCGGCCAGCGGGTTTGCCACGCGAGCACCAGCCTTGGTTGGCTAGCGTTTGGCGGCGCGAAAAGCGCTGAGTCTGGTAAGCTCAATAATGTGTTTGCAAATAGGTTTTATGTGGATTAGTGTCTATAGATACATTCTTTGCTGGGCTTGAATATGCTACCTGCAACCGCTACCGACACGGGCAAAAATACCGCGGCCACCGGCCTGCGTGCTGCCGTCGCCATTCTCGATAAATGGGGCGCCAGCGGTGAGCAGGGCCAGGCGATACTGCGGGTATCACACAGCACCTATGCGCGCGCCAAGCGCAAGGACGGCATCAAGTCGATCAGTCTGGACCGTGATCAATTGTCCCGCGTGAGTTTTGTGCTCAACATTCATGCGGCGTTGCGGATGATTTTTGATAATCCGGAAAACCTCTATGGCTTCATGCGCATGCCGAATGACAACGCGTTTTTCTTTGGTCGGTCACCGCTTGAGGTGATGGGTGAGGGCGATATCATCGCCGTGTATGAGACCTTTCGGCGCATCGATGCCTTGCGTGGTGGCCAGTGGTAACGGCAAGCGAGCTGCCCGTATTACCGGCAGCGAGTATTCGCGCGTATCGTCTGGTGCACTCGAAATATCCGCCGATTGCGATCTTTGATGATGTGGCCAGTGTGGATGAGTTTGAGGAGCTGTATGCGCTGCAGGCGCTGACCAATCCACGCATGCTGAGCCAGGCCGGTAGCCTGGACAAGCTGCCACGTAACGATATTCCCTTCGGTATTCCCGGTTGCTCCTACGCGACTGCCCCCTTTACCCATGTGAGCCCCGACGGCTCGCGCTTTAGTGATGGCTCTTTTGGGGTGTTGTACTTGGCAGACACCATGGAGGCTGCTATCGCTGAGGTGCGTTATCACCAACAGGCTTACTGGTCTCAGGTACCCGACCTGCGCTACGAGCGTTTTGTATTTCGTGGCCTGACGGCGCGTTTTGATGAGGTCGGCACGCTGGATGCGCTGACCGTATCCCCTGAAGATCCGATTTATTCACCCACCGATTACACGGCTGCCCGCCAGTTGGGGAGCAGCGCCCTGAAAACGCAGGCAACCGGGCTGCGCTTCCACTCGGTGCGCCAGCCAGAAGGTGTTTGTTGGGGGCTATTTACCCCTCGGCAGGTGGTGTCGGTAGTGCAAACCGCGCATTACGAGATGATCTGGAGCGGCGAGATCGCCGCGGTGCATAAGCTCTCCACCCGCATCGGCTGATGCCGGATTAAACACAGTCCAGTCTGGGGCGGCCATCCTTGGCCCCGCAGGCCTGGGCCCGAAGACTCATTGAACATTCCCGCCGGATAGCCTGTCGACATTCGTTGCAACAGTTATAAAAGCTGCGCGCCAACGTGCAGCCCAAACGCGAGGTGACGACATGACGGAGCATTCACGCGACGCAAAACTCTATCGCATGGTAATGAAAGATCACATCTGCCCGTTCGGGCTCAAATCGCTCGATCTACTCAAGCGTGAGGGCTATGAGGTAGATGATCACTGGCTCACAACCCGCGATGAGACTGAGAGCTTCAAGGCAACGCATGAGGTAGAGACCACCCCGCAAACCTTTATTGGCGGCGAACATATTGGTGGTTATGACGAGTTGCGCCGGTATCTGGGCAAGTCAGTGAAAGACCCTGACGAGGTGACCTACCAACCGGTTATCGCAGTGTTTGCGGTGGCGTTTTTGATGGCGCTGGGCGTCAGTTGGGCGTCGCTAGGTACCCTGTTTTCCATCCGGGCGCTGGAATGGTTTGTCGCTATCTCCATGTGCATCCTGGCCATCCTCAAGCTGCGCGATCTTGAGAGTTTCTCCAACATGTTTCTTGGCTACGACCTGCTGGCCCAGCGCTGGGTGCGGTACGCCTATCTGTACCCCTTCGGTGAGGCGCTAGCTGGCATTTTGATGATCGCCGGGGCGTTGCTGTGGCTGGCTATTCCGGTCGCGCTGGTTATTGGTAGCGTGGGGGCTGTGTCGGTGTTCAAGGCGGTGTACGTGGATAAGCGTGAGCTGAAGTGCGCCTGCGTGGGCGGCGATAGCAATGTGCCGCTCGGCTTTATCTCACTGACGGAGAATCTGATGATGGTAGGTATGGCTATTTGGATGCTTGTTAGCTCGCTTGGCTAGGCCTGCCCCAGCGTGCAGAACGCGACGGCAGGAGCGGGGCGGTTGTAAGTCTGAGGTCATGAGCCACACTCGGTATGATTACTGGCGGTAACCTTTTACGAACCTATGGGCCAATCCGCTATCACAGTTACAGGGCCGCTCACTTTCGGCCCACCAGGAGGTAAGTATGACGACTGATCAAAAACACCCCGGTGAAAATAATCTGCCGCATAAACCTACGCCTGAGGAGGAATCCCCCCACAGCAAGTGGGAAGGTGAGGTCACCAGCGAAGATCTGAATGAGGTAGATGCCGGTGAACTTGCCAAGCGACTGAAGGACGACGAATAAGCGTCTGCGCATTCACTGCGCTTATGGCTGACCAATCCCGTTGGCGGTTGCGTTTTCAGTCGCTTGCATTGCAGGTGCGGGCTGATTAGCTTCAATGCAGAGGCAAGCAACCACACAACAACAAGACAGGATTGGATCAGCCATGCTTAACGCCGTTGGTTTCGCCGCGCAACAGTCGCGCATTTTTTGTGCGCCTGCAAAGTCAGATACGCCCAGCTTTCCGGATTCCGCCAGCGTCGCCCTGAGTAAGCTGCATTATATGCAAGGCTTCCCGCCGCCAGCGGATAAGCAGATAACGCGCGCTGAGTACCTGGCGCAATTTCCCAAAACGCGCTGGGCCTTTCAGCATATGCGCGAGCTGATCCCCTCCCGCCAGATAGCCTGCGGTCGGGCGCCGGTAACTCAGCTACCGGTCAGCAACGAGCAGCAGAAGGCCATCGACGCACTCTCAATTGAACTGAGTGATGGCTCGCACATTACCTTCGCTGACTTTCTGAACCTGTCCTACGCCGATGCGCTCCTGATCATCCATAAGGGGCAGGTGGTGTACCAGACCTACCCGAATATGGCGGCGGAGCAGAGCCCGCATATGCTGTGGTCGGTAACCAAGTCCTTTACCGGGCTGGTTGCCAATATGCTGATTATGGAAGGTGAATTGAACGCAGAGTCGCTGGTGACTGAGCATATTCCAGAACTGGCGGAGTCCGGCTGGGCGGGCGCAACCGTTCAGCAAGTGCTCGATATGACAGCCGATGTGAAGTACTCGGAGGTTTACGCCGACGGCACCTCTGATGTGATCAACTACGGCCTGTCTGCTGGTATCACTCAGCACCCTGACTGGACCGGGCCCGCCAGTCTGTACCAGTACCTGCCCTCGATTGGCGCCGCTCGCGCGCATGGCGAGCACTTTGTCTATCGCACCGTGCACAGCGAGGTGCTGGGCTGGATTATTCGTCGCGTCAGCGGCAAGGAGCTGGCGCAACAGATTGCAGAGCGTATCTGGAGCAAGCTGGGCGCCGAGCAGGATGCCTACATTCTGCTGGATGGCAAAGGTACCGAGTGGGCTGGGGCAGGGTTGAATGCCAGCCTGCGTGACCTTGGCCGGTTTGCCGAAATGCTGCGCCAGAATGGCCGCTACAACAGCCAGCAGGTGGTACCGGCAGAACTGATCGAGGAGATTCAGCGTGGTGCTGATCGTGAGGCTTTTGCGCGCTTTGGTCGTGCGGGCATGGACGGCTATTCCTATCACAATCAGTGGTGGGTAGCGCACAATCCGGACGGGGTATTTGAGGCTATGGGCGTGCATGGGCAATTGGTGCATGTGAATCCGGGCGCGGAGCTGAGTCTGGTGCGCCTAGGCTCGCATCCGATCGCGACCAACGACTACACCTACGATATGACGCGACGCGTTACCACGGCATTAGCTGATTTGCTGAGGGGCTGAACGACAACGCCGCACTCCAAGTGCGGCGTTGTTTAGTGATCAAGCGAGCGTTAACGCCTATTGCAAACTACCGAACACGCGTTTCGCGATGTTGGTTGCTGCCTGCGCCGGGTTACTGCGGATGTCTGCCTCTTGCGCGGCCATGATTTCGAATAAGCCATCCAGTGTGCGTTCTGTCACGTAGCCTTCGACGCTGGCGTCCTTGCTGTCGACAACGCCAAAGTTGGCGGCTTGCGAGGCAAAGGTATTGTATTGCTGCGCCAGGCCCACCTGGTCAGTGGCATTTTTGACGACCGGCAAGAACAGGGCGCGAATCTGATCACGGCTGCTGCTTTCCAGGTAGTTGGTGGCGGAATCATTGGGGCCGGTCAGAATAGCTTTGGCATCTTGCACGCTCATGTTGCGAATAGCTTCTACCAGCAGGCTCTGGGCCTGGGGCACAGCTGCCTCTGCTGCCTGATTCATCTTATCTTCCAGTTGGCTGATCTGTCCGCCCATGCCCATCATCTTCAGGGTACGGGACGCTTTGCCAAGATTGCCCGGTAATTCGATACGCACATCCGGGTTGTCGCTGAAGCCGCCAGGGGCACTCAACTCTTTCACCGCCATGTCGGCACCCTGAATCAGCGCGTCCTTGAGGCCCGCACCAGCATCCTGTTGACTGAGGTCAGACAGTGAAAGGGCGCTGACGGATGTCGAAATCAGTGAGGTAAACAAAATAGCAAATAGCGATAAACGCGGCATGAGCAGCCCTCTGAATAGGTCAGGTTAAAGTCAAAGCTTAGCGCATCAGCTACAATGACGGCATTGAAACATTCTGAAATACTGGAGGAATTATGCTGCGCGTTCTAATCGCACTGCTGATATTACTGTGTGCTCTTGCCTGTGTTGTGGGTGGCACTTGGCTAGGTGTGCTGGGAGGCAGCTGGTTCTATTTGGTGTTGGGCCTACTGTTGGCCGCTGCGGGTTTGTTGCTGCTGGCCAAGCGCGCAGTGGGGCTGATGGTCTATGCCGTTGCACTCCTGGCGACGCTGGCCTGGTCAGTATGGGAAGTGGGCTTTGACTGGTGGGCGTTGACGCCGCGTGGTGGCCTGCTTTTTGGCTTGGGCGTACTTTTGCTGATACCGGCTGTGCGCCGCAGTATGCGCTACAAGACCAGTCAGATCGCTTATACCGGCATGCTGAGTCTGTCGCTGCTGGTGTCGGCGGGGGTTGCCGGGTATGCCTTGACTCAAACCCAGGGAATTCCGGGCGCCTTCAGCGAAGAGCGCATGACTGCACCCGTCAGCGAGCAGGTGGCGGCTGATACTGTGCCCGAAGGTGAGTGGCATGCCTATGGTCGCACGGCCGCCGGCCAGCGATTTTCTCCCTTGGCGCAAATTACCCCCAACAATCTGGGCGAGTTGCAGGAAGTGTGGCGTTATCACACCGGGCAAATTCGCGATGGCGCGGACCCGGGTGAGACTACCTATGAGGTAACTCCCTTGGTGGTGGATGACCGCATGTACCTGTGCACGCCTTTTGGTACGGTGATTACGCTGGATCCGACCACCGGTGAAGAGTTGTGGCGCTTTGATCCACAGCTCAAGCAACCACCGACGGTGACCACGCAGCACATGACGTGCCGTGGTGTGTCCTATCATGATGCAGGCCCTGCGGCAGAGCAGGCGCAAGCCGTTAATAACAATGGTATGGACAACGCTGCACGCTTGCAGATGAGCGCCTCTGAGGTGACGGACAAAGCAGCTGGCGTTGCCCAGAACGTGGCGGCCGGTCAGGCTATGTCTGGCGATGCCAATCCACAGGTCAAGCGTGACGTTGGCTACGCGGGTGGCGCGGTCGGTATCTGCCGCAAACGCTTGTTTGTGCCGACATCCGATGGTCGCCTGATTGCAATAAGCGCCGAAGACGGCAGCATCTGCCCTGGTTTTGGTGGCGATGATGGCACCGTGAACCTGTGGGCTAACATGCCTAATGTGACGCCCGGTTCCTACTACTCCACGTCACCGCCGGTCGTGACTGATAAGGTCATCATTGTCGGCGGCGCGGTTAATGATAATGCGTCGACTACTTCGCCATCCGGCGTTATTCGGGCCTTCGACATCTATACCGGTGACCTTGTATGGAACTTCGATAGCAAAAAACCGGACTCCACCGCGCCTATCGCCGAGGGTGATACCTATTCGGAAAATGCGCCTAACTCCTGGAGCGTATCGAGCTACGACCCTGAGCTGGATATCGTCTATCTGCCGATGGGTAATCAGTCGCCTGACCAGTTTGGTGGCAATCGCAATGACGCGGTAGAAAAGTACTCGTCCTCGATCCTGGCGCTGAATGCCAGCACCGGCAAAGTCGAGTGGGTATTCCAGACCGTACATCACGACCTGTGGGACTACGACGTACCGGCACAGCCGAGTCTGGTCGACCTGAATATTCAGGGGCAGCGCATTCCGGCGCTGGTAGCACCGACCAAACAGGGTGAAATCTATGTATTGAACCGGGTGACGGGTGAGCCTGTGCTGCCGGTAACCGAAGTACCTGTGCCCCAGGGTGCAGCCGAAGGCGACTTTACTGCACCGACGCAGCCGGTATCGGCGATTTCGTTCAATCCGCCAACCCTGACCGGCAAGGACATGTGGGGCGCGACCATGTTTGACCAACTGGCGTGCCGCATCCAGTTTCAGCAACTGCGCTATGAAGGCCGCTACACGCCGCCGTCGGAGCAGGGCACGCTGGTCTACCCAGGCAACTTTGGGACCTTCAACTGGGGTGCGGTAGCGATCGATCCTGATCGTCAGATCATGTTCGCCATGCCGGTTTACCTGGCGTTCACGTCCAAGCTGACGCCACGCGATGATGGCACCAGTCGCATCGTGACCAAAGAGGGTGAGCCGATCATCAATGAAAACTTTGGTGCGCCTTACGCAACCACCATGGGGCCATTCACTTCACCCGTTGGCTTGCCTTGTCAGGCACCAGCCTGGGGCTATGTGGCAGGAGTAGACCTGACTACAGGTGAAACCCGCTATCAGCGAGTGAACGGCACTGTGCGCGATCTGGCGCCGGTTCCCTTGCCCTTTGAGATGGGTGTGCCCGGCATCGGTGGCCCTATTGTTACCCGTGGCGGCGTCGCCTTCCTGAGCGGCACCCTGGACTACTACGTTCGCGGTTATGACCTGCGCACGGGTGAAGAGCGCTGGAAGTCACGCTTGCCAGCTGGCGGCCAGGCTACGCCTTCCACTTATCTGGGGGCGGACGGTCGTCAATACCTGGTGGTGGTAGCCGGTGGGCATGGTTCAACCGGCACCAAAGCGGGCGACGCGGTAATCGCCTACGCGTTGCCAAAAGAGTAAACCTTTGGCTTTACTGCTGATGGCTGTTTCATGGCTCCGTCATGAAACAGCCACGGTGAGGTAACCAAGACTGAATAGGGTGTTCTGACTTTTAGTCAAAACACAGGAAGTCAGTCATGCTGGATCTACCGCGCAAGAGTTTGCTGGGAGCAATGTTGTCGTTGTCGTTGGTCGGCTGTAACAGCGACAGTGACAAAAAGGAAGAAGACACCTCTGCCGATTCCAGGCTTACCCTCTCTATTGCCCATGTAAACGACCATCACTCTCAGCTCGAGCCCTTTGCTGGCACCAGCATGCGCCTGGATGGCAAGGACATGCAGGTTGAGCTGGGCGGTTTTTCACGGCTCACTACACTCTTCGCTGAAGCCGAGGAGCAATTCCCCAATCTGATCAAACTGCACGCCGGTGACGCTATCACCGGTACGCTGTATTACACCTTTTATCAGGGTGAAGCTGATGCGCAGATGATGAACACCGTCTGTTTTGATGCCTTTGCTCTGGGCAACCACGAATTTGATGACAGTGACGAAGGCCTGAAGACCTTTCTCGAATCACTGGCCAGCGATGAGTGCAATACGCCCGTATTGGCAGCCAATGTGAAGCCCGCAGTTGGCACGCCTTTGGCTCCAGCGGCTGAAGATGACTACATCAAGCCTTATACCATCAAGGAAGTGGACGGGCAGAAGGTGGGCATCATCGGTATCGACATCAAAGGCAAGACGCAGAACTCCTCACGCCCGCTAAACAGCACCGTGTTTCTGGATGAAACCCAGGCCGCGCAAGATGCCATCGATGACCTGAAAGAGCAGGGCGTCGAGCATATCGTGCTGCTGACTCACCAGGGCTACGAAAACGACAAGACTATAGCAGCCAAACTGTCGGGGGTGGATGTGATCATCGGTGGCGACTCGCACAGCTTACTGGGCGATTTCAACTCGGTGGGTTACAGCGCGTCAGGGCCTTATCCGACGCAGGTGACAAATCTGGATGGTGATACCGTGTGTATCGGTCAGGCGTGGGAATATGCCAAGGCCTTTGGTCTGATGCAGGTCGAGTTTGATGCTGCAGGCAAAGTTGAAAGCTGTACCGGCCAGGCATCTTTGGTGATTGGCGATAGCTTTGAGAAGTCCGACGGCAATGGTGGTTTTATCGCGGTAGATGAAGGCGAAAAAGCCGATCTGATCGCACTGCTGGAGAATGTGCCCGAAGTCACCGTAGTAGCGCCGGACGCAAATGCTGAATCCACGCTGGATAACTACCGCAGTCGTATTGATGAGAAAAAGGCCGAAGTGATTGGCTTTGCCAATGAGGCTTTCTGCCTGGTACGGGTGCCTGGCGAATCGACCAATCGCAGTGCCGGGGTGGCAGGTTGCGAGAACGCGAACCTGCTGGCCAAAGGCAGCGATGCTGCGCAGTTGGTTGCGGAGGCGTTTCTGGACGCGAGCCTGCGTGCCGACTTTGCACTGCAGAACGCGGGTGGTGTAAGGGTTCCGATGTCAGCCGGTGATATAACCTATAACACCGCATTTACCCTGCTGCCCTTTACCAATGTACTGGTGGAGCTGGATATCACCGGGCAGGAGGTCGTTGACGCGCTAGAAGACGCCGTCAGCAATCACCTGGATGCTGCTCAGTCTACCGGCTCTCAGCCATACGCTGCCGGCCTGCGCTGGGACCTGGATTTATCTCAGCCAAAAGGCACGCGCTTCAGTAATGTAGAGGTGAAAAACGGCAGCGGAAGCTGGGTCGCCATTGAACCAGCCACAACCTACGTCATGGTAACCAATGATTTTATTGCCGAAGGCCGCGATGGTTATACCACCCTGGGAGAGGTAACCGACGATGGACGCACAACCAATACCTTCCTGTTGTACACCCAAAGCCTGGTCGACTATCTGCTTAAAACCGGCATGGTAAGCCCGCCGTTGCGCGCTGACTATTCACACCAACAGGTGATCAATGCCAGCGGATCTACCTTGATGGATTGACGTTGATGACAGGCATGAGGCTTTAGTCTAAGTGCCTGCTTCTGTTTCTAGTCTAAGCCCGTATAAGTGATTTTAATCAATCAGTTGTACGGGTTTTTTAATGCGCTTTATATTGCATATCGCAGCCCTGTATCGCGCACGCGACCAAAGTCTTAGTCTCCTGGTGCCTAGTCGGGTGCTACCTTGTTGAGGGTAATAACAACAAAAATTGGAGACGCTAATGTCCTTGTCAAAAGAAGACGCGGCGCGCGGCTACTGGCGGGAAAACCTGCGGTTCATGATGATCCTGTTGGTCATCTGGTTCGCGGTATCCTTCGGTGCCGGCATCCTGTTCGTCGATCTACTCAATAATATCCAGTTCTTCGGCTTCCCGCTCGGGTTCTGGTTTGCCCAGCAGGGCTCCATCTATACCTTTGTGATCCTCATCTTTGTGTACGTCTGGAAGATGAACAAGCTCGATCGCAAATACGACTTCCACGAAGAATAAGAACAGGAGTCCTGCAATGGATACGCAAACGTTGATTTACCTCTTTGTAGGGGCGACCTTCGCGCTCTACATCGGGATCGCGCTCTGGTCTCGCGCTGGCAGTACCAGCGAGTACTATGTCGCGAGTAAAGGTGTACACCCCATCGCCAACGGTATGGCCACTGGCGCTGACTGGATGTCTGCCGCATCCTTTATCTCCATGGCCGGGATTATCGCCTTCGCCGGGTACGACGGCAGCGTCTATCTGATGGGCTGGACCGGGGGCTACGTGCTGCTGGCAATGTGCCTGGCACCTTATCTGCGCAAGTTCGGCAAGTTCACCGTGCCGGATTTCGTTGGTGAGCGTTACTACTCACAGACTGCCCGTGTAGTGGCGGTTATCTGCGTAATCTTTATCTCCTTTACCTATGTGGCCGGCCAGATGCGCGGCGTGGGTATCGTGTTCTCGCGTTACCTGGAAGTCGACATCGCAACCGGCGTTATCATCGGCATGGCGATCGTGTTCTTCTACGCGGTATTGGGCGGCATGAAAGGCATCACCTACACGCAAGTGGCGCAGTACTGCGTAATGATGTTCGCTTACATGGTTCCGGCCATCTATATTTCGATGATGATTACCGGTAACCCCATTCCCCAGATGGGTTTTGGTAGCGAGGTGATAGGCACTGGCCAGTCGGTAATCGAGCGGCTTGATGGGATAGGTACTGAGCTTGGCTTTGGTGCGTATACCGACGGCTCCAAGTCGACCATTGATGTGTTCTTTATCACCATGGCGTTGATGGTAGGTACCGCTGGCCTGCCGCATGTAATCGTTCGCTTTTTTACTACGCCAACAGTACGAGATGCACGTAAATCAGCAGGTTACGCGCTGTTCTTCATTGCGATTCTCTACACTACTGCACCAGCTGTTGCGGCTTTTGCTCGCACCAACCTGCTCAATACCGTGGTTGATGCGCAGTACGAGCAGGTCCCTGCGTGGCTGCAAACCTGGGAGAACGCAGGCTTGATCGCCTGGCAGGACAAGAACAACGATGGCGTGATTCAGTATGGCCCTGGCGCGCCGTTTGCTGGCAGCCCAAGCTTTACCGGTGAGCGCGGTGCCAGTGGTGAGCGTCTGCTCAGCAATGCACCTACTGATGCGGCTACCGAGCTGTACGTCGACCGCGACATCATGGTGCTGGCAAACCCGGAAATTGCCGGTCTGCCGGGCTGGGTAATTGCGTTGATTGCGGCCGGTGGTCTGGCTGCTGCGTTGTCTACTGCGGCAGGCTTGCTGTTGGTCATCTCAACCTCGGTCTCGCATGACCTGCTCAAGAGCAACATGGCGCCAAATATCAGCGAAAAGCATGAGCTCTTGGCTGCGCGAGTAGCGGCAGGTGTGGCCATTGCGATTGCTGGCCTGTTCGGCATCTACCCACCGGGCTTCGTAGCGCAGGTGGTGGCCTTCGCCTTTGGTCTGGCGGCGGCATCCTTCTTCCCGGTTATCGTGATGGGTATCTTCTCCAAGAAGATGAACAAGGAAGGCGCCATCGCTGGTATGGCAGTAGGTTTGACCTTCACCTTCAGCTACATCGTGTTCTTCAAGTTCATCAGTCCTGAATTGAACACGGCGGAGCATTGGTGGTTTGGTGTGTCGCCTGAAGGGATTGGTACCCTGGGTATGATCTTTAACTTCATTGCCTCGGTGGCTGTGGCGTCCTTTACCAAGGCACCGCCGGAGCATATCCAGCACATGATTGAAGATATTCGCGTACCCCGTGGTGCAGGCTCGGCAGTTGATCACTAATGTCAGTTGAGAGGTAAAAAAAGCCCCGATCATATCGGGGCTTTTTTATTGCGTTGTGCTTTTACCGCTGATTAGAAGCGGTATGTTACCTGGGACGACAGGCCGTGCGCGCTGTTGCGGTAATCGGCGTTGTAAGATCCGGTGCTAGACTTTGCCGCTTGCTCAATCTTACCTTTGCTCTCATGCAGGTAGGAGTAGGCCACATCGATAGTCATATCCTGGCTGACATCCCAACCAGCACCCAGAGAAAACACCTTGCGGTTGGATACGGGGATACGCACGGTACGGTCGCTGTCGCCCACGGGAGACTGATCGACGGTGAAACCGGTGCGCAGCGTCCACTGTGGAGCAATCTGGTAAGCCGCGCCAACGGCAAAGGCCCAGGTATCTTCCCAGTTCAGCGGTTCTTCAATCTCGCTGAAATTTGGTTGAAATGGTGCCGCAACGCCGTCGTTTTCAACCACGATCTTGTCTAGTCGACTCCAGCGGGTCCAGGTGGCCCCGGCGTACAGCGTCCATTGCGGATCAAGCTCAAAGGTCAATGAGGTATCAACCGACTCAGGTGTAGTGAAGTCCAGGTTGGCATCGTACTCACCATTGGCGCCTGCTGCGGGTCCAGGCAGATTGTTTAGGCGCGTGCGGCCGTCCAGCGTGTAATCGACCTTGGAGTGGTAGGTCAGGCCCCATGCCAACTGATCGGTTACATCTACCAGTACACCGGCGTTGAAGCCGTAGCCCACGTCATCACCTTTGATGTTTACTTCGCCGTTACCAAAAGCACTGGTTAGCTTGCCGCTGATATGGTTGATGGTCGGGCCAAAGCCGACAGAGATCCGATCGTTGACTTGAAAGCTCAGGGTGGGCTGCAGCGTCACTACCTGTACCTTGCTGTACCTGCCGTGGCCTCCGCCCTGGAAGCTATCTTCGTAATCACTGATGACACCGAAAGGGGCGTAAACACCGATGCCCGCGTGCCAGCGATCATTCAGCGGCGTTACCAGGTAGCCAAAGGGGATGACGGAGGTAGGCACCATGTCGCCATCGTTGGTACCGGTCGCTGAGCCGCTGGCATTGTCGATGTCGGTCTTGGCCATGATAAGTGCAGCACCACCGCTCACTTCGGTACGATCCAGGCGCGACATGCCTGCTGGGTTACCAAACAGGGTGCTGGCATCTTCAGCTGAAGAAGAACGGCCCGCAAAGCCTGTGCCCATGCCACTGGCGCTCTGTTCGTTGATAGCGATGCCATTGGCGCTGGCAGACGTGGCGGCTACGGTAATGGCTAACGCCAAGGACGATTTTAGCCAAGCGTGTCTGATCATGGGTAAACTCCAGATTGATCGATGATGAAGGGGGCGCAAACTATCAGGATTCAATCGGGCTGGCCAGAGTTCGTGCGACGAAATTGCTGCATTTGGTCGGACAGTGACTCGAAAGGCCGGGAATGTGCAGCAACTTGCTGCAGATATGGATTGTTAGATGCTGCCGATGCGGGCTTGGCGTAAGCGCCGCCAGTGGCGCAGTTTACCATTCAGTTCTCCCAGCGTTCTGATGCCGCTGGTACGGGCACGGGATAACAATATCAGCATGATCTCCGCGGTAGCTAACGCGTCCGCCGCGGCATTGTGTCGCTGGCTGTTAAGCAAGCCAAAATAAGCCTGCCACTCGTCCAGGCTGCCCTTGGGCAGGTTGGCTTCCGGGTAGAGCATAGGCGCTATCTCGGCGACATCGAGAAATTTGTGGCGTAGCTTGTAGCCCAGATCCAGGCGCAAACCGCGCAGTAGCATGCGTTGATCGAATGCTGCATGGAAAGCAACGAAAACACACTCGCCAGAAAACGTCATGAAATCCAGCAACGCATCGGCTGCATCCACGCCCTGGGCGATGGCGCTAGGCGCTATGCCGTGAATGAGGATGGATTCGGTCACCTGGTGGTTTTCTCGATACAGGGTACATTCGTACTGGCTGCCGAGATCGACGCACTGATCCTCGATAACCACCGCGCCAACAGACAATATAAGGTCGCGGTGCACGTTTAGACCGCTGGTTTCCAGGTCAACGACGACGAGGCGGGTATCTTTTAGCTCAGTGCCATCCAGTGCCTGTGAGTTGGGCAGTTGTTCGCAGCGCTGGCGTTGCTCCTGGGTGAGTGAGTCATGCCTGCGTTTGTTGAGCCATTGCAGCGGGTTCACAGGTTATACCTGAGTGCGATACTGGCTTGCAGACGTTTGGCCTGGCGGAAAGACTCGCGCAGTATGCGGCGGTCCAGATGGTTGAGGCTGTCTGGGTCTATACGATTACTTAGTGCACGCCCGTCACGATCCTGCTGTTGGTGCTGCTGCATGCGTGTTAGCTGGATAAAGTGATACGCCTCCACATAAGCATCCGCATCCAATGGCTCTATCACGCCTGCTTCACGCAGTGCCTGCAAGCGCACCAAGGTGTTGCTGTTGGCGATGCCGTTGGCCAGCGCCAATAAGCGGGCGCCATCAACAAAGGGCCCCAAGCCTTGCACCTTGAGATCCAGAGTGTCTTTTTCGCTACCACTGCGGGCCAGAATGAACTCGCGCAGACGACCGATAGGCGGGCGATGCATCAGCGCGTTTTGCGCCATCTGATGTTGAAACAGGCTGTTGCCGGCAATACGTTTGAGCACAGACTGGAACATCCGCTCCGCCGCACCCGCGTCGCCCCACACTACGCGGAAGTCAAAGTAGATGGATGACGCCAGTAAATTCTTTGGTGTGGTGCTGTTAATGATGCGGCCAAAGCGCTCAGCCCATTCAGGTGCCGAAAGACACAGCTCGGGATTGCCGGCCATAATATTACCCTTGCACAGGGTGAAGCCGCAGTCCGCCAGTGCCTGATTGATGCGCTTGGCCAGCGGCAGCAGGCGTTGCCGGGTTTGCTCGGTCGCCGAGTTATCATGGCAGGTAAATAGAATGCCGTTGTCCTGATCGGTATGCAGGGTCTGCTCCTGCCGGCCCTCACTGCCAAAACAGAGCCAGCTGAACTCGATACCCGGATCACCTTCCTGCTGCAGGCAGAGCTCTATGACCCGGCATACGCTGTGGTCATTAAGCAGTGTGATGATTCGCGTAACCTGGGTTGAGGAGGCACCATGGGCCAGCATACTGTCTACCAGCCGACGAATACCGCTACGCAGCGCGATCAGGGTTTCCAGGTTAGGCGCCTCGCGCAGGGTGCGCGCAATGTGCACCAGATCAACGCGCTGCAGTGAAAAGAGATCTCGCTCGGATACAACGCCGGTAAGGCGCCCGTTATCGACCAGGCAGATATGCGCTATGTGCTTGCTGGTCATCGCGATCGCCGCATCGAATGCGGTGGCGCAAGAGGGTAGATGGCTTGGGTTGGCAGTCATCACCTGGCTAATCGGCTGCTCCAGATCGGTTGCCGCATCGGCAATCAACCCACGCAGGTCGCGCAGAGTGAAAATGCCTAGCGGCCGCTGCGCTGCATCGGTAATAACAATACTGCCGACACTGGCCTCATGCATCAGCCTCACGGCGGCTCTTATTGGCGTGTCGAGTTCGCAGGTCACGGGTTTGCGGTCGGTTAGCTCGGCCAAGCCGGTATCCAGCGAGTAATGTGATCCCAGGCTTTCGCTGGCCTGCTGTTGAGCCTGCAGGTTTACCTGGTCAAGCAGGCTGCTGACGCCGCGTAGCGCAAAGTCGCGGAAGGGTAGAGAGCGTCGAAACAGGCTGACGAAGTCGGCGCGGCTGATGGTAAAGCAGAAGGTATCTTCACCCGCGAGGTGGAGGGTGCGGGTTTCACGCTCGCCCAATAGCGCGGCTAACGGAAAGCATTCCCCGGTGCTGATTTCAAAGGTGGTATCGGTTTCTTGCTGTCCGGCAAGTAGACGCTCGCCGCGAATAAGGCCCTGTTTAACGATGAAAAACTGCTCTACGGGGCCATCTTGTGGGTCAAGTATATGCTCACCTGCGGCATAGAAACGCAGCTGAGCGTGCTCTACCAGCCAGGCCAGGTGGGCATGCTCCATCTGGTTGAATGGCGGATAAGCCAACAGAAAACTGATGGTGCCGTGTACGTTCTGCATGACGGCGGTTTTGCCCGCCTGTTCGTAGCGGTCTTCTCGTGTCATTTTGGCTAACCTTGTTGTCTTGCAGCAGTGTGCCGACAGTGAGCACGCGCTCCCATTCTACCTAAGTATGGGTCTCGCAGCCGTGCTGGAAAAAAGCCAATCTGCAGCAGCGCTATGCCGCATTATTGCACTGACTAGGCGTTTCATCTGCGTGCTCATTTTGCTATTGTGGCGGCTGCAGCAGCGTTCGGACAGCTTTTTAGATTTACTCTACGAAAAGTACCCATTTTGGACGCCGACTGAGTATAGAAAAGGCAATGAGCTAGGATGCCGCCATCGCGATCAAGTGATGGAATAATAACTAACGTACGGTCTTCTGCGTAAGGGGTGGTATTTGATCAAGGTGCTGGTGGTTGATGACCATGACCTGGTTCGCATGGGTATCAGTCGTATGTTGGAAGATGTTGCTGGCCTGACGGTTGTTGGCGAAGCTGACAGTGGCGAAACCGCGGTCACCCAAGCTCGAGCTCTGCGCCCCGACGTCGTCTTGATGGATGTACGCATGCCTGGTATCGGCGGCCTGGAAGCTACCCGCAAACTGGCGCAGCTCGACAAACATATGAAGGTTATTGCCGTTACTGTCTGTAATGAAGAGCCTTTTCCTTCGCGTCTGATGCAGGCCGGTGCCGCTGGTTATGTGACCAAGGGCGCTGCACTGGAGGAGATGGTCGCCGCTATCAAGCAGGTGCATGCGGGCCAACGTTACATCAGTCCAAATATTGCCCAGTTGCTGGTGCTCAAGCACTTGAATCCGGGTGGCGAATCGCCCTTTGACTGCCTGTCTGACCGTGAGATCCAAATCGCGCTGATGATTGTCGGCTGTGAAAAGGTGAACAGCATCTCTGACAAACTCTGCCTTAGCCCCAAAACGGTTAATACTTATCGTTACCGTATTTTTGAAAAGTTGGGCGTGACCAGTGACGTTGAACTCACATTACTGGCCGTGCGCAACGGCATGGTTGATACATCCCACCAGTGAGTATGACCGACATCGTTTTTGACCCTCAGGCCTTTCTGGCCAGCGCTAGCAATAAGCCCGGTGTCTATCGCATGTTCGATGCCCAGGGCGCTTTGCTTTATGTAGGTAAAGCAAAGAGCTTGAAGAAGCGCCTTGCCAGCTACTTCCGCAAGACCGGTTTGAGTCCCAAAACCGAAGCACTGGTCGCGCGCATAGCGCAGATTGATACCACCATCACGGCCAACGAAACCGAAGCGCTGCTGCTGGAACAGAGCCTGATCAAGGCCAGTCGCCCGCCGTATAACATACTGTTGCGCGACGATAAGTCTTATCCCTACGTATTCCTGTCGAGTAATGACGAGTTTCCGCGTCTTGGTTTGCACCGCGGCACCAAGCGCGCCAAAGGGCGTTATTTTGGGCCGTATCCCAGCGCCGGCGCGATTCGTGAAAGTCTCAACCTGTTGCAGAAGACCTTTTTGGTGCGCCAATGCGAAGACAGCTATTACCGCAATCGCACGCGGCCTTGTCTGCAGTATCAGATCAAGCGTTGCAAGGCGCCCTGTGTGGGCCTGGTTGATAAGGCCGAGTATGCGCAGGACGTGCGCCACTCAGTGATGTTTCTTGAAGGTCGCAGCAACTCGCTGTCCAACGAGCTGCATGAGGCCATGGAACAAGCCTCGGTGGAACTCAATTTTGAGCGGGCTGCTGAGCTGCGTGATCAGATTGCGCTGCTGCGCCGCGTACAAGACCAGCAAAGCATGGACACTGAGCAGGGCGATGTTGATATTGTCGCCGCTGATGTTACCCCTGGTGGCGCCTGTGTTCATGTGGTCATGGTGCGCCAGGGTAGGGTGCTGGGGAGCAAAAACCACTTCCCCAGGGTTCCGATCGAACAGAGCGCAGGTGAGGTGTTGTCGGCGTTTCTACCGCAATATTACCTGGGCACGGCCGAACGCGAAGTGCCGCCGGAAATTATCGTCAATGCGGACCATGAAGACTTGCCGATCATTGCCCAGGCGCTCAGTCAGGCGCGTGGCTGCAATCTGAGTATCACGCATAACGTACGCGGTAACCGTAAACGCTGGCTCGATCTGGCCCAGAGTAACGCCACGCAATCGCTGGCGAGCCTGTTGGCCAACAAACAGCACATTCAGGCGCGCTTTGAGGCATTACAGAAGGTCTTGAACCTGGATGAGTTGCCAACGCGCCTTGAGTGCTACGACATCAGTCATTCCAGCGGTGAGGCCACGGTTGCCTCTTGCGTAGTCTTTGGCCCGGAGGGGCCGCTGAAGAGCGATTATCGACGCTTTAATATTGAAGGCGTCACCGCAGGGGACGATTACGCCGCCATGCGTCAGGCGTTGATTCGCCGCTTCAGCCGTATTCAGGACGGCGAGGGCAAAATGCCGGACATATTGCTGGTCGATGGCGGCAAAGGGCAGATGAAAATGGCGATGGAGGTCATGCAAGAGCTGGCTATCCATGATCTGACCTTGCTGGGTGTGGCCAAAGGCGTCACACGCAAAGCCGGTATGGAGAGTCTGTATTTGAATGATCCGCACAATGAGCTGGTGCTGCCAGGCCACTCGCCGGCATTGCATCTGATTCAGCACATTCGCGATGAGGCGCATCGATTTGCCATTACCGGTCACCGCCAGCGTCGCGGTAAAGCACGTACGACCTCATCACTCGAGGGTATCGCTGGTGTGGGTCCAAAGCGGCGTCGCGAGCTACTGAAGCACTTTGGTGGCTTGCAGGAATTGAAGCGCGCCAGTGCGGCAGAAATGGCAAAAGTCCCGGGTGTCAGCAAAAAACTTGCGGAACAGATTTATGCCGCCGTGCATAGCGATTAGAATGCTGGCTCAACCGAGGCTGTAAAATATGAATATTCCGAATATCCTGACCCTGATGCGGGTCGGGCTGATCCCCATTTTTATCCTGCTGTTTTACATGCCGTACCATTGGAGCTATGTTGCTGCTGCGTTGGTGTTTACCCTGGCGGCAGTCACTGACTGGCTGGATGGCTACTTGGCGCGCAAGCTGCAGCAGAGCACGCCTTTTGGTGCTTTTCTTGATCCGGTCGCCGACAAGCTCATGGTGGTTATCGCCCTGGTGTTGCTGGTGCAGCATCACGCTAATTTTTGGGTTACCGCACCGGCAGCCATTATTATTGGCCGCGAGCTGGTTATCTCAGCGTTACGCGAATGGATGGCAGAGCTGGGCGCGCGGGCGCATGTCGCTGTATCCAACCTGGGTAAATACAAGGCGACCTTGCAGATGGTTGCTTTGGTCGTTTTGCTGGCTAATCCACCACAGCCGACTGGCTGGGTCGTGTTTGGCTACGTTTTGCTGGCCATGTCAGCGGTGTTGACCTTGTGGTCAATGGTGGTTTACCTAAAGGCGGCCTGGCCACATTTGCGTCCCGACACTGATCAAAATAGCAACAAATAACTTTTTTTGAATCAATGACTTGACACAATGGCGTAGAAAGATAGAATTAGCGCCGTTCCAACACAGGAACAGTTCACGCAAGTGAACAGGGCCTCAGCGAGGTTTGCCAAGCAGCATTGCTTTGCAAGGTTTCGCAGATCAAGGTCTAATAGCATTAGATGTACGCGGGAATAGCTCAGTTGCTAGAGCACGACCTTACGAGGTCGGGGTGGGGCGCATAGCCTCGCGAGTTCTCGAGACCTTAGGGTCAAATGTAGTAGATGTAACGCGGGAATAGCTCAGTTGGTAGAGCACGACCTTACGAGGTCGGGGTGGGGCGCATAGCCTCGCGAGTTCTCGGGACCTTAGGGTCAAATGTAGTAGATGTAACGCGGGAATAGCTCAGTTGGTAGAGCACGACCTTGCCAAGGTCGGGGTCGCGAGTTCGAGTCTCGTTTCCCGCTCCAGTTTTATATTGCGCTGATGTACTGCTTTCAGCGTGGTAGCCCCCTTTTGAGGCCGGGTGGCAGAGTGGTCATGCAGCGGATTGCAAATCCGTGTACGCCGGTTCGATTCCGACCTCGGCCTCCATCTTTATGTTTTCTTTCGCTAGCCCGGATGGCGAAATTGGTAGACGCAAGGGACTTAAAATCCCTCGATCGTAAGATCGTGCCGGTTCGACCCCGGCTCCGGGCACCAATTTTCATGCGGGTTTGAGCTGATAAGCGAAGCCTGTTTTAGATCCATCCCCCCTTTAAGAATCTCAAATAACACTTGGCCGCTTGCTCTGCCACGGGTGTTTTACACTTGCCTGTTTTGAACATTTGATTCCATCGCCGGATTTAACTCTATACTTAGGTATAGCCGCAAATTTGGCAGGATCTCGTGATGTGGGGGAATTAGCGTATGGGGAAGGAGCTTTTTTGGGCCAGTCTGGCCATTTTTTCTGTCGGGGTTTTATTGATAAGTGCGGGATTTTCTCGCCGGGACAGCGGCTGGGGTATCGCGCTGCTGTGGCTGGGGGCTGCCTGTATGCTCGGCTTGGTGTTCTACCACATCCCCAAAATGCTGCATCTGACCTGAGGTTGGCGGGTGCTGTCGGTAACCGGCTCAGAGGCGGGCAAAGTCACCTCTGAGCCACACAGTGGGATGTTTATTAGAAATCGTAGCGAACGCTGGCCTCCAGGCTGCGTTCGGCGCCAAACCAGCAGTTCAGAGTGTCAAAGCAACTGTAATAGCGCTCGTTGAACAGGTTGTTGGCCGATAACGTAACGCTTGCGCCATCCATTGCTCGGTCGACGCTGCCCAGGTCATACCCCAAACTTAGATCAACCAGGGTGGCGGAGGGCACTGTATCGGAGTTGGTGGCATCTACTTCGGCCTCACCGATATAGCGCACGCCACCGCCCAGGGTGATACCCGCCAGCGGGCCGTTGAACACATCATAACTGGCCCAGGCCGTGGCCGACTGATCTGGGACCCATACCGGCGTTTTGCCTTGCAGGCCACTGTTGTCCTTGGTTACCTCTACGTCTTGATAAGTGTAGCTGCCCATCAGATTCAGGTTGCGATTGACCTGAGTGCGGGCCTCCAGCTCAATGCCCTGTGAACGTACTTCACCGGCCTGAATCTTGTCGTAGGCAGTGCCGTTAGGATCGCGTGTCAGTACGTTCTCTTTCTCGATACGGTATAGCGCTAGCGAGCCCGTTGTCTGTTTGTCAGCGGTGCTGTATTTGATACCGGTTTCCCACTGCGTTGCAGTAGAAGGCTCGTAAGTCGAACCTAGCCTATCCAGGCCACCTACGGGCTCGAAGCTTTCGGCGTAGCTGATAAAGGGGGCAAAGCCACTGTCGAACTCATAGAGCGCGCCCGCCCGCCAGGAGGTGTTGTGCTGCTTGACCTTGCCATCGACCGGTTGGCCGTACTGGATACCCTTTTCTCGTGATTCAAAGGTGTCATAACGCCCACCCGCGAGCAGCACCCAGCGACCAATGCGCATTTGGTCCTGGAAATAAACCCCGGTTTGTTCGGTATCGATAGAAAACTGACTACTCAAACCGGACGCCGCGAAATCCAGTTGGCTACCGTCAATCAGATGATGGTGAGGATCGAATAAGTCGATCGCCGGTGCAGCGGCATCTTCATAGCCGATGTCGCTTTTGAATTTGAAATAGTCGATGCCCAGTAGCAAGTTATGCTCGATCGCGCCAGTTATAACAATGCCTGATAGCTGGTTGTCGATGGTAACGCCCTTGCCGGTTTCGTCCGTCAGATACGCTCGGCGCGACAAGGTGCGCTGATCAGCTGCGAGACCTGATGAGTAAGTGTTTTCCTGATAGGCATCGCCATGCTGGTAGCGAAAGCTCTGCAGGAAATTCCAGTTTTCGCTGAGCTGATGGTCAATCTTGTAGCCGATCAGCAGCATTTCCCGTTCGTATTTATTCCAGTTGGCGTCACCGCTGTAGGTGTTGACGTCCAGATCCCCGTTGGCGTTGTGCTGAAACAGCCCCTGAGCGGGCAGGGTAGTATAGATGCCCATATCGGGATCTTTCTGATAGTAGGCGTTGAGATTGATCAGCGTCGCGTCGCTGATCTGCCAGTCCACTGAGGGCGCGAGCATGATGCGTTCGTTTTCAGAGGTGTCGGCTTGGCCGTCACTGCTGTTGGCCAGGCCGTTGAGGCGGTAGGTCAAGTCTGAGTCGCCCAACTGCCCGGCAGAGTCGAACGTGATTTCTTTCAGATTGTTACTGCCAACGCTCAACTCCACGCTGTTATAGGCGTCGCGCAGGGGCTTCTTGCTGATGAGGTTGACCATGCCTCCAGGTGGCATAGAGCCGTAGAGAGTCGAAGTAGGGCCCTTGAATACCTCGACTTGCTGCACTGCCTGCATGTCTATCTGTGGCTGCAGGTTCCAATCGTTGTACAGCAGCTGCAGTCCGTCATAGAAGTTCTGGTAATTGATGAAGCCACGAATATTGAATAGATCTGATCGGGTGACTGCGCCGCCGCGCAGTTCGGTATTAACGCCGGGTACGTAGCGTAGCGCCTGCGCCACGGTATCGGCGTTGCGCGAGTCCAGCGTGTACTCGTCGATCACCGAGATACCTTGTGGCGTTTCCTGCGGACTCAACTGAGTCTTGGTCGCGGTATTGCGGTAGGTGCTGCTGTACACCGTGAGACTGTCCAGCACATATTCGTCCTGCTCTTGTGCGTGCAGGTGGAGGCCAGGGTGGGCGGCCGCAACGGCGGCGGCGATAAGACTTAAGCGAAAGAAGGGGCGCACGGTAATGACGACTCCAGACAGGTAGTGGATTCATTATCAAATGGTAATGATTCTATTTTATATCTGTTCGGGGGCTGTCACTTAACCATTTGGTGCATGACACGCTGGCCAGATGAGGTCTGCTGTGGCTTCGCGTCTGACTCAACGTGGTTTGACGGGGACCCAATATTCCATATAACAATCAGCACTGCCGGGGCGGAAGCGCTGGTCATACATCTCCAGGTCAAAGCCGTTGACGCCGCAATAGCCGGATTCCGGCAGCCAGTGCACGATGAAGCATTCCAGTACCTTCTGCAGACTGCTGATGTCCCCATGGTGGGGGATAACCGCGTAATCCTGAGCGGGTATGGTCAGTGTTTTCAGTCCGACGCAAGATGGGCTCAGGTCAGTCTGGAAACATGCCCAGTAGGGGAAGCTCTCTTGGCTATTGTCTGTCTGGGTCAGGTCCAGTACGCCAATCAAGTTAGACGGGGCTGGTTCCAGGGCGTGATCTTGTATGGTTCTCATCAAGCGCTTCCAGACGTCCGGTACGCTGGTAGTGAAGTCTGGTGTTTGTGAAAACAGGCCTTTGATCGGTGCACTGATACCGCTTACCGTGATGGCCTCCTGGTGCTCTACACGGATAGACAGCATGGATTTGTGCATAGCCGACGGCAGACGGGGCATTTCCTGCAGGTTGATGGCGGCGAGCATGCGGGTGCGCTGGCCGCGCCGGCGATAGGCGCCGGGCGCGCAGCCAAACATGTGCCGAAAGCTGCGGCTAAAGCTGATTTCAGAATCAAAACCGCAACTTAGCGCGATGTCCAGCTGTCGTTTCTGGGTGCTGATCAATAACTCGGCGGCATGGCTGAGGCGAAGCTCGCGTATGTACTGAGCGACGGTAAAGCCGGTGGCTGCAGTAAATACACGCTGGAATTGCCATCGCGACCAGCAACTCTGGGCAGCTAGAAGCTGCACGGATAACGGGTCATCAAGATGGCAATGAATATAGCTGAGAGCCCGCTCAATGCGGGTCAAGTGATGCTCAGGCGAGGTTTCCAAGGCGTGACCGCTCATACATTCCACGTAGCCAGCACCATACCTGATATCGAATCAGATGCAAGTAATTCCTATTTGCAATGGCATTCATCAAGCTTTCATCTCTGATTAATGGAACTGTCATGCGATGATGGCGAAATCGGGTTGATAGTCAAAGGAGAGCACAATATGCAGATATGCGTCATAGGCTGTGGGTACGTTGGATTGGTCACGGCCGTCTGTTTTGCCGAAATGGGTAACAGTGTCACCTGTATCGACAGCAATGTAGAGCGCATAAGTATGCTGCAAGAGGGTCGCTCTCCCATATTTGAGCCCGGTATTGAAGTGTTGTTGAGTAGCAATATCAGAGGGGGCAGGCTGTGTTTCAGCGCCACGCTGGATGACGGTGCTCTGCGCGGGGCCGAGGTTGTCTTTATCGCTGTTGGTACGCCGTCAGCGGAAGATGGCTCAGCAGACATATCGCAAATACTCTCGGTGGCGAACGAGCTGGCACATAAGCTGACTCAGCCCGCTATTGTGGTGTGCAAATCAACCGCCCCGGTGGGTACCGCTTGCCGCGTTCAGAATATCCTTGATCAGCATTGCGCTAGTCTTCAGCGGATTGGCCTGCACCGGGTCGTGAGCAACCCGGAGTTTCTGAAGGAAGGTGCTGCCTTGAACGATTTTATGCGACCGGATCGCATTGTTATAGGGACCGACGATAATCAGGCACAGCAAGTCATGCATCAGTTGTATGAGCCTTTCGTGCGTAACCATGATCGCATCTTGTTCATGTCGCGGCGCGCTGCAGAAATGACCAAATATGCCGCCAACGCTTTTCTTGCCACCAAGATCTCGTTCATCAATGAAATGGCGGCTTTCTGTGATGAGTTTGCGGTTGATGTCGAGCAGGTACGCAAGGGTATAGGTGCAGACCAACGTATTGGCCATCACTTCATTTACGCTGGTTGCGGCTACGGTGGCTCCTGTTTCCCCAAGGATATTCGCGCCATTCTGCATATGGCAGGCGAGCACAATAGGCGTATGCCTATTCTTGAGGCAGTAGAGGCACGCAATCAGGAGCAGAAAACCTGGCCTTTTCGCGCTCTGCAAGACCAGCTGGGTGAAGATCTCAGTGGTCTCACGGTGACTATCTGGGGGTTGTCTTTCAAACCCGGAACTGACGATATCCGCGATGCCCCAAGCCGGACATTGATTGAGTCACTGCTGATAGCGGGTGCGCAGATCAAGGCCTTCGATCCGATAGCCGCAGACAACATCAAGCGTTGTTATCCGCACGCAGTGAAGACCGGGCAGTTGCAACTAGTGGATGAGCCCTACGACGCCCTGCAGGGTGCCGACGCCCTGGTGTTGGTGACCGAGTGGAAGCAATTTCGGCAACCCAACTTTTCCCTGATGCGCAGTTTGATGCGTAATCCTTTATTGCTGGACGGGCGTAATCAGTACGAGCCGGCGCTGGTCGAGCGTGAAGGCTTTGTCTATGTGGGGGTTGGGCGACCATCAACACAGCCAGTTGCCGCTGCTTTGCGCGCAGTAGTCTGAGTACACGCACGGGTGCCATAAGAGAGGGGCTTTGCGGTATGATATCAAGCCCCCCTCGACGCAAGAAAAGGCCCGTATGTCTGACTACGATTTTGATCTCTTTGTCATTGGTGCAGGTTCCGGCGGCGTGCGCGCAAGTCGTATGGCTGCTGGCTTTGGTGCGCGGGTAGCGGTCGCTGAAGATCGTTACCTGGGAGGCACCTGCGTCAATGTCGGTTGCGTACCAAAGAAGCTCTTTGCCTACGCCGCGCATTTTGCCGAAGATATTGTCGATGCCGCAGGTTTTGGTTGGGATATCACCAAACCTGAGTTCACCTGGTCGCGGTTGCTGGAAAATAAAAACCAGGAAATTACCCGCCTCAATGGCATTTACCACAACCTGCTGACATCCGCGGGCGTCACCCTGATAAACGGGCGCGCGCGCCTCAAGGATGCGCATCACGTCGTTGTTGGCGATACTACTTACAGCGCCGAGCGGATTGTGATTGCCACTGGTGGGTGGCCGTTTATTCCCGAGTTTCCCGGGCGTGAGCATGTGATCAGTTCCAACGAAGCTTTCTTCATTGAAAAACTGCCCAAGCGAACGCTGGTAGTAGGCGGTGGTTATATTGCTGTCGAATTCGCCTGTATATTTGAAGGCCTTGGCTGCGAGTCGCGGCTCTTGTACCGAGGTGACTTGTTCCTGCGGGGCTTTGATATGAGCGTGCGCGAACACATGGCGCAGACGCTTAACAGCAAAGGGCTGGAGCTGACTTTTAACGCCGATGTTGAGCGTATCGACAAGCAAAGCGATGGCAGTTTACTGGTGAGCCTGAACAATGGCGACACCATTGAAACTGATCTGGTGCTCTACGCCACCGGGCGTCGCCCCCACCTGGAAGGTCTGGGACTGGAAAACACCAGGGTCACGCTGGACAAGAAGGGGTTTGTTGCAGTTGATGAGCATTACCAAACCACGGAACCTTCCATTTATGCTATCGGCGATGTTACCGACACCTTGCAGTTAACCCCGGTAGCGTTGGCTGAGGGCATGGCGCTTGCCCGACGGTTATACCAGCCGGAGGAATACGTTCCGGTCGATTACAAGGATATTCCGACGGCCGTGTTCTGCATTCCCAATATTGCCACGCTGGGCCTAAGCGAAGAGGACGCCCGCGCAAAAGGTCATAAACTGCGGGTGTTTGAAAGTCGATTCCGCGCCATGCGCAATACGCTGGCAGGGCGCAGTGATCAGAGCCTTATGAAGCTGGTGGTTGATAAGCATGATGACCGCATACTCGGCATACACATGATAGGGCCGGACGCCGGAGAGATGCTGCAGGGACTGGCTGTAGCGGTAAAAGCTGGCGCTACCAAGGCGGTGTTTGATGCCACCCTGGGCATTCATCCCACGGCGGCAGAAGAGTTTGTTACCATGCGCACCCCAACCCGCGAGGACTGAGCGCGGATGCCTGCAATGTTGTAAACGTGCACTGGATTTTTCGCTCCGGGTTCCATCGGGGCGTTGTCGTAGCTGTCTAAGCTATGAGCTACCAGGCACTTTCAAAGCGCGGATTACAACGCAGGTTATCGTTGATTACCTGCCAGTGGAGTGTGTGAATGAGCTGGTTTTATGCCTGTGATTTGTTTGGCGTAGCGGTATTTGCCATTACCGGTGCGCTGATGGCTGGCCGAAAATCAATGGACCTGTTCGGTGTGCTGGTGATTGCTATCGTTACCTCGCTGGGCGGCGGTACCTTGCGCGACGTCATATTGAGTCACTATCCGGTCAGTTGGATCCGCAACGATCTCTATATTCTGGTGGCAACGCTGGCGGCACTAGGTACCGTACTCTGGGTGCGCTTTACCCGGCCAATTAACGAGCGTGGTCTGTTGATAGCCGATGCTTTTGGCTTGGCTGTCTTTACCGTCGTGGGTACCCAGGTTGCCCTGGAACAGCAAGTTCCGATTAGTGCCGCGGTCATCATGGGCGTGATGACCGGCGTTGCTGGTGGCGTCATGCGCGATATCATCTGTAACGAAATACCGCTGATATTCCACAAGGAAATCTATGCGACTGCCTGTATTGCGGGCGCGTTAATTTACATTGTGCTGCAGCAGTTCAAGTGGTCTGACGACCTGGCGTCGGTCATGGCGATGCTCGCCGTGCTGAGTATTCGCCTTGCTGCCATTCGCTGGCATCTCGAACTGCCACGCTTTCATCTGTTGGATCGTGAGCCCAAGGATTCAGATCAGTGATGGCTGTGGGCGTCATCGGTATGTGCCGGTGGTGCCTCAGCTTGCACATTCACGACGACCTCAACGTCTCCCGCCTTGCTGAAGTGCAAGGTTAGCGGAAAATGCTCTCCAGCCACCAGCGGCTGCTTAAGGTTGAACAGCATCAGATGATAGCCACCTGGCTGGAACACCAGTGTTTCACCGGGAGCAACGGGCAGTGTCTGCACTTGTTGCATTTTCATCAGCCCATCAACGTGTTTATGTTCGTGGATCTCTACCTTGTCAGCTGCCGGTGTGTCTGCACCAAGCAGTTCATCTGCCTGCTCCCCGTGATTGGCGATAGACAGATAGGCAGCGCCCGTTGGCGCGACCGGGGGCAGGGCACGAGACCACGGATGATCAATATGCAGCGAGCCTGCATCAAACTCGTGGGCGAGCGTTAATGGCGCAAGGCAGCAAAAAAAGAGCGCAGATACTACTTTGTTAAATGACATGGCAGGTCCTTGTGGTTCTGAGTGAAACAAGCCTAACCTTAATAGGCCGAGTTAGATAATATCGATCACAGCGTTTGCCGGACAACTGGCATGTTAAAAAAGCCAAAAATGTCGATTGCTATACAAAATAAAACCAAAGATGGCTATTAGCTATCATATAATTGAGCCACACTCAGGTTTAGATGATGTCAGTCTGGTGGACGAGGAAGCCTGCCGTGGTAGATGAGATAAAATTAGCAGAGCGAAGAAGATTGGAGCGGCATTCAGTGAGTACAAGCCTTGAGGTTTTTGATCTGGACACTGGCGATCATCTTGGTCGCGTCGTTGATTTGCATTCAGAAGGTTTTATGTTGCTGAGTGAGCGTCCACTGGATCTGTTTCGTTCTTTTGCGTTGCAGATAAACCTGCCCATGACCCTGAACGGTATGACCGAGTTTCTGCTTGATGCGGAGAGCCTGTGGAATCGTGAGA
The DNA here is from genome assembly GCF_003797945.1 of Pseudomonas neustonica. Lineage (GTDB taxonomy): Bacteria > Pseudomonadota > Gammaproteobacteria > Pseudomonadales > Pseudomonadaceae > Halopseudomonas > Halopseudomonas neustonica. The sequence goes on from NZ_RKKU01000008.1 coordinate 34,157, forward strand.
GCATCAGTGGCCAGCAGTACTGGACCGGGCTGCATTTTACCCACCTGCCGGATGAGTCGCGCCAATGCATAGAGCGAATGGTCGCTAGTCGCTGATTGCCATAGCCAAGTAACAAACAAAACAGAAAAAGGCAGCGTTGGCTGCCTTTTTTATGCGCGTTGCAGTTGTTCTGTCTTTGCCGACCTAGGAAAAGACGCCCGGTGTCAGGTGATTGTCCCAATGCACCGCGTAGTCGCCATGCGGTTGCGCTTGATTACTCTCGGGAGATAGCAGGAACAGGCCTCCCAAGCCCGAGGAAACCAGAAAACCATCTTCGCCATAGGGTAGGGCGCCTGCCACATCCGGGACGGGTACACGTTGCACAAGCTCACCACTGTGATGATTAATGATGATTGCACGGTGACCACGCGGTGCGGTAATGACCGTAAAAGGACTGGATGGGCTGATAGCGATGCTGGCGGTATAGTTTTTTAGCCCCTTTACCTCTTCGTACGGCAGTTCCAACTCGCTAAAGCGCATGCTGTTGGTGTCTAGTCTGGCGATCAGCGGCGGGGTATCCATGTCTGGGCCTTCGTACTGATAGCCTGCGATGACCACGCCTTGCGGACTGACATCAAGGTGGCGACAGCTGAGCTGGTGGTGCGACGGCGCAAAACGCTGCGTGATCTGTCCATTACGACGATCCATCAGCAGCAACGCCGGACGCATGCTGGCGATATTGAGTTTCATACGGTCGTAGTCCGGATGGGTTTCAATACCGCCTAGCGCAATAATCAGCGTTTCACCGTCGGGGTGCAAACGCAGCTCGTGCGGACCTATGCCGTCCAACGGATAATCGGTTACAGCACGATAACCATCCATAGCATCGTAGACCCGAATCAGGCCCTCGGCGTTGGTATAGTTATTCATGGTTACATACAAATAACGTGCATCCGGGCTATACACGCCGTGGCCGTAGTAGTGATAGCCATCGCCGGCATGAATGCTCTGTTGCAGGGCACCGCTGCGTGTATTGATAACATGCATCTGCCGTCCCGGGCGGCGTGCAAAGATCACCACGTGATCACCAAAAGGTTGCGGGCAGCCGCCGTGACAGCGCTCGCTCACAGGCACCATAAAGGCTTGTTCACCGGTTTGGCTTACCGCGGTGATGAAGTGTTGCCCCTTATCATCATCGACCGCGCTGAGAAGCTGCAGAGATGCATTACGGCGACCCAGGTGTGATGCCGCGCAGCCGCTGAGGCTAAGCAAGGTTGCGCTAGCCAAGCCAGCACGCAAGACTTGACGACGACTTAACATGGATCAGTCGCCATCGCTGGAGTTGAAGCCACGCACCACACTCAGGGCTGCGGAAACAGGGCCAGTCAGCATGGTTTTAGTGGTATTCACATCCTCCAGCAGTGCCTTGAGGCTTTTCCGTCCTTCTTCTGTCTCCATTAGGGGGGCGATATCCGCGGGCAACTGCTCAAAGTGATCCAGAGTCTTGTTCAACTGTTGATTGAACTGCTCGGCCAGCGTCATTTGATCGTTCTCTGCCAGTAAGAGCGTGAGACCAGGTACGAAATAATCAGACAGGCCCTGCAGGGATGCATGCACTGTGTTGAGCGACTGTCCACTGCGCCAGGCATCGGCAACGTAGGGATTGGGTTTGCCATTGCCGCGTTCACCGATAGGTGCAGCCAGACGCCAGTCTGCTAATAGTTCAAGGGACTGCATGGCCGATTGCAAGGTGCCGTTGTCGTAATCCTCAACGCTCAGGTAACGCTCTTCAAGCGCGGTCCAGTCAGTGTTCAAGGCGTTGGCGTTGGCGTCCAGATTACTGCTGATTGCAGTCAGCAGGTTGCAGCTGCGTTCTGCTGGCAGAGCCTTGTCTGTATCGATGATACGCTCGTCGTACAGCAGGTATTCGACCGCAGGAAAGCCCTGAATGGCAACGCTGTCACGGCTAATGGCATCGGCAGTGATGTCTTTGTCACCGTTCAACCAATAATCCACCTTGCTGGCTGTCAGGTTCTTGGGGTCTGGCCAGAACTGAAACTTCCAGGCACGGGTATTCTCTTCAATCGGGCCAAAGCCAACAAAACGTACTGCCTGCCAGGCGCTGAACGCGGACAGCCATTGCTCTTTAAGTGCTTGCATGCTGGCGGGAGAGGGGGCTGCGCAATAGCTGTCAGCGGTTTTTTCCAGTTCGCTGGTCGCGGCTGCCAACTGGCTGTAGCCGTGACCAATCTGCGCGTGCCAGGCTGCGCGGGGTGTTTCTGCCTGTGCGCTGCTGATCAAGCCCAGAGACAGCAACGAGGCGCAGCCAATACGATAAAGAAGCTTCATGGAAAGTATCTCGCTCAGAGGGAGTTAAGAAAACGCTGTAAAGCCCTGCGCTCAGCCGCGGGCAGTAGCCGATACTGATCCGCTGAGGCTGTGGCTTCGCCTGCATGCCAAAGAATGGCCTCTTCCGGCGTGCGTGCACGGCCGTCGTGCAGAAAGCCTGCGTTGGCGTTGACTTGCTGTGCCAGGCCCAAGCCCCAGAGTGGCGGCGTGCGCCACTCATTGCCATCAGCCAGGAATTCATCACGGCCGTCAGCCAAGCCAGGCCCCATATCGTGCAGTAGCATATCGGTGTAGGGCCAGATGACCTGTCCGCTCAAATCTTCGCGCTCCACCTTAGCCGTGGTGTAGGTCGGCGTGTGGCAGCCCGCGCAATTGAGCTGGTTGAATAGTTCGGCACCCTGTTGAACTTCAGGATCATCCATCTCGCGACGGGTCGGCACGGCCAGACTGGCGGAATAGAAGGCAATGAAGTTGGCGACTTTGTCACTGACTTCCTTGTCTCCACCATTAGGGAAGGCACCGCATTGTTGCTCCGGCGTACAGTCGGTTTGCGGGCTTAGAGTGGAGGTCAGTCCCATGTCTCCGGCAAAAGCGCCCATCGACTGTTGCAGAATATTGGGCTCTGCTGCCTTCCAGCCGAAACGACCGAGCACCGTGGTTTCACTTGCCTTGTCCCAGACGCGGTTGGCGCGTCCGGAAATGCCGTCGCCATTCTCATCTTCAGGATCTTCTCGGCTCAGAATGTCAGCTTCGGCAATAGATTCGAGCAAGCCCAAACCGGTCATGGGTGGCGCAGCCCGCGGCGAAATCAGCAGGTTATCTGGCATCGGGCCGTAGTTGGGTGACTCAATGTGGTAAATCGGTTGACGCAGCGTGACTACAGTACCATCCGCCAGTTTTTGCTCAATTGCTTGCCACTCCACGACCATGTTGGCCTCTGGCTTCATGCCAGGGATAGCCGATGTTTGTAACTGGCTGCCGTAAACTGGCGCAGGCAAAAATCCGTGGCGCTTGAGTATTTCTGCATCGCGTTCAGGATCGGCCGGCACTGCCAGCCGTAAAAAAAGTGATACCGACGGCTCATCAATGGATGCCGGTGCATGGCCGCGACCGTCTTTGATATGGCAGCCCTGGCATGAGTTCGTGTTGAACAGGGGACCAAGCCCGTCACGTGCGTCGGTGCTGGCAGGGGCGACGACCCAGGGGTTACGGAAAAAGCTGTTACCAACACTGAAATCAAGACGCTTGGTGATCGACAGGTTGCTTTGCGGTAAAGAAAAAGCGTTGTGATCGTGCTGCTCTACACTGCCTTCGCCACCGGTCAAAGGCGTGTCTTGAATAGGGTAGGTGGACTGCGACCCAAGTGCTGCGCTGGACACAAGTACTAAGGGAGCCAGGAGTCTATTAAGTCGGTAATGAGGGCGAGTCATAAAACGTACCTACCGTTTATCAGAAGTAGTTGCGATTGCTGATGATACGCAATCAAAAAAACCGGTGGTAGCGTAAGTAGCTGCATCACCGGTTTTACTGTTACAACGTTGGGTATTAGAAGCTATGGCCTGCATCGTCGGGCTGGAGTGAATCAACACCTACAATGGCGGCAACTTTCTCGATTGATCCGGTTTGCTCAACCAGCGCCGCGATTGCGTCGTTTATAACTTTGGCGCCTTCAGCGTTGTCGGGCGCAATCATCATGTCGAACTTGACCGGATTCTCTGATGCCTCGGCACGTGTTTTCATTTCACCCAAAGCAGCCATGGTGGAGTCCAGTTCTGCAGTCAGTTTCTGGTCCAACTGGGCATCGTTATTGGCAACCAGGTCAGACAGCGAAGCGCCGGTTAACTCGGTGCCGTCAACGCGCAGATAAGTCCCGGTATAGACGTTTTGAATGCCTTTGCCGTTGTAATAGTGCGAGTTGTGCGTGTTGTCGCTGAAGCAGTCGTGCTCGTCTTCGTATGAGTTAGCTTCCAGTGCCACCTTCATGCGTTCGCCGGCCAGTTCACCGAGCGACAACGAGCCCATGCCGAAGAGCATTTTCTGGTAAGCAACTTGCGGCTCGATGGCAACAAACTCTGCGCGGTAGTTGCCCTCGGTATCGGCAGACCACTGACCCACCATCCACTGCAGATCGGTCACCAGTAGGTCGGTTACCGCATCGAGGTAAGCTGCCCGGCGATCACAGTGACCATTGGTGCAATCATCGCCTTTGGCATAGTCGCTGGCAGGACGTTCGCCAGCACCTGCTGCAAAGCCATGCATGTCCTGGCCCCAGAGCAGGAACTCGATAGCGTGATAGCCGGTTGCAACATTCGCCTCAGAACCGCCCACTTCGTTCAGGCTGGCGAGCAGGTCAGGTGTCAGGGTGGACAGGTCCATAGTCTCGCCACCAATATTCAGTTCGGTATTGGCGATGATGTTCGCGTTGGCACCGTCGTTGCCCAGTGCGTGCTGATAGCCTTCAGCCTTGACGTAGTCGATCAGACCTTCGTCCAGCGGCCAGGCATTCAGTTGGCCTTCCCAGTCGTCAATCACAGCGTTGCCGAAGCGGAAAACCTCGGATTGCTGGTAGGGGACCCTGGCGGCTAACCATGCTTGCTTGGCCGCAGCGAGGTTTTCGGCGGTGGGATTTTCGATAAGCGCATCAGTTGCAGCATCCAACGCCTTGGCGGTGATTAGAGCGTCTTCAAAGGTGGCGTGCGCGAGGTCGGCATAATGACTAACGACCGCTTCCGGGCTAACGGTGCTATCGGTCGTTGGCTTTTCAGCGGACTCGCTGGGCGCTGTAGCGGCCTGCTCTGGAGCATCAGGCTGTGCAGTCTTGTTCTCATCACTGCACGCGGTCAGTAAAAAAGAGGTGGATATTGCCAGCGCAAGCGCCTGTAGAGGAAAACGCACAGCCATGGAGTACTCCCTGTCTTATAGCTATTAACTAAATAATGATAGTGATTTGCATTACTAATTATAAGGAGGGGATGACATATTGCAACGCATGAGTGCCTTGCATCGGCAAATCAACCTGAACCCTGAGTGGATCTGGCTGTCATCTTACAGTGAGAATATTCAATCCATAGATGGAGAAAACGATGTCTAGCCACGTTTACAAGAAAGTAGAAGTCGCAGGTTCCTCTACCAAAAGCATTGAAGAAGCCATTGAAAGCGCGATCGCTGAGTGCAGCAAAACCATCAAGAATGTCGAGTGGTTTGAAGTCATGGAAACCCGTGGCCACGTGACCGATGGCAAGGTCGCCCACTATCAGGTTGTGATTAAAGTGGGCTTCCGTCTCGATACCAATTAATTCGGTATGGATTTTTTACTGGCTGGCCTTCGCTGCGAACGTTAGCGTTATCGCGCCATCTGCTGCGCTGGCCAGCTCTTCCCCCTTGCTAACGAAATGACGACTGAAGTACTGCTTGTGCTCATCATGCTCATGGAAATGGTGCGGGGTGAGTACAGCGGTCAACACCGGTACTTCAGTTTCAAGCTGGACCTGCATCAGGCCAGAAATGACTGCGTTGGCAACAAAATCATGGCGGTAAATCCCGCCATCTACTACCAAACCACTACAGGCAATTGCGGCGTAACGTCCGGTTTTGGCTAGCAGTTTGGCCTGCAGTGGAATCTCGTAGGCACCTGGAACGGCGATTACGTCGATCAGTTCAGGATCATAACCGCGTTCCTGCCATTGGCTTTTAAACCCTTCCAAGCAACGCAAAACAATGTCGGCATGCCATGAGGCGTGAATGAAAGCAACGCGCTGGCTGCGGCGATCAAAAGTGAAATTCGTTGAGCTCTGATTCATCAGTTACTTCCTGGACCAAGGTGAATCAGGGCGAACGGGCAGGGCAAGGCCGGGCGCTGGAAAGCGGCGGCGCAGGCGACTGACGCGTTCTCTCTTATCCGGACTATCACCGTCGGCTCTGGAATTACACCAGATCTGCTGACCTCGACCGATAACACGGGTAGAGCGCTCGCGGGCTGAGGAGTTAACTCCATTACCGCCGGTGGGGAATTGCACCCCGCCCCGAGAACGACGCTGTTTTACACAGCGGGCAGCAATATAAGGCTTCTGGCCAAAGGCGTCAAAATGCAAGTCAGAGATAAAGCTTTGCCAATGGCGGCCGATACAGCTGCATGATAATTTAGAGGTGACCATGCGTATTGACTCCATTCCAGCTGCAGCTGCAGCTGCCTCGGCTTCGCCGGCTCGTACTCCAGAGGTAACTAATCAGGACGCTGAAGCACCTTCAACCTCGGTGCGTGAGTTGGGCCAAGGGATCAAAGTGACGCTGTCGGAACGTGCGCAGGCCAAGGCCTCGGCGAGCAAAGCCGATCAGGCAGTCGAAGAGAGCAATCTTCCAGACACTATCAAGAGTTTACTCAAGCGAATCCGCGAGCTGAAAGCGCAGATCGCCGAACAACAGGCGCAGTTGTCTGAACTGCAGCGCGCCGGTGCTGATCCGGAACAGATTAAAGCGGCACAGCAACAGCTGAGCAGCCTTAATTCAGCCTTGACCACTGCTTACGCGAGCCTGGCCCAGGCAATGGACGGTGACTCTCTGAGCGATGAGCAGAAGCAGCAAGCGATGAGCCTCAGTATGGCTTGACGTCAGGGAGCGGCTAGCGTTTCCCCGTTAGGGTGAGCAAGCGCGTAGCTTATATAAAAGCGTTCACCACTACTGGTAGTGCCATACCTGGATAAGTGGCGACATAATTTTTTCTGTCGCTCACGAGCTCACGAGCTCACGAGCTCACGGACTCACGGGCTCACGACCAGAGCGACGTGGTCTGGACTTCTCCGAGCTGGAGGGCATCTGGTATCTGTCCGACGATTACCCTGAAAAAGTTCGCCGCGCAGCCCGGCAAGAGATGATCAATAGCTGGTAGCACAGGCAGGTATCCTAGAGTGAAACAGTCTTTTGTTTTATTTGACACAGTTTACTTCGACAAAACTCGAACAAGTGTGCGTTAATGCTCCGCTTCACTATCCCGCACCGGAGTTTGCATGACCGCGCCGTCGCATTCTGATCGTCACATCTCAGCCCGAATGACGTTTTTCCTGGCTCTATGTTGTGGCTTGATTGTCGCCAACCTGTACTACTCGCAACCGCTGGCCGGACCTATTAGTCGTGCGTTGAGCATGTCGCCGGAATCTGCTGGTTTGATCGTCACCCTGACCCAGATTGGTTATGTGATCGGCTTGTTGCTGGTCGTGCCGCTGGCTGACCTGGTAGAAAATCGCAAGTTGATTTTGGCTATGGTTGGCTTGTCGATGCTGGCCGTTATCGGCGCCGGCTTTGCCGATAACGCAGCGCTATTTCTCATCGCCTCGTTACTGATTGGTGTGGGTGCGGTGGCGGTTCAGGTGATCGTACCGCTAGCTGCGCATCTGGCGAGCGAAGAGCGTCGTGGTCAGGTGGTTGGCAATGTGATGAGCGGCTTGATGTTCGGCATCATGTTGGCTCGCCCGGTAGCCAGTTTTATTACCGATCTGTATGGCTGGCATGCGGTTTTCGTGTTTTCTGCGCTGGTGATGTTGGTGCTGGGGATCACTATTCGGCTGGTGTTGCCACCGCGCTTACCCAAGGCGGCTATCAGCTATGGCGGGTTATTGGCTTCCATGGGTGGCTTGGCTCTTAAAACCCCGATTCTGCAACGTCGCGCCTTCTATCAGGCCATGATGTTCGGTGCTTTCAGTTTGTTCTGGACGACCACGCCGCTGCTGTTGGCCGGTCCCGCATTCAATATGTCGCAGTCCGGTATCGCGCTATTCGCATTAGCAGGTGTAGCCGGTGCGGTGTCTGCGCCATTGGCTGGCCGTGTCGCGGATGCAGGCCTCACCAGGCAAGCCACTATCGCGGCTATGCTGTTTGCCATAATATCGTTTGCGATCACGCTGCTGCTGCCATTGGGCTCAGCCAGCTCTTTGGCGCTGTTGGTGATGGCTGCCGTCCTCCTGGATTTTGGCGTTTCAGGCAACGTAGTTCTGGGGCAGCGCGCTATCTATGGCCTCAGCGCCGATCTGCGCAGCCGCTTGAATGGGCTCTATATGGCCACGTTTTTTGTTGGCGGGGCCGTGGGCAGTGCGATTGGCGTTTGGGGATATGCCCACGGCGGCTGGCCGATGGCAGCCATACTGGGTGGCGGCATGCCTGCATTGGCGTTGCTGACGCTCTTTTTTGTCGAGCCAAAAAACGATGCGGCTGAGTCGCTGTCGGCGTCGGCTGATTAACTGCCTGCGGTTGTTACAGTCAGGCGGTAGCTTTGCTTGCCCCTGGATCTGGCACCTTTTTCCCGCGCTCGTGCGGTATCAACTCTAGAATCGCGTCCTCTATGGGGTCGTCCAGCAGCATGACTGAGTCCAGCTCGTAGGCGTTCAGCAGTTGCCAGGGCAGTGCAGCGCCCTGGCGTGGCAATATTCCGTTGGCGCGCGCCACATAGCCTGATTGCAGGGCGCCCATCATTGAATCAGTTTGCCGGTTATTACCACGATCAGCGGCCTGGGCTACGGCCAGTCCGCTGGCCTTTAAGTGATTCAGCAGGCGACAGATATAAGCTGCCGCCAGATCGGCTTTCAATGTCCAGGGCGCGTTGGTGTAGCCGAATACCCACGCCATATTGGGTACGTTTTCAAGCAGTACTCCTTTGTAGGTCATACGTTGGCTGATGTCGCATGGCTTACGGTCTATTGTCAGCTGGGTACCACCGAGCACTTGTAGTTGCAGGCCGGTTGCCGTTATGACGATATCCGCCTTAAGCTCCTGCCCCGAGGCCAGACGTATTCCATCCTCGGTAAATGTGCTGATTTGATCGGTGACAACCGATGCCTTGCCGCTGTTGATAGCGGCAAACAAGTCTGCATCGGGCACTGCACACAGCCGCTGATCCCAGGGCATATAGTCAGGGGTAAAGTCGCGCATCAGACTTTGATCATGGAGCTTGTCACTCACGCCCTTGAGTAAAAACCGGCGGGTCTTATCTGGCCAACGTTTAGCAGCTTTGTAAATCCAGCGTTGAATGGCAATGTTGCGACGTCTAGCTAATCGGTAGGCCCAGCTTTTTGGCATTAGGTGGCTGAGTACCGCGGTCAAGGTATCTTGCGCGGGAACGGACATGATGTAGGAGGGCGAGCGTTGCAGCATGGTGATATGAGCAACCTCTTGAGCCATAGCTGGGACCAGGGTTACCGCCGTTGCGCCACTGCCAATGACCACCACCCGCTTGCCGCGATAATCAAGATCTTCTGGCCAGTGCTGTGGGTGAATACAGCGTCCCTTAAATGTATCAACCCCCGGAAACTGGGGCAGGTAGCCCTGTTTGTGATCGTAATAACCGGTGCAACTGATCAGAAAGTCGCAACTGAACAGGTGTCTTGCACCCTTGCTATCGAGCGTGCTGACAGTCCAGCTCTGTGTCTTGGAATCCCAGTTGGCGTGCTGCGTCTCCTGACCAAAGCTGATGTGCGGCAGGACGCCATGCTCCTTGGCGGTATCGGTAATGTACTGGCGGATGGCTGGGCCGTCAGCCAGTGTGCGCAGTGCATTCCAGGGACGGAAAGCGTAGCCAAAGCTGAACATATCGGAGTCTGAGCGAATGCCGGGGTAGCGGAACAGGTCCCAGGTGCCGCCGATAGCGTCTCGGCGCTCAAGTATCAGATAACTGTGCTCAGGGCATTCGCGGGAGAGGTGGCAAGCAGTACCGATGCCGGACAGGCCAGCACCGATGATGATCACATCATGATGTTCCATAGTCATCGCAGCCTTCTGTTTTTGTTTTTTGGCTTAGATGACTATAGATGCTGCCCGTAGGTTTTGCTGCGTACAGACGTTCACGGCTATTGAATAAACAACGGTGTGTTTAGCCGTTACCGCATAGCAGTCCATGATTAGCGCAATCCCGACACCATGACGCCGGTCCTGTCTATCGATGCAGCTCTACCGAAGCCCGGCGAGGCGCAAGAGTAGCAACCAGCAGACTGACCAGGGTGGAGGCGAGTAGCGCGCCAACGAAGGGGCCTAAGCTAGGTACACCGCCGGGAAAGCTGGCAATGAGAATGCCTTGACTCAGGCTTGCGCTGGCGACCCAGCCGGGCAGAACTGCACCGATCAAACCTGCAACAGAGCCGGCTATGGCAGCCAGGGGTGTCATCCGCGACCACAGTCCCAGCAGGACAGGGACTACCGCAGTCGCGCACAACAGGTCAGCTATCAGAAACAATCGCAATACCGAGATGCCCTGCAGGGCAATCAGCACAACCGGCACCATCAGCACCACGGTAAACCAGCGTGCAGCGACGATAGAAAGTCCTTTCTTTTCGGTCACGGCTAACGAAGCGATGGCGTTCTGCAAGGTATCGACCGACGAGGCAACCAGGCTTAACGCCAGCAGTAGCGCCAGCAGGCTTAGCCAAGCCGGTGCGTCGCTGAGCATAGCGAAGAAGGGGATTGGGGGTGAGCCGATATCAGCGCCACTCATAACCGTCAGTATGGCCATGCCGCCGACCAGCGCCACCACCAGAACCGTGGTGATACCGCCCAGCAGTGCGCCCTTACCCAGAGCGCTCGCATCTTCTGCCGCCCAGACGCGTTGCCAATAGCCCTGATGAAACAGATTGGCTGCGGTCACCGCGATCACCAGTGTTAGTGCCACACCCAGTGCTGCGTCTGCTGGAATGCCCGGCATAGGCGCGCTGGTATCAATGTGCGGTAAACGCTGTAGCGCGACATAGCCTACAACCAGCAGCAGGCCAAGCAGCATCCACGCCTGCCAGCGGTCCGTCATCAGGCTCGCGCGCAGTCCGCCCCAAACGGTATAAACCAGGGTCGCCAGGGCAACGCCGACAATCACCAGCGCCGGGTTGATATCGGAGAGCATGCCGGTGATGGCGCCGATTGCAGTTAGTTCGGCAATTAGAAAGCAGCTCATATACAACAGCGAGATTAAAGCGACCCAGCGACGCACGCCGCCGCCGAAGCAGGCCTGAGCGAACTCGCCTATGCTTCTACCTTCAGGCAGTGCACGGCGGATAGCGGGTCCACAAAAGGCAAGTACGATAAAGGGCAGGGCGGCGCCGACAGCGTAGCCTGCCAATGCCACCGGGCCGACCAGTGCGCCCACTTCTGGCGGGGCAAACAGAATCCAGCCGCCCATGCCAGATGCCAGAAATGACAGCCCCAGTGCTTGAGCGCCCTGACTGTTACGTGCGGTAATGTAGTCGTCCAGCCCGGTGTCGGGTTGGCGGGCCCTGAGGCCAATCCATATAAATAACAACAAGGCAGCCGTTACGGCAGCCAGACTCAGATACGACATGTCGCGCTTCCTCCGCCGGTATTATCCGGATCAGGTTCCAGGGTTTGGTTGGTCAGTTGACCAACGGGTTCTCAGCTAAAGCAGGCCGTGGCTCTGCTTGAACTCCCCTGGCGACGAGTTGAATTGTTATGGGGCTTACAGCGGCAATATGATGTCATACATCGACTTGTCAGCGTAGGTTGATGGCTATTTAATATTTCCTTGGGGTTGGCGTGGTCTTTCGCCGATAATGGCCTTATGTGCCGAGGCTCGGTAGCAACAACTGAATAACGGCTTTCAGCAGCACAGCACGTAAGCAGGTAGCTATATGCCAGACACTAAAGCGCAGGATCAGCAGTCAAAAACCGTAAGCCAGCGTGCCTTTGAGACCGTTCTCGATAGTATTGATGCGGCGATCTATGTAGCTGATATGCAAAGCTACGATCTGCTCTTTTTAAACGCCTACAGCAGAAAACGTTGGGGTGAAGCCAATAATCGCAAATGCTGGCAGGTGCTGCAGCAGGGGCAATCGGGGCCTTGCAGCTTTTGCACTAATGGCCGCCTGCTTGATAGCAATGGTGAACCCAGAGAGGTTCATATATGGGAGTTTCGCAACACGGTTACCCAGCGTTGGTATCAGTGTCGTGATCAAGCGATTTTGTGGCCTGACGGACGCTTGGTGCGCATCGAGATTGCCACGGATATAACCGAGCTGAAGGACATGCAGGCTGAGCTTGGTGCAGCCAAGTTGCGCGCTGAAGAACTGGCTTATCAGGATGAGCTTACTGGACTGAACAATCGCCGAGCTTTTGCTGCCTTGAGCCAACCGACTATTGATCAAGCCAGACGCTCGGGCCAGCCATTAGCGTTGATCGGATTTGATGCGGACCATTTCAAACAGGTCAACGATTGCTATGGGCATGCTGCTGGCGATCAGGTACTAAAGTCGCTCGCCGACACGGTACGTAGTCAGATACGCGCTGGCGATGTGCTGGCCCGTGTCGGCGGTGAAGAGTTCGCTCTGCTGCTCCCCGGCACCGATATTGCAGTGGCCTGCGATATGGCGGAACGACTGCGTAAGGCAGTTGAGGCGATGACCGTTGACTATGCAGGCAAGCTGATTAAGCTGACCTGCAGTTTTGGTGTGACGGCATCGAGCGACGGTAATGCCAGCCTTGAGCAGCTTATGCATTTTGCCGATAAAGCGACCTATATAGCAAAAGCTCGTCAGCGTAATTGTGTCGCGGTACTTACGCTTCCTGCGTGATAACCTTGAATTTTCACGATGGATTTTCGCTGATGCTGCCAGACTGCATTCAACTTATAGATAACCCCGCCGGCAAGACCTTTGTTGTTATAGATCACCCGCAAGTGTCAGCCAGGATCGCGCTGGAAGGGGCTCATCTTCTGCAATGCACGCCAAAGGGACAGCTGCCATTGCTGTGGGTCAGCCCCGATGATCCGCAGCTGCCGGGAAAATCACTGCGCGGCGGTATCCCGCTATGCTGGCCCTGGTTTGGTGGTGATCGCCCAGCGGCGGCACACGGCATAGCGCGGCGTGCCAAGTGGGTGCTTAGCACCGCCACGGAAGATAGCCAGGGTGTATATCTGCGCTTTGACCTGCCCGCCGCCTGTATCAGTGAACAGTTGCCGGGCGAGCCCTGGCAGGTGTATGTCGAGTTTCGTCTGGGCGCAGGCATTGATGGGCAGCTCACCACCACCAATGTGGGCGCGGAACCCATGAAGTTGAGTCAGGCATTACATACCTATTTGCCCGTTGGCAGTATTCACCAGGCGCGCATCAGCGGGCTGGATGCCTCGTGTTATATCGATGCGCTGGATGGCTGGACACACAAAACCCAAGCAGGCGATGTGCAGTTCAACGCAGAGCTGGATCGCATCTATTACGGTAATGGCGATAACCTGTACTTGCATGCAGGCGACAACTCGGTCGTGGTTGAGCGTCAAGGCAGTGAGTCAGTCGTGGTGTGGAACCCGTGGGTGGATAAAAGCCTGCGGTTAAGTGAGTTTCCTGCCGAAGGCTATCTGCGCATGCTTTGTATCGAGGCAGCTAACGCCGGGCCTGATGCTCGCGTGTTGCAGCCCGGTGAGCAGCATACCTTGGGTACGCGTATTCAACACGCAGACTAGCGAAGGCGGCGAGGCTACGAAGGCTCGGCTCAGGAGCGAACAAGGCCAAAACGATGCGCAGCACGCAAAATAAAAAGAAGGCGCCGGTAAGCAAAGAAGACAGCAGCACTGCACCTACTATCTCCTCTGGCAACCGCAAAAAGAGTCTGATTCTGCTGTTGGCGATATTAGTCTTGCTATTGGCTGCAGCGGCCTGGTGGGCTCAGCAGACACAGGTACAAAAGCCCAGTGTGCATCCTGCCATCATAGACATTCAACCTGCTGGCCAGTCTGCATTGGTCGCAGAGTTTGTTGGGATGGAAACCTGTGTGGGTTGTCATGCGGAGCAGGCTGAGCGCTTTACTAATTCGCACCATGATCTGGCGATGCAAAAAAGCACTGACACAAGCGTATTGGGTGACTTCAATGATGCGGTGTTTGAGTTCGGCGGCATAACGACGCGCTTTTCTCGCCGGGGCGCTGAATTCGTCATTAACACCGCTAATGAACAGGGTGAGTATCAGGATTACCTGGCTCGTTACACCTTCGGTATTTATCCCTTGCAGCAATACTTGCTGGAACTACCCGGCGGTCGCTATCAGGCGTTCAGCGTAGCCTGGGATGCGCGGTTAAAAGAGCAGGGCGGTCAGCGCTGGTTCCAGCTCAATCCTGAGTTTAATGGCGATGATTCGGACAAGGCCTTCCACTGGACCGGGCGCAACTTCAATTGGAATCTGACCTGTGCTGAATGCCATTCCACCAACCTGCAACGTAACTATGACCCAGTCCGTAATGCTTACAAGACTAGTTGGTCCGATATTGATGTAGCCTGTGAATCCTGCCACGGCCCAGGCTCGCTACATCTGCAGTGGGCAGCGGCGCCGCAACAACTGAGCGCTCAGCAAGTCAGCCAGAAAGGGCTGACGTTGAACTTTGATGAACGCCACAACGCCATCTGGCAGCACAACCCAGAAAGCGGCCGGCCAGAACGCAGCCTGGTCAAAACGACTGAAACCGAGATTCAAGTCTGCGCCGCTTGCCACTCTCGCCGCGCCCAACTCTTTGATGACAATACCCCCGCGCAGCAACTGGTCGAGAGCTTTCTGTTGGCCAACCTGGATGAAGGGCTTTATCACGCTGACGGCCAGATTCAGGATGAGGTATTCGTACACGGCTCTTTTGTGCAAAGCAAAATGTATGACGCTGGCGTGACCTGCAGCGACTGTCACGATCCTCACAGCCTGGAACTGCGCGCGCCCGGCAATGGCGTATGCCTGCAATGCCACCTATCCGCTGAATACCAAACACCCAAGCATCATTTTCATCAAGACGTTGCCGGTTCACAGTGTGTTGATTGTCATATGCCAGCGACCACTTATATGGGCGTCGATCCACGCCGTGACCACAGTTTGCGCATTCCGCGCCCTGACGAGACCCTGAGTCTTGGCGTGCCTAATGCCTGCAACGGTTGCCACCAGGAGCAGAGTGCACAATGGGCTGCGGATCAGGTCGAGCAATGGTATGGCCGTATACCACAAGGCTATCAAGACTATGCGCAAACCCTGCATGAGGCGCGCAACGGTAAGCAGCAGTCACCCGAGGCACTGTTAGCGCTGCTGAGTAACCAAACACAACCGATGATTGCCCGAGCGACCGCCGCCAGCTTATTGCAAGACTGGCCTGAGCCAGAGGTGCTGGACGATGTCCGCCTGGCTCTGGGCGATCCTGATCCACAGTTGAGGCTTGGTGCATTGCGTGCGCTGGCGGGGCGCGCACCCTTCATACGCTGGCAGTTGGCGGCGCCACTACTAACGGACCCCATTCGCACGGTTCGTCTTGGGGTGGTTGAGCAGCTGCTGGATATTACGCCAGAGCAGGTGCCAGCAGAGCAGCGAAGCGATCTACAAAATGCGCTGGATGAGTACGTTGCGGCACAACAAGCTAATGCAGATAGCCCCTCAGCACAGGTGAATCTCGCCCTGTATTATCAGGCACGCAACCAACTGGCGCTGGCAGAGCAGTCTTACGAGCGTGCTCTGCTGCTAGACCCATACTTTGAAGCTGCCTACGTGAATCTTGCGGATCTTTACCGCGGCTCGTTGCGCGACCCTGATGGTGAGCGCTTGTTAAAGGATGGGTTGCAGCGCTTGCCGAAGGCAGCGTCTTTGCATTTCAGTTTGGGGTTATTGCAGGTCCGACAGAAGCGCCTAGCGCAGGCGCTTGAACCTTTAGCCGATGCACTTGAGTTTTCGCCAACGACCGTACGCTACCGCTATGGTTACGCGGTAGCGCTTAACTCTATTGGGCGTCGCAAGGAAGCGCTTGACGTTGTTGATGTCGGCCTTGCGTTGACGCCCGGTAACCAGCAACTGGGCACCCTGAAATTACAGCTGCTTCAGGAAGGGGAGAATTAGCTATCAGCAGCAGAAGATCAGCCAGAAAGCTGATCAGGCCGCTGGTCCGCTATCACCTTGCAGTTCGCCAGCAGGCAGCCGATCGGCGCCCCAGCTTCGCTGTATATAGCCAATAATCTCATCCAGCTCGCCACGGGTGACGCTCGCCATCTCACCGTGCTCAAGAGGATCATAATGGAAGATATACAGACGTGAGAGAAACTGCTCGAAGGGTAGTGAGGCTTCCCCGAAGCGTTCGCCATTACCGGCAGTGCTCACGGTTAAACCGTCGCCCCAGTTCTGGCCGCTATCGTTGTTGGGATTGAAGAAGTAAACGCGCATCACATCCTTTGGGTCTAGCGTCACGCGCAAAATGGTAATCGCATGCCAGCCAATAAAGCGCGCAGCGCTATCAGTCACCGCGATACCTGCGGGCTGTGGATGGATCAGGGGCTGGTTGCCATTGTGAAAAGGGTGATAAGCCGCATAAAAGTGGCGTAAAAAATTCTCAAGATCAACTAACTTGCCCGTCGGCACATCAACATTCAGCCGAAACCCTCGGCCAGACCACCAGCCATGAAACTCCGGATTGACCCAGCGGTGCGGATCGCCTTCGCGGCCAATGCAACGCCGCCCCATCTCGGCATAAATACGGTCGAGGTGCGGTACGACAATCAGTGACACCGGATCGAGATCGATTGGCAGGCTGGTTGCGACACCCGACAGGCTTTCCTGGGAGGAGACCGGCTGACCTTCGAAGTGCATGATGATTTCGTTATCACGCGCGGCCCAAGTGACCATTTGCAGCATGTAGTCCGGGTCGTTGTAGGCCCACATGGACAGGGCGCGCGCCGACTGACAGGTCGGATTGTTGCCTTGACCCACGCCCAGCGGCAGGCCGAGCATGCAAAGTACGCCTTCAAGCAAGAAGGCCTCAGGCGTAGCCTGATCGCCAAACGCCATCGCTAGACGATCACGAGCGTAGGTGCTCAGCGGCAACCCTAGCTGTCGCCACATCGCCGGAGCCACGGGAGGTTGATACAGAATGCCGCGCTCCAGCATCAACGATAAACCGTAAATGGCCTGTGGCGTTGCCGGAAACACGCAGGCATCAATCAGACTGAGCGCCAACTCGCGATAGCACATCAGGCAATCGCGGCCGGTGGATGACAACCCTAAAGCCTCTGAAAGCAGATGCTCACCTTCGTTGAGCAGGTGTCTGACCAGGACCGTGTGGTAGGCAGACACCAGGCCGGTGTCGTGCATTGCCCGAGCGAAGCCGGTGGCCTCACTCTGCAATGCGGTGTTGTCCATATACTCAAGCCGTTCTTGATAGACCGCTACGCCGGGGTCTTCACGGCACGCATGGGTCGGGCCAAAAAGGCTGCTGACTAGACGATCCGCCCCTTGGCCGCTGGTGCCAAGATCGATATCAGGATTGGCTTGGCAGATGGCTATCTGCGTAATCATACGTCGCACAGAGCTGACTTGAATGGGCCGCTGCTGTTGAATACGCCAAATCTCATCAATCAGTTGATCAATGATGTATTCATAGCCAATACAACTTGCTAAATGTTCGAGAAGGTTGCGCGGTAGCGCTACCAGCTTGCCCTGCGTCTCGCGCTCAGCTTCGCTGGGCGGGCTGAATAACAGCACAAGGTTGCTGGCCAAAACCTGGGTGAGGAAATGATGCGCCTGTTCGGCACTAATGGTCGGGTGGGCGTAGTCCCCGCGCGAGACAGCCAGCAGTCGCAGCTGGCTGAATGCTTCGATCACCAGCGTGCTGGCATCCGGGCTGCGCAAGGTGAGGCCGGTCAGTGCCGGAACCAAGGTTTGTGGGCTATCCCAGTCTGAGCCCATAAAGACGCCTGCGGCCTCTATTATTTGGGCGCGAGCAGCGACGGCGGCACAGCCACCTTCTTGTAGCAGAGCACGACGCCCGGTATCAAATACCCGGTCGAGTTTGCCGATCTTGGCAAACGCAGGTGCACTTGCCATCGCCTGAACGGCGTCATCGAATCGCGACAACAACATTTGCAGCTTGCTGTCATCAACCTGATTCATGGTATCGCTGTTCACCACACACTTCCCCTTGCTCAAACTGTTGCGACCCATAATAGGGGGCCAGTCGTTGAAGTGCTACACGTAGAAGTCGAGTTCTTCCTGACGCTTTAGCAGGTCGTGCATCACCTGAGAGTCCTCACCGACAAAGTAGAGCAGACCCCAATGCGTGCCGAACGCCGTGCGCTTGGTTACCATTTCTTCCAGCGGAGTGGTTAACTCATGGGACTCGAAGTAAGGGTGATCTTCTGTCTCTTCAGGCATCTCCAGCTTGCTCACAACGCGGCGGCGTGGGTAAACACCAAAGCAGCCGGCGTAGCCAGTCGCGTCTTCAACTTCGCGCGGGAAGTAAGCCTTGACCTCTTCTTCAGTCGTTTTGGGATCAAATACCAGCATGGTTGCGTGATACGCATTGAAGCCCTTGTAAACGCGCTCAAGAAGCTCGAAAACCTTGAAGCCTGGCGGTCTGTAAGCGACCTCGCCGAAGTACATTTCACCATCGCTGGTAACAAAGTACTCGGGGTGAATCATGCCGAACTCGATATCAAAGGTCTTGATCAGCTTTTCGATCTGCTGGACGATTTGCGGGCGGTAGGCTTCCAGGCTAGGTGACGCAGGCACATGCACTGAATAACCCAGGCGCACGTACTCGGAAATGTTCAGGAAGCGAATCTTGCCGTTGTGAATCCATGCCTCTACCGCGAACTCCCAGCCGTCCAGGTGCGACTCCATCAGTGACGGAAACTCATCATCCGGAATGGCATCAACATCATCAGGCGTACGAATAACGCGGTGCCCAAGGCAGCCAGCCTTATCGAAGGCCTTGAAGTGGATTGGATCGTTCGGGTCACCGTCCAGCTTTAGCAGGGTCTGGTTGACGCGCTTGAGGAAGCGGATAACGTCCTCGCGGTCATGGGCTTCTTCAAAGATACCTACGCGGATGCCGCCCAGCTGCGCTCGACGCTTCATCAGCGATTTGTCACGCATCAGCATGGCTTGACCAAACAAACGAGGGTTGTCGAGCAGCACCGAGTTGATCGCACCAGCCCACTCTACGGTTTCTTCGAATAGCGGAATAGCAACATCGACACCCATGTCTTTCAGGGTTTGTGCAATTTCCACTGAGCGATCATTTAAACGCTCGAAGTTCCAGGGTAGATAGGGGATGTTATGGGTTTTGCAATACTCTTCCGCCCATTCAGGTGCCACAACAACATAGCGGCGGTCGAAGGTAGCTGCTGCTTCGACGGCATTGGGTGCCCAACCGAGTAGTGCAATGAAACCTTTAGTGGGATCCTTCTTCATATGTAGCCTCCTGAGAGCGTTTGAAGAGAAGATCTGGCTACGTCATTGGACATTACCAAGCCGGGCCAGATCGCTTATATATGTAACTACCATACATGGCTTGGAAGGCTGCGGCTAATCTGAGCGCTTAGTAACTACGGCGTTTTTTGTTGAAATCCCGATATGGAAGGTGATTTAAAGTTGTTTGAGTACAAAGCAAAAATGGGTGGGTATTCCGTTTCAGGGGCTACCCTCTACCGACGTGTGGGGCCTGCCATCGGCTGGCAATGAGCGCGTGCTGCTGGTAAAGCTGGCTCTTGATTCGAGCCAGCGGAGCTAGTTGATGTAAATGCTGCGTCTGCGAGCTGCAGCGGGCTTACTGACTGGCTTGCAGGCGGGCCTGACTGGCCTGTACGACGCGATTGGCCGGAACGCTAAGCTGAGCCAATAGATACCCTTTGAAGTCCGCACTGAACGGCTGGCGTTCGATGGCCTGCTGCATGCAGCCTAGCCAGGCATCTCGAGCCTGAGCATCTATCGGCCACTGAGCATGAAAGCCGGGAATGCTGATCGAGCCATAGCGCTCCTGATACAACCGCGGCCCGCCCAGCCAGCCAGACAGAAAACAGGTCAACTTGTCAGCAGACTGACTAAGATCGGATTTGTGCATGGCCCGGATCTTGGTTGCACCGCTCCAGGTGTCCATAATCTGATAGAAATCAGTCACTAACTGTTGAATTCCCGCCAGTTCGCCGGCCGCCTGATAAGAGGCGTCTGCTGTGCCAAACAGCGGCTTTGTAGTGTCGTTCATCTACGCTTTAACTCCTTCATCGCTACCTGCAGGGAAAGCCGACTGTGGCTGGACCAAAGACATCATCGTGCCTGGCGGCCTGCTGAGCAAGGTGGCACAGCGTCGCGCATGCGTTATCTGAGGCGCCGCCTTAGGTCGACACCTAATAGCGTAGTGACGTAGACCGCCACCAGGGGAACCAGCACGAAAATAATGCCTGTTCGCAGGTCGCTCAGATACCCCAGGTTGAGTGTGAGTGCGATCAGGTACCAGACATACGCGGCGTAAAGCACGAGAAATAGCCCGCCTTCCAACCGCGATAAACTTGCACCCACGAAGAACAGGGGCAAACACAGCAGCGCTACAGCCAACATCACCGGCATATCCAGCGATGCCATTTGCATATTGGCCAGCAAAGGCTCCGGCGAGACCAGACCTGACAACCCGAGTACGCAGAGAATATTGAATATATTGCTGCCAACTACGTTGCCGATAGCGATGTCGCGCTGGCCCTTCAGGGTAGCCACTACAGACGTCATGACCTCCGGCAGCGAGGTGCCGATAGCTACTATCGTGAGACCTATCACCGCATCGCTGACACCAAAGGACGAGGCTATCTGCACTGCGCTCTGCACCAGAAAACGCGCGCCCAACACCAGCAGGACCAAGCCAACAACCAGTAACGCGAGGTTTTGCCAGAGTGGCGCCTTCTGCTGCAAAAGCCCGGCGGTGTCTGCGTCAGCCGTCTCCAGACCCTGCTTGCGGCCCTGCAGGAACAGAAATCCGGTATAGGCGAGCAATCCGATAAACAGCAACGCCGCCTCCCATTTCACGATACTGCCGTCCCAGGCCATGGCCGTGGCCGCCGCGGACACCAGGATCATGATGGGAACGTCCTGCCGGATGAGTTGGGCCGACACAACCAGCGGAGAAATGAGCGCCGCTAGCCCGAGAATGCACAGGATATTGAATATGTTACTGCCGACCACATTGGCCACAGCCAATTCGGCCTGCCCTGACCAGGCAGACTTGACGCTGACCGCCAACTCAGGCGCGCTGGTACCAAAGGCCACTACCGTTAAGCCAACTACCAGTGCTGGCACGCCGAAACTCGCGGCCAGTCTGGCCGCACCTTTCACCAGTAGGTCGGCACCAAAAATCAACAGCACCAGGCCGACAATAAGCATTATCCAGGACATATCGAATTCCTCAGGGAATAGCGTTCAGTTGTTTTTGTATTTCTTCAGCCGTGGGCCGTAATTGCGCTAACCCCTTACGTTTCCGTCGTTGGCTAAGGTAGTACAGAATCGGGGAAGCGATGAAGATTGACGAACTGGTGCCGATCACGATGCCAAACAGCATAGGCAGAGCGAAACTGGCCACCGCAGCGCCACCGGCGATGCCCATCGGTAGCAAGGCGAGAAAACTGGTCACCGAGGTAAAGATGGTCCGCGTTAAGGTAGACGAGATGCTCTCGTTCAATAGCTGCAACATGGGTTTGTCCGGGGTGAGCCGCAGGTTCTCGCGAATACGGTCAAATACCACCACCTTGTCGTTGACAGAGTAGCCAATCAAGGCGAGCAGGGCAGCCACAGCGGTGAGGTTGAACTCGACGCCGGTGAGCGCAAAAAAACCAATGGTCTTGGTCAGGTCCAGTGCAATCGTCAAGGTAGCAGCCAGGGCAAAATGCGACTCGAAGCGCACCCAGAGGTAAAGCAGCATGCCGGCCCCGGCTGCAAGAATCGCCAGTATGGTGAGATCACTGAAGTCACCGCTGACCTTGGGGCCCACCATATCGACACGCGGAAATTCCGCTGTGGCCTGCAGCTGGGTTACCGCTGATTTGATCTCGTCGACCTGCGTGGCTGTCTGGCCTGACTGACCGGCTGGCGCTGCCAATCGAATCAAAAAGTGACCATCATCGCCAAATTCCTGAATGCTGGCCGCCCCCAGGCTTTGTGTTTCCAGCGACTGTCTCAGTTGATCAACCGTGACCGACTGAGCTTGCACTTCGATCACGGTACCGCCGGTAAAATCGACGCCATAGTGCAGCCCCGGCTGCACAAACAGGGCGATCGATGCAATCGACAGAAGCGCAGAGGCAGCCAGTCCAATAAATCGTCCGCGCAGAAAATCAATCCCACGCCCACTGGTTTTATCCAGCCAGGTGATACCGGATATTTTCAGCGGCTGGCGTTCTTTCCCCTTGATGCTTTTTTCCATCATCAGGCGCGTCACCGCAATGGCGGTAAACATTGAGGTTAGCAAGCCAATGCCGATGGTGACGGCAAACCCCTTTACCGGCCCGCTGCCAAACAGAAACAGCAAGCTAATGGCAATCAGGGTGGTCAGGTTGGAGTCCAAAATGGTGCTGTAGGCGCGATCAAAGCCTTCTTTAAGAGCCATGGCAGCCGACTTTCCGCGGCGCGCCTCTTCGCGAATCCGCTCGTTGATCAGGATATTGGCGTCCACCGCCATACCCACGGTCAGTATGATACCGGCAATGCCCGGTAGCGTGAGGGTGGCACCCAAAGCGCCAAGCACACCGAATACCAGCCCGATGTTGACCGATAGACCAATGCAGGCGATCAGGCCCCAGGTACCGTAGATACCCAGCATAAAGGCGATCACCATGGCTGCGCCGATGAGCCCCGTGGTTAGCCCCATGGCAATCGCATCGCTGCCCAGATCCGGGCCGACCGTGCGCTCCTCAATCACATGCAGCGGCACCGGCAAGGCGCCGGCGCGCAACAGCAGCGCCAGGTTGCTGGCCTCTTGAGTAGAAAAACTGCCGCTGATTTCGCCGCTGCCGCCGGCAATGACGCTGCGAATCACTGGCGCGGTAATCACCTTATTGTCGAGAACGATGGCCAGGGGCCGGCCGATGTTGTCCCGGGTTATCTCACCAAACAGCTTGGCTCCCTGGCTATCGAGCTTGAAGGTGACCACCGGCTGGCCAGTGTCGGGGCTGAAGGCCATCTGCGCATCACTGATACGCTCACCTGCCATGGCTACGCGGCGTTCGAGTCGGTAGCTCTGCTCGCCATTGGCACCGGCAACTATTTGGGTATCTGCGTTATTACCCGCGTCAGGCAGAGCCTGCCAGTGAAACAGCATCTTGGCCGTTGTGCCCAGCAGCGTGCGAATCTCGTGGGGATCGGCCACGCCTGGCATTTGCACCAGAATGCCGTCGTCACCCTGACGCGTAATACTTGGCTCAACCAGGCCGGTTTCATTCAGACGACGCCGCACGACTTCCAGGCTGCGCTCTACCGCATCCTTTGATAACGCCTGCTGCCATTGCTTGTTCAGGCGGATCAGTAATTGTCCGTCCTCGGCCTGAATATCGAAGCGCTGATGTCCGTCAACCTGGTTATGCGCGAGTTCTCTGGCGAGCTTCAGGGCCTGGGTCAATTGCGCGGGGTTATGAACTTTCAATGCCGCGTGCACACCGCTGAAGGAGGGGCTTTGGTAGGCGATAGCTGACTTGCGCATGGCGACAGTCAACTCACGGGAAAATGCTTCAAGCTGATCGGTAAACAGCGTCTGGGTATCGGCCTCCAGCAATAAATGCGAGCCGCCTTGCAGGTCGAGGCCAAGGGTAATGGTGTGCTGGGTATACCAGGCCGGCAGTCTGTTAGACACAGAGTTAGGTAACAGGCTGGGTAACGCGCTCAGCAGTCCGAGCGCAATCACCAAGCCGTAAGTCAGGGCTCGTGAACGTAGCGATTTCATGGGTAATACTCAAACTATAAATGAGAGTAGTTGTTGCGATAACAACCGGTGATAGCGTTGAGAATTACGCCACAGGAGGCGCGCGGAGCGGAGGTAAAAGATAGGCAGGGGCTAGCGGCGAGCTATCGCGCTGGCGGCTGTTTCGCGTGGAGGCATTATCGAACCTTGCCAATACAAGATCGAAGTTACTGGTTGTGGCCCAGTGCAGGCTTGGGCCTGGCTCAGGGGCACCGCTCCTGGAGGAGCTGTCCTTCTGAAGCTTTAACGATCCGCTGTGGGCAGCAACAACCAGTTGCTCTAGCTGACCAACAAAGCCGCGCTCGGCAGAGAAGGGCGCGACTGACTTCTGTTGGGCCATGGCAGACAGAAACAGCAGCATGAGCACCAGCAATGAGAGCTTCATCGCTGATAACGCGCGCTGTTGCAGGCTGAGAGGGGGGATTGCTGTAAGCATGGTTCTGTCTTGGCGGTGAAGCACGATTCTGCGTTGCGCCGGTGAATTAGTCAACGAGGTCACAGAGGGTGCCGCCAAACGGTTGTCAGCGCAGCACTAGCAGCTTCACGGATGAAAAGGCATGACACAGATCAAGGATTTGTCCGGTTTTGCCATAAAGCTGACGCGACACATGGTCGCAGCGCTGCGCAGGTTAAAAATAGTCGCGCCATCGGCGGAAAAAACAGGCTACAGCCCCAGTAAAAATGGGCATTCCGCCTGAGTTACCAGGTTGATAAAAAAACCAGCTTAGCTCGCAGATTTACGCTGCGAGCGAGTATAAACCCCTGTCCCAGCCAACCTGCGGGTTTGCAGTCTTCTTTGAAATATCTTGTAATATTTGCCTCCTGAGTCAGTGAGGCTGGTTTTCAGCCACATGGATTACTGACCTTGCCAAGTCATCAGCACTTGGCTGCAGGCCGATAGGTCCGCTGCTCGGCGATCTCTTCTTCGCTTCAGCAACCATCACCGGCAAGCGCCCGGCAGGACGGCGCCTAGCGCTACCCATGCTGACTAAAAAATACTCCAACAGCAGATGAATCGATTTCGCCATAGCGATAGTCGCACGTTCTCGCGCGGCTGTTCTGAGGCTCGATCCGTTCAAGCATCGCCCGACACACGCGGGAGATATATCGGCGCCGTCGTCCGGCTCGTGGCGTGGAGCCAGTTCATCCAACAAGGCCGCAACATGAAAATAGAGCAGTTCTCTGGATATTTGAAACACCTGGTCTGGCTGCCCCTGCTGATGCTGGGCGGTTGCAATATGGCGCTGCTTGATCCCAAGGGTCAGGTCGGTATGGACGAAAAGTCGCTGATCATTACCGCGACGCTGTTGATGCTGATTGTGGTGGTGCCGGTCATCGTGATGACCCTTGCATTCGCCTGGAAATACCGCGCCAGCAACACCAAAGCCACCTATCGGCCCAATTGGTCACACTCCAATCGCATTGAGCTGGTTGTGTGGCTGGTGCCCTGTGTGATCGTTGCCATTCTGGGCACCATCACCTGGACCAGCACCCATGAGCTGGACCCTTACCGTCCGCTGGATTCC
This sequence comes from Pseudomonas neustonica, assembly GCF_003797945.1. Classification (GTDB taxonomy): domain Bacteria; phylum Pseudomonadota; class Gammaproteobacteria; order Pseudomonadales; family Pseudomonadaceae; genus Halopseudomonas; species Halopseudomonas neustonica. Next base: position 59,708 of record NZ_RKKU01000008.1, read on the forward strand.
GACGTTAAACCGATCGAGATTCAGGTGGTATCGCTCGACTGGAAATGGCTGTTTATCTATCCGGAGCAGGGGATTGCCACGGTAAACGAAATTGCCTTTCCGAAAGATACGCCAGTGAACTTCAAGATCACCTCCCAATCAGCGATGAACTCGTTCTTCATCCCGCAGCTGGGCAGTCAGATCTATTCCATGGCGGGCATGCAGACCAAGCTGCACCTGATTGCCAACCATGAAGGTAGCTTTGAAGGTATCTCTGCGAACCTTAGTGGTGAAGGCTTCTCGGACATGAAATTCCAGGCCATCTCGACTTCACAAGACGGCTTCAAGGACTGGGTCGCCAAGGTCAAGGCCAATCCGGAAACCCTCGATCTGAATAGCTATCCTGCGCTGGTCGAGCCCAGTAAGGCCGATCCGGTGCGCTACTTCGGCGCCGTCAGCCCCACGCTCTATCAGCACATTCTTATGCAGTACGCCCACGGTGGTCACCACGCGATGAACAGCGCTGAGCACGCAGATGCCGACATGGTCGGCATGCACATGAACGCCCGTACCGAGGAGTCTAACTAAGATGTTCGGCAAACTTACCCTTGAGGCCGTGCCGTTTCACGAGCCCATCATCATGGTCACGCTGGCTGTGGTGGCGCTGCTTGGTTTCGGCGTATTCGCAGCACTAACCTATTACCGCAAGTGGGGCTACCTCTGGTCCGAATGGCTGACCTCGGTCGACCATAAGAAAATTGGTGTGATGTACATCCTGGTGGCACTGGTCATGCTGCTGCGCGGCTTTGCCGATGCGATCATGATGCGTGCCCAGTTGGCCGTCGCCCAAGGTGGCGCCGAGGGCTTCCTGCCACCTGAGCACTACGACCAGATCTTCACCGCCCACGGTGTGATCATGATCATCTTCATGGCCATGCCGTTCATGGTCGGCTTGATGAACATCGCCGTGCCGCTGCAGATTGGTGCCCGCGACGTAGCCTTTCCGTTCCTCAACTCGCTGAGCTTCTGGCTGTTTGTTGCCGGTGCGATTCTGGTCAATATTTCGCTGGGGGTAGGGGAGTTCGCCCGCACCGGTTGGGTGGCTTATCCGCCATTGGCCGAGCTTGGCTACAGTCCGGGGGTAGGGGTCGATTACTATATCTGGGCACTGCAGTTATCGGGGCTGGGGACGCTACTGACGGGGGTCAACTTCCTGGTTACCGTGTTCAAGATGCGTACCCCAGGCATGACCCTGATGAAGATGCCGATCTTTACCTGGGCCTGTACCTTTACCAATATCCTGATTGTCGCCTCGTTCCCGATCCTCACCGCGACCCTGGGTCTGCTGACGCTGGATCGCTATCTGGATATGCACTTCTTCACCAACGAGCTTGGCGGCAACGCCATGATGTACATCAACCTGTTCTGGGCCTGGGGTCATCCCGAGGTGTACATCCTGATCCTGCCAGCGTTCGGTATTTTCTCTGAGGTGATTTCCACCTTCTCCGGTAAGAAGTTGTTCGGCTACACCTCCATGGTCTGGGCGAGTGGTGCCATTACCTTGCTGGGCTTTGTGGTTTGGTTGCACCACTTCTTCACCATGGGCTCGGGTGCCAACGTCAACGCTTTCTTCGGTGTGGCGACCATGATTATCTCGGTGCCCACCGGTGTAAAACTCTTCAGTTGGCTGTTCACCATGTTCCGCGGCCGGATCCGTTTCACCACGCCGGTACTCTGGACGCTCGGCTTCATGGTGACCTTCACCATCGGCGGCATGACCGGCGTACTGCTGGCCGTACCGGGTGCCGACTATGTACTGCACAACAGCCTGTTTTTGATCGCTCACTTCCACAACACCATCATCGGTGGTGCGGTGTTCGGCTATCTGGCTGGTTTCACCTTCTGGTTCCCGAAAGCCTTCGGCTTCAAGCTCGACGAGCGTCTGGGCAAGGGTGCTTTCTGGTGCTGGATCAGTGGGTTCTTCGTCGCCTTCATGCCGCTTTACGTATTGGGCTTCATGGGTATGACACGCCGTTTGAACCACTACGACAATGCTATGTGGCAGCCCTACCTGATCGTGGCTTTCTGCGGTGCTGGCCTGATTCTGTGCGGCATTCTGTTCCAGATCGCGCAGCTAATCGTCAGCTTCAAGAATCGCGAGCAATTGCGCGACCTGACGGGCGATCCATGGGGCGGCCGCACATTGGAATGGTCAACCAGTTCACCACCGCCGTTCTACAACTTTGCGGAGCTACCTACTGTGCATAAGCTAGATGCCTTCCAGGACATGAAAGAGAAGGGCACTGCCTACCAGCGCCCAGCCAGCTATAGCCCGATCCACATGCCCAAAAACACCGCCGCTGGCGTGGTTATTGGCCTGTTGGGTGCGGTCTTCGGCTTTGCCATGGTTTGGCATATCTGGTGGCTGGCTGGTTTGAGCTTTATTGGCATGGTCGCCACCTTCATCGCTCGCAGCTACAACCAGGACGTTGATTACTACGTGCAGCCCGATGAAATCGAGCGCATTGAAAGCCAGCATCACGCGCGCTTTGAAGCGCACGGTCAAACGCTGAACACCACCTCATTTGCAGAGCAGGTTTAAACCATGTCGACGGATGTAATGAGTTCCCATCACGCCGCAGGCCATGACCACGAGCATGACCACGACAGCGGCGGCAACACGGTATTCGGTTTCTGGTTGTACCTGATGACCGACTGCGTGCTCTTTGCCAGTGTATTTGCTACCTACGCGGTGTTGGTCAACCACACCGCCGGTGGCCCCAGCGGCAAGGACATTTTTGAATTGCCCTATGTGCTGGGCGAAACCTTCCTGCTGTTGATCAGTAGCTGCACCTACGGCTTCTCCATGCTGGCAGCCCATCGTGGCGCCAAGAGCCAGGCGCTGGCCTGGCTGGGTGCGACCTTCCTGCTTGGCGCCGGATTCATCGGCATGGAGATCAACGAGTTTCATCATTTGATCGTTGAAGGTTTTGGCCCTGATCGCAGCGCCTTTCTATCGTCGTTCTTTACCCTGGTCGGCATGCATGGTCTGCACGTCACCGCGGGTCTGGTCTGGATGCTGGTACTGATGGCGCAGATCAAGACCCGTGGCCTGACCAGTCAAAACAACACGCGCCTGATGTGCCTGAGTCTGTTCTGGCACTTCCTGGATATCGTCTGGATCTGCGTGTTTACCATTGTCTATCTGATGGGAGTTGCCGCATGAGTCACGCATCTACTGAGACCGGCGCAGGGCACGGCAGTTACGGGTCTTACGCGATTGGTTTTGTGCTGTCGGTGATCCTCACAGTGATCCCGTTCGGCATGGTCATGAGTGGTAATTTCAGCCGCGAGACGGCACTGATCAGCATGCTGGTCATGGGCGTTGTACAGATTGTGGTGCATCTGGTGTGCTTCCTGCACATGAACACCTCCTCGGAAGGCCGGTGGAATCTGTTGGCCTTCCTGTTCACCGTACTGATTATCGTCATGCTGGTGGGCTTGGCCATCTGGATCATGGTCAACGCCGACATGTTGATGATGCCCTGGATGTTCAAGTGAAGCTAAAACGCTATCTGTTGATCACCAAGCCGGGGATCATCTTCGGCAACCTGATCGCGGTGGCCGGGGGATACTTCCTCGCAGCGCAGGGGCAGATTGATCTGACCCTGCTGCTGGCCACCGTGGTTGGTTTGTCGTTGGTGGTTGCCAGTGGCTGCGTGATGAACAACTGCATCGACCGCGATATCGACGGCCACATGCAGCGCACCCGCGAGCGGGTTCTGGTCACCGGGCAGATTTCCTTGCTCGCGGCCATGACCCATGGCCTAGTGCTGGGCGTGGCCGGCTTTGGCCTGCTGTGGTGGTTCACTACCCCCATCGCTACCTTGCTGGCGGCCTTTGGTTACATTATCTATGTGGGCTTCTACAGCCTTTGGCTAAAGCGCACCTCGGTCTACGGCACGCTGGTGGGCAGTCTCTCCGGCGCGATGCCACCGGTAGTAGGCTACTGCGCCGTCACCGGTCAGTTTGATACCGGCGCCGCCTTGTTGCTGCTGATCTTTTGCCTGTGGCAAATGCCGCATTCCTACGCGATCGCGATTTTCCGCTTTGACGATTACAGCGCCGCGGGGATACCGGTGTTGCCGGTAAAAGAAGGCATCAAGGTCGCCAAACAGCATATCGTCTGGTACATAGTGGCGTTTGCTGGCGCAGCACTGATGCTGTCGCTCTCCGGCTTTGCCGGTTACGGCTATCTGGTGATTGCGCTGCTGGTGAGCATCTGGTGGCTGGTTATCGCGCTGTCGGGCTACAAGCAGGAAGTGGACGATAAGGTGTGGGCGCGCAAGTTGTTCGGCTTCTCGATTATCGCCATTACCGCGCTGAGTCTGATGATGTCGATCGACTTTCGGGTGTTGCCCACGCAGGCACTGTTCGCTGCGCTCTGATTCTGTGTCTGGCATTACAACAACCCTCGCCACGTGCGGGGGTTGTTGTTTTTAGCTCTCCAGTCAGACCGCTAGAAACGCCAGCATGGCCGCATTAACATCGGCGGTCGCCTCGCTTTGAATCCAGTGCCCCTTGCCCTGCAGCATTTTAATCTGCACATGGGGTAAGCGATCACTCATCATCTCCCGTAGCTTGTTTTCACTTGCGCCCTGAATGGTCATATCGGCGCTGCCAACAATGAACAATACCGGGCAGGTGATCGGGCTATCGCGCCAAGGCAGCATCAGTCGCCAGTTTTCATCAAAATTGCGGTAGTAATTGATGCCGCCGGCGAAGCCGCTGTGGCGGTAAGCATCAATGTAGTAATTCAACGCCTCATCGGTCACCCAGTCCGGCTGCTCGGTGGGCTTGCCCAGGCGACCAATCCAGCCGCCTCCTTCCTTGGTAGAACGGCCCAACAGGGGAGGGTCGCGCGGTGTATCCGGTGAGCAGTAAAGCGCACGCAGAATGCCCTCAGGATCGGCATCGAACTCGGCTTCCGCGACCCCAGGCTGCTGAAAGTAAATCTGGTAGAAAAAGTTCTCGCCAAAATACCCACGCAAAAACTCAATCGGCGGAACGTCGGCCACCGGCCGCAGCGGCACACTCATATTGATCAGTCGCGACACCATCTCTGGATGACGCTGGACGAACTGCCAGCAGTTGATCGCGCCCCAGTCGTGACCGATCAGCAACACCGGCTCACCCGCGTTGGCTTGCTCTACCAGCTCCTGCATAAAGGCGCAGATGCGCACCACGTTGTAGTCACTGATCTCGGGCAAAGACGCGGTCTCGCCAAAGCCCGGCATATCCGGTGCTACGGCCCGATAACCGGCGTTAGCCAAGGCAACCATCTGCTCACGCCAGCAGTACCAGCACTCCGGCCAACCATGAATAAAGAGGGCAGCCGGGCCTTCGCCAAGTGTCGCCACGCGCGTTTGCAGACCTGTGATCTGCCAGGTTTCCAGAGCGATGTCATTGACGCTGTACATCAGGCTTCCTTATTTTCAGCTGCCGATTGGCGAAGGTATCTGAGTACCGCAGCGCTCGCGGCTGGGTCAAGACCTACATCCTTGTTGAATATCGCGTTATGGAAATCACTGAGGTCAGGGTGGGGCTTGTTAAATGTTATGTTATAACTATAATTGCGCTCGTCTTTCTGACTTCAACTACCTGACTGGACTATTCCCTAATGCCTGATCGACTCCCCGTAACCGTGCTCTCCGGCTTTCTAGGTGCCGGTAAGAGCACACTGCTGAACCAGATATTGAAGAATCGCGAAGGGCTCAAGGTCGCGGTTATCGTTAATGATATGAGCGAGATCAACATCGATGGCGGCGAAGTACAGCGCGACGTCAGTCTCAATCGCGCTGAAGAAAAGCTGGTGGAGATGAGCAACGGTTGTATCTGCTGCACGCTGCGCGAAGACCTGCTGGAGGAAGTAGGGCGCCTGGCAAAAGAGGGACGCTTTGATTATCTGCTGATTGAGTCAACCGGCATTTCTGAGCCGCTCCCGGTTGCCGAGACCTTTACCTTCCGCGACGAAAACGACACCGCACTGGCGGATATCGCGCGGCTCGATACCATGGTGACCGTGGTAGATGGGCTGAGCTTTCTTGCGGATTACCAACAATCCGAGAGCCTGCAGAGCAGGGGAGAGACGCTGGGCGAGGATGACGAGCGCTCGATTACTGACCTGCTGGTAGAGCAGGTCGAGTTTGCCGATGTGCTACTGATCAGCAAAGCAGACCTGATTTCCCAGGCCGCGCGTGAAGAGCTAGCCGCCATCCTGCGCGGGCTCAATCGTCACGCGAAAATCATTCCCATGGTCATGGGCCAAGTGCCCCTGAAGGAGATACTCAACACCGGCCGTTTTGACTTTGATCGCGCCGCACAAGCACCCGGCTGGCTGCAGGAGCTGCGCGGGGAGCACGTACCGGAAACCGAGGAGTACGGCATCGCTTCGACCGTTTACCGCGCGCACAAACCCTTCCACCCGCAACGCTTTTACGACTTTATCAGCAGTGAATGGAAGAACGGGCGCTTGCTGCGCTCCAAAGGTTTTTTCTGGCTGGCGAGCAAGTGGCACGAAGCGGGGAGCTGGTCTCAGGCTGGAAGCCTCATGCGCTATGGCTTAGCGGGTCGCTGGTGGCGCTTTGTCGATCGCAAGCACTGGCCGCAAGATGCCGACACCCTGCAGGAGATCATGAAGCACTGGCGCCCGGAGACCGGTGACTGTCGGCAGGAGCTGGTCTTTATTGGGCAGGGCCTGGACGTTGCCAGGTTAAATGCGGACCTGGATGCCTGTTTGCTGACAGATGAAGAAGAACAACGTAGCCGTGAATACTGGCTAACGCATGCTGATCCTTTTGGTGATTGGACGCAGCAAGCTGCCGCGCACTAAGTCTACTCGTGCTACAACTGCTCGAACGCGCCCGGATCTGGTTATGGACGGGCGCACGGCGCGGTGATTTCTCTGGTCTGGGCGTATACTCTAGCAATCTGCGTATTCCGGCCAATGTCTTACAAAGGCAGACTAGGTAAATCATGAGTGAGAGCTTCAATAGTATGACCGGCGTTGCAGCGGCGCTTGGCATAGGCATGCTGGTAGGCTTCGAACGGGAGCGGCGCAAAGGGCAGGGTGAGAGCCGCGCCAGCGCAGGATTGCGCACTTTCACCATAAGCGCATTACTAGGTTATGTGGCGATCAAGGTTGGTGGCGCTTTACTTTTGGCCATCGCAGCAGGCGGCCTGGCGTTGCTGGTTGCCGTCGCTTACTGGCGTAGTCAGAGCAAAGATCCAGGCCTGACTAGTGAAGTTGCGCTAATAACCGTGCTGGTGCTGGGGGCTCTATGCAGTACCGAGCCGCGGCTAGCCATCGCACTGGGGGTAATAGTTGCCGGGTTGCTGGCTTATCGACAAAAGCTGCACGATATTGCGCTTGGCCAGTTGACCGACGGAGAGATTCGCGACGGGCTGATCTTGCTAATCGCTGCGCTTGTATTGTTGCCCCTGGCTCCTGACCGCTATATCGATCCATACACCTCGATCAATCCCCACACAATATGGACCCTGACTGTTCTGCTATTAACGCTCGGCGCAGTTGGGCATATTGCCGTACGCATTCTGGGCACCCGTTACGGTTATGTCATCAGCGCAATTGCCTCAGGGTTTGCCTCCAGCACAGCGACCATAGCGGCGATGGGTAACTTTGTAGCCAGCCAGCCAGGCAACATCAGAACGTTAGCGGCGGCGGGCATTTTTTCCAATCTGGCCACCATGGCGCAGGTCGCCCTGATCCTTGGCGCCGTCGATATCAGCCTGTTGCGACCAATCTGGATTCCGCTGCTATGCGGGGCTGTAGCTACCGCGATCTACGGCCTGTGTCTGATGCGTTCGCCGCGCGATGGCGAGGTTAATGATGAGCCCGTCAAGGCTGAAGGCGCCTTCAGTCTCAAATTGGCCTTGATCGTGACGCTTACCATGACCGGCATTACGTTTCTTTCCGCCGTCATGCTCGACCAGTTCGGCCAGGCCGGAGTGATGATAACCGCAACATTGACTGGCTTTGCCGATGCTCATTCATCGACTGCCTCCATTGCAGCGCTCGCCAAGTCAGGTCAATTACCGATTACTGCCATCGTAGCGCCAGCGCTTATCGCTGTGAGCAGCAACTCAGTAAGCAAATGCGTAGTTGCCTGGATAAGCGGCGGACGCCAGTTTGCGATGTACGTGATCCCAGGTCAGGTGTTGCTCACGCTGGCGATGTGGCTGGGGGTATTATGGTCTTGAAGCAAGAGGCAAGAGGCCAGCCATGAGATGGAGCATAAACAGAGTTACCTTGACTGACGTCCTTTGATACCCTATTTAACATAATATATATTATGCGAAGTAATGCGTTTAGTCTGGCGATGCCATAGTGGCCAATCTCCTTGCAGGATTGGCTGCTATCCAGAGATCAGGAAGCGACTTGTGCATAACGCAAGAACTCGGCTGCTGGCATTGGCTTGGCAAAATAGTAACCCTGCCCATAGTCGCTGCCCAGCGATCTGAGTATGTCCTGGGTCTGTTGGTCCTCAATGCCTTCAGCTATGGTTTCCAGGTTCAAGCTGTGCGCCATTTGAATCACTGCTTTGACGATAGCGAGGTTTTGTTCGTTCTCGTTGAGGTTGAGGACAAAGGATTTGTCGATCTTCAACTTGTCGACCTGAAAGCGCTGCAGATAAGACAGGTTCGAGTACCCGGTACCAAAATCATCAATTGCGAGTTTCACCCCTAACCGCTTTAGGCTTTTCAGCCTTTGCTGAAAACTGTCGGACTGCTCCAGAAGCATGGATTCAGTTAATTCGAGCTCCAGCATCGATGGCGCTAAACCGGTACTCTCAAGCGCTTTATGGATAATGCTCTCGAGGCTGCCACGCTGAAATTGCACTGCGGAAAGGTTGACCGACACCACCAAGGCATCGCAGCCGCTGTTATGCCACTTGGCTGCTTCCTGGCACGCCTCATCCAGAACCCACTCGCCAATCCCGGCAATCAACCCTGACTGTTCAGCAACTGTAATAAAAACATCTGGCCCCAGCAGGCCTCGTTGCGGATGCTGCCATCGCAGTAATGCTTCTGCGCCAATCAGTGCGTTGTTCTGCAATTGCACTATCGGTTGAAAGTATAAAACGAATTCACCACGCGCTAACGCTTGTCGCAGATCCTGCTCAAGGCCGAGACGTTCGTGGGTATTGGTGTTCATGCGCTCGTCGTACAAGCAGAATGTATCTCGGCCCATTAACTTAGCCTGCTGGGTGGCCAGCTCTGCCTTTTGCAGTAAGACAGCAAAGTCATCACCGTCGCCTGGATAGAACGCGATGCCAATGGACAGCGACGTGCACAGCTGCATATCGCTCAAGAAAATAGGCTGGCTAGCAGCATGCTGTATGCGCCGCGCAACCGCTATCGCCGTTTCTTCGCAATCCAGGTCGGAGAGGATTATAAGAAATTCGTCACCGCCCTGGCGGCTAACTGAGTCAATACCGCGAACGGTAAGCTCGAGCCTGCTGGCCACCTCTCTGATCAGCTCGTTACCGGCGGCATAGCCAAGTGAATCATTGATCGTCTTGAAGTTGTCGATGTCGACAAACAGCAGAGCAAGCTGACCACCCTGCCCCTTGGCGCGATCAATGGCTTGCTGTACCTGTATCTCGATTGCCTGCCGGTTAGGCAGGTCGGTCAACGGATCATGGTCAGTCATGTGCGAGATACGTGCTTGTGAACTGCGGTAGCGCACCATCTCCTGATGCAGCTGGGTACGGGTGCAACGTAAATCACGCAGGAGTAAAGCAATTGCAACAGCAGCACCTATTAGAATGCTGCTGACCACCACAAGTCGGCCGACGCCTATCGCGACTGGCTCATAGACTTTAAGCTCTGTCATTGATGCGTAAGTGATAATCGCTACAACGCTCAGCATTATGCCGGTGAGCAACAGGAACAAGCGTTGAGAAGCAACTGACCCTGCAACGGCCAGTATTACAGGGAACGCCAGCAACGCGCCGCTATAGAGCCCCTGACTGTGCCACATCGACAGGCTAACGACAGCAGTAATGGACAACAGCACCATGGCTACCGGCAAATCAACCAAGCCGAATCTCGTCAGCCGTGGCGCGAGCATGATGACAGCGATGGCTGTTAGCACTAAAGCCGTGTCAAACCACTGGCCAATGCTGATTGTACGCAAAGCGATGACGACCAGAATGACTGCCTGCATATTTGCAATGAACCGTAATCGCTCAGCTTTTTGCGATTGTATCTTGCTGGCTAGCAGTGACTCCAAATCCTTTTCTAATTGCACCTCAGGCATACAGCGAAGGCTTCCTTGATGACGACGCTTGGTGGATCGAAGTACATCCAAACCGCGAACGCTAACCAATAGCATATAAAGTGCGCAAGCCCCTTTCTTGGGCGGCAAATGGTCTATGCAGAGCAAACCTATATAGAATGCGGCTTTGTGCCAAATAATGGGCGTCAAAATAAAGTTAAATGGTTTGCTAGCAAACCATTCGTTAGCAGTGGCTGGTTAGCAGATTTGCTTTTACCGGTTGCGGATTTGCACAAAGCTGCGGAAGATTAGGGCTACGTTACGCGCGAAGACACCGGTTCAACTACGCGCGAAGACACCGGTTCAACGTCGAATAAATACAAGAATAAGAGAATCAAGAATGTACAGATTACGGTCCCGATTGGCGCTATTTATATCACTAAGCTTATTGCCGGCTTTTTCAGCTTCCGCAGAAGCGCTCTCTTTGAATGATCGCGCCTTGGCGGCAGCCGAGCAGCTCAGCGACAAAGCCATTGCCTGGCGCCATGACATTCATCAGCATCCAGAGCTGGGTAATCAAGAGACGCGCACCGCGGCACTGGTTGCCGCGCATTTGAGCTCCCTGGGTATGGAAGTCGAGACTAACGTAGGTACAACTGGAGTAGTCGCATGGCTAAAGGGCGGCAAGCCCGGACCGGTGGTAGCCTTGCGTGCAGATATGGATGCGCTGCCAGTTAAAGAGGCAACCGCCCTGCCCTATGCATCGAATACACGGCAAATGTATCTCGGGAATGAGCAGGATGTAATGCATGCCTGCGGGCATGATGCGCATGTGGCGATTCTAATGGCTACTGCAGAAGCGCTTGCAGGGATGCGTGAAAGTCTGCCTGGGAGCGTGAAGTTTATCTTCCAGCCAGCTGAAGAAGGCCCCAGCGATTATGTTTACGATGGTGAGCGTTACTTTGGCGCGCGGCAGCTGGTTGCTGAAGGCGTTTTGCACGATCCCGCTGTGGATGTCATTTTTGGCTTGCATGTGACCGCCGCCCTTCCGACCGGCATGATCGCGTACCGCAGCGGTCCGACTATGGCCAGCTCCGGCGACTTGCATATCAGGGTCAGGGGCAAACAAACCCATGGCGCCCAGCCATGGGACGGGGTTGATCCTGTACTCGCCAGCGCGCAGATAGTCACGGCGCTACAGGGCGTGGTAAGCCGTCAGACGGATATCATGCAGGCGCCCGCTGTGGTCAGCATAGGTACAATCAATGGCGGTACTCGGCACAACATCATCCCTGATGAGGTGACCATGAGCGGCACCGTGCGCACGTTCAATGACGCAGTGCAGGCGCAGGTCAATGAGCGCATCAAAAACACGGCCGAGCATGTTGCTGCCGCCTCAGGCGCGACTGCTGAGGTCAATATCGTGCAAAACTACGCGACAACGGTGAACGACCCAGAGCTGACTGCGCAAATGCTGCCTACCCTGCGGCGTGCGGCTTGGAATATTGCCGAAACGCCCCTGGTGACCGGGTCTGAAGATTTCTCCTACTACGCCAAGGAAGTACCAGGGATGTTCTTTTTCCTCGGTGTCACCCCCACCGATAATCTAGGCAAGGCAGCACCAAACCATTCACCTGGTTTTTTGGTGGATGACCAAGCGTTGGTGACGGGTATCAAGGCGATGACGACGCTCACAACTGACTACCTGGAACACGTGGCTCAGTCCCAGTAAGATTATTCGTGCGGCATGCAGGCGGGCCAGGCACAGTCGGCATTGCTTCACGTTACTCACACCACAGCAGAAGTCAGCTCATCTGCAATATAGCGCTGCAACAACCGTATTAGCGAACTATCATAGGCAACAGGGGACATTCCATATTGCCATTATAAGTAGTCAGACTATGCTCAACCGCCCAAGCGAGTCGCCGTTCAATTTGGGCCACGCCATATTCAGCAAAAAGAATACCTTGGCGTGGTTCGTGCTCGCAGTTGCCCTTTTGACTACGTTGCTGGCCTGGCAATATCTACACACGCGGGAACAGGCATCGGCCCAGCGTCAATTTGAGATAGTCACAAGCGATATTGCCTCATCAATACGCAAGCGGATGGTCGATCACGAGCAGATTCTGCTTGGTGCCACCGGACTTATTGACGCCAGCGAAGTGGTCACCCGGCAAGAGTGGAAGCGACAAATAGAGCGCCTGCGTTTGGCTGAGCATTACCCCGGTATTATGGGAGTGGGTTATTCCGCCGTCATTGCGCCCGAAAATCTCGCTGCATTTGAAGCTGATGTGCAGGCTGAAGGCTTCCCCGGTTTCCGCGTTCACCCTGAGGGAGAACGCGCTCTTTACACTTCAATCCTGTTTCTTGAGCCCTTTTCTGGCCGAAACCTTGCCGCTTTCGGCTTTGATATGTACTCGGAGCCAACCCGACGCCAAGCAATGCAAGCGGCTGCAAGTAGCGGCCAAACTCGAGTAACAGGTGCCGTCAAACTGCTGCAAGAGACCCATGGTGAGGTTCAGGCAGGCATTCTTATGTACGTGCCTGTCTATACGTCAGAGCGCTCCTTGGCCACGGATTCATTGCGCAACTCGGCGCTTAAGGGCTTCGTTTACAGCCCCTATCGCATGGGGGATTTGCTCGATGGCATACTCGGGGAGGAAAACGTTCGGATTGACTAGAGGGTCCGACGGTATCCTGGAAAAATCCGCCAAATCAACCCTAAGTGTCTGAATTTAAAGGGAATATCCGGGGGTGTTCGTTATCTGGCATTAAGCACCACCATTATCGGGCTAACTTATGATCTTGGCGTTAAAATTCAGGGGTTGGACCTTGCGTCTCAAATCCAGGGTGTAGTCGCCAAAGCGGTTGATATGGGCCGTGCGGTACGGCGATAGCCCGCCCAAAACCTCCTTGGTGAGGCCTTGCCCGTCGTCGGCAAATGTTTTTAATGCCTGCGTCATCTGTTCGACGTTGTGCAGTATGACCATGTTGGCTACCAGCTGATTGTATTTGACGACCTTGCGCTGCTCGTGCCGGATATTCTCCGCAATGATCCCCTGCCCACCGAAAAACAACCACTTGGTAAAGTTGTTAAATTCTTCACTCTTGTTAGTAGCTGAATGGATGGTCTCGCGCAGTTCAATTTCATCAATGTACCGCAGTAAGAACAGCGTTCGAACCACTTTCCCGAGCTCTCGGAAAGCGAAATACAGCTTGTTTTTACGGCTGTAAGTTCCGAGACGGCGAAGGATTGTGGAAGCGGTAATCTGCCCTTTCTTGATAGAGACGGCGACTCGGAGCATGTCGCGCAAATGGGTTTCGATCAACTTGAAATTCACGTGCCCTGTAAACAGTGAATCGATATTTTGGTAACGGTATCGCTTATCGGGTCGGCACAGCGTCAGGTCTTGGATGTTGCGGATGCGCGGCATCAGATTAATGCCCAGCAGATAGGCCAACCCGAACACAGGGTAGCTCTGCGCCTGAGTATCACCGTGCAGTGTATCGGGCTGGATGTCGGACTTATTACTCATCAGCCCGTCGAGGATGTAAACGGCTTCGTACACCCCGCAGGGAATAAAATGGCTAAACAGCGCAATGTAGGTGTCGGATACGTGATAGTAACCAATGCCGCCGTAGCCCCCATAGCGGATGTGGTATTCGGAGAGCAGATTCTGCTCATAAAGATCCCACTTGGTACCGTCTGCCGAGACGTGGCGGCCGGTACCCCAGTATTTTGGCAAGTCGAACTTGTTGTAGGCGTTCACCACCTGAACGATGGCTTTATCCAGTCGTTCCTCGGTTGCGTGTTTGAGGTTGAGCCAGGCTACTTGCCGCGAGCTGATGCCTTTGATGGAACGCGCTGTCTGTGTGGGCCCCAGGTTGCATCCATAGCAGAACAGGGTTGTGATGAATCGCTTCTGGGCTTCGTTCAGGCGAGACTCGTTGCCCGACAAGGGCGTGAAGTTGCCGTGTAAATTGAGCCACTTTTCGGTATCGGTTAATACATCGATGATGCTGGTCTGCGGAAGAGTTTGGGTGATGAGCTCGTCGAGCTTTTTCAATTCACTGGTGGGTAGTTCAGCCTTGTGTCGGCGTAACACCAGTCGCCCATTTTGGATGTCCGCGTGCAGGTTTTTCGGGAACCGTTCATCTACCCTCCGGGAGGCCTCTGTAAGCAGGTCTTTCAGATGGACGCAAAATGCCTTGGGCTCGCTCAGCGGTAACTCCACCTGCTGGGCGTACTCCTCAAGCTCCGCATCGAGTGTCTCATCATCAATCAGTTGCTCCCGATAATCATCAAATTGGGCACTGTGTGGTATGTGAAGATCGCCCGATGACAGCTCCTGTTTGATATGGATCAGTATCCACAACTCCAGGTACTTGCGGTGCAATAGATCATAGTCACCCGACTGTTCGGACTTAATGAGCACCAACTTTCGCCACTTCTCCGGCATCCAGCCGGGGTCAAAGGTTTCGCCCATGGTGTCGCTGGCAGCCGCGATTTTAATGTACTCTGCACGGCTCGGCTGCAGAGAGCGAAAGAGCGTAAGCAACGCGTTTGAGCTGGTATCGTTGGAAGTGGATTTGAGTTCCAAAATGGTAAGGCAATTGAACAAGAGTGCCCGCTTCTGGCGATAGGGTGCGAGCATAAAGGGAAAGTAATTGTTGCCGGAATAAGCCATGTGCTCGTTGCAGCGGTCGATCAGCGTACCGCTGTTTTCGCCAATGATGTCCTCAATCGAGGACAAGCGCTGTTGCTGAGAGGTGTCTTGTTCGTAGGCTGTCAGCACATCCTTAAAGGTCTCTATCAACCGATCAACGTGTTTTTGGTGGTCCAGGAGGTATTGCTGTAACGCCGCCTGGGCGTGACTTTCCATGGCGCGAACCATACGGATGAGCAGTTCGGCCACATCATCAAGCGCCTTGCTGTGTTGATTGCGCGTCAGGATGACCGCCAATGCATAACGTTTATTGAATTTCAGGTCGGCCATCTCGGTCGCGTTCAGCGCACGCGCCTCCAACGCCAGCTGCCGGTGTTTGACGATAGGTAACTTGATCGCAGGCATCTCTTCGCCAAGCGTCTGCAGCCAGTGCACATGCTGAAGATAGCTACGCACCTCCTTGTTGCCGGGGCGCTTCGGTTCGCGTTTGAGAATATGCCAGGCACTGTAGGTCTGGCCGTTCGGTGAGAGCAGCTCATTAATCTTCTGCTTCGCCTCGTCAGTAAGCTGGGAGGTGATGGCGCTAAAGCAGCGCTCGTTCACGTGGTTCCGTGCACGCCGTGCCGTACGTTTCAGAACGGTGAAACCCGGCAACTCAAAACGATGGCGCACCAACTCTTCGAGCATGACGTTCACGATGTCCGCAAGCATTTCCTTGGTTTCCGCCGCATCCAGAGCAATCTCGTAAAGCCACTTATTGTCGGTGCCCGCCAAGGGCTTAACATCCAGGTAGGTCCGGATCTGCCTCAGGTGTCGGTGCTTGGCCCCGGATCGGTCGTACTGTAGGAGCTGCGTTTGGGTCGGAAGCTTTCTAAACTGACACTGGAGACCGACATGCTCAATGATTTCCCGTGGCACCGCCGCGAGGGACTGAAAATAGCCCAGGCGCTGAAAGAGCTTAAGATGAAGCAACAGACCCAATCGGGCCACCGGTGTTTTGGCCAGTCGACCCCAGAGCTGCTCAGTGTCGGACGGCGTATAGGATTCTTGCAGCTCTTTTTCGGTGATTTCGGATTTCAGCCGCGGGTAGGCTGTTTCGTGCAGGCTGCTCATGGCTCACGCTCGCTCCAGTTAGTCCCACGTCGTCCCAGTGGCAGGATTCATGATTGTCGCCTCGAGCATGCACTGGTGGTCATTGGCTAAGGCGTGCATTTGCGCGAGCAGCTCATCCAGAACCTCATCAAGGTGCTCCGGGCTGTCATGTGTGATTGTGATGTGATACTGCGTTCCTTGCTCATTGAGCCTGGCCATGGCCCAGTTGGCAAAGCACACGCGCTCGATAAGCTCACGGACTTTCTTTATGCTGCGCACTTGGCTGTTATAGCGCTCCAACCGAAGGGTCACCTCCAGCAGTGTCGATTGCGCCAAAGAAGGAGCGGCCTGATGGCCTTCCAGGCTCTGCTCTATCCGATGCTGGGCGAACGGGTCAGGTGCATCGATGTAGCGCATTGCGGAATGAACGTCTCGCCATCCCACATACTCCATCAAAGACTTTGTGTCCCAGCGCTGGCCATTGGCCCAGCTCGCAAACCCTCGGCGCAAAGAGTGGCTGCTGAAAGCGTCTGAGCCCTCTATGCCTGCCGCTTGGCAACAGGATCTGACGATGGTGATGATACTGTTCGGATGCAGAGCTTCATTCGCAAGTTGGCCCCAACGGTTAATGGCCCGAAATACCGGCCCTTGCTTGATCTGTGCCGCGTTAGTCCATTCCAAATAGGCTTCTACAGGACACAGTTGCCTGAGGGCCGGCGCTTTGAAGTAACGCCCTTGCCCGGAGCGGTCGCTTTTGGTGCGGGGCAGGTAAATCTCCATGCCCGAGCCAGGCTCCACCTGAATATGCTCCGCATGGAGCCGCCCCAACTCGTCGCTGCGAAAGGCCCGCCAAAAACCGATCAGCATAAGTGCTTTGTTGCGAAGCGGTTGCAATGGCAACCGGTGTGTATCTTGTCGAGCAATCTGCTGGTCCAGGTGCGATACGATGGCCGTCAGCTGCACCAACTGGAGGGGTCTGGCCCGCTTTTCTGGGGCAGGGTGCAGTTCGGCAATGCCCTTGAGCACCTTTTTAACATGCGGTGCTTTGGTAGGATCGGGAAAACCTTGCTCAAGGTGCCAGGCCGCCAGACCCGCCAGTCGTTGGCGCAGGGTGTTTAGTGAATGAGCGCGCGCGTGGTCAACCAGGTAACGTGCAACACTGTCGGCCGTGGCCGGCAGAAACCCGCCCCATTCGTCCTCAAAGTGGCGGACTGCTCCTTGGTAGGCTTTGCGAGTATTGGCGCGGGTGCCCGCGCGTATGTAGTGGTCAATGCTGCTCATGCCGACCTTTTAATTTTGGCGAATTATGGACTTAGCGTCCCCAGTATTTCCAGAGCCGCGACGTCGAACGTATAGACGCCTTCAAACGCTTGGCCCCACTCGCGTGCTTGGCGCATGGCTTTATTCACAACGAGTGCGTCGGGAAAGTCAGCGCTCTTTTTCTTGCCACCGACCTTCACCGGCCGCGCCTTCTTATAGTCATTCAGAGCACGCCACACAGTCTGCCTATCCTCAAAGACAATGTTCGGCTCTGCAAACAGCGCACTGATCACGCCAGCAATGGCCTCGCGGTCAAGCTTGTAGCGCTTACCCGTTAGAACCCACATTGTCTCCACCAACACGACATCCGTCACCAGAGCGGGTACAGAGCCCGTGATCAGTGATACGGCCTTATGCGACTGAGCCTTATCGTCCAGCAGTAGGTAACGAAGCAGCACATTGGTATCAATGGCAATCACGCACCGATACCGTTTTGGCGGGAATCGTCCTCACTCACCTGGCGATCCACACGGATGCCCTTGAGAATCCCGCGCGCGGCTCCTGAGACCTTTTTGATGATGGTAATGTGGCCATCGTTGTCCACGTAGCTGTCGTATTCATCACCAGGCTCAATGCCCGCCAGCCGACACTGATCCACAGGCAAGGTGATTTGTCGTTTTGAGCTGACTTTTGGCATGACTAGAACCCTTTACATTAATCAATAGAGTAAAGACTACCGGCCTCTTTGCTTCAGGTCAAGAAGTAAAGGAAATGGCGCTGACCTCGATCTAAACCCTCAGACAGGGCGCACTCGCTCTACAAAACCGATTGATCATCGGTTTTTGTGCTTCTATACTCTAGCTCATCTTCTCACGACCCGTCGCCGGAAAACCTGTGACTCAAGACACCCCTGATAAACTTGCCATTCCACCATTAGGCACTCTCGAAGTAGCGGTGCTGGTACATCTGTGGCGAGTCCCGGAGGCGTCCTCCAAAGAGGTACATGCTGCCATTGGTGTGGCGCGCGGCATTTCAGTGAATACTGTGCAGTCCACATTGGAACGGCTGTATCGGAAAAAGCTGCTAAAGCGCTTCAAGGCTAGCCATGCATTCCGGTATGCCCCACAGATGGCCCGTGAGCAGCTGGTAGCCGGTCTGGTCAACGAGGTGCTCAGCCGCTTCGGCGGCGATACCGCTTCTTCGCTGGCGGCGTCCGTCGAAGCGGCGAATTGGCTGAACGAGGAAGCCTTGCATACGCTAGAGGCTGAACTTAAAAATATGCGTACGCGCGGCGAAGCTCTTCATGTGCGGTAGCATTTTTTGACCTTACAGATGGCTCGACAGGATCCAAACACCGGCTCCGATTAGTGTCAGCCCGTCTAAGATCTCGGTCTTTTGGCCAATTAACGATCCAATTGCCCGTCCCAACATCACTCCAAGCGTAACCATAACGGTCGTCGCCAGACCAATCAGGGCCGCCGCAGTTCAGATGTTGACGTTGATGAATGCCAGGCCAATACCTACAGCCATGGCATCCATGCTCGTGCCGATGGCTGTCAAAGAAACCTTGAGAAATGACTGCCTGGAGGGCTTCGACACTTCTTCAGCGCTGGGTTTCAGGCCTTCATAAAGCATGTGCAGCCCTAGAGCAACCAATAGCGCAAACGCTATCCAGTGATCCCACGCCTCAACGTAAGTCGATGCCGATTTACCAAGCAACCAGCCGACTAAAGGTGTTGCTGCTTCAATTGACCCAAAGATAAGACCCATTCGCAGGGCTCCGCCCGCCCCTTTGCTGATCGCGGCGGCAAAGGCATCGGTGGACATCGCAAGGGTAAGCAAAAGGAGAGCAATCGGGTTCATGCGGTCTGCTCCGGCCGGGCGACTCGAGTCTACGAAAGACCCACACGCCCGACTTCCGGCATGGAGCTATCGATGGTCTCGCCAACCGAGAGGTGTTTGCACCATTGCGTCCCAAGGTCCACCACCTCTCGAGATTGGGGAAACCGAACAGAATGCGGGTTTTGACCTAAGGGTTTCCTTAGTGGTAGTGTCCCGGCCTTAGTTTGGAGAGTCTGTCCGCTTTGATGAAGAATCGTTGGGTAACAATCGTTTTAGCACTGGTGATTGCTCTGCAGTCACTGGCGGCTATTGGCGATACAAACCAACCTCATTATTCCACGACGCCTCATCATGATCACGAGCACTCTCAGGAAGTGGCCGTAATTGACTTTAGCGCTCTGGGTACAGAGTCGTCTTCCTTCTTGTCTGACTCTTCACCGGACCACTCGTCGGACCATAGCCATCAAAACCATGCCCACTTTCACGTAGTGCTGGTGAGCGTGGCAACGGATATTGTCATTTCGGCAGGCGGTCAGCTTCTGTCCGCCTACCAAGCCAGCCATAATTCCGTCACGTCACCCTCTTTGTTCCGCCCTCCTATCGCATAATCCTACGATCTATCCCGCTCGGGACACACTTACCATTTAGATCTTCGTAGGAGAAGCTCCATGCTTTTTTGCAAGCCCATGGAAACTGGGCGGCGTTTACAGCCGCGCCAGAGCTATTTTCAAATATTGTTTCTGTTCACATTGGTGTTCAACGTTACCACTACTCACGCTGAAGAGAGGCCCATCAGCCTTGCCGACGCGCTGTCCCGAACAATGGCGCAAAACCCCAGTCTGCAGGTGTTTGACTTTCGACTGCAGGGGCTCGAGGGACGCCGACTGTCAGCCGATCAGGCACCGGCCTATGTGGCGGGGCTGGAGGTGGAAAATGTCCTCGGTAGTGGTGACCTTAGGGGGGCTGACAGGGCCGAATACACCTTGTCGCTTTCTTCGGTCATTGAATTGGGAAGCAAGCGTCAGGCTCGTACTGGCGTTGTGAACTCCCGATATGACCTCGTAAAGGCCGAACGGGAAGCCAAGACTCTGGAACTTTTGGGCGAGGTGACGCAACGCTATGTCGCCACTCTGGCTCTGCAGAAAAAGCTCGATTTATCCGCTCAGGCCATGGCGTTGAGCGAGACAACCCTGAACACAGTTACCCAACGCGCCAAACAGGGCGCTGCACCTGAAGCCGAAGTTTTACGCGCCAAGGCGGCTCTTGCCCAAAGCCAGCTCGCCCACGACGCTCTGCAAACCGAGTACGAGAAGCGGAAAGTGGCACTGGCCTCACTGTGGGGGGAAACACGGGTGGATTTTCAGCGGTTGCAGGGCGACCTGTTCCGGTTTGAGCCTAGCGAGCGGTTCGAGGTGCTCTACCAGCAAGCGCGGGAGAGCCCAATGATTCGAGTCTATGCCAGCGAGCGGCGTATGCGCGAGGCTGAGATCCGCCTGGCACGAAGCCAATCGGAAAGTGACATTCGCTGGCAGCTTGGTGCTCGTCGTTTCGAGGAGTCGGGTGAAGCTGCGCTGGTGGCGGGAATATCCGTGCCGCTGTTTTCCGGATCTCGAAACCGGGGTGAGGTGCAATCGGCCATGGCGGCACGCAATGAGGTGGAGTACCGCCAACAGAGCGCGCTACTGAAACTCCACTCCCTCTTGTTCGAGGCTTTTCATACCCGTCAACAAAACATTGATGCGGTTGAGCGGCTGCGCTCCACTGTCCTGCCCGATCTCACGAAAGCCCTCGAGCTTACCCAAAAAGCCTATGAGCGCGGCCGCTACAGCTATGTTGAGTGGACCGCCGCACAGCGTGAACTGCTTTCGGCCCGCGAGGCACTCGTCGAAGCAGCCGCAACGGCGCTGCTCAATCAAGCTCTTATCGAACAGCTCACGGCGCAGCCCATGACTCAAGGCCACGCCCGCTAACCAAACACAGGATTATTGAACCATGCAACTGATAAAACCACTCTACTGGATACTGGTGGCCACCTGTCTGGCCGCCAGCCCCCTGCTAGCGGCGCAAGATCGGGACGATGCTTCTAACGAAGCACAACAGACCGTGCCTGAAACCAAAGGACCTCATGGTGGCCTCTTGCTTGAGCGGGACGACGCTACCGTCGAACTGCAGATTTTCGAGCAAGGTGTTCCTCCAGAATATCGTGCCTGGGTGACAAAGGACGGTAAGCCCATGACCGATGGGGTTGACCTCAACGTTCAACTCACTCGTTTGGGCGGACAAGAGGATACTTTTGATTTTGCCTTCCAGGGAGACTATTGGCTGGGGGATGGCGTGGTGACCGAGCCACATTCCTTTGATGTGGAAGTCACGCTTGCCTTGAACGGTAAACAATACCAGTGGCAATGGGAATCCCACGAAGGTCGTACCCGCATTGCAGCCGACATTGCTGAAAAGGCTGGAATCCGAACAGCCGAGGCCGGTCCGGGCTCGATTGAGCGAACCTTGACCACTTATGGGCAACTGACCACCGCGTCGGAGCAAATCGCGCGGGTGCGCGCCCGCTTTCCCGGCGTCATTACCAGAGTCAATGTTCGTTTGGGAGACCGTGTTGCCAAAGGTGATCTGCTGGCGCAAGTGGAGTCCAATGAAAGTCTTAAAACCTATGATCTGCGCTCACCCATGGATGGCGTGGTAACCGAGCGCCAGATCAGTGTGGGCGAAATCGCCGGTGACCGGCCTCTATTTGCCATCGCCGATCTGTCCACCTTGTGGGCGGAGCTTCAGGTATTTCCGGGCCAGCGCACCAAGGTGGCGGTCGGCCAGAAAGTTCTACTGCAAGCCGAGGGATTTAATCAGCAGGCTAACATTAGCCATCTGCTGCCTTCCCCAAACAATGCGCCCTATACCCTGGCCCGAGTGAAAGTGGACAACCCGGACGGCACTCTGAACCCAGGCTTGTTGGTGGCGGGGGATATAGTGGTAGAGACCCTTGAGGTGCCACTGGCGGTCGAGAACCGGGCGC
Source organism: Pseudomonas neustonica (assembly GCF_003797945.1). GTDB lineage: Bacteria > Pseudomonadota > Gammaproteobacteria > Pseudomonadales > Pseudomonadaceae > Halopseudomonas > Halopseudomonas neustonica. The sequence goes on from NZ_RKKU01000008.1 coordinate 81,873, forward strand.
TGCAGCCTTTTCGGGATTGGAGCGTGGTATTTATCCAGGTGGGAGATACTTATGAAATTCGCCCACTGGAGCTAGGCCCCAGCGACGGCACTTTGACTGAGGTACTGGGTGGGCTACAAGCGGGTGACCGCTATGTAGTGGACAACAGTTATCTGATCAAGGCCGATATCGAAAAATCCGGCGCATCCCACGACCACTAACCCAGGAGGCTATGATGATAAATGCCATCTTACGCTTCTCGGTAGAGCGGCGGTTTTTAACGTTATCCCTTATTCTGGTGTTGGTCGGTGTAGGCCTGTGGAGCTTTCAGCGCCTGCCGATCGATGCGGTACCAGACATCACCAACGTCCAGGTGCAGATCAATACCGAGGCTCCGGGGTATTCCCCCTTGGAGGCTGAGCAGCGGATCACTTTCCCGGTGGAAACGGCTCTGTATGGTTTGCCTAATTTGTCCTATACCCGCTCAATATCCCGCTACGGTCTGTCCCAGGTCACAGTGGTATTCGAAGAGGGTACGGACATTTATTTCGCCCGAAACCTGATCAATGAACGCCTCGGCACCATCAAGAATGCCCTGCCACCGGGCCTGGAGCCGGAAATGGGTCCCATCGCCACCGGCCTTGGCGAAATCTTGATGTACACGGTCGAAGCGCGGCCCGGCGCCACTCAAGAGGATGGCAGTCCGTTGGACGCCACGGCACTGCGGGAAATTCAGGATTGGATTATCAAACCCCAACTGGCACAGGTGCCTGGGGTGATTGAGATCAACACCATCGGTGGCTACAACAAGCAGTACCACGTCACGCCCTTCCCACAACAGTTGCTGCAATTTGGCGTCACCATGGATGAACTGGCGGACGCACTGCAAGCCAACAACACCAACCGCGGTGCAGGCTATATCGAGCGCAAAGGGCAACAGCTGCTGGTCCGTTCACCTGGACAGTTGGCCTCCATCGCTGAGATTGAACAGGTGGTTATCGCTAATCGGCAGGGCGCACCGGTAAAAGTCAGTGATGTGGCCGAGGTGGCCATTGGCAAGGAACTGCGCACCGGGGCGGCGACCCGCGACGGCAAGGAAACGGTGCTGGGCACGGCCATGATGTTGATGGGAGAGAACTCCCGCTCAGTCGCGCAGGCCGTGGCTGAAAAATTGAAGGCCATTCAGCCTTCACTCCCCGAGGGGGTAAAGGTGGAGGCGGTGTACGATCGCACGACTTTGGTGGACAAGGCCATCGCCACGGTGGAAAAGAACCTGCTCGAAGGCGCATTGCTGGTGATCGTCGTGCTGTTTCTGTTGCTCGGCAATCTACGCGCCGCTCTGATCACGGCGGCGGTAATTCCTTTGTCCATGCTCGCCACCATCACTGGCATGGTGCAATCGGGCGTATCGGCCAACCTGATGAGCCTTGGGGCGCTGGATTTCGGCCTGATCGTGGATGGTGCGGTGATTATTGTCGAAAACTGCATTCGGCGGTTGTCCCAGTCCCAGCATAACGGCCAGTTGCCACTGCGGGAGCGGCTCCAGCTGGTGTACGAAGCCACCAACGAAGTCATTCGCCCCAGTCTGTTCGGTGTCGCCATCATTACCGTGGTGTACTTGCCGATCTTTTCTCTCACCGGCGTTGAGGGGAAGATGTTCCACCCCATGGCGGCCACTGTAGTAATGGCACTGTTATCTGCCATGGTTCTGTCGCTGACTGTGGTGCCAGCCGCCGTTGCAGTGTTACTTCGAGGCAAAATCAGCGAAAAGGAAAGCCCGGTAATCAGCGGTGCCAAATCGGTGTACAAACCAGCGTTGCTTGTCGCGATGAAGTTTCGCTGGCTGGTTTTGGGGTCGGCAACGGCGTTGGTGGCGGTATGTATCTGGTTGGCAACTACCTTAGGTTCGGAATTTATTCCGCAGCTCGACGAAGGGGATATCGCGCTGCACGCGCTGCGTATTCCTGGCACCGGACTTGAGCAATCCATCGCGATGCAGACTCAGCTGGAGGAGACGCTGAAAACGTTCCCGGAAGTGGATAAGGTAGTGGCCAAAATCGGCACTCCGGAGGTGGCTACCGATCCCGTTCCTCCGAGCGTGGCGGATAACTTCGTGATAATTAAACCGCGCGACCAGTGGCCCAATCCCGACAAAACCAAGGATCAACTGGTGGCGGAGATCGAAGAAGCCGTGACCCAACTGCCTGGCAACAAATACGAGTTCACACAGCCCATCGAAATGCGCTTTAACGAGCTGATTTCCGGTGTTCGGGCTGATCTCGGGATCAAGGTGTTTGGTGATGATATGGATCAACTGTTGGCGTCGGCAAAGGCCGTTCAGGAGGTGCTTGAGACCGTTGAAGGCGCGGAGGATATTCTAGTCGAACAGGTCACGGGGCAGCCGATGTTATCGGTGCACCCCAAGCGCATGGCATTATCGCGCTACGGCCTGAATGTCGAAGACGTGCAAGCGCTGGTGGCAACCGGTGTTGGCGGTGAGAACGCGGGCCTGATCTACGAGGGTGACCGTCGCTTTGAGTTAGTGGTACGCCTGCCGGAAACCGTGAGGCGTGACATCGACAGTTTGGCCTTTCTGCCCGTTCCCTTGCCGGACGGCGGCTATGTGCCATTGTCGGAAGTGGCAGAGCTGGAGCTGGCACTGGCACCAACCCAAATCAGCCGGGAAAATGGCAAGCGCCGGGTAGTGGTGACCGCCAACGTGCGGGACCGCGACTTGGGTGGATTTGTCGAAGAAGCACAAGCGCGCATCGCCCAGGAAGTGGATTTACCGGATGGGTATTGGCTGGATTACGGGGGCACCTTCGAGCAACTGCAGTCGGCCAGCGCACGTCTCGCCATTGTGGTACCGATCACGCTGGTGATCATCATTGGCCTATTGGTCATGGCGTTCGGTTCGGTGAAAGACGCCTTGATTATTTTCACTGGCGTACCGCTTGCGCTCACTGGCGGGATTTTATCCCTGTGGTTGCGGGATATGCCGCTGTCGATCTCCGCAGGCGTGGGCTTTATCGCGCTCTCTGGCGTCGCAGTTCTCAATGGTCTGGTGATGGTGGCTTTTATTCGCGACCTGTGGCACGAGCAGGGCGACCTGATGAAAGCGATCGTCGAAGGTGCCCTGATCCGCCTGCGACCGGTACTGATGACGGCCTTGGTCGCGAGCCTCGGCTTTGTTCCCATGGCGCTCAACACTGGTACCGGCGCGGAAGTCCAGCGACCGCTGGCGACGGTGGTGATCGGGGGAATTATTTCCTCGACGTTGTTGACGCTATTCGTGCTCCCGGTGCTGTATGCACTGTTGCACCGTAAGAAAGCGGAAATTTAGCGAACCAGCAGGCTCCGGGCACGCCTGGAGCCTGTTTCCGCAAGGAAACCCTGACGGGCGCAGCACAACTGTGGGCGCGCCCGCCACTCAATTCCATAATCACATGTGATTACTTCGATCACCTCCAAAAAAATTGAAGGTATTATGCTTAAACTCCTACCTGAATCAGTGACTCCGCTCGAATATAGCACCCTGAGCCTTGGTTGGCTCACGCCTAACTCATTTTTGAAGCCAGTTTGGTTGTGTTGAGAGCACGGTCGTCATTCTACCGATTGTAACGGCTGCAAACCGGCCCTGCTTTGATTAAATATCGATCAAATTGTGATTCTCAGGCACGGGCGATCTGCCCAACAAGATGATCGGGGTGAGATCAAGCAACGAATCGATCTGAGTTGTCTACCCGGGAGACGAAAGGCCTCGATAGAGGTCACGATAAACGACAAAACCCGGGCAATGGCGGCCAAAGCGCAGGAACCGTTGCCTACTGCTGTGGATCAGGCGACAGGCCATGTACATCAGCTCCTGCATCACGGTCCTCAGGCGGCGGCGTTTGGCCGGGTGGCGCACAGGTGCATCCGGGCCGGTGAGCCTCAGTCCCATCCAGCGCAGTACGTTGTAGCCCAGCGTTGCAAATGCCATCACCAAGTTGTTGGTGGCGAACTTGCCAGAAGGCAAGCGCTCCAGATCCAGATCGGTTTTGAACTCACTGTGGAACTGCTCACTGGTGGCATGATCGCAATACAAGTCTATAACCTGCTGGTTGCTGGCAACACTCACTGGCAGTGATGTCACCCAGCCTTCCAGACTGACTTCCGGTTCCAGATATAACTGGCCCTGCGCATCACTGGTGCGAACCGTCACTTTGACGACCCGGCGAATGCCGGGTTCGTCCGGTAGTTCTTCCGACAGAACCGCTTCCATTTTGCCGCAGCGGCCCAGCGTCCAGACTTGCTGCTCCTGAGCTTTGTCAGCCCAGACCAGAGGGTCTTGTTTACGAGGATTCCACTTGATCAGGAAATCCACTTGTTCTTGCTGACTCAGAAAATCCCGGTTGTCGCGGGCATCGTGGGCACTGTCCAGACGCAGCAGGATGGGCGAACCAGTCAGTGACCGGGCCCGGGGTAAGACGCGTTTCAACGTTTCCAAAAAACCGTTATTGGCGTGTTGGCTGCCGGGGCGCAGTTCACACCCTAGACACCAGCCTTCCTGACCAAGGTAAGCAGCAATGGGCGCATAGCCGTCGTGCCCCTTGTAGGTGTAACTGACGCCTTCCTTGTTCGTCTGACTGTTATCCATAGGGAAAACGTCCATGTCCAAGGCCACATGCCCCATTTTCAGGGGAGAAACTGGGGCTTCGACGGACTTCAAAAACTCACAGCTGGCATCCTCCAATAAGGGCGTGAGCGCCTGGGCATCTTCATCAAATCGCTGCCGTAATCGGGCCGAGGAGGGCGATTGTTTAATCCCCATAGCGTCTTTAAAAAAGGGATCTGTACGCGCTGACTCCACGGCCTCGAAATCGCTCTTGCCGAGCGTGATCAAGCCCAGATAGGTCCGGATCAGGTCGATGTTCGGAATACCGTGACGCTTGACCACGGTGCGGGCGGTTTGGGGCAGCGACGTGTGCCGATTCAGGCAGTGGCCCACCAGAGCCAGCCCGCCGTGGGGAGTGTAGACTTCGGTCTTTGATTGCTGGAGGGTGAAGGTACGCATGGGCCGATGCACTGACTGGGTGAATGGATGTCAGGTGCGATTATACTGCTTCAGGCCTTGCGGTTGCAGGTCTGGGGATTAAATTAGACCGTGTGAAGTCACGGATTCAGGTCCTAATTATCATCATTACGTCCCTTGCCAGTGTTGCGGCCTGGGCGCATGGCATGTCGGCGGAAGACCAAGCCCGGATACTCAATGCGGGCTACCTGGAATACATTCGGCTTGGCGCCACCCATATGCTTAGCGGCTATGATCATTTGCTGTTTCTGTTCGGTGTTATGTTCTTTTTGACGCGCTTTAGCGAGATCATCAAGTTCATCACCGCCTTCACCATCGGTCATTCCATTACCCTGGTGTTCGCCACACTGTTCGGAATTACCGCCAATTACTACCTGATTGATGCGGTGATTGCGCTGACCGTCTGTTACAAAGCCTTCGACAACCTCGGCGGCTTTCAGAAACACTTGCAAATGAAATCCCCGAACCTGACCTGGATGGTGTTTGCCTTTGGTTTGATCCACGGGTTTGGCCTGTCCACTCGGCTTCAGCAGTTGCCGCTGGGCGACGATGGTCTGGTGTTCAAAATATTATCGTTCAATGTCGGCGTCGAAGTGGGACAGATTGTGGCTTTGAGCATCATGCTGGCCGTGCTTATGGTGTGGCGAAAAACCGCATCGTTTGAGCGCTTCAGCAAAGCTTCCAACGTGGGGCTGATGCTTGCCGGTGGTCTGTTGCTGCTGATGCAGTTACATGGGTTTCAGCACACGCAGTACCCGGATGATTTTCCGCTCAACCGGGATGATCACCAACATACCCACGAAGACATGGCGGATAAAAAAGCACCGCTATCGAGCTACCCAAGACGCCTCGAATTACGAGGGCCATCCGCCGACACAGAGGGCGAAGAGCCGGCTGAACAAGCCAGTGAACCTGAAGTCCATCGCCACGAGGACGGTGAACCCCACTCCCATTAATCATATTAAACTTCGAGGAACCCTTATGAAGCTCTTTACTGCCATTTTCACACTTGTTTTATTGGTCGGATCTCAACAGGTGCTTGCACACAGTGACCATGCCCATAAGTCGATTTCAGAAAAATCGGCGCTTGAGCGTGGCAGAGCGGCAACTATGCAACTAACCGAAAAAGACGCAGGCTTAGGCTTCGGAAAGCTTCCCGAAAGCTGGGAGGTAGTTCCTGAAGACGCCGTAAAAATCCATAAGAAAGGCAGCGGTTATTTCATCGTATCGGTCACCAATCGGGCTGAAGCTCAAACACTTTACGTGCTCCTATCGAGTGACGGGGGAGTTTACGATGTAAATTTTACGGGTGAATTCGACGGTTTGGAGTAGAGCATACATGACATGGCATTGGATCATAACCAAATATCTGATTACCGCCGCCGTCGTGGTAGTGGTTTCCGAGGTCGCCAAACGCAGCGACAAGCTGGGCGCTTTGGTTGCGGCATTACCGTTGGTGACGATTCTGGCGCTGATTTGGTTGCACGTAGAAACGCACTCGACAGAAAAAGTGGCGAATCACGCTTGGTATACGTTCTGGTACGTGGTGCCGACACTTCCGATGTTTTTAATATTTCCGACGTTGCTGCCCCGAATCGGCTTTTGGCCTACGCTGTTAGCCAGTGCTTTGGTGACCGCAGCCTGTTTTTGGCTATTTTCGTTACTGGTTGGGCAGCTTGGCATTGAATTGAAGCCGTAGGGAGTGTTACCAGCGTTTTTGTCGAACGAACATCCGCAAAACGGGGCGAGTGTAACGCTGGCCTCGTTCGCGGTTCCCGTAGTGTGGGCACAATTCAGAGCGGTGCAAGACACTTTTGAGTTATTCCCTTGAGTACAATCGAAAAGAGCTGTCCTAATTGACAGAGCCGCTGTAGCGTCAATTCGACAATTACGTCCAGTTTGGCCTCTTGCAACGTGTCTAAATAGACTCCATCTGTACGCATTTTGGCGTCGAGCTGAAGAAAATTCACCCTAACATAAGATAATCTATTATTATCCTGTGTCATATCTAAGCTATACAAAGTCTAAAGCACGAGCTAAAATCGTATGTATATACATAGTGCGTAATACAGTACGAAATAAGCAGGAGGGAATTCCATGGCACGTGGCGGTATCAACAAAGCACTGGTGACCAGGGCCCATCAGGCCGTTCTAGCCAGGGGGGAAAACCCCTCCATTGACGCGATACGTATAGAGCTCGGTAATACCGGCTCCAAATCAACGATTCATCGCTATCTCAAAGAGCTGGAGGAGGAGGCGTCCACCAGACTCGACGATGAGGCCCTATTGAGCCAGCCCATTAAGGACCTCATTGCGCGCCTGGCATCGCGCCTTCAGGAAGAGGCCCACGGCATCGTCGAAGAGAGTAAAAGCCGCTATGAACACCAGATCAAAGAGCTCTCTGACCGCTGCACCGCGCTCACTCAAGAGGCTGGCCAGCTGGGCGATCAGCAGAAAGTGTTGGAATCGCGCCTTGATGAGACGAGTGCGCAACTGGCTGCCAAATCCGCAGCCTGCGATGCCTTAGATAAACAACTCAACGAGGCGGGTCAGCGCGAGGCCAGCACGACGGCGCTGCTCAAGGAAAAGCAGGCTCATATCGAATCCCTTGAGGAAAAGCACCGTCACAGCCGGGAGGCACTGGAGCATTATCGTGAATCGGTGAAAGAGCAGAGGGATCAGGATCAGCGCCGGCATGAGCAACAAATTCAGCAGCTTCAGGCCGAGATTCGCACGTTAAACCAGACAATCTCCGTCAAGCAGGGCGACCTGACCCAGCTCAACAAGGATAACGCGCGCCTGGTGAGCGAGTTGGGCGCTGCGCGCAAAGCAACACAGGACCTCGAATCGAAGCTTAATCGGACTGACGCGAAGCTTGAAGATGCCAATAAGCAATTGCAAACCCAGACGACGGATCTGCAGCAGTACGCCGACAGCGCTCAGCGCCAGGCCTCGCAAATTGATGAGCTGACGCAACGCCTTGAATCGGCGCAAAGCAAGGTGCAAGATTTTACCGTCAGCCAGGCCAAACTGGAGACTGAGCTATCGGTTAAGAACGATATGATTGAGCGCCTAATGGCTGAAAACCGGCGCCAATATGACGCACCGGCTACGTAAGCGGGAGGTGATCCAGAATTACTTATTGGCTGTCCCAGATTTTCCTTTGAAATCAATGAGATGCAGAGTTAGTGGCTGAATTTTACAGTTTTACCGACCGGCCTCAAACTGGAGGCGGAGCTATCGGTTAAGAACGAGATGATTGGGCGTCTAATGGCTGAAAAGCGGCGTCAACACGACAAACCAGCCACTTAAGGAACGGGGCTACAGAGCCTTACAAGGTTTTCAGTATTTCCACTTGCAATCAACGATATACAGAACATTCGGCTAAATTTAGCACTATTACCGGCCGCACCTCGTGAAGAGCGTAGGGGAAGGTATCAATGAAAGATCAAGGGTTTCTGAATAGCGAAAATATTTTTGTTATCAATAGCTTATCTCAACTTTGGCGGATATTTCCAGAATCCCGTCCGACCCTCGACTACCGCCTAACGGATATAACCACGGCTGATGAGTCGCAGTTACTGTTCCAATCCTACGGCGACGAAAACGCCAGCGAGCCATTATTTACTCGTGAGCTCGTGTTGGATCTTTATGGTCGTAAATGGCAGATCGACTTCAACAGCACGGCCGAGTTTGATTCCAGTTTGCCTGGGCACGCCTTGATGCTGGCAGCGGGTACCTGCATCTCGTTGATGGTTTTCTTATTGGCGTCCTTGCTGACACTGAGGCGTGATCAGGCTGAAGCATTGGCTTCGCGCATGACGCAAAAGCTGCGCGCCAGTAACGAAGCCTTGCAACAAAGTGAGGAACGTCAGCGCTTGGTGCTTAAGGGCAGCAATGATGGTTGGTGGGACGTCAATGTTGAAGAGTGGCGTTTCATCGCGTCTGCCAGGTCGCTGGAAATGCTGGGTTATCCGCAGCAGCGTGGTTTCCAGGCACTACATCGATGGCAATCGGTTATTGCTCCCACAGCTCGCCATGCCTTGCTCACCGAGTTGAAGGAAATAATTGAGTCTGATGCGGTGTCCTTTGCTCTGGAAACCCGTTTTACTCACAAAAATGGTGAAGAAGTGCCGCTGTTACTACGCGGAGCTATCCAACGTGATGCTCAGGGTAAGGCAGTCAGAGCAAGCGGAACCATGTTGGATCTGACTGAGCAGAAGCGCGTCGAGGCAATGAAAAGCGAGTTTGTCTCTACTGTTAGTCACGAACTGCGCACACCACTGACATCTATTTCCGGGGCGCTCGGCATAGTCAATAGTGGTTCTCTTGGTCCGGTGCCGGACAAAATACAGAAAATGCTGGAGATCGCTCACGCCAATAGCCTGCGTCTTAACCATCTGATTAACGACCTGCTCGATATGGAAAAGCTCGCAGCGGGAAAAATGTCACTGGATATGCGCGTGCAGCGGATAGACACATTGGTAGATGAGGCCATTACCGCAAATCAGGCCTATGCAGAAGTTCATGGAGTCGAGCTGAACCATAGTGATGCGGAGCCTTACTGGGGCAACGTCGACGGCAACCGATTGCAGCAGGTCATAAGCAACTTCTTATCCAATGCGATTAAGTTCTCACCTCCATCCGGGCAAGTAACGGTGCAAATGCAGATCCGAAAGGATCAATTGCGTGTGAGCGTTACTGACCAGGGCAGCGGTATTCCAGAAGCATTTCAAGCACGTATTTTCGGTAAATTTGCCCAGGCAGACGGTGCGGATAACAGACAGAAACCGGGTACTGGACTCGGGTTGGCTATTTGCCGTGAACTCATGTTGCAAATGGACGGTGCGGTCGGTTTTGACTCGCCCCCTGGCCAAGGGGCTACATTTTGGTTTGAGTTGCCATTGGCCGCTGATCCGAGCACGGATGACAGCATAGCTGCCAGTGATTTGAACGTTAGCGTTCTGGTCTTGGAAGATGATGAAACGGCCGCGCAGTTCATGGACCTGCTCTTGCGCCGCGGTGGCTATGAGCCGGTTATCGCCAATAACCTGCGCCAGGCAAAACAGTTGCTGGAGGAGTCAACGCCCTGTGCATTGGTTACCGACTTACGCTTGCCTGATGGGCATGGTCTTAGCCTGATCAGAGAGCTTCGCCAACGCAAGGAAACGCATCACCTACCGGTATTGGTGGTGTCGGCCTACTGTGATGAGGGGCAGCGCCTGTTGGATAGCAACGTAAAAGGTATTGCCTGGCTGGATAAACCGGTCGACGAGTCCAAGGTGGTACCGCTCCTGATGGGCCTGATCAAACGTATGTAGATGTCATCAAGCAGGAGCTAAATGGCGGAGTGCCGGTGGCGCTCCGCCATGAATCAAAACTTAAAGAGCAGCCAGGGCCGCATCATAGTTGGGTTCGTGGCCAATCTCGCTGACCAGTTCGCTGTGCAGCACTTTGTCATTCTCATCCAGCACAACCACTGCTCGAGCAGTCAGTCCTGCCATGGGGCCATTTTCAATATCAACGCCATAGTCGCGGATGAACTCACGGCCGCGCATAGTCGAAAGGTTGACCACATTTTCCAAACCTTCTGCGCCGCAGAAACGCGCCTGGGCGAAGGGCAAATCGGCGGAGATGCAGAGTACAACCGTGTTTTCCAGAGCGCTGGCCTTGCTGTTAAAGGTACGCACTGAAGTCGCACAGGTGGGTGTATCAACACTGGGGAAAATATTCAGAATCTTACGCTTGCCGTTGAGGCTGGAAAGGCTGACGTCGCTCAAATCCTTGGCTACCAGACTAAAAGCAGGTGCGCTATCGCCCTTGGCCGGGAGTTGACCGCCAACAGAAATGGGATTACCGCGCAATGTTACGCTAGACATGGTGACTCCTTATTGATGCCTCAGGCTTTGCACAATGCTGAGCCCGCAGGTGAAATAGCAACCCGTCAGGGCTGCCATGGTGACTGGTAATAGCTTGTCTCAGAAGTCGATACGATAGAAGAAATCCAGCGAGCTGGCAAAGCCGCTGATGGCTTCCAGATAGAGTCGTCTGGTCAGGTCGTAACGCAATGCCAACTGGTTTGCTGGCTCAAACACGCCAACACCATAACGCACACTGAGTTTGTCGGTGATGCTGCCACTGGCAACGACTTGGGTGCTGGTACCTGAACCTTCGGACTCAACGGCGAAATCCTCCAATCCCAAGGTGTCACCGATCTTCTGGGTGATCGGCGCCGTACCTGCGAGCCCCAGCGCCAGAGCGGCCTGACCTACCATATTGCTGTCGCCCTCCTGGCCTAGCGGACGCCCCAGAACCAGATACGACATCGCCTCCTGCTGTGACATGGGCGGCTCAGAAAAAACGGTTGTGCTGGGGCTGTTGGCGTTGCCAGTGAGGCGCAATCCGGCAACCACCTCATCTACCTTGCGGATCGCTTCAATATTCATGTAAGGCTGGCTGATTGGACCAGAAAATAGCAGGATCGCCCGTCTTAAGGTCAGATCCTGCCCCAGCCGCTTGATACGGCCATCGAGTATGCGTAGATCGCCATTGGCGGTCATGTTTTCGCGCACGGCCAGCTGGCCCTTCAGGCGTCCGGTCAGCCCAAATGCAGAAAGCCGCAGTTGGTCACCTATTACCAACTGAATCCGAGCGGTAACTTCCAGCGGCGACTCGGTTTTCTCTGCAACTTGCTGGCCGACGATCACAGTGTCGTCCGAAACTCTCACTGCCTGTGCCGGTAGCTCGCGCACCGTTATATCGCCTTCAGGTATGGCGACCTTGCCGCTCACATGTAACGCATTTTGCCGTAATCCCAGCTGTAGCTCAGGACTTACCAATAAGTGGGCATAGGGCTCTACCGTGACGGGCAGCGAGCTGCCAATGAGCTCAAGGTTAACATCGAGGGGCGCCCAACCAACCTCACCCACCAGCTTTCCAGTACCTTTTTCGCCACTGCTCCAGTTACCGTCAATGCTTGCGCTCTGCCCCTGAACGCGTATATCAGCAGTGAGCTGCTCCAGACTAATGGGTAGCGATGGACCGCTCGCATGTCCATTTGTCAGGCGTAATTGGCCGTTGACGATAGGCTCACGCAGTACACCACCCAGCTCCCCCTGCCCGTTCAACTGTCCTTCCAGCCGTTGTACTTGAGCAATAAAGGGGCGCATAACATCAAGCTTTAACCCGGTTATTTGATAAGCGCCAGTGAGGGCTTGTTTGCCGCCTGGCTCCTGCACCTGGGCCTGGATGTTGAGTTGGCCAATGCTGTCACTTTTAAGTACCAAATCAGCATTGGCTGTCCTCGCCTGTAAACGAGTGGTTAATTCGAGCAGCTGATAAGGAAAGTCGACGCTTTGCTCTTCTTCAGTAACCTGAATAAGACCGTCCGCGCTGCGGATGCTGACATCGGCGATGGGAGCCTTGCCGACTGCCTGGCTGAACTCTATCCTGGCATTCAGCAAGGCCTGCCAGTCTATATCCTCAGGCATCCAGGGCTTAAGCGAAGCAAGATCAAAGTCCTGTAGCGTCATGGCGAGGTTGCGCTCAGGCATCAGCGTTTGCTGCCCGTTGAAACATAGTTGTGATTTGGCATGCGACCAGCAGTGCTCGCTCAGTTGCAGGCGTCCTGAAGCCATTACATAGCGCAGGTCCGCGCTATTTTGTAGCGTCCAATCGAATTGCTGGTAAGCAATGGCGCTCTGCGTCAGTTGCCCTTGCCACTGTCTGGCATTAAGGCTGCCGCGCAGGCGCGCTGTGGCGTCGACCAGCCCCTCAGTCAAATCCAGGGTCAGGCTGTGGTTGGCTCGGTTGCCATCAAGTTCAAGCTCAAGGGTGCCGAAGTCACTGTTACCGCTGCGCAGCCCTGCCGCCTTCAATTGCAGGCTAAGGGGCAAATCTTCAGAAACACGAACACGTCCAGCCAGGGTCAGAGCGTCTACGCGTGTATCTGCATAACCTGCGTCTTCACCAGCCAAGCTGAGCTCAATACCCGGGGCTTTTTCCGTTCCGCTGAAGGTGGCACGGCCTTGCAATGAGCCTCGCAGCTCTGGCCAGAGCGTGGCGAGCCGGTCCAGCTGGATATCCAGATAGCCGCTGACCTGGTTGCCCCACTGCCCTTCCCCGCTAATGCGGTTGTCACCCTGGCGCAGCAGCAGGTCGCTGATTTGCCATACGGATTGGCGTTTGTCGACTTGGCCTTGTGTTGCCAATGGCTGTTGACGCAGGCTGCCATCGATATCCCAACGGGCCTGTAGCTGCAGTATGTCTGCCTCGAGACTGCCTTCGCTGGTTAATTGCCCATTGAGCTTGCCAGGAAGTTGCGCCACAAAGATACCCGGGTTCAGGTCTTGCAGCTGAAACTCGCCATTCCAGGCGATCGCCGGACTCAAGGTTAAATCCACCGTGCCGGACGCACTACCGGCATCGGTGCTGAGCTTCAGCGAGGCGATAGTCAACGCCTGCTGATCGCCTTTGGCGCTGAGGTCAATATCGATACTCTGACCGGCGACGCCGGTCAGGCGAGCCTTGAGGTCGCTGTTTATCTGCTGGTCCTGCAGACTGGCTTGCATGTCCAACTGCTGCAAGGTTACATCGCCCAGGTCTTGCGGATAGAACCACTGCCATGGAAAGGCTTGCTGCAGACTGAGCTGCGCGCTCGCAGACAGTGTGCTCTCCCAATTTGCATCGGCTTTCAGGTGCAGTTTGCGGGCTGGCTCATCAGCCACAATCAACAGCAGATCGGCATTACGGACGCCGGTCGTCTCGGCCAGCGCCGAGAGCGCCAGCTTCACCTTGCCGCCCTGCCCTGGCAAGGTGGCACTGCCCTTTATCGCGTATCCATCCTTGAGATCACCCTCTGCGTCCAGCACCAAGTCATTCAGCGTCAAGCCCTCTGGTAGCGTCTGCGCTGCCAGAAATGCATCTCCTTGCCAATGCAGGTTAGCCGGCAGTTGGGTATCCAGCACTGCAGCCTCGGCTTGTAGTTGGCCCGATAGGTAACCACTGCTATCTATCGTCAGCTGTAGCTGCTTTTTTAGTGCCCCGCCGATCTGCAGATCAAGCGACCACTCGCGTGAATCTACCGGCGGCAAGTTGATCCGTCCACCCAGGGTCAGCGGCCAATCGTCTTGCATTTGCAATGCGCCACTGAGCTTCCAGTTCAGATCAGGTCCAACGCCGGAGAACTCACTGATAGCGAGTTGATCTCCTTTGGCATTGGCTTGCAGGATCAAGTCACTGAGCAAGGTCTTTTCGCCATCAAGCGAAATACGGTCAATACGAACGTCATCAAGCTCGATAGCTAGCGGCAGGCTAAACTCAGGCAAGCTGAACGGCTCGTTGGTTTTTGCCTCCTCAGTGGACTGGCTAACAACGGTGATGCTGTGACTGTGGAGGCGGTCTATGCACAGTCGCATCCCCAGCAAGCATGACGGTGACCAAGCAAAATCAAGCTGCTCAACGTCCAGCATCAGGCTGGTGTCGTGCCAAGCGATCTTGTCAAACTGCCAGCCATGCCAGAGGTCTCCGCCGACAAAGGCGAGTTCTAACCTTGGCTCCAGCACTTGCGCTTTGTTGAACAGCCAGCGGTTGAAACCTTCGCTGCCCAATAGCAAAAACACCAATAGCAGCAAAGTGACCAATGCCAGTACTGTGCCCAGTAAAGCTTTCAATACAAGGCGCATTACAGCTCTGGCCCCATGGAGAAGTGAATACGAAAGCCCTCTTGCGGATCAGATAGCGAGCGCGCCAAATCGACCCGCAACGGACCAATAGGCGACACCCAGCGAATGCCCAAGCCTACGGCGGTTTTAAGTGGATCGGTCGGCGAATCCACGGCATTACCGTAGTCGACAAAGGTCGCTGCCCGCCAACGATCAATGAACTCATACTGGTACTCCAGCGTTGAGGCCATCAGGTAGCGCCCGCCCACGGTATCGCCGGTATTGTCTACCGGTGACAGCGTTTGATAGGCGTAACCTCTGACGCTCTGATCGCCACCGGCGAAGAAACGCAGAGAGGGTGGGATGCTGCTGAAATCATTGGTGGCGACGGCGCCTAATTGCAGGCGAGTCAGAAACCGGTGCCGATCAAATACCGTATACAGCCCTTTGGCCTGAGCCATTACCCGGGCAAAGTCGACGGTAGAAAGAACACCTTCCTTCGCTCCCTGGACATCAAGCAGCATGCTGTAACCGCGTGCCGGATCGATACCGCCTGAGGTTCTTGTGCGTTGCAGCGCCAAACTGGGGATCAGCAGGTTACTTGTACCTGAGTCATCACCCAGGGAGAACACCTCATTTTGCAGCCGCAAACCAAGCGTGCGTTCCCAACCATTATCAAGGCGCTTGCGCAGTTCAGCCCCCACCGCAAGGCTGCGTGTCTCGACATTGTCTATATCTTCGTTCTGCCAACCGACGAAATAACGCAGGTTGCTGGTCAATGGCGGATCCAGTGGTACCTGATAAAAGGCACTGATCTGCTGCCTCGGGGCGGACAGCTCCGCACTGGCACCGCGGCTATGTCCTTGCGCGTTGAGCCAATGCTGATCCCAGGTTGCTTTGGTTCGCACGCCAACGTCGGTTGAAAATCCGCCACCAAATCCCAGCGAGTTGGGATCTCTTGCTGTCAGTTCAACTTCTACCGGAATAGTCCCGCCGGTGGCTTTATCCGGAGGAGCGATGACTTGAACGCCGCTAAAGTAGCCACTGGAGAGCAGGTCCTGATTAAACTGCCCTACCAGATCGGCGTCGTATGGCACGCCGGGTTTGAAGGGGATAAAACGATCCAGCAGCTCTTTGCTGAAAGGTGTTTCTGAATAGCTCACCTCGCCAAGCTTATAACGTTCACCCGTCAGGTAGGCGATGTCGATATCTGCCTGGTTGGCATCTGGATTGACTCTCAGCTGGTGCTTGAGGTACTGCCCGGAAAAATAACCGTATCGCAGTGCTCGGTTGCTGATCTGCGACTTAATGCTTTCGTAGTTGTCATGATTGAGCCGCTTTCCAGGCGCCAGACCGTCAGGCAGGGTAAGCGTAAATGCATCGGTGCCCCTGCCTTCGCCTTGAATATCAATATCGATTGCGTTGATCCGTACTGGCGTGCCGAGATCAACCTTGATGGTCAGCGTTGGATCTTGTTCGCTGCCGGACACAGCCAGATAGTTGCTGCTGTGATAATACCCTAGAGCCTGTGCTGCACGGGTTGCCTGCTTGTCAGCATGCTCAAACAAGCGTCGCAGCTCATCAGGACTCTGCGCCTCGACCGGGCCGATATAAGCTTCGATATTGTCTTTAACCGCTCGATTCTTGGGCTCGACCTCAACCACCAAGTCAGCCCAAGCGGTTGGGGCAAGCAATATCAGACCTAGCAGTAGTGGATTGGGTCGGGCCATGCGCTCCTTCCTGAACTTTGCAGCGGAGCAATGCTAACATGCCCGGCATTGCCAATTAGGGTCTTTATAGCTGTTTTAATTGAAAACATTCATCTTCGCACTCGTCTCATCGCAGAACGCCGTGCGGCCTCCTTCAGGAAATACTCATGAAAATAGTCTCTTTCAATATCAACGGCCTGCGAGCGCGTCCTCATCAACTGAGCGAGATTGTCACCCAACATGCGCCTGATGTTATTGGCCTGCAGGAAACCAAAGTAGACGATCCGCAGTTTCCGCTGGAGATGGTCGAGAAACTGGGATACCACGTTTACTTTCACGGTCAGAAAGGTCACTACGGTGTAGCGCTGCTGTGTAAAGAAGAGCCGCTGTGGGTGCGCAAGGGACTACCAAAAGACAATGACGAGGCGCAACGACGAATGATCAGCGCTGCTATACCCTGCGCTGACGGTAAGCCCCTGTTTGTGTTCAATGGCTACTTCCCGCAAGGTGAGAGCCGTGACCACCCTACCAAGTTCCCTGCCAAGCAGAAGTTCTACGCTGACCTGCAGGCACACCTTGAGCAGGATTTCACTGCCGATCAGCGCATTATTATCATGGGGGATGTGAATATTTCTGATACTGACGCTGATATCGGTATCGGCGCCGATAATGCCAAACGCTGGTTACGTACTGGCAAGTGCAGCTTTTTGCCCGAGGAACGCGAGTGGATGCAACGCCTGAAGGCCTGGGGCATGGTCGATACGTTCCGGCATCTGCACCCCGAGGTGAACGATAAGTTCAGTTGGTTTGACTACCGCAGCCGCGGCTTTGAAGACACGCCCAAGCGTGGGCTGAGAATCGATATGATCATGGCCAGCCGTCCCCTACTGGACCTCTGTACAGAAAGCGATATCGATTACGCTATCCGAGCAATGGAAAAGCCCTCTGACCATGCGCCGATCTGGAGTAACTTCACACTCTAGACAAAAAAAGCCCGGGCGATATAACCGCCCGGGCTTTTTAATCACCGGCCTGTTCAGGCCAACTCAGCTTCCGGCACTTCTATCTCCAGCTCACCATCACGCAAGGTAATGTGAACTGTACCGCCATGCTCAGCTAGGTCACCAAACAGAATTTGCTCAGCCAGTGGCCGCTTGATCTTGTCCTGGATCAGCCTTGCCATCGGGCGCGCACCCATCAACGGATCATAGCCGTGCTCAGCCAACCAGTTACGGGCTTCCTCATCGACCTCCAGCAACACATGCTTGTCTTCCAGTTGTGCCTGAAGCTCGGTTAGGAACTTGTCGACCACAAACTTGATGCTGTCGTGGGTCAGGCGGCCAAACTGGATGATGGCATCCAGACGATTGCGAAACTCCGGCGTGAAAGACTTCTTGATGATTTCGGTGCCGTCTGCGCTGTGATCCTGATGCGTGAAACCAATGGACGCACGCGTCATGCTCTCGGCGCCGGCGTTGGTGGTCAGCACTATGATCACATTGCGGAAGTCCGCCTTGCGCCCGTTATTATCGGTCAGGGTGCCGTGATCCATCACCTGCAGCAGCAGGTTGAAGACCTCGGGATGCGCCTTCTCGATCTCATCCAGCAGCAACACGCAGTGCGGGTTCTTGGTCACAGCCTCAGTCAGCAGACCGCCCTGATCAAAGCCAACGTAACCGGGCGGTGCGCCAATCAGGCGAGATACGGTGTGGCGCTCCATGTATTCCGACATGTCGAAACGCAGGAGCTCGACACCCAGGCTTTTAGCCAGTTGACGGGTTACCTCGGTCTTGCCCACACCAGTGGGCCCGGCGAACAGGAAAGAACCAACCGGCTTATCGGCCGACTTCAGGCCCGCTCGGGACAGCTTGATCGCCGTCGACAGCGCGTCGATAGCGGTATCCTGACCAAAAACCACCAGCTTGAGATCGCGGTCGAGATTCTGCAGCAGCTGTTTGTCGCTCGACGACACATGCTTTGGCGGAATACGCGCGATCTTGGCAACGATGGACTCAACTTCAGCCACATCAATAAACTCTGGCCGGTTTTCTGGCAACTGCAGGCGCTGATAGGCGCCTGCCTCGTCAATGACGTCAATGGCCTTGTCGGGCATATGACGATCATTGATATACCGGTCCGCCAGTTCTGCGGCAGCCTTAAGTGCTTCATCGGTATAACGAATACTGTGGTGATCCTCAAAACGGCTCTTAAGCCCTTTAAGTATCTGAATGGTATCGCTCACCGAAGGCTCGATCACATCCACTTTCTGGAAGCGCCGTGCCAAGGCACGATCCTTCTCGAAGATGCCGCGAAACTCTTGATAAGTCGTGGAGCCAATACAGCGAATCTCGCCGGATGACAGCAACGGCTTGAGCAAATTCGACGCATCCATTACGCCGCCGGATGCGGCACCGGCACCGATAATAGTATGAATTTCGTCGATAAAGAGAATTGCATGTGGACGCTTGCGCAGTGCTTTGAGTAGAGCCTTAAAGCGCTTCTCGAAGTCGCCACGGTATTTGGTTCCGGCCAGCAAAGAACCCAGATCTAGAGAATAAACCACCGCCTCAGACAGAATGTCAGGTACTTCGCCATCGACGATACGCTTGGCCAGCCCTTCTGCAATGGCGGTTTTGCCCACGCCCGCCTCACCGACCAACAGGGGATTATTCTTGCGGCGACGCATCAAAATCTGCGCTACCCGCTCAACTTCGGTTGCGCGGCCAACCAGAGGGTCAATCCGCCCCTTGCGCGCCTGTTCATTCAAGTTGCTGGCATAGGACTCAAGCGGGTTGCTGGCGGTTGCACCTTCGCCACCCTCATCATCCATAGGCTCCTGATCTTCACCCATTGATTCAGCATCACCCGGCACCTTGGAAATGCCATGCGATATGAAATTGACGATATCAATGCGAGCGATTTGTTGCTGCTTAAGGAAGAACACAGCCTGGCTTTCCTGCTCGCTGAATATAGCGACCAGCACATTGGCGCCGCTAACCTCGCCTTTGCCTGAGCTTTGCACATGAAAAACCGCACGCTGCAGTACGCGCTGAAAACCCAGAGTAGGCTGGGTTTCGCGTTCATGATCCTGCTTGGGGATCAGTGGTGTGGTGGAATCAATGAATTCGGTCAGCTCACGGCGCAACCGGTCCATATCCGAGCCGCAGGCGTTAAGCACGTCAATCGCGGCCTGGTTATCCAATAAAGCCAACAGTAGATGCTCTACTGTCATAAATTCGTGGCGTTTGTTGCGCGCTTCCTTGAACGCCAGGTTCAGGGTGATCTCGAGATCTCTATTGAGCATGTTGCCACCTCATATCACGCGATAATAATCGCTTTGTTACGCTTCCCGCTCAATCTGACACATCAGCGGGTGTTGGCACTCCTTTGCGTACTCATTCACTTCAGCCGCCTTGGTCTCGGCGATATCCCGGGTGTAGATACCGCAAACCGCTCTGCCCTCAGTATGCACCTTCAGCATGATCTGCGTAGCACTTTCGCGGTTGTGCGAGAAAAAACCTTCCAGCACCTCAACCACAAAGTCCATTGGGGTGTAGTCATCGTTCAGCATGACCACTTTATAGCGCGAAGGCGGCTTTAGCTCGGGCTTGCTGGTCTCGACCGCAAGGCCGTGATCGTCCTCGTGCTCAGGCGCGCCTGAACCTTCGATTAAGGTTAGTTGAAATTTCGTCATTGAAAACATAGGTCGCTTGGCTGTTCGCATTGGTAAATAGGCCGCTCATCGCAAAAGTGCGTACTGGCACACAGCTTGTCTGAGGCTGGCTTGACTTACCTCGATTAGGTGATAAAAAGTGTAATAGTGCTTGACTGATCAGTCACGAATTAAAGTTCCTACCTGTTCTCAGTCTAGGCACCGTAGGACGCACATTCACATGAAGTGACGGTTATCAGAGGGATGCAGTATGGAGAACGGTAAGGTCAAATGGTTCAACAACGCCAAAGGGTACGGTTTCATTGTAGCCGATGGACGGGAAGAAGACCTTTTTGCACACTATTCAGCTATCCAGATGGATGGTTACAAAACGTTGAAGGCCGGGCAACCGGTACAATTTGACATCATCCAGGGCCCCAAAGGACTACACGCGGTCAACATTCAATGTCCAGAGCAACAAGCTAGCAAGAAACAACTGGAAAATGAAGATGTTTCAGCCGAAACAGTGACGAACTACTAGCGTCCTGACCTGATTCCAGTGCACAAAACAAAGCCGGCGTTAGCCGGCTTTGTTTT
Organism: Pseudomonas neustonica; assembly: GCF_003797945.1. Lineage (GTDB taxonomy): Bacteria > Pseudomonadota > Gammaproteobacteria > Pseudomonadales > Pseudomonadaceae > Halopseudomonas > Halopseudomonas neustonica. Next base: position 102,546 of record NZ_RKKU01000008.1, read on the forward strand.
GCTTTCAGCACGGTAAAAGGACGAGCAGGCTCGCCCCTTTCCTCGCTGCGTTACTGCTTTTACATGGACGCGATCAAATCGTCGCCGAACTCGGAGCACTTGCGCAGTTGTGCGCCTTCCATCAGTCGCTCAAAGTCGTAGGTCACTGTCTTGTTGGCGATAGCGCCTTCAGTGCCCTTGATGATCAGGTCAGCCGCTTCTACCCAGCCCATGTGACGCAGCATCATCTCTGCAGACAGGATCAGTGAACCGGGGTTTACCTTGTCCTGACCTGCGTACTTGGGTGCCGTACCGTGAGTCGCTTCAAACATGGCGATAGAGTCGGACAGGTTGGCGCCAGGTGCGATGCCAATGCCGCCTACTTCAGCCGCCAGGGCGTCGGACAGGTAGTCACCGTTGAGGTTCAGGGTGGCGATCACGTCGTACTCGGACGGACGCAACAGAATCTGTTGCAGCATGGCGTCAGCAATCACGTCCTTGACGACGATATTCTTGCCGGTCTTGGGGTTCTTGAACTGCATCCAGGGACCGCCATCAAGCAGCTCGGCGCCGAACTCGTCACGGGCAATTTCATAGCTCCACTCTTTGAAGGCACCTTCGGTGAACTTCATGATGTTGCCTTTGTGCACGATAGTGACAGAGTCACGATCGTTATCTACAGCGTACTGCAGAGCCTTGCGTGACAGACGCTTGGTGCCTTCCTCGGAAACCGGCTTGATACCGATACCGCACATGTCGGTAAAACGGATCTTGGTTGCGCCCATTTCTTCGGTCAGGAACTTGATGACTTTCTCGGCTTCTGGAGTACCAGCCTTGAATTCAACGCCCGCGTAGATATCTTCGGAGTTCTCACGGAAGATAATCATGTCAACGTCCTGGGGCTTCTTGACCGGGCTAGGTACACCGGTGAACCAGCGAACCGGACGCTGACAAACGTACAGATCCAGCTCTTGACGCAGTGCAACGTTCAGCGAACGGATGCCACCACCTACTGGTGTAGTGAGGGGGCCTTTGATCGAGACAACGTAATCCTTAACCGCTTCCAGGGTCTCTTTTGGCAGCCAGGTATCCTGATCGTAAACCTGGGTGGCTTTCTCGCCAGCAAACACTTCCATCCAGGAAATCTTGCGCTCGCCGCCATAGGCCTTTTCGACTGCAGCGTCGACGACCTTTATCATTACCGGGGAAATATCAACACCGATGCCATCTCCCTCGATATAAGGAATGACAGGGTTGTTGGGTACATTCAGGGAAAGGTCGGCATTAACAGTAATTTTGTCGCCGCTTGCCGGCACTTGGATCTTTTGGTATCCCATTTTTGACTCCGTGTATGTTGTCGTTGCAACTAGTAGCCTGCGGGCGGGTAACCCATAGGCACTGAATAAGAATACGGATTTTGAGCTGCCGTATTGTTGTAGTTTTCCTACAAAAAGTCACGCATTTTTGTTCAAACCTATTGCTGTGGCCCGGATGCTTACGCTCTCAAGTGCCTATTCACAGCAAAAAACGGTAGGTGTGTAGTAACACTACAAAGACACTACACGCCTTCGACTATCAGAATCCTAGTCGCTTTTGCTGTCAATGCTAGTCTTGCTTTATCCATTCGCGTGATGGTTCACCCAACAGCGGCTTTGCGCTACCCTATGCCACCGTTGGAGGGCCCATCATGCGTTTCACTCCCCATCTTACCGTTGCCTGTATCGTTGAAGACAACGGCCGCTTTCTGATCGTAGAAGAGCACCGCGATGGTCGGTTGGTGCTTAATCAGCCAGCAGGTCATTTGGAGTCAGGAGAAACCCTGCTTCAGGCAGCAGTGAGGGAAACCCGGGAAGAAACCGCCTGGAGCATCGAGCTCGTTAGCGTGACAGGGCTGTACCTGTTTACCGCAGCCAATGGTACAAGTTACCAACGTACCTGCTTCTTTGCCAGGCCACTAAAGTATGACGCCGATCAGCCATTGGACGACGGTATTGTAAGAGCGCGCTGGATGACCCTTGAAGAAATCAATCAGGAACGCCATAAACTGCGTAGCCATCTGGTGCTCGATTGCATCCTCGACTACCTGAACAAACCGCACTACTCACTGGATTTGATTCGTTGACATGAACACCTATACCGCCAAAGCACCTGATCAAACTCGCGTCATCGTCGGTATGTCCGGCGGGGTCGACTCCTCTGTATCTGCGGCGCTGCTGCTGGAGCAGGGCTATCAGATTGAAGGCCTGTTCATGAAGAACTGGGACGAAGACGACGGCACAGAATATTGCACCGCCATGGATGATCTGGCTGACGCCCAGGCGGTCAGTGACAAGTTGGGCATCAAGCTGCACACGGCGAACTTTGCTGCTGAATACTGGGATAATGTGTTCGAACATTTTCTTGAAGAGTACAAGGCGGGACGGACCCCCAATCCGGACATCCTGTGTAATCGCGAAATCAAATTTAAGGCTTTTCTCGATTACGCCCTCGCCCTCGGCGCCGACCTGATCGCGACCGGCCACTACGTCAGACGCGCCGAACGAAACAATCAAACGCTGTTGCTGCGTGGTCTTGATGGCAATAAAGACCAGAGCTATTTCTTGCACGCAGTAGGCGCCGAGCAGATTGCGCGAACACTCTTCCCTGTCGGTGAGCTGCAGAAGCCTGAGGTCCGGCGTATTGCCGAGAAGTATGAGTTGGCCACCGCGCGCAAGAAGGACTCAACCGGCATCTGCTTTATTGGCGAGCGCCGCTTCAGTGATTTCCTCAAGCAGTATCTGCCCGCTCAGCCGGGCGACATTCAGACCACCGAGGGCGAGGTTATTGGTCGCCATCATGGTTTGATGTACCACACCATTGGCCAGCGCCAGGGTTTGGGAATCGGCGGCTTGCAAGGGGCCAGTGATGAGCCATGGTATGTCTTGAAAAAAGACCTGAGCAATAACGTGCTGGTGGTCGGTCAGGGCAACAATCATCCCTGGCTGTTTGCAAGCGCCCTCACTTGCTCGACAATTTACTGGGTTAACCCAGAGCCGGCTGCGCGCGGCTCGATTCGGGTCACGGCTAAAGTACGCTATCGGCAGCCTGACCAGAACTGCCTGTTGGAGCCAACAGCAGACGGGTACCGTATTGTGTTTGATGAACCGCAACGGGCGGTTACCCCAGGTCAGTCAGTGGTGCTCTATCAGGGTGACGTTTGCCTTGGCGGCGGCGTTATTGAAACGGCTGAGCCGGCCTTTGACGAGCGTGCAGCATGAGTAATATCCGTGATCAGGCCATTGCCTTGGGCGCCATTTTCGAGGCTGCCCTGCAGGTAGATAAGCTGGCGCGCAGCGGTAAATCAGCAGAAGGTCCGACGGCGTGTCTGGCGAGCAGTATTCTGATTACCTCGCCCGATGACGTGCTCAGTGTCTATGGCGGCAGCACACACCAGATTCGCAGTGGCTTGCAGGCGCTGGAGGCCATGTTGGAACGCGATACAGCTGCCTTGCAGCGTGATGCCTTGCGCTATGTTATGAATCTGCTGACGCTAGAGCGGCAGCTCGCAAAACGCAGCGACATGCTGCAGGTCCTTGGCCAACGTATCAGCCAGACTGAACATCAAGTCGAGCATTTCGGTATTTTGCATGACAACGTGATGGCCTCGCTTGGCGCCACTTACCAGGACACCCTCAGTACGTTACGACTGCGTATTCAGGTACAGGGCGATATGCGCTACCTGCAACAACCCGATACGGCCAATCGCATACGCGCGTTACTGCTTGCCGGTATTCGCGGCGCAACCTTGTGGCGTCAGGTCTGCGGTCATCGCTGGCAGTTGCTATTTCAGCGAAAGAAGCTTCTGGACGCTACCCGAGCCCTACTGCGTGGTTGAACTCGTCCGTCAGGACAATCCGCGCCAGGGCGCAATGCTACTGGCACTATCAGCGCTCCTGTTTGCGATCATGGGCGTGCTGATTAGAGAGGTGTCGGTCGGGGTCAATAATGAAACGGTGGTCTTCTTCCGCAACCTGGTAGGCGTGCTGTTCTTCCTGCCAATGATGTTGCTGAAGGGGTTTGCGCCCTTCCGTACCCAGCGCCTTCGCAATCACTTTCTGCGGACTTTTTATGGTCTAGGAGCAATGTATTGCTTCTTTTACGCAATTGCCCACCTGCCGCTGGCAGACGCCATGGTGTTCACCTATGCGGCACCGGTATTCACCCCCTTGCTCGCCTGGTGGTGGCTACGCGAGAGCCTTACGCCGCGAATTATCGGCGTAGTGCTGGTCGGTTTTGTCGGCGTGCTACTGGTGGCCAAGCCCACCGGGTCACTATTTGAACCCAAGGCGTTAGCCGGAGTGGCGGCAAGTCTGCTGGCGGCGGCAGCCTTCGTGTCGATTCGAGCGATGAGCAGTAGTGAGCCAGCCAGCCGCATCGTATTCTACTTTGCAACCTTCTCAACGCTGCTTTCTGGCATACCTATGCTGTGGGCCTGGCAGGTGCTGACCCTGCACCAACTGCTGTTGTTGCTGGCAGTCGGACTGGTTGCGACTACCAGCCAACTGGTGATGTCCAAGGCCTATGCATTGGCGCCGCCCGGCAAAATAGGGCCGTTGAGCTATCTGGCTATCGTTTTCTCCGGTGGCTTTGCCTGGTTCCTCTGGGGCGAAATGCCCGGGGTGTCGTCATGGGCTGGCGCAGGGCTTATCTTCGTGGCTAGCCTGCTGAGTATCTCCAGCTCGCCGAAGCAGGCCAAAAGTGCGTGAATTGGTGTATGATTTGCGCCTTTTCCGCCAGCTTTTTTTGACGAGAACCCTTTTATGCAACTCTCCTCGCTGACCGCCGTATCTCCCGTCGATGGCCGCTACGGCAGCAAGACCGCCAATTTGCGCCCAATTTTCAGTGAATACGGCTTGATCCGTTTTCGCGTCCAGGTAGAGGTTCGCTGGCTTCAGTGCCTGGCAGCTCACCCTGGCCTGACCGAGATCGGCCCTTTTTCAGCCGAGGCCAATCAGCTTCTTGATACGCTGGCGGAACGCTTTGAGCAGGTTCATGCCGAGCGTGTGAAAGAATTCGAGCGCACCACCAATCACGATGTTAAGGCCGTGGAATATCTGCTCAAGGAGCAGGCCAAACAGCTACCTGAGCTGGAAAAGGTCAGTGAGTTTATTCACTTTGCCTGCACTTCAGAAGACATAAACAACCTGTCCCATGCGTTGATGCTGCGCGCCGGCCGCGACGACGTACTACTGCCGCTGATGCGTCAGATCGCCGAGAGCATTCGTGCTCTGGCTGTTGAGCACGCAGCAGTGCCTATGCTTTCACGTACACATGGTCAGCCGGCCTCCCCCACTACACTGGGCAAAGAACTGGCGAATGTGGTTTACCGCCTGGAGCGGCAGATTAAGCAGATAGAAAGTATTCCTTTGCTGGGTAAAATCAATGGCGCGGTGGGCAACTATAATGCTCACTTTTCTGCCTATCCCGATGTCGACTGGGAGGCTAATGCCAAGCATTTCATCGAAGAGACGCTAGGGCTTGATTTCAACCCCTACACCACGCAGATCGAGCCGCACGATTACATTGCTGAGCTGTTCGACGCGGTAGCGCGTTTCAACACTATATTGATCGACTTTGATCGTGACATCTGGGGCTATATTTCCCTCGGCTACTTCAAGCAGAAGACCATCGCTGGCGAAATTGGCTCATCTACCATGCCGCACAAGGTCAACCCGATTGACTTCGAAAACTCTGAGGGCAATCTCGGCATTGCCAACGCCATCATGCAGCACCTGGCCAGCAAGCTTCCCATCTCGCGCTGGCAGCGTGACCTGACAGATTCGACCGTACTGCGTAATTTGGGCGTTGGCTTTGCCCACAGCGTTATTGCTTACGAATCATCACTCAAGGGCATCAGTAAACTGGAGCTAAACGCCAAGCGTATTGCTGAAGATCTGGATAACTGCTGGGAGGTATTGGCAGAGCCAATTCAGACTGTCATGCGTCGCTTTGGTGTTGAGCACGCTTACGAGAAGCTCAAGGACCTGACTCGGGGTAAGGGAATCACCCCTGAGGCACTGCTCGCCTTTGTTGAGGGTCTGGATATTCCCGATGCAGCCAAGCAGGAGCTGAAGAGCCTGACGCCAGCCAACTATATTGGCAGTGCAGTAGCACAAGCCAAACGTATTTAACTTTTAACGCGGACAACTGAGCTCGGATCAGCAAGCAGGCCAACGCAGAAATCAACTGCTAGGCTCTAAGTATCGATCCGTTCTTCAGCATCGCACCACAACGCCCGGGTCTGCCGGGCGTTTGCTATTTCAGGATTGGATACTTATGAGTTCAGAATTTGATGCGTTACTCGGTGATGTTGGTGTGGAACGCTTTCTTCGTGAGTACTGGCAGCGCAAGCCACTGCTTATTCGCCAAGCCATTCCAGGCTACAGCAGCCCCATTGAGCCAGACGAGCTAGCCGGCCTGTCGCTGGAGGAAGAAGTAGAGTCACGTATCGTTATCAAAAACGGCGGCCACCCTTGGGAGCTGCGGCGCGGCCCCTTTGCTGACGATGACTACAAGGCGTTGCCCGAGCAGGACTGGACGCTATTGGTACAGGCAGTGGATCAATTTGTACCGGATGTTGCCGAGCTGTTAAAACGCTTCCATTTTCTACCAAGTTGGCGCATTGATGATGTAATGATCAGTTATGCCACACCGGGCGGTGGCGTTGGACCACATTTCGACAATTATGATGTGTTTCTGCTGCAGGCTGAGGGCAAGCGGCGTTGGCGTATTGGCCAACACTGCAACAGTACCAGCGCGCTTCAGGACAACCCGGACCTGCGTATTTTGCGTGATTTTGAGTGCCAGGACGAATGGGTGCTTGAGCCCGGCGATATGCTCTATATCCCGCCAGGTTTTGCCCATGATGGTATTGCCGAGACCGACTGCATGACCTATTCCATCGGTTTTCGCGCACCGAGCCATCAGGAAATTCTGGTGCACTTTACCGACTACCTCGCTAGCGAGCTCAGCGAAGATGCTCGCTACAGTGACGCGGGTCTCAAACAGCCACAAGACCCAGCTGCCATTGATGAAGAATCCGTTGATCGTCTGCAACGAAGTATTCTTGAGCTGGTCCAAAACAGGGAAGCGTTGGCGACCTGGTTCGGGCGTCACATGACAGAAACACGCTATCCTGAACTGGCACAAAGCTATATTGATGATGAAGCAGATCTGCTGGAAGGGCTGAATGCTGGCATCGCCTTGCTGCATAACCCCAGTATTAAACTGGCGTATCGCGTTGCAGCCGATGGTTCGGTTCAGCTGTTTGCCAGCGGCGAACATTGCACCGTACCGGGTGCCTTGCTGCCGTTAGTACAGCAGATCTGCAATCAGAGTTATTTGACGCCGCAAGCGCTTGAGCAATGGCATGAAAATGCTGAGGCCATCGAGCTATTGGAGCAACTGCTAGCGAAGGGGTATCTCCTATTGGAGGGGGATGATGAATGAGATACACATCACTACGGTAGATTGGGTAAATGGTAAAGCGCTCCGCGATATTCGCCAGCAGGTATTTATCGACGAGCAACAAGTGCCGGCCGACCTGGAGTGGGATACACAGGATGAGAGTGCTACCCATTTCCTGCTCTACTACCAGGCTCAACCTGCTGCGACGGCTCGACTGCTAAGCGACGGCCATATTGGTCGCGTTGCTGTATTGGCGCACTATCGCGGTCTGGGCCTGGGCGCCGCTATCATGCGGCATGTGATGGAGTACGCTCAGACTAGCGGAATGCGCGAATTGATTCTCTCGGCCCAGGTTCACGCCGCTGCGTTTTATCGCAAGCTTGGCTTTGTTTGTTGCTCAGAGGAGTATGAAGACGCGGGGATTGCTCATCAGGACATGTGCTGGCAGGCAAGCGATCAGCTGAGCGCTGTGGCCACGGTCGAGCTGGCCGATATCGAGTTTCAATCGCCGGGGCGCTTCGATATCAGCAACCCCGAGTTCAATCGCGAGACTGTCCAGCCATTAGCCGAAGGCGACGCCGAGTTGCACTCGGTGAGTGGCGCTATTGCTTGCGAACAGGTTACTACGCTGGTAGATCAGTGTCGGCGCAGACTGCGAATCTACTCCCCTGAACAGGCCCGCTGGCTGTTCAACCAGCGAGGCTTTATCCAGGCCTGCGAGCGCCTTATAGCGCGCGATCCAAAAACAAGGATACAGATACTTCTGCAGTATGTGGACAAGGAGTTTCTGCAGGGGCGCACGCTGCTGAGCCTGGTTCATCGCTTTCCAAGTCTGTGCGAAATTCGCTGCCAACATCCCGACCTGACAAAGAACAAGTATGTGCAGATGACAACGGACTCACAGGGTTTTTTCATGTTGCCTGACTGCCGTGTGCGAGAAGGCTTTGTGCGTCAGTACACGCCTGATCAGGTCAAGCGTTGGTCCAGCCAGTTCGATGAGCTTTGGGCCAGTAGCCAAAGTGATCCCGCCATCCGGAGATTTCTACTATGAAGCCACGTGCGTTTATCAAGCTGATCAGCTGGATGTGCCTGTCTATTGTCGTGCTCTATGCCAACGCCACACCCACCACAGAAATCGTCCCGCTATCATACAACATGGCAGAGGATGTCATTCCTGCTCTGCAGCCCATGCTGCGCTCAGATGAGCGCGTTTCTGCGTATGGCAATCAACTGCTGATTCGTGCAGAACCTGCGCGGATCGTTGAACTGAAAGTCTTGCTTGAGCAGATTGACCAACAGCCTTCACGTCTGCGTATCAGCGTGTCCAATAGTGGCAGCAGTAGCGGAGTTGAGCGCGGATATCGTGTCGATGGACGTATAAGCACTGGTCCGGCGGATATCATCATCGGTAATGGCAGCAAGGGTAATCAAGCCAGAATAATCAACCGCCAGACACGCTCTGCGGATGATGGCGTGAGACAGGTAGTCGCTAGCGAAGGCTATCCCGTACTGATTCAGAGCGGACAGAGCGTGCCCTTGACCACGCGCACTACCGACGCTTACGGACGGATTGTTGAGCAAACCCAGTACCAGAACGTCACCCAGGGATTTTACGCAACAGTGCGGCTTAACGGCGAGATGGCGACCATTACCTTGAGCGCCAATAACGATCGGCTGAACCGCAACCACCAGGGCGTGATTGATGTCCAGCGCGCCGACACGGTGGTTACTGCGCGGCTTGGCGAGTGGGTCACCGTCGGCGGGCTGGATGATTCCGATAGCCGCAATGGTGCCGATATAGGCCGCAGTATCTCTACGCAGCGCCAATCCAGTGGCAGCATTCGCCTTATGGTAGAGCGGCTTAACTAAGCTGTCTGTCAGTGCCCTCATCTATGTAGTGCGCTAAAAAAAACACTACACCTGATTGACTTATATGCCTTGAGGTCTCATTATTGCCTCGCTCCCGCTAGCCAGAGGCCTCAGATAGGTCTCCGAGTCGAAGCCAAAACCAACGGCCCGACACGTGTCTTTACCGCTCACAAAGCTGTTTGACGAGGTGGCGACTGGAACGAAAGTTGTCCTGAGGGACGGGGAAGCGATTTAACGTAGGTAATGGTGTTCAGCAGCTTAAGTCCGCGATAACGGAGACGTTGTCTTTTTGGTGACTTATTGCCTGAAGTACCTTGCCACACCCCCCCTCCTCTAGCATTTCGCCAGTCTCCTCCTTTTTTAGTCAAACGTTGTTTAAGTGGTTTTGCGGCCAGCGGAGCATGGGTCGACAAATCGTGCTGAACCTAACGCAAACTTTGAAGGATGGACCATGTCAGCTTATCAAAACGACATCAAAGCAGCTGCCGAGCTGAAAGAACAAGCAGGTAGTGGCTGGAGCGCTATCAACCCAGAATCCGTCGCTCGCATGCGTGCGCAGAACCGCTTCAAGACCGGTCTGGATGTTGCCAAGTACACCGCGGCTATCATGCGCAAGGATATGGCTGAATACGACGCCGACTCCTCTGTCTACACCCAGTCTTTGGGTTGCTGGCACGGCTTCATCGGTCAGCAGAAGCTGATCTCCATCAAGAAGCACCTGAAAACCACTAACAAGCGCTACCTGTACCTGTCTGGTTGGATGGTTGCTGCACTGCGCTCCGAATTCGGCCCGCTGCCAGACCAGTCCATGCACGAGAAAACCTCTGTGTCTGCGCTGATCGAAGAGCTTTACACCTTCCTGCGCCAGGCTGACGCTCGTGAACTGGATCTGCTGTTCACCGCCCTTGACGACGCTCGCAAAGCCGGTGACAACGCCAAGGCTGCTGAAATCCAGGCTCAGATCGATAACTACGAAACTCACGTTGTGCCGATCATCGCTGATATCGACGCTGGTTTCGGTAACGCCGAAGCGACCTACCTGCTGGCCAAGCAGATGATCGAGGCCGGTGCTTGCTGCATCCAGATCGAAAACCAGGTTTCCGATGAGAAGCAGTGCGGCCACCAGGACGGCAAAGTAACCGTTCCTCACTCCGACTTCCTCGCCAAGATCAACGCTGTTCGTTACGCGTTCCTCGAGCTGGGCGTTGACGACGGTGTTATCGTTGCACGTACCGACTCACTGGGTGCTGGCCTGACCAAGCAGATCGCTGTTACCAACGAGCCGGGCGACCTGGGCGACCAGTACAACGCTTTCCTTGACGGCGACTACATCACCAGCGCTGACGACATCAACAACGGCGACGTTGTAATCAAGTCCAACGGCAAGCTGCTCAAGCCCAAGCGTCTTGCTTCCGGTCTGTTCCAGTTCCGCAAGGACACCGGTATTGACCGCGTTGTTCTGGACTGCATCACCAGCCTGCAGAACGGTGCTGACCTGCTGTGGATCGAAACCGAGAAGCCGCACGTTGGCCAGATCGCTGAGATGGTTAACCGTATCCGCGAAGTGGTTCCTAACGCGAAACTGGTTTACAACAACAGCCCGTCCTTCAACTGGACCCTGAGCTTCCGTCAGCAGGCATACGATGCGATGGCTGAGGCTGGCAAGGACGTTTCTGCCTACGACCGCGCCAAGCTGATGAGCGTTGAGTATGACGAAACTGAACTGGCTCAAGTGGCTGACGAGAATATCCGTACCTTCCAGGCTGATGCAGCCCGTGAAGCAGGTATTTTCCACCACCTGATCACTCTGCCGACTTACCACACTGCTGCGCTGTCTACCGACAACCTGGCAAAAGGTTACTTCGACAAGGAAGGTATGCTGGCTTACGTGAAAGGCGTTCAGCGCGAAGAAATTCGCCAGGGCATCGCCTGCGTTAAGCACCAGAATATGGCTGGCTCCGATATCGGCGACAACCATAAAGAGTACTTCGCTGGTGAAGCTGCTCTGAAAGCGGGTGGTAAAGACAACACCATGAACCAGTTCGGCTGATAGCGGACCGGTATCCCGGCCGAGAGGCCTTGGTGTAGAAAAGGGGCTACCTTCGGGTAGCCCCTTTTTTCTATCTCGTATTGATTGGCTCAGGTAGAATGCGCGCCAATCTACCTCCTCTGCTCTACTCAACTAGGCTTTTGTTATGGCACGTCTGCAGCTCGAATTCCCGGAAAACCAGTTTTATTTCACGACCCAACTAACGGTACGTATCACCGACATAAACTCGGCCAACCACTTGGCCAACGATTCGATGATCTCTATGATCTCCGAGGCGCGTGCCCGCTTTCTTTACCAATTTGGTATTGAGGAAGTCAGCGAGAGAGGCGTAGGCATTATCGTCACCGACCTGGCTACGACCTATCTGCGTGAGGCCTTTGCAAGAGACGCACTGGTTTTTGAGGTAGGCTTGATGGATCTCAACAAATACGGTGGCGACATCATCTTCCGTATCAGCAAGTCCGGTAATGGTGAGCAGGTTGCGCTGGCAAAGTCAGGCTTCGTGTTTTATCACTTCGAGAGCTCAAAGGTACGCCCAATGCCGGAAGATTTCCGCGTTCGCTTCCCCGGTGTAAACTCACTGGAAGAGTAACTGGTTACCTAAAGATATAAGCATAAAAAAACCCGGCCTAAGCCGGGTTTTTTTGGTCTGGTACGTTATTAACGTACTTCAACTTCTGCTTCAACTTCTGCTTCAACGCGGCGGTTCATTGAACGGCCTTCAGCAGTTGAGTTGTCAGCAATCGGACGAGCTTCACCGTAACCGGCTGAGCTTACGCGCGAACCATCAACGCCTTCACCGATCAGTGCTTCGCGGACAGCATTGGCGCGACGCTCAGACAGGTTCTGGTTGTAGCTATCGCTACCGACGGAGTCAGTGTGACCTTCAACGGTAGTAGTCACGGAAGGATAAGTCTTCATGAACTCAGCCAGGCTCTGGATGTCTTGACGGTATTCTGGACGGATAGTGTCCTTGTCAAAGTCAAACAGCACGTCCAGTTCTACGCGAACTGACTGCATTTCAGGTGCTGGCTCTGGCTGTGGCATTGGTGCAGGAGCAGCGGCAACGACGGGCTCTTCTTTCTTGGAGCCGAAGTTGATGCCCAAGCCTACGCCAGCCTGCCATTCGGTGTTGCCATGGTCAAAGCCATACAGCGCATCAAGACCAGCCTTCACGAAGAAGTTTTCGTTCAGGTAGTTTTTGATACCAACGCCGGCCATAGCCATAGTGGTGCGATCGTCTTGGCTGGTACCGACTTGCTCAAGCTCTTGGTGAGCCAGGCCAGCGGATACGTAAGGACGGATATTGCTGTTGCCAAAGTGATAAACCGCTTCAACCTGAGCCAGTTTGCCGTCGAGGTTGGTGTTGGTGCTATCGTCTTCCAGGCCTTTGTACTTACCCAGGCCAATGTTAAGCAATACGTCATCAGTAACGAAGTAACCGAGGCTACCACCCACCAGGGTGCCGTCGTTCATGTCGTATTTGCTGTCGCTGAAGTAGCGATCCGCGAAAGCTTCTACTTCCACAGAACCCTGCTGGCTCATTGCCATCGCAGGAATGCTGGAGGCAGCAATCACAGAACCAACAACGATACCCACAGTGTTTTTCAATTTCATTATTGAATCCCCATCAAATCCATTAGGACGTTAACTTTACGTAAAGCTCTTGTGTAGTATAACTGAAATACACTAACAACTATACAAGCCTTATATAAAAGGACTGTCAATCTGATTACGCAGTTTTTCCAGTGCTCTTTTATAGCGCATTTTGGTCGCGCTTAATCCCATGCGCATAATATCGGCAATTTCTTGGAACTCAAGTTCCGCAACAAAACGCAAAACCAGTATTTCTCTATCAATAGGATTGACGTGAGAAAGCAGTGCATTCAGCCCTGGAGCCTCTCCTGCAATGGGCTCTGGCTCGATCGCCTCGTCCTGGTCATCAAGGCTCAAGGCGTCTAGCAGGCGCCTTTTCCGCTTTTCTTTGCGGTACTGAGTGATGCACTCATTGTAAGTAATGCTATATAGCCAGGTTTTGAACTTAGCCTTTCCTTCGAATTGCTTAAGGCCGTGCAAGACTTTCAGCATGACCTCTTGGCAGACGTCATCCGCGTCCCTTTCGTTGCCTAGATAACGCGCGCACACATTAAAAAGCGTCCGCTGATAGCGACGCATGAGCTCTTCATAGGCAATAGTAGTGTGAAGCAGTTCAACTTTTGCAGCGTTGACCAAATCTTCATCACTCAGTGTTGCCGGATTATAGCGGCGGCGAGGCTCGTTACGACTGGTCAAGGCTTGGGTATCTTTGCTGCAAAACAGAGGTAATCACGATCAACGGGACACTTTTTCAGACGTCAGGGTGTTATTGGCAATGGAAACCAACTGTCCGTCGTCAGTCAATATCGAGGTTTTGACCGTGCCAATTTCTTCAATGCTACCCTCCAGCTCGCCGACAGTGATCCGGTCGCCTACCTCATACAGTTCACGCACATAAATACCGGCAATGATCTGGCTGACCGTTTGCTTGCTACCCAAGCCGAGCGCGAGCGCTGCGGCACCACCAAAGGTGATCAGCACAATGCCGATGACCATGTTCAAAAGGGCCGTCTCGATCTGCAGCTGGCCTATGGCAAGCGATACGGTAATGATGACCAGTAAGCCCTGGACAAATCGGCCCAAGCCACTCGCGTAATCAACGCCCATGCTTTCAGCTGCACCGCGCACTACGCCGTTCACCAAGTGCGAAAGAAGAAGCCCTGCCAGCAGTATTAGCGCCGCGCCAAACACTTTGGGCAAATAGAGAGTGAACACATCCAGGGTAGAAGATACCCGCGCCAGTCCAAGGGATTCCGCGGCCGATACAATAAAGGTGAGAACGACAAACCAGTAAACCACTTTGCCGATGATCACCGATACCGAGGAAGTGATGCCTGCGCGTGCCAGCATCTTGTTGACACCGGCGCCGCCCATTAAGCGATCCAGTCCCAGCTTGGCCAAGCCTTTGCTAAGCACCGCATCAACTACCTTGGCGATAACAAAGCCGAGCAGGATAATAAATAACGCTGCAATGAGGTCAGGTACAAAAGAGGCAACCTTGCTCCACAAGGTGGTCATCGCGGCAACGAAACTCTGGCTCCAGACGTCAAATTCCATGGTGGTCTCTTATTAAATATCGTTTTCAGGTTGGACTGCAGTAACACTTCGCTTCACCGGTTTTAGGTGGCGCGCTCCACGTGCGCCACCCTCGGACAAGACCCAGCCCCAGCGAGTGAACAGGTTGATCAGGTCAAAAACCCCACCGCGAATGTGAGCCTTGTGCAGCACTTGATCCAGGCGGCGATCTTCTCGATCAGCTCCCTGATATTCGCCATCGTCTTGCAGCAGATGACGCAGCCTGCTTTCTAAGGGATCTTCAGACATGTTGCCTCCTGGGAAAAGCGCACAGCAGATGCGCCAAGGGGGAAGACTGGCGCGTCTTCCCCCTTGTCAGCAACATGCGCAGCTACTACTTATTCCGGCATGCTCAACGCTGTAGGCGATACGATTATGCCGTTATTATCTGCATAGACGTATTCACCAGGCTTAAAGGTCACTCCGGCAAAGCTGACCGTGATATTGAGATCGCCAATGCCACGCTTGTCAGTCTTCATCGGGTGACTAGCCAGCGCCTGAATCCCCAGCGGGGTTTGCGCCAACACATCTACGTCGCGCACGCAGCCGTAAATGATAATGCCCTCCCAGCCGTTTTTAGCCGCTTTTTCAGCCAGCATATCGCCCAGTAGGGCTCTGCGAAAAGATCCGCCGCCATCGACGACCATGACTTTTCCGCGGCCATCCTGATCGACTTGCTCTTTGACGATAGAGTTATCCTCATGGCATTTGACCGTAACGATCTCACCGCCAAAGGAGTCATGGCCGCCAAAGTTACTGAAAATCGGCTCAACAACATCTACGTCCGGGTAGGCATCGCATAGATCTGGCGTTACATAATGCATTGCGTTCTCCTTGAAGACTGGATTTGCAGTTGCTCTTACTTGCCATTCTCGGCCAGGAAGAACCAGGTGTCCATGACCGAATCAGGGTTCAGTGACACGCTTTCGATGCCCTGATCCATCAGCCATTGGGCTAGATCAGGATGATCCGAAGGTCCTTGACCGCAAATACCAATGTACTTGCCTGCATCGCGGCATGCGGAAATAGCCATGCTCAGCAACTTCTTCACCGCCGCATTCCGCTCGTCAAACAGGTGCGCGATGATGCCCGAGTCGCGATCCAGGCCCAATGTCAGCTGAGTCAGGTCATTGGAGCCAATAGAGAAACCGTCAAAGTGTTCAAGGAACTCATCTGCTAACAACGCATTGGCGGGCAGTTCGCACATCATGATCAGGCGCAGGCCATTCTCGCCACGTTTCAACCCATTCTCGCCCAGCAGCTCTACTACTTGCTTGGCTTCGCCGACGGTGCGCACGAAGGGAATCATGATCTCGACGTTGGTAAGGCCCATCTCGTCCCGAACACGCTTCATCGCGCGACATTCCAGCTCAAAGCAGTCACGGAAAGAGTCGCTGATATAGCGCGAGGCGCCCCGGAACCCAAGCATCGGATTTTCTTCTTCCGGCTCGTACAGACGGCCACCGATCAGATTGGCGTATTCGTTGGACTTGAAGTCCGACATGCGCACGATGACCTTTTTCGGCCAAAAGGCTGCAGCCAATGTGCTGATACCTTCAACCAGCTTGTCAACGTAGAAGCCGACCGGGTCGTTATAACCGGCTATGCGCTTTTGCACGCTTTCCTTGACGTCTGCGGGCAGGCTGTCAAAGTTCAGCAGCGCCTTGGGGTGAACGCCAATCATGCGATTGATGATGAACTCCAGACGCGCCAGGCCCACACCTTCATTCGGCAGGTTGGCAAAGTCGAAGGCTCGATCCGGGTTACCCACGTTCATCATGATCTTGAACGGAATGGGCGGCATGGCATCAACGCTGTTCTTCTTGATGTCGAACGACAGCTGACCAGAATAAATAAGGCCGGTATCGCCTTCAGCACAGGAAACAGTGACTTCCTGACCTTCTTTCAGCTCGGTTGTAGCGTTACCACAGCCGACCACAGCGGGAATGCCTAGCTCGCGAGCGATAATCGCAGCGTGACAGGTACGACCACCACGGTTGGTCACGATGGCACTGGCACGCTTCATGACAGGTTCCCAGTCGGGGTCGGTCATGTCGGAAACCAAAACGTCGCCAGGCTGAACCTTGTCCATTTCTGATACATCGTTAACGATGCGTACAGGGCCAGCACCAATGCGCTGACCGATGGCACGACCTTCAACCAGAACGGTACCCTTCTCTTTCAGCAGGTAGCGCTCCATGACATTGGCGGTGGTGCGGCTCTTCACTGTTTCAGGACGCGCCTGAACGATATAAAGCTTATTATCGTCGCCGTCTTTGGCCCACTCGATATCCATTGGGCGGCCATAATGCTGCTCAATGATGACCGCCTGCTTTGACAAATTAACGATCTCTTCGTCAGTCAGGCAAAACCGACTGCGCTCAGCCAGGTCGACATCAACGGTTTTAACTGAGCGGCCAGCCTTGGCTTCATCGCCATACACCATCTTGATCGCTTTACTACCCAGATTGCGGCGCAGGATTGATGGACGGCCAGCAGCCAAAGTAGGCTTGTGAACATAGAATTCGTCAGGGTTGACTGCACCCTGCACTACCGTCTCCCCTAGGCCGTAGGCGCCAGTAATAAAGACGACGTCGCGGAAGCCTGATTCGGTATCGAGCGTAAACATGACACCCGCAGTACCGGTCTCAGAACGCACCATGCGCTGTACGCCAGCAGACAGAGCGACCAGTTTGTGGTCAAAGCCCTGATGCACGCGGTAAGAGATAGCGCGGTCGTTGAACAGCGAGGCAAATACTTCCTTGGCGGCGTAAATCACGTTATCGACGCCGCGGATATTCAGGAAGGTTTCCTGCTGGCCAGCAAAGGACGCATCCGGAAGGTCCTCTGCTGTCGCCGAGGAGCGCACGGCAACGGCCAGGTTCGGGTTGCCGTCCGACAGCTTGGCAAACTCGTCACGAATGGCCTTGTCCAGCGCAGGCGGAAAATCAGCCTCCATCACCCATTGGCGGATCTGCGCGCCGGCCTGAGCCAGAGCGTTCACATCATCGACATCGAGCTTGTCCAGGACAGCATTGATGCGGTCGTTGAGGCCACTTTGCTCGAGGAACTCGCGATAGGCGTCTGCCGTGGTGGCAAAGCCGCCGGGAACCGAAACACCGGCATTGGCCAGATTGCTGATCATTTCGCCGAGAGAAGCATTTTTGCCCCCGACCCGCTCTACATCGTCAACGCCCAGCTGCTCGAAGGACACTACGTACTCTAACAAGGTGATCTCTCCGTCAATCAATGAATTAGTCGGCGACCGCAACGGGCTCGACTGGTTTGCCCGCAACAAATGCGCCACAATGCCGTTTTACGAGTGTGTCGGGCCTGAGCTCACAATCACGCTCTTCATGGAATACGACATCTTAAGGCTTCGCGAATGAAACGCACTGCTTTTTTCATTTCTGATGGCACCGGCATTACTGCCGAAACGCTAGGTCAGAGCCTGCTGGCTCAGTTTGAGAACATTCAGTTCACCAAGCTGCTGCGGCCCTATGTCGATACCGTTGAAAAAGCGCGAGACATGGTACAACAAATCAATGCTGCTGCCGAGAAAGATGCAGAGCGCCCCATCATTTTTGATACCGTGGTCAACAACGATATACGTCAGGAATTGGCTAAATCCAGCGGCTACATGATTGATATCTTCTCTACGTTCCTTGCCCCTCTGGAGCAGGAGTTGGGCGACGGCTCGTCCTATTCGGTAGGCAAAACCCACTCGATTCAGCACAACACGCACTACAAAGACCGTATTGACGCGGTGCACTACGCCATGGATAACGACGATGGCGCCAGGACACACCATTACACTCAGGCCGACATCATTCTGGTCGGGGTGTCACGTTGTGGTAAGACACCAAGCTGCCTTTATCTCGCTTTGCAATACGGCATTCGCGCAGCGAACTATCCCTTGACCGAAGACGATATGGAGAGCCTGCAGCTGCCCAAGGCGCTGAAGGAAAACAAGGCCAAGCTCTTTGGTTTGACGATTGATGCTGAGCGTCTGGCCGGTATCCGTAACGAGCGTCGCCCTAACAGTCGCTACTCCAGCTTTGCCCAGTGTGAGTTTGAAGTGCGCGAAGTAGAGAATCTTTTCCGTAAGGAAAACATCCCCTACATCAACTCGACTCACTTCTCGGTTGAGGAGATTTCAGCCAAAATATTGATGCAGATGGGTATCGAGCGACGCTTGAAGTAACACCTTCAAGTTGTTGTTAAATATAACTATCCATTTAACCATTGGCGCAAGTCATTCGGCGATTTGCCTGTCAGGCGTTTGAGAAAACGCCTGAAGTTGGTTCGATCATTGAATTGCAGATAACCCGCGACATCCTCATTGGTCATACCCCGGCAGAGATACAGATCCAGAGCGATAATGGTGCGCGCACGATCCAGCTGGGCCTGGAACTGGGTGCCCTCGCGCTGAAGACGCCGCTTGAATGTTGCGGTACTCATACCAAAGTCTGCGGCGACTTGTTCCATACCAGTCAACTTAGATATGTGTGTCGCCAAATACTCATAAAGCGCATCAGTGAAGCTATCGGGGGCAGGCAGCTGCGACAATTGCAGCCCTGCTTCCTGCTCGGCGATGCGCCCCACTACGGCTGAAGACGGTAGAGCCTTGCTGACAAACTCGCGCGGTATTCGCATGAAGCTGACAGGGCTTTGAAAACGCAGATGTTCCCCCAGGTGCACCCAATATTGCTCGATATAAGCCGGCTCAGAGTGAGCCAGGTGATAATGCCAGGGCAGATTGGGCCCGCCTAACTGACGCGCCAGTGCAGTCACCGCTACCATACTGGACTCGATGAGAAACTGCCGATTTTTCCCGGCATTGAAGCTATCCAGCCAATAAACGTAGACCGACTGTTCATCCATCCGCAGGACTGGCGCACTTAACGGACTCAGTAGCACCTTGTATTGCTGCAGGTGCTGTAACGCCTGCAGTAGTGTGTCCGCATGCCACAGCATGTTGCTCGCTGCGCCGTAATGCCCGGGTAGTAACTGCTGCCCATACAGGAAGCCGCTGTCGTCCGCTCCCAGTAACAAGCGACTATTATCGATCAGACGGTGAAACTGGTTCGCGCTGATGTGCGGGTCGCCGCTGAGCAGGTCGTCATAGAACAATCCGGTTCCCTTCAGCAGGTGATGGCTTTCTATTCCGCGCGACAGGGCCAGATCAATCAGGTAGGCAGGCTGTGCTCTGGCGGAAATAAATCGCGTCTCGCAGTCCAGCCAGTTAACCCTGCTCATGCGCCCGACCTGGCCAGCTGCGGACCTTGCTTGGCTCGCGCCATCACAATATTGAGGCGTTTTAACAGAGAGCTGGCATCCTCCTGTCGAGCCATCAAGGCAACCGCTGTCGCTTTGAGCGTTATCCGCTCGCCTTGCCCTGCGGTTTTCAACGCCAGATGAGCCAGCGAATCCGATAACTCCTGTGCCAGCACCTGAGCTTGAGCCTCCAGCGTAGAAGGTAGCAGGATGATGAACCGATCTCCCGCTAACCGGCAAAGCAGGTCGTGGCTACGCAAGTTCAGCACTATTTGCTGGCTTACCAGCTGCAATACGCGATCGCCTTCACGCAGGCCATGCTTGTTATTGACGGCACTGAAGTCATCCAGATCGAGCATCACCAGAGACAAGGGTTCGGCACGCTCCTGCGCTTCCGGCATGGCTTGCTCCAGTTGCCGTTGGAAGTACCGTGCATCACCCAAGGGGGTCAGCTTGTCGAATTGTCGATGTTCGCGGAAGTGCCGCTCGCGATTGATCATCTGTGCACTGATCGCTAACTGCTCAAAATGCCAGTGATAGATACCCAGTGTCAGCAGGATAAAGCCAATCGGCATGGGCGCCGATTCCAGCCAATGATCTAGCGTCATGGTTTCAGGCAGTGCGATAAATTCATCCAGACTATCCATCCACAAAGAGCAGAACAGGCACGCCAGGCCAAAAAAGAGCAGATTAGTCACGCGGCCGGCCGGCCGACCTTTCAACAATAACCAGGCCCAGACCAGCACCAGTAAAGCTGAACCACCCTCGCCTGCTATATCAGTCCAGGACCAGATTTCCATTGGCTTCAGCTCACCCAAGCTGAGGTAGAGCAATGCGCCAGCATTAGCTATTACCAGCAAGGTAAGTAACTTGAATCTATGCAGCGTGAGCATGGAGTACATCGAAAAGACATCCTTGAGCAATATGAGGCTTAGGACATCAGATCAATATGACGATCAGGTTTCAGTGCGTGGGTCATTTCAGCTCATATTGATTTGCGCAGGTTCATGATTAATTGCCTCAATACGCCGACCAAAACCGTAAGACGGGGCCTGTACAGGAGGTAATCAATGGCTTTCGGGGGTGATATCAGCTCAATTGCAGCCGCAACAGGCCTTATTTTGCCCCAAATTCTCACCAGCCAAATTCACTGTCACAGAACCGACACAAGGCCGACCTAAGGTCCTCTCCCATCAGGGCAAACGCCCATTTGTCAGCAGAGGATTTTTCATGTCAGTCAGCAAATCATTATATCTCGCCGGCTTTCGCTGTTCCGCCTTGGCGCTTTCTGTTGCTTTCAGCGCCCAGGCATCTGCCGCCGGTGCGACGCCAGAAGTGGTTAACGTTATTGGCCAGGGCGCCCAATTGGAGCAGGCGCTGCAGGATCAGCGGATGTCCGACAGTGTAGAGAGCGTGGTGCACGCGGATGCCATCGGGCAGCTACCGGACGACAACGCAGCTGAAGCGCTTCAGCGCGTTCCAGGCGTCTCGGTCGAGCGCGACCAGGGCGAAGGACGTTTTGTCAGAGTACGCGGGCTGGGCGCCGATCTAAACTCGGTCACTATCAACGGCACTCTGGTGCCAGCGCCGGAAGATGACCGACGTGCTGTAGCCCTGGATGTACTGCCAAGTGAGCTGGTGCAGTCGCTATCGGTGGTCAAGACCCTAACGCCGGATATGGATGCGAACTCGTTGGGCGGCACAGTCGAGGTAGAAAGTCTCTCCGGCTTTGATCATCCCGATACTTTCTACAGCCTTTCGAGCGAAGCCAGCTACAACGACAACACCGGCAAGACCAGCCCCAAGGTATCCGGCGCTATCAGCAATCGCTTCAGCGTTGGCCAGGGCATCGATAACTTCGCTGTCGCTGCAGCCTTGAGCTGGGAGGATCGCACTTTTGGCTCGGATAACGTCGAAACCGGCGGTGCCTGGGATTTTGACGACGCCAGCGGTGCGCGTTTGGAAGAGTTGGAAGAGCGTCGCTATGACATCAGCCGCAAGCGTTTGGGTGCTGGGCTCAACTTTGATTTCCGTCCAGATGAAGACACAGACCTATATCTGCGCACTCTGTACAGCCGTTATAAAGATACCGAGACTCGCCAGGCGAACGTGATCGAGTTTGCCGATGCTCAACTGCCAGGCGAACGCGGCGATGCTGAAGGTACCCGCGAGGTTAAGGATCGTTCCGAAACCCAAGAGATTAAAAGCTTTGTTTTGGGCGGCGAGCGTCGCATAGGGGATTGGACTCTCAGCAGCCAATATGGCTACAGCGAAGCAAGTGAAGATAGCCCGTTGCATATTCCTGGTTCAAAGTTTGTCGGCAACAGCGATTTTTCCGATGCAGGTTATGACAGTAGCCGCGAGCCCAATGTAAAAATCAGCGACGCCGTTTATCAGGCCGGTAATTTTACTCTTGATGAAATTGAGCGTGAGAAGCAGCTGACTACGGATACAGAACAGAATATTCGTATCGACCTCACCCGTGACTATTACTGGCAGGATTTGGCATCCCAGGTCAAATTCGGCACCAAATTCAGCACCCGGACCAAGGACAATGATCTTGAAGTATGGGCCTATGAAGACCTCACCAACGCAGGCTTCACCATCGATCAGTTGAACCTGGCCAACTTCGTCAACGGCAATGGCAAACTCGGGCCTGAAATCGACGCTGGTGCTCTGGAGCAGCTGATTGCAGGCCTGAACCCGGCGGACTTCTATGACGCCGAGCAGTCGCGCATCAACGACTTCAGCATTGAAGAGAATATTAACGCCGCCTACATCATGAACACCGTCGATATTGATGATCTGCGCATCATTGCTGGCCTGCGTTACGAAGGTACCCGCCTTAAGGCGAAAGGTACCGGTATTAATGATGGGTCCTTTGAAGCGGTCAATGAACGCAACGACTATCATCACTGGCTCCCTGGTCTGCATGCCATTTATCAGCTCAATGACAGCAGCCAGTTGCGTGCGGCCTGGACCAATACGGTAGTGCGTCCCACATTCGGGCAGCTATTCCCGGGCTTTGTAATCGATGGCGATGAGGCGGAATTCGGTAACCCGCAGCTGGATGTTCTGGAGTCCAGCAACTTTGATCTTGGCATTGAGCACTACATGGGCAAAGCCGGCGCCGTATCGGCCTTTGTGTTCTACAAGAATATCGAGAACTTTGTTTACTCCGCGGACCTGGCGGGCACGGGCGAGTACGCCGCCTTTGCTGAAGCCAAGACCTATGCCAATGGCGACAAGGCTGATGTATACGGCCTTGAACTGGCCTACTCGCAGCAATTCGAATGGCTACCAGCACCCTGGAATGGTCTGCTGCTCAGCGCTAACGGCACCTTTACCCGCTCTGACGCCGACATCGAGCAGTTCAACCCCGATACCGGCAACATGACCAGCCGCAGCATCAGCCTGCCGGGACAGTCAGACACCAGCGGTAACCTGACTCTAGGTTGGGAAAATGACCGCATGAGCCTGCGCGTTGCGACCAACTACCAATCGGACTACCTGGACGAAGTCGGCAATGTGCTTGATAAGCGCTATGACACCCATGTGGACGACCAGTTCTTCGTCGATATCAGTGCTCACTACTTCCTGACCAAGCAGCTGCAGGTCTTTGTCGAAGCGCAGAACATTACCGACGAGAGCTATTACGCCTACACCGGCGATCGTAGCTTCAACGCCCAATACGAAGAATACGGCCCAACCTACAAAGTTGGCCTGTCACTGACCCACTTCTGATCCCAAAGGGCGTGTATAGCGCGCCCTTCCCACTTTTTGATGTGAGATTCTGTATGCGAGCCGCAACCAAAATCGTTGGCGTACTCTTGCCAGTATGCTTTGCTTTGAATGGCTGTTTTGATCAGCCTAGCCGTCAAACTGAGGCAACCCCGAATACCCCTGACATTGCTGAACTAGAGATTCAGCGCTGGACACCCATTAAGCAGGATGGTCAGTTTGAGAGCTGGGTATTATTAGCCACCGATGGCAATAACCAATTACCCGACCGCCTGGCAGCGGGACCGAACGGGTTGTGGTTAATGGATAGTGCCGGCGAGCCGGTCGGCCAGGCCTACGCTGGCCGTTTTGCCGGGCTGGACGCTCGGCCATTCGGCCAGGGGCTGCTTACGGCCACGCTGGATACCGTACGCGATCAACCCATGCTGGTTACGTGGGACGCTGGTCAGCAAGGGTATTCGGCCCCCACCTGGCTGCCGACCACACCCTACCCGGTAGAGAGCCTGTGCTTCTACGCAGATCAACAGCGCCATTTGTATCTCTTCCTGGTTGGTGAAGAAGGCAGCGGGCAGCAATGGCTAGTCGCTCATGAAGAGCGGCTGCTGGCTACGCCCAAGCTGATGCGCACGCTGCACCTCCCGGTTGGAGCCAAGCAATGTGCAGTCAATGATCAGCTGGGCCGACTTTTTATCAACGAAGAAGACATCGGTGTTTGGGCTTATCCAGCCAACCCTGAAACCAACGGTGAACGCGCCATCGTCGACCTGGTCCAGCCGTATGGCGGCCTGACCAAAGACGCTCCTGGCCTGGCTGCCAGTGCAGACGGTGTCGTGATTCTTGATGGCAAAGCTAACTTGCATCGTTATACGGCTACGGCTGAAGGATGGCAGGCAGCGCCACCACAGAAAACCAGTGAATTGCAGAAGCCCGAACGACTGGCGGCACGCACCAGTGAAGTGCTTGAACTGCTGATCGCCGATGATGCCAACCTGCACCTCTATCAAGCAGAGCTTGCCCCGGGCCAGCTGGCACAGTCGGAACCAGCCATCGTTGAGGTACCTGCTCAGGCGCAAACCCTGCCAGTGCCGCACAGCGGAGACGCTGCAGATGATCCGGCTATCTGGGTCAACCCAAGCGATGCGTCCCAGTCTCGAATTCTGGGTACCGATAAGCGCGGTGGACTCGGCGTATACAATCTTGATGGCCAACAGCTGCAGTATTTGCCGGTTGGCCGTATCAATAATGTTGATCTGCGTGACGGCTTTTCGCTCAACGGCGAAACCGTCAGCCTGGCGGTTGCCAGTAATCGCGACAGCAATAGCCTGGAGCTGTTTTCAATCGGGTCAGGCGATGCCGAGGTTCGCGGCTTGGGCCGCATCCCCGTACCTTTGAATGAAATCTACGGCCTCTGCATGGCCAAGGGGAAAGACGGTGACATTTATGCCATTGCCAATGATAAGGACGGTCGCTTTGTCCAATATCTGATGGAAGAAGATCAAGGCCAGGTTAACGCCAGCCTGGTACGTGAATTCAGTACAGCGACTCAACCCGAAGGCTGTGTGGCTGATGACCAGCGCGAACGCCTGTTTATTGGTGAAGAGGGTGTTGGGGTGTGGAGTTTGAGCAGCGATCCACAACAAGCTACCGAAATGAGTCAGGTGATCAGCGTAGACGGCCCCCTCCATGCCGATGTTGAAGGCATGGCTATCTTCGAGTCAGAGCAGCCTTACCTTGTGCTATCCAGCCAGGGGAATGACAGCTATCTGGTACTGGATGCAGAGCCTCCCTACCAACTGCGCGGTGCATTCCGGGTAGGTATCAATGTCGAGTCTGGCATCGACGGCGTATCCGAAACGGACGGCTTGGAGGTCAGCTCAATGTCTTTCGGCAGTGCATGGCCGAACGGGATGTTAGTTGTGCAGGACGGGCGCAAGCGCATGCCTGAAGGTAATCAGAACTTCAAAATGATCGCCTGGCATGAGATCGCCGAGGCACTGAACCTGCCCTGAATATCATGCTGTAACCAAATAGAAATGTTTTTGCCATCCAATATGTCGAGCGAGCGTTTGCTGCGCTCGCTAACGAGGTAACCATGTCGTCCACTACTGAAGCACACACTATCTGGTCTCTGGTTCTTGAGGCCAGTCTGCTGGTCAAAGGCGTGATGCTGATCTTGCTCCTCGCGTCTGTTGCTACCTGGTTTCTAATTGCCCAGCGCAGCACCTTGTTCAACCAGGCAAAGCGCGCCATCAAGGCATTTGAAGACCAGTTCTGGTCCGGCAAAGAGCTGGGGCAGCTGTACAGCAACAGTCAGGATCGAGCCGGCGTCGAACAGATCTTTCGCGCCGGATATAGCGAGTTTGCGCAGCTGGATCAACGTAATCACAGCGAGCCGGAGGCTGTCATGCAGGGCGTAGAGCGTGCCATGCGGGTTGCCATCGCCCATGAAGAAGAGCGTTTAGAGCAGCATCTGCCGTTTTTGGCGACCGTTGGCTCGGTTAGCCCTTACGTCGGCTTGTTTGGCACCGTCTGGGGCATCATGAACTCATTTATTGGTTTGTCACAGGTGCAGCAGGCCACGCTGGCGACGGTCGCGCCCGGCATCGCTGAGGCCTTGATTGCAACCGCGATCGGCCTGTTTGCCGCCATTCCTGCTGTTGTTGCCTACAACAGATTCAGTTCGCGCAGCGAGCATTTGTTGGGCCAGTACTACAACTTTGCCGAGGAATTCAGCGCCATTCTCCACCGCCGCGTATATAACCGAGCTGCGGGGCAAAACTGATGCGCCCTGCCCGCCTGAAACGCAAGCCCAAAGCGGAAATGAACGTAGTGCCTTATATCGACGTGATGCTGGTGCTGCTGGTTATCTTTATGGTGACCGCACCCATGCTCACCCAGGGAGTGCAGATCGAGTTGCCCAAAGTCGCTAGCGAGACCTTGGCGGCGAGCGATCCATCGGTCGTCACGCTATCCATCGACGTGGAGGGTAACTACCACTGGAATGAGGGCAGTACGGTACAGACCGATAGCTACCAGCATAGCGCCGGCGAGTTGAGCGAGCTGACCAACCAGCTCGCAGCCATCATCCGCGAGAAACCGGAAACCCAGGTAATGATCCGCGCCGACAGCGGCGTGGGCTATGGCCAGGTCGTCACCGGTATGGCTGCGCTACAGCAGGCCGGTGTAACCAGTCTTGGCTTGATTACTGAAGCACCTTGAGGGGGCAGCACCACTATGGCACTCGATAATCCCCAGTCTGAAACGCTCTGCGCTAGTGAGAGACGAGCGGATATTAGCGTAACCCACTGGACCTTGCCGTTAACTGCAACCGTTGCACTGCACGCTCTGATGGGGCTGTTACTCTGGCTTGGTTGGCAGCCACAGCCGCCTGCCGCAGCGGCTCAGGCCAAAACCATTACAACTCAACTGGTTGTACTGCCTGCTACTGAACCTGAGGTCGTAGTTCCCCCCGTTGAAACGGCTGCCCTGCCCCCAGCGCCGCCGCCAGAGCCGGTCAGAACGCCAGAACCTCAGGTTGTGCCCCAACGCCCCCCTCAGCCGGAGCCCGCCCTATTGGCACGCGAAGAGGCAGAGCAGCGCGAAGAGCAGGAACGCGTACAACAACAGCAAGTGGAGCGCGAACGAGAAGAGCACACGCGCCAACAGAGGGAAGCGCGCGAGCAAGCCGAGCGTCTGCCGCCGAGCAGTATGCCGCAGAACAACGGCGTGCTGAGCAAGCCGCTGCCAGAGCAGCAGCTGCAGAACAAGCTCAGATAAGTGCCTATGCACCGCTCAACAAGTCGGCACCGGATTATCCAAGGCGCGCCCTGAGTCAAAGCCTGGAAGGCGACTGCACGGTTGAGTACACCGTGCAGACCAATGGACGAGTCAGCAATGCCGAGGTGGTACCCGGCGCTTGCGATGAGCAAATTTTCGTCCGGCCCTCCCTGGCTGCCGCCAAAGAATTTGTTTATCGACCTCGAGTTGTCAACGGACAAGCCGTTGCCGTACCGGGTGTTAGAAACACGTTTCGCTACCGTATAGAACAGTGAGCAGACTATGAAACAGGATCAGTCCTTTCACGCGTCGCTGGAGTCAGGCGACGATGAGATCATTAACCCAAGCCAGCAGGCTAGCCTCACTGAGGTAGTCAGCCAGGGGCGTCGTAACCTGCTCAAGGGTGGCGCAGCTTTGGCTATCACCAGCCTATTTCCTGCTGTCTTCAGTACGTTGTCCAGTGCTCTGTCCGCCGCAGAGAGAAGCGGATCACCTTTTAACTTTCAATCAGTTGCTGCAATTACCTCATCTTCTTTCGATAATGTGATCGTGCCCGCCGGTTATCGCGCACAACCGTTTTTCAGCTGGGGTGATGCCGTGCTGAAGGGAGCTGCAGCCTGGCGCGAGGATGGTACGAACTCCTGGCAGGATCAAATGCTGCAGGCGGGTGACAATAACGACGGCATGCACTTCTTCCCCTTCCCGCAGCAACCCAACGAGCGCGGCCTGCTGGTGGTCAATCATGAATACGTAAACCCAACACTGCATCCCGCCGGAATGAATTTCACCGATCAACCAGATGGCAGCCGTGGACGCCCCGCCGATCAGGTTCACAAGGAGATGGCAGCGCATGGTCTGAGTGTTATTGAAATACGCAAAGACGCGCAGGGGAATTGGCAGCGCGTTGAAAACTCCGCGTTCAATCGCCGAGTTACGGGGTTCACCCCAATTGCTGTTGGCGGCCCCTTGGCTGCCGATGCGCGCATGAAAACCAAGAGCGACCCCACCGGCACGGAAATATTGGGCACGCTTAACAACTGCTCCATGGGTGTCACCCCTTGGGGAACCTACCTGGCGTGTGAAGAGAACTTCCACAACTACTTCGTCAATCGGGATGAGCAGGATTACGCCAAACGCCAAGAGCATAAACGCTATGGCATCGGTCTGGGAGGCAGCAGCCGCTATTATGCATGGGAAGCAGTAGAGCCCAGGTTTAACGCCACGCCTGACAACAGCCAGCCCCACCAGGGCCATGTCAATGAGCCCAATCGTTTCGGCTGGGTAGTTGAACTCGACCCTTTCGCTCCAGACAGTCGTCCGACCAAGCGCACCGCCATGGGCCGGCTCGGACGCGAATGCGCGGTATGTTCTGTCGGTGACGATGGCCAAATGGCCTTTTATTCCGGTGACGATAGCCGCGGTGAGTATCTGTATAAATTCGTACCGGAGCAGGCATATCGCCCAGATGACATGGCGCACAACCGCCAGATACTGGATGCAGGCACACTCTACGCTGCGCATTTCAGTCCAGATGGCAGCGGCCGCTGGCTTCCCCTACGCTTTGGTGAGGCAGGGTTGACCGCAGACAACGGCTTTGTCGACCAGCAGGCCGTATTGCTTAACTCACGGGGAGCGGCCGACGCTGTGGGGGCTACGCCTATGGACCGCCCTGAGTGGGTGGCGGTTCACCCGCATACTCGCGAAGCCTATGTCACGCTGACCAATAATACCGAGCGCGGCACAACCTTCCCGGTTGATACTGCCAACCCCAGACCTGAGAACGTGCACGGACAAATACTCCGGTGGCGCGAGGCCAATCAAGACCCAACAGCGCTCGTATTTGAGTGGGATATATTTGTTCTGGCTGGCGAACGTCAAAACTCCGAAAAGAGCATCCCGGCCAATCGGATTGGCGACATCAGCGGTGATCTATTTTCTTCGCCGGACGGTCTTGCCTTTGATAGCGCCGGGCGTCTCTGGATCCTTACCGATGCAGATGAAAATGCACCCTACATGGAGAAGATTGGCAGCAACCAGATGCTCTGTGCTGATCCCGCCAGCAAAGAAGTGCGTCGTTTTTTGGTAGGCCCTTGGGGCGCCGAAATTACGGGTATTACCTGGTCGCCCGACGAGACAGCGATGTGGGTAAATGTACAGCACCCAGGTATCAGTTATCCCGCGAGTGATGGGCGTTCCCGGCCTCGGTCGACTACCGTACTTATTACCCGTGAAGACGGTGGCGTGATTGGTAGCTGATGTGTACTGATGAACAAAGGTGAGATAGAGGGGTCAGAGTAAGCAGATGACTTTCATTAATCAATGCTAGGACTCAATGCCATGGATCTTATTCGCGTTCTTATCGCCATACTCTTGCCACCGTTGGGCGTATTTCTTCAAGTAGGCTTTGGCGGCGCCTTCTGGTTGAATGTGTTGCTGACCATCTGCGGCTATATACCAGGAATTGTTCACGCCGTATGGATTATCGCCAAGCGTTAATCTTTTGCCACGTGAATAAAAAAGCCGGACTGGGCGTAAACCCAATCCGGCTTTTTCTTTACTGGAGCTTACTTCGCACCGCTTTGCGCACATATCCCTGGCGTCACATGCACGCCTCCCCGCTTAACGGCTTACAGGCTCGGGCGTTTGCGTCATACCAAACCAGCGCTCTGCAGTTGCCGCAGCGTTCGTCTTGACGTCGTCGTCGATATACATGGCAACCATCGCCAGGGCACCGGCGAATACACCCAGATCATCGGTAAAGCCGACAAATGGCGTAAAGTCAGGTAAGGCATCCAGTGGCGCGATGAAGTAAGCCAGTACGCTGATGATAACGGCTTTTGCCCACCCTGGCGTCTCTGGACGAAGTGCTGCGTAGTAAAGACAAAGTGCTTTCTCTACAACCTCGCGGCCAGCGGATTTTGCGTACAGTGCCAGCTTTTGCCAAAAGGCTTTATCGCTATATTGATGTTCCATAGTACTTACCTCGCTCTGGTTGTCGATAAGCAACAACCCCGGTGTAAGGGTAAAAATAGAATCCGCCAACAGAATGAGACATATAAGACAAACTTACAAGAAAGAGACACTTTTCTCTAGCCTGATATCTGTTGTTGCAGCAAGGAAGCTCCCCTGAGGCGGGTTA
Source organism: Pseudomonas neustonica (assembly GCF_003797945.1). GTDB lineage: Bacteria > Pseudomonadota > Gammaproteobacteria > Pseudomonadales > Pseudomonadaceae > Halopseudomonas > Halopseudomonas neustonica. The sequence goes on from NZ_RKKU01000008.1 coordinate 132,995, forward strand.
ATCAATACATACCGGACTTAAGACAACAAAAAACCTGCTTGGTGCCACCGGTCAATCAGCCTCATTCATATGCAAGCCTCTGATTATAGAGCAGTTGCGACCTGAGTCCTTGGCCAGATAGAGACAAATATCGGCGTCGCGCAGCCAGGCCTCACGGCTGTCATGGTGCTCCAGGATACAACCGCCAATGGATACGGTAACGGCACCACCTGGAGAGCGAAGCTGCTCAGCTACACTTCGCTGAATGTGCTTTGCGGCACCGGCCAAAGCATGCTTATCCACCTTGGGCAGCAGCAGCACAAACTCTTCTCCGCCTAAACGAAAAGCTCGGTCGGACGCCCGGCTGGCGTTCTTTATAATGCTAACAAAGTCCATCAGCACGCGGTCGCCCACGTTGTGACCGTAGCGATCATTAACCTTTTTGAAGTGATCCAGATCCAGCACCAAAAGGCCAAAGCTCATGCCGTAACGCCGACTATCGGCAATCGCGATATCGAGTTCGTCATCCATCGTTCTGCGATTACCAATGCCAGTGAGAGGGTCCAGAGTGGCAAGCAGCGCTAACTGTTTGCGCTGAAAGCGGCCGCGATAGGCAAACACAAACGCGAACAGGCTGGCGAGTGAGTACGTCACCACAAACGACATCATCTGGTAATGGCTTTCAAATACATCCTTCGGGAACAGCCAGCCGTAGACACAAACTGCTACGAGAATGGACAAGGTGGCTAGCAGACTTTGAACGGGGGGCACGACGAAGAAATTGAATAGCACCAAGCAATATAGCCAGAACAGCCCGTTGATACCCAGCTTGATGGTGACCAGAAAGCCACCGATAGAATAGATAATCGCAAGAAAACGGCCGGGGCCAACGGTATTGTCAGTACGCCAAGCGTATACAACCGCAAAAGCGGAACCTAAAACCAGGAAGGTATCAGTTAAGCCAACGATCCAATTGCGCTCATGCAGGCGGTAAACCGCATAGGGCGTCACCCCCAAAACGGAGCAAATCCCGACCAGCGTTACGATCGAAAGCTGAAAGTCTCCTTTCAGCCTTGCCCAAAAACCTGACATCGCGCGTTACCTTGAATAACTTATTATTATTGTAGTTTCTATCTGCAAAGTAGCGATAAGTTGAGCCGCGCAGCTCGGCTTAATTGATATATCTGTATTTTTATCGCCTCGCTATAACGCCGCGAAAGTGGCGATAAACAGTAGCGATTGAATCACGAAATGCCAAGACCCTAGTCGCAGAGCGGCACTTATGCCCTACACCAGAGCCAATATGCCTTATTAGTTAGCGGCGGCAGTATCTTGAATACGCTTAACCATCGCTCGGAGCCCATTTCCTCGAGTAACACTCAGGTGCTTGAGCAGGTTTAGCGCGCTGAAATAGCCTTCAACATCAAACGCGGTTACCTGTTCAGGGGTTTTACCGTTGTAGGCTGCCAGCACGACGGCTAACAAACCCTTGACGATAAAGGCATCGCTGTCGGCTTCAAAAAAAAGTTTCCCGTCCCGCGCCTCGCTGACCAGCCAGACCTGGCTCTGGCAGCCACGTACCAGATTGGTTTCGTTGCGGCTCTCATCATTGAGCGGTGGCAGTTCTTTGCCCAGGTCAATGATGTACTTGTAGCGATCTTCCCAGTTATCGAAGAACGACAGGGTATCAACAATGTCGTCGCTGGTTATCTCAGTGCCAAATCGGCTCATATGCGAGGCCTTCGAAGTATCCGTGTATCAAGACAGTCAGTGGCTGCGGCGCTGGCAACTGACTAAGCGGCCGGCTGATGCTTAGAAAAACATGCCGGTTTCTAGTTGAGCTTCCTCGCTCATCATCTCGCGCTGCCAAGGCGGATCAAAAACCAGCTCCACGTTGACCGTCGCAACATTTGGCACCAGAAGCACACGGTACTCTACATCACCAACCAGCACCGGTCCCATGCCACATCCGGGCGCAGTGAGGGTCATGGTGATAGTGACCGCCTTCTTTGCCTGGTCAATCGCCAGCGAATAGATCAAACCGAGGTTGACCAGGTCAACAGGAATCTCGGGGTCGTAGACCGTTTTAAGTGCTTCCCATACCTGATCTTCACTGATGTTGTCATCGGTCGGTTCCGGGAATGAGAGCAGCTCAGGCTCAAGACCCAACGCAGCTGCATCAGTGCCATCCACACGCACCATTTGACCATGATAGGTAACGGTATAATTGCCACCCAGCGACTGGGTGATAGTGACGAAAGTGTCTTTCGGGATGGTCAGCGGCGTACCATCCGGTACGCGCCGCGCAGGACAATCAGCCTGCGCTACTACCATACGTCTTTCCATACTGATCAGCGCCCTACCCTAGTTAACACTGAAGCTTTCACCACACCCGCATTCGTCTTTGACGTTGGGGTTGATGAACTTTATTTGCTGGTTGACGCCTTCACGTACCAGATCGATTTGAGTACCCGAAAGCACCTGCAGACTAGCGCTATCGACCAGCAGCTCAACTTGTTCATCCAGTTGGTAATGCAGGTCACTGGCACCCGCCTGTTCAACCAGATCGATTGCGTACATAAAGCCGGTACAGCCGCTTTTCTTGACGCTCAGCCGCACAGATTTACCCTGCGCAGCGCTGAGCTGACGGCGAAAGTGCGCCAAGGCAGCAGGGCTTACCGTTACTACCTGACTGCTTGGGTCGAAAGATTCAACGCTCATTTCATGCACTCCTAAACCAGGAATTGCCTTGCCTTGTCCAACGCCTCGAACAAGCGATCAACGTCTGCTCGGGTGTTGTAGAAACTAAAACTCGCACGTACGGTGCCAGGAATACCAAACTGCTCCATGATCGGCTGCGCGCAATGATTGCCGGTACGGACAGCAACGCCCTGCTGGTCCAGTAACAGGCCAACATCATTGGGATGCGCACCTTCCAGCAGAAAGCTCATGACGCTGGTCTTATTCGCGGCAGTTCCCACCAGACGGATACCAGGTGTTGCCTTGGCGCGCTCTTCAGCATAGGCAAGTAAGGCGGCTTCGTGCTTGGCAGCACCGTCGCGGTCCAAGCCTTGAACATAATCGATTGCCGCGCCCAGACCTATGACCCCGGCGATATCCGGTGTGCCCGCCTCAAACTTATAGGGCAGTTGGTTAAAGGTGGTGCCGTCAAAGCTGACTGACTCGATCATCTCGCCACCGCTCTGGTACGGCGGCATGGCTTCCAGCAGTGCGGTCTTGCCATACAGCACGCCCAGGCCGGTAGGACCAAAGAGCTTATGTGCTGAAAAGACATAGAAATCGCAGTCCAGTGCCTGCACATCAACAGGCCAATGACCCACCGCCTGCGCGCCGTCTATCAGGGTCAGCGCGCCAACACCTTGTGCCAGGCGCGCGATATCCTGAACCGGATTCACCGTACCAAACGCATTGGAAACATGACCGCAGGCGACCATTTTTACCCGATCATCGAGCATGGATTCAAACGCGGCCAGATCTATCGCACCCTCTGCATTGACCGGAATCGACTCGACCACCGCGCCTTTCTCGGCAGCGATTAACTGCCACGGTACGATATTGGAGTGATGTTCCATCGCCGAGACCAGTATGCGGTCTCCAGACGATAGATTGGCGCGCCCCCAGCTGCTTGCAACCAGGTTAATGCCCTCGGTGGTACCGCGGGTCCAGATAATCTGCCGTGGTTCGGCTGCGTTAATGAAGCCTGCCACCTTTACCCGTGCGCCCTCAAACTTTTCGGTTGCCCGATCAGCCAGCGCGTGAGCACCGCGGTGAACGTTACTGTTGTCTTGCTCGTAGTAATCGACGATGGCCTGAATGACGGCGCGTGGCTTCTGCGTGGTTGCCGCATTGTCTAGATACACCAGCGGATGTCCGTTGACGTCCTGATGTAAAATCGGGAAGTCGGCACGTACACGCTCTGCGTCAAAGGTCGCAGTGTTGCTCTGATTACTCATAGCTTAACCGCCCTAGCGCCTCATCGCCCTTACCGAATAGGGACGCCAGACGCGGTCTGAGGTAGTCCTGAATCGCCTGCTCAGGAACCTGATTGAGCAACTCATTGATAAAACCGAAGCTCAGCATGCTGGTTGCATCAGCGGCGGAGATACCGCGGCTTTGCAGATAAAACAGCGATGTTTCATCTAGCTGGGCGATGGTTGCACCGTGGGCACAACGCACATCATCAGCATAGATTTCCAGTTCTGGCTTGGTATTGATCTCTGCGGTGCGTGACGTCAGCAGGTTTTTGTTGCTCAGCTCGGCCAGCGTCTTCTGGGCCTTCGGATGAATATGAATCCGACCGTTGAAAACCGCTTTTGCCGAGTCGCCAATGATGCCGCGGAAGACCTCATTGCTGGTGCAATGTGGAACGCAGTGCTCAACGTTGGTGTGGTAGTCAATTACCTGCTTGTTACGTGGTAAATAGACACCATTCAGGTCCATGTGGGCGCCTTCGCCGCGCATGTTCAGTTGGTAGTCGATGCGCTTCAGGCGGCTGCCCTGAGCCAGTGTAAAGCCATGGAAGCGGGCATCACGGTGCAAGTCGACATGTACACCACCGACATGCAGCAGATTCTCTTCTTCCAGATTGATACGGTAGTGCTGCAAGCGGGCATTGGCGCCAACCACCACCTCGGTGAGGCTGTTGACAAAACCGTTCTGCTCCCGTGCATCCGAGGCAAAGTGCTCGATGACCTCAGCTTCACTGCCCTCCTCAAGGACCACGAGTAAGCGCTGGCTGGCAACAGCCGCACTGGCTTCCGGGGTAGCAACATTGAGGATGTAGAGCGGCTTCTCCAGTTTCTGATTACGCGCGACGTGCAGCAGAATACCGTCCTCGATCCAGGCATTGCTCAACGCAGCAAAGAGGTGTCGTTCGCTATCCACGACTTGGCCAAGATGCTGCTGGATCATGTCTTGCTGGGCGGCGTCCGCGTCGACAAAACGAATGACGCCTGCGGGCAAGCTACTGGATCGTGCCGCGTTGAAGCGCCCATTGACGAATACGAGGCAGGTCGCGTCAAGCTCAACCTGCTCTACTGCATCAATGGCGCTGTCATCGGCCTCACCGCCCCAACGCAGCTCATTCTGTTGCTGCAAGGGTGCAAGCGAAATGTATTTCCACGCTTCCGTCTTGCGCCCCGGCCAGCTTGCCGCCGACCACTTGGACGCGCCCTGCTCGCGCAGTGGCTGCAGCCAGGCCGCAGCCTGCTGTTTGTCAGCGAGTTGCAGTGCACTTTGTTGAAAATCTGTCATGTCTTCAGGCAACCTCGTTTTCCAACCAGCCGTAGCCCTTAGCTTCCAGCTCGAGTGCCAGGCTCTTGTCGCCGGACTTGACGATGCGGCCACCGGCCAGCACGTGAACATAATCTGGGATGATGTAATCCAGCAAGCGCTGGTAGTGAGTCACTACCAAAAAGCTGCGATTACCATCGCGCATGGCGTTTACGCCATCGGCGACTACCTGCAGAGCGTCGATATCCAGGCCCGAATCGGTTTCATCGAGAATACAAAGATCGGGCTCAAGCAGCATCATTTGCATGATTTCGTTGCGTTTCTTTTCGCCACCGGAGAAGCCTTCATTGACGCCACGCTTGAGAAAGCTGGCATCCAGGTTGACGCGTTTGCAGGTCTCGCGAGCCAGTTTAAGAAAGTCGACGGACGACAGATCAGACTGACCATGGTGTTTGCGTTTGGCATCTACCGCCGCCTTGAGGAACTCCATGTTGCTGACACCGGGAATCTCAACCGGATACTGAAAGGCGAGAAACAGCCCTTCACGGGCACGCTCTTCAGTGTCCATATCGAATAGATTACGGCCCTTGAAGGTGACGCTGCCAGCAGTCGCCTCATAGCCCGGACGCCCGGAAAGGACGTTACCGAGGGTACTTTTGCCCGAGCCATTCGGCCCCATGATGGCATGAACCTCGCCCGGCTTGACGTCAATAGACAGACCTTTAAGGATGTCTTTCTCTTCAACTTTGCCGTACAAGTCACTGATTTTTAACATATCTTATGCCTAATAAATTACTTTAACTGTTAGTCCTTCGGCTCTGCTCCGCTACTACGATGTAGGTGCGTAAGCCCTTAGCCGACTGAGCCTTCGAGGCTGACTTCAAGTAGCTTGCCGGCTTCAACCGCGAACTCCATCGGCAACTCTTTGAATACCTCGCGGCAAAAGCCGTTCACAATCATGGATACGGCTTTTTCCGCATCCAGGCCGCGCTGCTGACAAAGGAATAGTTGATCGTCGCTGACCTTGGACGTCGTAGCTTCATGCTCTACTACGCCAGTGGGATTCTTGCTTTCGATATAGGGGAAGGTGTGCGCGCCACAGCGATCGCCAATTAATAGCGAGTCGCACTGGGTGTAATTACGCGCGCCTTCAGCGCCTGGGTTTATCCGCACCAAGCCGCGATATGCGCTGTCGCTGCGGCCAGCAGAAATACCCTTGGCAATAATGGTCGAGCGCGTATTCTTGCCCAAGTGAATCATCTTGGTGCCAGTGTCGGCCTGCTGGAAGTTGTTGGTCAGCGCAACCGAATAGAACTCCCCTACGCTGTTGTCACCCTTGAGGATGCAGCTGGGGTATTTCCAGGTAACTGCAGAACCGGTTTCGACCTGCGTCCAGGAAATCTTGGCATTGGTATGTGCAATACCGCGCTTGGTGACAAAGTTATAGATACCACCCTTGCCTTCAGCATTGCCCGGATACCAGTTTTGCACAGTAGAGTATTTGATCTGCGCATCATCCAGCGCGACCAGCTCGACCACCGCTGCGTGCAGTTGGTTTTCGTCACGCATGGGCGCGGTGCAACCTTCCAGATAACTGACGTAGGACCCTTCATCAGCCACAATCAACGTGCGCTCGAACTGCCCGGTGTTCATCTCGTTGATGCGGAAGTAGGTAGACAGCTCCATTGGGCATCGCACGCCCTTGGGGATATAGACGAAAGAGCCATCAGAGAATACCGCCGAGTTGAGCGCGGCATAGTAATTGTCTTTCTGTGGCACAACGCTGCCGAGATACTTTTTCAGCAGATCAGGATACTTGTGTACAGCCTCGCTGATCGGACAGAAGATAACACCTGCCTCGTACAGCTTTTCGCGGAACGTAGTAACGACCGACACCGAATCGAAAACCGCATCAACCGCAACACCTGCGAGCATTTCCTGCTCATGCAGCGGGATACCCAGCTTCTCGTAGGTTGCCAGCAACTCAGGATCAACTTCGTCGAGGCTCTTCGGCTTGCTATCCATGCTTTTTGGCGCGGAATAAAAGGATATGGTCTGGAAGTCGATTTCCGGATAGTGTACGTGGGCCCAGGTAGGCTCTTCCATTTCCTGCCAGGCGCGGAACGCCTTTAGACGCCAGTCCAACAACCACTCCGGCTCTTCTTTTTTGGCAGAAATAAAGCGGACGACATCTTCGTTCAGACCTGGTGGCAGCGTCTCCGATTCGATGGCGGAATGAAATCCGGCCGCGTAATCTTTCTTGATCAGGCTTTCGACTTGTTCAGTCACGGTATCACCTCAATCCTGCCGCCCTCACTAACCGGGCAGCCACTTCTAAGTTCAGGCATTGCATCGCCGGGGCGGCCATGCGTCGATGGAAGGCTCTGCGGCCTCTTTAGATAATGCGTTCCAGCTCGTTTACCGCCTGTCGAGCTGATACAGAACAGCCATCCTGACGCGTTTTAACACGCTGGATATCATCGCGGGAGACTAGGTCAGCCAGCGTAATGCCGTTCAGAAACTGACGCAGCCGGGCACTGAGGTCCGACCACAAATGATGGGTAAGGCAAACTTCGCCGTGCTGGCAATCGCCTTTACCAAGGCAGCGCGTCGCGTCCATCGAGTCATTAACTGCCTCGACTATCTGCGCCACGCTGATAGCTGCAGGACCGCCAGACAAACGATAACCACCACCAGGACCTCTCACGCTCTCGACCAGCTTGCTGCGGCGAAGCTTGGCAAACAGCTGTTCAAGATAAGAGATAGAGACACCCTGGCGTAGTGAAATATCAGCGAGGGTAATAGGTCCTTGGTCTTCGTGTAGAGCCAGATCAAGCATGGCTGTCACGGCGTAACGACCCTTGGTGGTCAGTCGCATAGGCGCTCTCGAGCGGTTGAAATCTGCGAATCACTATGCAATATCCAAGCAAAACAGTCAAGTATTAAGCCGACCGGTCGAAAGCCATTATAAAGCCTCGCCAAGACCACCGAAAGCGAAATAGCCTGGCAAAAGTTACACTGATTCAACACAAAAGCATTCAAGCATGGGCAGAGAGAATGCTATGGTTTGAACGTTTTGCACCCCTATAACAAGGAGCTACATCAGAATGAGCCATCACAAGCAGTTCTATATCAACGGTAAGTGGGTCGAACCCAAGGGCGACACCACTCTGGACGTGATTAACCCCGCCACCGAAGAAGCCGTCGCCGCGATCGCCTTGGGTAACAAGGAAGATGTCGACCTGGCTGTCGCTGCCGCCAGAAATGCGTTTGAATCCTACTCCAACACTAGTCGCGAAGAGCGCATTGCTTTGCTGGAGCGGGTAATGGGTGTATTCAAGAAACGCATGGGCGAAGTGGCAGACGCCATCTCAATCGAAATGGGTGCCCCTGCCAAGCTGGCCAAAATGGCACAGGCTCCATCCGGCCTTGGCCACTTTGCGGCAGCTCTGGACGCGCTGAAAGAATTTGAATTCGAAGAACAGATCGGTAACACCCAGGTTGTGAAAGAACCGATCGGCGTTTGCGGCTTGATCACGCCCTGGAACTGGCCAATGAACCAGTTGACCTGCAAGATTGCACCGGCCTTGGCTACTGGCTGCACCATGGTGCTAAAGCCTTCTGAAGTAGCACCGCTATCGGCTCTCCTGCTCGCCGAAATCCTTGATGAAGCTGGCGTGCCACCGGGCGTATTCAACCTGGTCAATGGTGACGGCCCTACTGTGGGTGCTGCCATGTCTGCGCATCCGGATATCGATATGATGTCCTTCACCGGTTCTACTGGCGCGGGTCGTCAAGTCATGCAGAATGGCGCGCAGACCATCAAGCGTGTCGCACTCGAGTTGGGCGGAAAGTCTGCGAACATCCTGCTGGATGATGTGAATTTCGAGAAAATGGTCGCCCATGGCGTCATGTCCTGCATGAACAACAGCGGCCAATCCTGTAACGCCCCTACCCGTATGCTGGTACCTAACGCGCGTATGGACGAAGTTGCCGCTATCGCTCAGGCCGTCGTTGCCAAGGTTAAAGCGGGTGATCCAAACGCGGATGATACGGTGATTGGCCCAGTGGTCTCCAAAGCCCAGTGGAACAAGATTCAGGACTTGATCACGGCTGGTATCGAAGAAGGCGCCAAGGTAGTTGCCGGTGGTCCCGGTCGGCCAGAGGGGCTGGACAAAGGCTACTACGTCAAACCTACCATCTTCAGCCACGTGAACAATGAAATGAGCATTGCGCGCGAAGAGATCTTCGGCCCCGTGCTGTCGATCATTGGCTACGAAGACGAAGACGACGCTGTGCGCATTGCCAACGATACCAACTACGGGCTGTCTGGTTACGTATCCTCCGGCGATCTGGAGCACGCCCGTAAGGTGGCTCGACGCATCCGCACCGGCATGGTTCACCTCAATGGCGCGGCGCTAGATAACAAGGCTCCTTTTGGTGGTTACAAGGAGTCTGGCAACGGTCGCGAGTGGGGGCATTACGGTTTTGAAGACTTCCTCGAGATAAAGTCTATCTTCGGTTATTACGCCAAGTAGTCGCTTCGCTCCTAGCCGCAAGCGACAAGCTCTATGCGGCAAGTGAGGCGTTAAAAGCTAAAAACCCCGGCATGCGCCGGGGTTTTTATTTGCGTACTACTTACTGCTTGTGGCTTGAAGCCTGGGCTTAACCCAGCGACTTGACGGCTTCGATCATCTGCATCATGACCTTTTGCGCGTCGCCGTAAACCATAGAGGTATTTTCCGCGTAGAACAGCTCGTTCTCTACGCCGGAGTAACCCTTACCTTGACCGCGCTTGACGACATAAGCCTGGCGCGCCTGATCAACGTTCAATATAGGCATACCATAGATCGGGCTGGATTTACGTGTGCGCGCTGCCGGGTTGACTACGTCATTCGCCCCCAGCACAACAGCAACGTCTGCCTGCGGGAAGTCCTCGTTGATGTCTTCCAGGTCATAGATGATGTCGTAGGGTACGCCTGCCTCGGCCAGCAGCACATTCATATGCCCAGGCATCCGACCGGCTACCGGGTGAATGGCAAAGCTGACCTCAACGCCCTGCTTCTGCAACAGCTTCACAAACTCATAGAGCTTGTGCTGCGCCTGCGCAACGGCCAGACCGTAACCGGGTACGATAATGACCTTACTGGCATAGAACATGGCGATAGCTGCATCAGATGCATCGGCGGCCTTCATACTGCCTTCGATATCACTCTCTTCTCCGCCATCATCAGAACCAAAGTCACTGAAAATAACGTTACTGACCTGGCGGTTCATAGCTTTGGCCATCATCAGCGTGAGCAGCGTGCCTGCGGACCCAACCACGGTGCCCGCAATGATCATTGCCGGGTTCTGCAGCACAAAGCCTTCAAAGGCAACTGCCAGACCAGTAAAGGCGTTGTACAGCGAAATCACCACCGGCATATCCGCGCCGCCAATCGGCGTCGTCAACAAAACACCCAGAGCGAGCGCGATAATGAAGAAGAGCGCAACCACAATGACGGGCGCCTGAGCGACATCCATCAGCCCCATGACCACAACCGCTGCACCGATCGCTAATGCACCGCAAAACAGCCCCAGATTCACGTACTGCTGGTTCGGTAGCCGCCAGGTCTTGTTCATGCGACCGTCAAGCTTGGCCCAGGCAATCAAGGAGCCTGACAAGGCAACTGCGCCGATCAAGCCGCCCAGCACCGCTAGCAGGGTAACTACAGGGCCATGCGCCAACGCATTACCGGAGAACAGCTCGCTCGCCGCAATCGCCGCCGCAGCACCACCACCCATGCCGTTATAGAGCGCCACCATCTGTGGCATATCGGTCATCGCTACGCGCTTGCCGCTATACCAGGCCCAGGAGACACCGATACCCAGAGCGATAACCAACAACAGCAGGTTAGTACCCAGATGGGGCTGTGCACGGGGGCTTACGTCAAAGCCGTACAGGAAGGCCGCCGCCACAGCCAGCACCATGCCGCCGCCGGCGATAACAATACCCGAACGTGCAGTAACCGGGCTGGCCATCCGCTTAAGACCGTAGAGAAACAGAAAGGCCGCAATAAAGTAGGCCGCATCAATCAAAAAAGCGCTAAACATGGCTTACTCCTTGTCATCTGCTGAAGATGCAGCCTTGCTGCTGGGTTTGAACATTTCCAGCATGCGTTCGGTAACCACATAGCCCCCGGCCGCATTGCCAGCGCCTAGCAGTACACCAACAAAGCCGATGACCTGTTCCAGCGTAGTACCCGCATTCAGCAGAGCCCACATAGCGCCGACGACAACAATGCCGTGCACGAAATTGGAGCCGGACATGAGCGGCGTGTGCAGAATCGCTGGCACACGGCCGATGATTTCATAGCCGGCAAAGGCAGCCAGCAAAAAGATATAGAGGGCAACAAAGCCGGTAATGGTGGTAGTAATTTCCATTAGAGAGCTCCTTGTGTCTGGTTCTCGACCGCTTCACGGGCTGCGGCATTGCGAATATCGCCGTCGTGGGTGAGGACGCTTTTGGCCAGCACCTCGTCTTCCCAGTCCAACTTAAGCTCGCCTTCATCAATCATCAGGGTAACGAGACTAAGCAGGTTACGTGAGTAGAGTTCAGAGGCGTGCTCCGCCAGGTGGCTGGCAATGTTAAGCGGCGCGACGATAGTCGCAGGCCCCACTTCCACGGTTTCACCGGGTTTGGTCAGCGGGGTATTACCGCCGCCTTCTGCAGCTAGGTCGATGATGACAGAACCGTCCTTCATTCCCATGATCTGAGCTTCACTGAGAATCTTCGGGCTCGGTTTACCTGGAATGGACGCCGTGGTGATAACCGCATCGGCCTGCTGAATATGGCGAGTCAGAACCGCGTCGACTTGCTCTTTTTCCTCATCGGTCAATTCGCGGGCATAGCCGCCCTCACCCACTGCATTGACGCCGGTATCGACGAACTTGCCACCTACAGACTGCACCTGCTCTTTGACTTCAGGGCGTACATCGTAGCCTTCGATCATCGCACCCAAACGCTTGGCGGTCGCCAGTGCCTGCAGGCCAGCAACGCCAGCGCCCATGACCAGAATCCGCGCCGGACGTAACGAGCCGACGGCCGTGGTCATCATGGGCAAGATTCGATGCAAGTGAGTGGCCGCTAACAAGGCTGCGTAATAACCGGCGAGGGCTGCTTGAGACGAAAGTGCGTCCATGGCTTGAGCGCGAGTGATGCGTGGAATAAGTTCCATAGCGAAGCAGGTGATTTTTCGCTCCTGCAGTGCCTTGACGACCGCAGGCTCGCGTTGGGCATAGATAAAGCTGCATAGCACAGCGCCTTCGGGCATCTGCGCCACTTCCTCAACAGTCGGCGGCTGAACGCGGAAAAACAGCTGCTTGCCCTCGGCTGACCCCAGGGTTACCCCTGCTTCGGTGTAGGCGCTATCGGGGATGCGTGCGGCGCTGCCGGCGCCGGCTTCTATGCTTATATCGAGCCCTAGCTTCTGTAGCTTGGCGGCCACAGAAGGCACTAGCGCAACGCGCTTTTCATGCTCTCGGGTCTCTTTGGGTATGTACAAAGGGATGGACATAAAGACTCCTCATCGGCGAAATGGCGAATATCATAGCCCAAGAGCAATTGTAATACGACAAAAGTCCCATTTGCCTCAGATTGATGCAGGTGTCTCGTTAACAGTGAATTCTTGCTGGCACTGGCGCATCAATCGCTGGTTGTCGTGCTGCCAAGGATGAAAGTCCTCACGGTAAAAATCACGATAAGCGCCCCAGAGACTGGAGAAAAAGCCCCCCTTCCCCCACAGCCAGCGCATCCCCTGTCGCCACATGGTTATATTGCTGAGTTCGCCGTCACGTCGGAGCATGTGCCACATGCCTCGGGTAACATCCTTGAGGAAAAAGAAAGTGGATTGCCGCATCGCAGCACGGAGTAACTTGCGATCACCGCAGACTTGCATATAAACATCAAAGGCTACCGCCTTGTGCTCGGTTTCTTCCAGCGCGTGCCAACGCCAAATACGCTGCATCGGCTCAATAGCGCCATCAAACCACCCCCGGTCACGGAGCACAGCGTCGGCCATGATGGCGGTAAAATGCTCCATGGCGACGGTCGCGGCTAAACGGCGCTCAGGGCTGAAGTGCTTATTGGCATAACGAATGCGATGCTGTACTGGCCGCGTCAGCTTCTCTACGTCATACCCAAGATCACTGAGACGCCGGTTATATTCAATATGCTCGTGACTGTGATGACCTTCTTGCCCAATAAAGCCCTTGATCAGCGCGAGTTGTTCTGGGTCGTGAATTTGCGGTCGATAGTGACGCACGGAATCAATGAAGAACCGTTCACCATCAGGGAAGAGGATCGACATTGAATTGAAAAAATGGGTTTTGAACGCATCCGCACCGTGCCAGTGACGGGGCAAGACGTCAGGTAGGGCAAAATCGATACGGCGGGGCTGGATGCTCAAACCTTCCGGCTGTAGTGCAGTCATAGGTCACCTCGAGGGAAGCTGGTGCAATCGTTTTTATAGGGGGTAGCGCGCGCCACCACTCTTTATATGCTCTGTCCTATCCTCTGCTCAGGCGAAATGAAACACAAGCCGTTTAATTTCGCCTGTTGCTGGCACATTGTCTTTCTGCCTCCACCTACCTTGGCTAAATGCTTCGATGAGCATCACTTGCGCTTGGGGCTTTGATGGGCGTAGTAATCTATATTTTAAATGCGCTTTTCCTGGCTTATTCAAGTCGCCTTGCGCGGGTAGCATTTTCTCTTCCTGACAGTGTCTTTTGACCTGGTATTCAACGCCGCTGATGCGTCCAGTGGCTTGATGGCAACCATTAATCTGATCGCGATACTTGATGCTGTCAGGTGCCGCAGTGAGGTTGACCTAGAATCATGTGGCGCAGCGCGACGCGAGCGAGGAGGCAGAGCTCAAGGCAAATAATTAACCTGAGGTGAAGGAGAAAATCAGTTCTGATATAGGGTATTCAAGGCGGTAAAGACGCAGACCTGTGCTGCGGATCTGCGTCTTTTTACACGTGGCACCAAAGGCTTTTCAGCCCTTCATTTCCTGCAGCGAGTTTCCGCCATCGACGACCAGCATTTGCCCGGTCAGATAGCTACACCCCTCACTGGCAAGAAAAAGCGCTACCCGAGCCACTTCTTCAGGCCGGCCGGGGCGCCCTACCGGTGTCCGTCGACCTGCGTCCAGTTCTGCTGGCAAGCTGGACGGTGTTTCAATCCAGCCGGGCGCAATCGCGTTAACCGTAATCCCCTGACCGGCCACCTCATGTGCGATGGAGCGGGTTAAACCCACCATGGCAGATTTGGCGGCGCTATAGCCTGCCGTCCCGGGAAAAGTAACCAGGGGGCCGGTGACCGAAGCAATATTGATCACGCGCCCAAAGCCAGCCTGCAACATGTGCTGCAGTACCAGTTGGCTGATATGCACGCAGGTATTGAGATTAAGATCGATCTCGCGCTGCCAGTGCTGAAATGGCATTTTGTGGAATAGTTCACCCACGGGGGCATCAATTCCGGATTGAATCATACCGGCATTGTTGACCAGAATATCAACTTGGCCAAAGCGCTCCATAACCTTATCTATCAGCTCTGCAGCTTGCTCAGGATGGGTGAGATCCGCGACAAACGCCAGGCTGTGCTGCCGTTCTGGATCAAGCTCATTCTGGCGCTGGAAGATCCGGTTGGTGGTCGAGGTCAGCACCACCTTGGCACCGGCCGCGTGAAACATCTTTGCCGTGGCAAAACCGATGCCGTCGGGACTACCGGCACCGGTCACCAGGGCTACACGCCCCTTGAGGTCCGTCATGCTATGCGGCATGACTATTCAGCCAGCCGCCAGGTTGTACCGCCCTTACCGTCTTCCAATACCACGCCCATGGCTGTGAGTTCGTCGCGAATACGGTCAGACTCTGCCCAGTTCTTGTCGGCACGCGCCTGCAAACGAGCCTGAATCAGTGCCTCCACTCCGGCTGAGTCGATCTTCCCGGCAGCACCGGCCTGCAGAAAGGCATCGGGCTCGAGCTGCAAGACGCCCAGTACGTCAGCCAGTTGTTGCACACGTGCCGCCAAGGATGCAGCAGCCCCTAGATCCGACTCTTTGAGACGATTGACTTCGCGCACCATATCGAACAGCACGGCACAGGCCTCTGGGGTGTTGAAGTCATCATCCATGGCTGCGGCAAAGCGCGCGGCAAGCACTTCGCCACCTTTAGGCTCAGCCTGTGGCAGCCCTTTGAGCGCATGATAGAAGCGCTCCAGCGCGCCTTTGGCTTCCTTGAGGTTGTCTTCGGAATAGTTAATCGCGCTGCGGTAATGACTGGATACCAGCAGATAGCGCACTACCTCGGGGTGATATTTTTCCAGTACCTCACGGATGGTAAAAAAGTTACCAAGGGACTTGGACATCTTTTCGCCATCAACCCGCACCGCCCCGGCATGCATCCAGGACGCAGCATATTGCTCACCGGTCGCCGCTTCACTTTGGGCAATCTCATTTTCATGGTGGGGGAAGACCAGATCCGGCCCGCCACCATGAATATCAAAGGTGTTACCCAGGCAGCAGGTCGACATCACCGAGCATTCGATGTGCCATCCGGGCCTGCCCTCACCCCAGGGTGAGGCCCAGCTAGGCTCACCCGGTTTGACGGCTTTCCAGAGCACGAAATCCAGCGGATCTTCCTTGGCCTCGTCGACTTCAACCCGCGCACCGCTGCGCAGGTCTTCGGTCTTCTTGCGCGACAGCTTGCCGTAATCGGCAAAACGGCTGACGCGGTAATAAACATCGCCGTTACCCGGGGCATAAGCGAAACCCTTGTCGATCAGCGTTTGGATCATGCTGTGCATGCCCTGAATATGCTCGCTGGCCTTGGGTTCCTGATCTGGCCGCAGTACGTTCAGACGTGCTTCGTCTTCATGCATGGCGTCGATCATCCGACCGGTCAGTTGCTGAAAGGTCTCGCCATTCTCGTTCGCGCGACGAATGATCTTGTCATCGATGTCGGTAATGTTGCGAATGTAGGTCAGGTCATAGCCGCTGTGGCGAAACCAGCGTGAGACCACATCAAACGCCACCATGACGCGCGCATGACCAATGTGACAGAAGTCGTATACGGTCATGCCACACACGTACATCCGCACCTGATTGCCGATCAACGGCTTAAAGGTCTCTTTGGTCTTGCTCAGCGTGTTGTAGATCGTCAGCGCCATCAGTTACCCCAGGAGTCGCGCAAGGTGACAGTACGGTTGAATACCAGGTGCTCGGCAGTAGCATCCTTGGAGTCGAGGCAAAAGTAACCTTCGCGCTCGAACTGGAAGCGCTCATCGGCCCCGGCAGATGCCAGCGATGGCTCGGCGCGGCAGCCTTTAAGCACAACTAGCGATTCAGGGTTAATGTTGTCCAGGAATCCAGCGCCCTCTTCGCCCTTGTCAGGATTAGGCGTTTTGAACAGGCGATCATAAAGACGCACCTCACACTCGACACTGGCGGCTGCCGGTACCCAGTGGATGACACCTTTAACTTTGCGACCTTCCGGGTTCTTACCCAGCGTATCTGGATCGTAAGAGCACAGCAGCTCAACGATATTGCCATCGGCATCAGTGATCGCCTCATCTGCGCGAATCACATAGCTGCCACGCAGGCGGACTTCGCCGCCCGGAACCAGACGCTTGTAGCCCTTGGGCGGATCAACCATGTAATCGTCCTGGTCGATATAAATTTCGCGCTCGAAGGGCAACTCGCGCACGCCAATATCCTGCTTCGGGTGTCGCGGCAGACTTAGCAGCTCGGTCTTGTCTTCCGGGTAGTTGGTAATGGTGACTTTCAGCGGCTTGAGCACGCACATGGCCCGCGGCGCGTTGGCGTCCAGGTCATCACGAATGCAGAACTCGAGTACGCCCATATCTACCACGCCGTCTGAGCGTGTCACGCCGATACGCTCGCAGAATTCGCGGATAGCCGCAGGCGTATAACCGCGACGGCGAAAGGCACTGATGGTCGACATGCGCGGATCATCCCAGCCGTCTACGTGCTTTTCATCAACCAACTGCTTGAGCTTACGCTTGCTCGTTACCGTGTAATTCAGATTCAGACGAGCAAACTCGTACTGCCGGGGCTTGGCAGGTACGGGCAGATTGTTCAGGCACCACTCGTAAAGCGGACGGTGATCTTCAAACTCCAGGGTGCAGATCGAGTGGGTTACGCCTTCAATTGCATCCGACTGGCCGTGGGTGAAGTCATAGCTCGGATAAACGCACCACTTGTCACCGGTCTGGTGGTGATGCGCGTGACGTATACGGTACAGGATCGGATCACGCAGGTTCATATTGGGCGCGGCCATATCAATCTTGGCACGCAGAACCTTAACACCATCAGCAAATTCGCCAGCGGTCATGCGCGCGAACTGATCAAGGTTGTCTTCCACACTACGGTCACGGAACGGGCTGTTCTTGCCCGCCTCGGTCAGTGAACCACGGTACTCGCGCGCCTGCTCAGGCGACAGCTCGCAGACGTAGGCTTTACCGGACTTGATAAGCTCAATAGCCCATGCATGCAGTTGATCGAAATAATCGGAGGCATAGCGCACCTCGCCAGCCCACTCAAAGCCCAGCCACTCTACGTCCTGCTTGATCGCATCAATGTACTCCTGCTCTTCCTTGGCTGGGTTGGTGTCATCAAAACGCAGGTTGCACGCTCCGCCAAACTCCTTGGCAAGGCCAAAGTTCAGACAGATGGATTTGGCGTGACCGATATGCAGGTAGCCATTAGGCTCTGGCGGAAAACGGGTCACTATGCGGTTGTGCTTGCCATCATTCAGGTCGGATTGGACGATCTGACGGAGGAAATGGCTGGGCGGCGTGGCTTCGGGTTTATTCATAAGGTCAGCAAAACTCGCTACGGGTGAAGCCTGAGGCATCACGGATTTTGGCTAGGCCGAGTTGGCCAAAACCCGTATCATACCCGAAACTGTCAAGCGCCTGAATGCAGCGACGCACTCAGCGTGACTATACTCACCCAGATTTTTTTTGCCCGAGGACTGCCAGATGGTCAAACTGCATACAAATTACGGCGTTATCACCCTTGAACTCTTTGCTGATAAAGCCCCTAAAACAGTCGAAAACTTCAAGCAATACGTCAAGGATGGTCATTACGACGGCACTATCTTTCACCGCGTAATCCCCAACTTCATGGTTCAGGGCGGTGGTTTTGCACCCGGCATGAGCCAGAAGGATACCCGTGCGCCGATCGAGAACGAGGCTGACAACGGCGTCAGCAACGCAGTAGGCACCGTTGCCATGGCACGTACCCCTGATCCGCATTCAGCCAGCGCACAGTTCTTCATCAACGTGGCCGACAACGACTTTCTGAACCACAGCGCAAAAACCTCTCAAGGTTGGGGCTACGCTGCATTCGGTAAAGTGACCGACGGCATGGACGTGGTTGAAAAAATCAAAGCAGTCAGCACCACCTCACGTGGCGGCCATCAGGATGTGCCAGCTGATGACGTAGTGATTGAGCGTGCAGAGCTGATCGACTGAGTTAATTTATCCAGATGCGCTATCTGTTTATCTCCGATCTGCATCTAGAAGCAAAACGCCCGGATATTACCCGGGCGTTTTTGCAATGCCTGCATGATCAAGCGAGTGCCGTCGATGAACTCTACATCCTTGGCGATTTTTTTGAGGTGTGGCTCGGTGATGATGCCATGGACGAGCTCGGCCAGCAGGTAGCCGAAGCACTCGCCAGTCTCAGCGATCAGGGCACGCAAATCTATCTTATGCACGGCAACCGCGACTTTCTGCTGGGGCGACGATTCTGTCGCCAGGCAAAATGCACTTTGTTGCGTGACCCGAGCATAGTGCAACTCAACGGCGAGCCGGTATTACTGATGCACGGTGATAGCCTGTGTACCGATGATCTTGACTACATGCGAATGCGCAAATGGCTGCGCAACCCGGTCAGCCGCTTTGCCCTGCGCAACCTGCCGCTGAAAACGCGAAAAAAAATCGGCCGCAAGCTACGCGACGAGAGCCAAAGCCGAACGCGAATGAAGGCAGCAGACATCACCGACGTTAATCTGGGGCAAGTCGCCGAAGTGATGCGCAATCAAGGCGTTCGCACCCTCATCCACGGCCACACCCACCGACCCGCTCGACATCAGCTAATGATCGACGGCGCGCCCGCCGAGCGTATTGTACTGGGCGACTGGGATCAGGCTGGCTGGTATTTGCTGGTAGATGAAAGCGGCTACCATCTTGAGTCATTCGCGCTCGGGGCGGCCGATTCAAGCGGCAAGCTGTAAGCTCTAAGCTACAAGCTACAAGCTACAAGCTACAAGCTACAAGCCGCAAGCCGCAAGCCGCAAGCTTCAAGCTTCAAGCAAAACCCAAAGAAAAACCCCGGCTCTTGCGAGACCGGGGTTTTTCTTGCAGCTTGCCGCTTGAAGCTTGCGGCTGCTCTAAGCCTGCGGCTTAGAGCTTAGCTTCCAACTCAGGTACTGCTTCAAACAGATCTGCAACCAGACCGTAATCCGCTACCTGGAAGATTGGCGCTTCTTCATCCTTGTTGATCGCAACGATCACCTTGGAGTCTTTCATACCAGCCAAATGCTGGATGGCGCCAGAAATGCCGACCGCGACGTACAGCTGCGGCGCAACGATCTTACCGGTCTGACCAACCTGCATGTCGTTCGGTACAAAGTCGGCGTCAACCGCGGCACGTGATGCACCTACTGCAGCGCCCAGCTTGTCGGCAACCTTGTACAGCATTTCAAAGTTGTCGCCATTCTGCATACCGCGACCGCCAGAGATGACGATCTTGGCACCGGCCAGCTCAGGACGGTCAGACTTGGCCAGCTCTTCACCTACAAAGCTGGAAACACCTGCGTCTTGCGCAGAAGCAACCGCTTCTACACTGGCGCTGCCGCCTTCGGCTGCAACGGCGTCAAAGCCTGTCGGACGCACAGTAATCACCTTGATTGCGGCGCTGGACTGCACGGTGGCAATGGCGTTACCGGCATAGATCGGACGCTTGAAGGTGTCAGCACTTTCAACCGCGATGATCTCGGAGATCTGATCAACGTCCAGCAGCGCAGCAACGCGCGGCAGGTAGTTTTTACCGTTGGTGCTGGCGGCAGCCAGGATGTGGCTGTAGTTCTTGCCCAGTTCGGCAACCAGCAGCGCGATGTTTTCCGGCAGCTGGTGCGCGTAAGCGGCGTTATCAGCCAGCAGCACCTTGCTTACACCAGCAGCCTTGGCAGCGGCGTCAGCAACAGCGGAGCAACCTTCGCCAGCAACCAGTACATCGATGTCACCACCGATCTCCGCGGCCGCAGCCAGGGTGTTCAGGGTAGCTGCGTTCAGCTCGGCATTGTTGTGTTCAGCAATAACCAAAATCGTCATTTAGATCACCTTGGCTTCGTTCTTGAGTTTATCGACCAGTTCGTCGACGCTCTTGACCTTGATGCCGGCGCTGCGAGCGGCCGGAGCTTCAACCTTCAGGGTGGTCACGGTAGAGCTGGTGTTAACGCCCAGGTCTTCCGGCTTGAGGGTTTCCAGCGGCTTCTTCTTGGCCTTCATGATGTTGGGCAGCGACGCATAGCGTGGCTCGTTCAGGCGCAGGTCGGTGGTAACAATGGCCGGCAGCTTGAGATCAACGGTCTGCAGACCGCCGTCGATTTCACGGATGACCTTGACGTGCTCGCCATCAACGGTGACTTCAGAAGCGAAGGTGCCCTGCGCGTAACCGCTCAGTGCAGCCAGCATCTGGCCGGTCTGGTTATTGTCGGAATCGATAGCCTGCTTGCCGAGGATGACCAGCTGGGGCTGTTCTTTATCGACAACACCCTTGAGCAGCTTGGCGATCGCCAGCGAGCTCAGGTCGTCGGCAGACTCGACCAGCACAGCGCGATCAGCGCCCAATGCCAGTGCGGTGCGCAGCTGCTCTTGGGCCGCAGTCGGGCCGACGGTGACAGCGATGACTTCAGTCGCGATGCCTTTTTCTTTCAGGCGAACGGCCTCTTCTACAGCGATTTCGCAGAAGGGGTTCATCGACATTTTGACGTTGGCGAGATCGACGCCGGAGTTATCCGCTTTGACGCGAACCTTGAC
>NZ_RKKU01000009.1 GCF_003797945.1 Pseudomonas neustonica
CCGGTAGCTGGGGCCTGAATGTTGTCTTGCAGGCCCGGCAGGTGTATCGGCGGCGGACCACCCAGAGAGTGACCCGCTTGCCGTGGATGGGCAGATCACGATAGGGAACGTCACGCTTGCCGAACCGCACGAACTCACCCTGCACGCCGCACCCCTCGCAGGCTACTGGTGTAGGTGCTTCAAGCCGAAAATGTATGTCTTCATTCTGCTCATCAGAATCCACCAACTGGTACCCAGGAAGGCTTAACGAATTAATCATCTCCCGCCTTGATCAGAAAAACAGGTAGGTGGCGTAACCGGCAATCATCGCCATAGCAAAAATGACTGCTAAAAACGCCGCTAAAAGCTTCAGCGTGAACAAAGAGCGCAACAGAATGAGCTCAGTCAGGCTGGCTCCGGCACTGCCGATGATCAACGCTAGCACCGTCCCGGCACCCACGCCTTTGGCCATCAGAGCCGCTGCCAGAGGTATGACGGCTTCAGCGCGAATATACAACGGCACGCCGATGACAGCGGCAACTGGAATGGCAAAGGGATTATCTGGGCCTGCATACTGCTCCAATAAGTCAGTGGGCATGAAACCATAGATCACGCTGCCAATCGCAATACCGATGAGCAGGTAAGGCAACACATCGATAAAGTCCGACCAAGCTTCCCGCCACACACCACTGTACTTCCCTTCTTTCTTAACCGTGACAGTGGGTTGACTGTCACAGCATTCGCTAGACGTAGAGACTGTTGTCTTCCTATCAGCCCCGCAAGAAGCCGTCTTCGGAGTGGTGTCGCAGCTGTTGGTGCCGCAACTCGATGCGGTCGATGTAGCACTGCACGGGCTTGCTGATGAACTACATCCACTGCTCTCTTGTGTCGCCGTCCGGCGCACATAACGCTCGAAGCCAAGCGTGTGAAGCAGCCATCCGGCACCTACCGCGACCACCAAAGCGGCGAGCACATAGATAGCAGTAAGTGTCCATCCAAACGTGGCAACCAGCAGGCCGACGACGATAGGATTCAGCAACGGAGATGAGAAAAGAAACACCATCATCGGCCCAAAACCGGCCCGTGCCCGAATCAACCCTTTCAACATGGGGATAGTCGAGCAACTACAGAAGGGCGTTATAGCTCCTAAACCAGCAGCAAGAAAATAGCCTCGCTTCCCACTGGAAGTCAGTAACGCTTCCACCTTGGATGGTGGGATGTGACGTTGAAGAACTCCGACCAGCAAGCTAATGCCAATGAATAAAACCGATAGCTCGATAGCGAGAAAGGCGAACATGCCTAGAGCGTCTTGGAGTTGAGATGACATTCAATATTACTCCTATATTTCTAGTATTGTCGAAATGATGTACGCAGCCTACTTGCGTTTATCCGACCTGTCAACTATAATTCTAGAAACATCGAATTATTGGGGCGTGCTATGGATCACGAAAAGGTTGCAGCCAGCTTAGCTGAGCTAGGGAATAGTCACCGACTGTCCGTGTTCCGCTTTCTGGTCAAAGCTGGCCATGATGGGGCTTCGGTCGGAGATATCCAGAAGGGGCTGGGTATTCCTGCTTCGACGCTATCACATCACCTTGCGCGCATGGCCAAGGTAGGGCTGATCCGGCAGGAGAAACATAGCCGCACGATTGTCTGTATACCCGAGTATGGGCACCTAGAGAATTTGATCGGTTTCTTACAAGAGGAATGTTGTGCAGGTGTTCGGATTGCGCATGAACCAGAACCGCTTTGACGCTTGCCCAGCTCTCGCTGTCCTCCCTAGTCAGCATCGCTATGAAGACTCAGGCGAAGGTGGAAACAGAAAATTGGCAGTAGAGTAGGCTGAAGAGGATCAATCAGATAATCCGCTGAGAAAGATTTTCTTCTTTACATCTTTGGCATTTTATCAACCAGAAATTCCGGATACCCAGATTTCTGTTATGGACGAAGCTAGCACTGACCTGCTTGATAGCCATCCGAAATAGGTTCTGGCTACCCCCTTTCGTATGGAGGTATTGCCTGTATTTTTTTGGATCTCTACGGTATGTCTCACGTCGCATCCGGTCTAAATCAAACCCAAAGCCGAGCCAGCCAACTGGGGTTTCAATGGCGAAGGGTAAATAGGACTGTTTAAGATAATCACGTTGGCCCAATATGTTCTGGATCCTAGTATATAAAGCTTGGTCCCAGATTTTTATCCAGTCGAATAGCGCTTTTATCGTGGTGGGCATTTCTTGCGGTACTGCTGGTAAAGTCCTTGTTCTAAGTATCCAGCATTGGAAGTGTGATGATTTAAGCTTGGCTCCTAAAGCATTAGCCAATCTTGTCGCTTCGTCAGGAGAATTAGAAATGAGAGCTCGTTTCTTATCCCCGGTCTCTAGAATAAAGTAATTCGCCGTTGTTGCGCTTCGTTTGATTTCGCCCAGCAGAACCTGCCGTGGCGGTAATAATTGGCCGTATTCCCAGTGAGCGGGGAACTCGTTTTGAATATCTGCGACGCGATAGCTCGAATCTAAACAAATTCGGTCAAGAATTGCAGTGGCTTGGTCGAGGCACTGAAGAATAGCTGTAGCTGGATCATATCGATCCAGCGTTACGGAGCCTGGAGCGAAGTAGCACAAATTGCCAGCGACATCTACGTGGGGCATCAGCTCTGGGAGAAAAGCCTGCCTTTCAAGAATTTGAATATGAGGGTAGTTCAAAAAATCCCAGTCGGAAATTGTTAGCCTAGCGTTGACCTTTCCTCTCTTACAGACCAGCTCGCCTTTAAATGAACGGGCTGGACTGCGAGCAGCGATTGGGGCGAACCCTCTGGCCTTCAGTGCTCGCAGAGATTCACCCAGCTTGGACATCCAGATCAGCCAGCCTTGGTGGAAAGAACTACTGGAGGTGCGACCCGTAAAGGTGCTGTATTCCGGATAGCGTCGGCCCCAGCGTCCACTTCGATCAAGGAGATATCGTTAGGAATACGTGCGCCGAACTGGCCACGAAGCTGGCGGATGACATCAAGCTTCTGGGTCTCATGTATTGATCTTAATTCTTGCATAGTGGACGCGAGTGTCCTGAAGCGTGTCGACGCCAGGCGGCGGTCTTCTTCGCTCAAGCGGTTGAAGTCTTCTTGTCCATTGTCGATACCCTCCTCGTGAATGTCGCTCAAAAACATCTGACTGAGGTGTCGGGACGTCTCCTCCAAGGCAATGTCATCACGCCTAGGACGGGGCTCAAACTTCTGAGCAGCAGCAATCATGATGGAGACTGAGGTGGGCCCGCCCGATGTCCAGTGAAAGTCACGCCACCCTTTCAAATAACGGCATACCCTACGCAATTGTTCCCCGTGCTCTTCAATCCGATCTCTGAACCAATTCGCTATGACCTCTGGATCAGAGGCTTTCCACTCACCACTGCGAGTGGCCATCACTACATGATCGAGATCCTCCCATTGCTGCTCCTGAATCTGATTCATGGCAAAATCGAAGTCTACTGTATCCATCAGTGCTTCGCTTTTGCGCATCAATTCGGCGCAGGCTTCCGCCAGATCAACCCTCTCTCTAACCTTTTCAAACTCATCTTCGGGTGCAGCGTATAAAGGAATATCCAGGTGAGCCCAGTTAGCGACCTGAATTCGAATACATGTATCTTTACCAAACAGAAGCTGCCAATTTTCTTGAGCACACAAGTCCCCAAGCGCGTACTCGACTAAGTCGAAGTATGCTTTGGCCATAGCATGCGGTGGGCCGTTCTCTTCCCAAACAGTTACGGGCAGATAGACGCCAAAGTCCCAATCCATCTCTTGCGTTGGCATTCGCTCAGGGATGATGCAAGTGTTGTAAGCCCAAGAGCCTTGGGTGCGGAAGCGTGGCTCGACCACACGGTCCATACCCAGCTCTTCCTTTGTTGCTCTGCGGATGCGTGACCTAAGATGCTCGCGCACTTTGTTTTTGCAACTGATCAAAAACTTGCGTTGTTCCGACGTTGGGACGATCCGATCTTCGTAAACGTCAGAGTCGTTGCCGCCCTTGTGAAAGAGCTTGCTGTATTTGAGCATCAAAAATTCTCCTTGGCGGCATTATGACCGTGATAAAAAACTGGTGGACTGGGCTGATGTGCAAGAAATGGCTTAGATTCAGCCGAGCCTAAAAATGCCTTTGATCGTTCGGACCCAGCTCCCAGAAGAGCCTCTCGGGCAGATGCATCCGTTTTATCGAGGGCCACAGCCTTGGACACTTCGTCAGTAAGTGCGTCATCAATGAGGGTATATCTGCCCTCAAGCTGGTGACCCAGAACTTTGTGTGTAAGGGTTTCCAAAACCGAAATCGAAACACTAAACAGCCGCTCTGGTGTCTTGGCTGGCTTCAGCCCCCCCCAGTCAAAGGTTCCTCCGGCGCGATTGCGTCCGGGATTAGCGGTGAACTTAGAGGACATGGTTCCTACGGCAAGGACGTAAATAGACTCGATGGATTGCCCCATGAACTGCTGGGCTTCATGGACTGCAAGTTGCCCTGGAGCATTGGCATACAGCCCCCCATCGACATATTGGTTGTTGTTGAAGGTGTGACGCGGGAAATACATAGGGGCTGCGCTGGTAGCAAGTGCCACGTCAACTAGGGCAAATTTGTGGTCACGAATGAAATCTAGGTGATGAGGTGTCTTGAATAGCTGTGGCTCGCCCCGGGAGTAGTTGATAGCGGGTACGATTACTGGATGCTTACATTCCCCAAGGGGCTGTTGGCCAAAGAGAGATTCGTCTTGCAATAGGCGCTTCAATGGCTCGGGGGAATAGGCAGATCGCAAAGTGCCAAAAAAGTTGAAGCGCGGCTTGAAGATATCTTCACCGTGCTTCTCAAAGAGGTCGACCATTTTCTGAGCAGGAATTTCTAGTGCTACAGCCAAAGCCAAGATGCCACCGATAGATGTACCTGCGATCAGATCAAACTTTGAAGCGATTGGTGCTCCTATCTGATCCTCGATGTCAGCAAGTATCTTCGCGGTGTAAAGCCCACGAAAGCCTCCACCAGAAAGAGCTAGGATCTGGAACCGCTGCTGTTTTGTATCGATCACTGGCACCTTCTCTAAACTTTGTTGTACTGAGGTTATGAAGGCAAGGTGGCATCATTGCAAGGGGGGAATAATGATAAATTTTAAAACCAGCGAGTTTCCATGCAGCTGAGGCTTGTTTATCACGTTAATAGGTCGTTTTTTGTCAGTACAACGAAGATGTATTTTTGGCCGGTGTCTGCGTGATGGGACCGGCCGCTTCCGGGCCAGAGTGTGTGAAAACAGTCACTCAAACTGAAGTCTGCACTACTACGTGAAATCCAGAATTTTTCTGGAGGTCAGTAGACCTAGATTATGCATAGGAACGCGATTTCCAACCCTGCGTCGGACTCCAAGCGCGCTGAACAACGTTTTTACACACTCTGAGCCGTTAGCGGTACTTCAGAAAAGGGAGCCCATCTCGCTTGCGCCGAGAATAGTGGCACCTAGCTCCCCCTTGGAGATATCCGAAAGCCCACTCACTAGATGTGGATTTTTGTATCTGTGCAATCGACCTGTAACACAGCCGCGAAGACTTGGGCGCGCGCGACAGCCAGGCGTCCCCAGGATAAAACTGCCATACTTTAGCTTTATATAGCGAGGGTGACGTTATGGGCATGTCTGATAGCTGGCGAGTTGTCTGCCAAGATCCTGGGGATGGCAGCGGAGACGTTATTGTTGAGCTTCCATACGAGCTACTTGAGAAGCTTGGTTGGACTTTGGGAGATGAGCTGGCAATTGAACAGGGAGAGGACGGCATTTCGCTAAAGCTCAAACACCGAGCTTTTAACGCACCCTCCTAGGGGCGGACCGCTGGCAGCATCAGCTTTTGGCCGAGAGCCTCCATAATGGATAGCACCAGCAGCGGAAGATTGTCGATTACTCCAATGAGAGATCACCTGGACCCAAATAGCTTCCTTCCAGTCGTACCCGGTCAAAACTGAAAACGTGTGCATACGGGCTTTCATTGCATCGTCCCACCAAAGGCAGCACCTGATCTGGCTTTCCCCTTGAAAGCAGCACGCGGCCGCCGCAGATTGGACAGTCACCGCTGAATCGAACAATCCTAGTCCACTGCTGTTTGTCGCTATCGCGGTGCATTTCGAGTTCTGCCGAGTCTTCCTTGAACGAAAGGAGTGCTGCCGAAGCCTTCACTACACGCTCATCTACCAAGCGCACCCAAGGGCTGTAAAAGCTAGTCCAGATGATCCAGCCGCATACCGCGAAGAATGCAGTGCTCAACAGTTGTCGAAGCGAAAGGGCTGCGTGGAGACTCGACACACTCCACATTCCCGCAAGCAACCAAACGACAAAAAGCAAAAACCCACACAGAGTCACGCCAAACAGGGCGAGCCCTCGCCAACTGCGGTTTTTTAGCGTGCCGTTAGAGAAAATGAACCGCAGCAGTAATGATGGCTTCACTTCCCCCAGCTCAGATCTCCTATACGTCAGTTGCCGACAACCAATCGCCGCTCCTTCTAATTCGTCAGCTAGTGGAATGGCTTCCGTGTCTAGCCAGTACGTACGCTCAATGCCTTTCCCGCCTTTTCCTCCATCAGTTCGGATAGCAGGCATTTGGTCCAAGCCCGCGCGTTGCAGGCGGATAATTAGCGACGCTTGGCGGGACTCCAAGTAACTTTCCAACAGGCCCGGTTTCAACCATTTTGCAGGATCGGCATTCCGAGCTATTGTCTCGCCCTCTACGCACAAAAGTAATGCTGACCGCGGATAAACCTGAGGCTCGCGTCCTCCCCGCTCGATATCAGCCAGCTTCTTTTGAACCATGAACCGCAAAATTCGGTATGCCTTGGAATCAGCAGGAGCCTCTATCAGCTCCTCTTCGAAGCATCGCATCACATCCTGCACCACGCCTCCATTAGCCCTGAAAATGCGGGCGCCAGCTTAATCATTAGCTACACATACCCCTTTGCAGGGGGTTTGGGGGAGGTTTTACCCCCGACGAATAATGACACTTGGGACCTTCTTTAGACCAGAGGGATAACACCATGACCATGTTCGTAGCGCTCAACCAAGCTGGGAAACTTACCGACATTGAAAATGCAGAACGCGGTCTCGCCTGCGATTGCACATGCATTGGTTGTGGAGAGACTGTAGTCGCCAGAAAAGGCTCGATTCGGGGCCACCATTTCGCCCACCGCTCAAATAAAGAAAGCTGCATCATTCAGCCTGAAACGCTCCTGCACCTGTACGCCAAAGAGCTAATTTGCGAGGCGCAAGGCCTGCAGCTTCCGCCTTTACCAGGCGTTTCTCCGAGCACCAATGACAAAAGTAGCTGGTGGGATTTCGAAAACGTAATTCGTGAGGTCCCTCAAGCAGGATTTCAACCTGACCTGGTAGCTGCTCTCAAAGATGGCACCGAGCTTTTTATCGAGGTTGCTGTGACGTCGTTCATCAATGACGACAAACGTGATCGCATTCAAGCTGCGGGTATTCGGACCATAGAGCTGGATTTACGTGAGCTCCTGACAAACCAGCACCCGGTACCATCCGAAGAGGTGAAGCGCTATATCCTAGATGACGCTCACCACAAAACCTGGATCTATCCTGCGAGCCCCGATGTTCTTCAGCCCCTCGAAATTACCACCCCGCCCTACCCCCTTGAGCATCAGCAGCCGAGAGTGCCGACAGAACATCGCTTCACCATCATGCAGATGTGGGTTTCCGCTCGGACGTTGCCCAGTGGTTCCATCGCAGTGCGTTCCTGGTCATACAATCCGCAGATTACTGAGCTACTCAAGTCATGGCGAAATGAGCTGGGTGGCGATTACAACTCCAGATATAAAAGCTGGATCTTCGGTTCTGGGTGTCATGAGAAAGTTCTAGAGAGATTGCGGAGTCTGAGTGAGAGGTGATGGCGGGATCGTTTTGACGGAGCGTCTGCCGTTTTAGATTAATTGGCGCTTCCCGAAACCAGGAACCACATCGCTCCCAGTACGCGTGTGGTTCGACATTGCTGTGTCTAACCATGACTCCAAGTGACGTCAAACTCCTACCCGAATCCTACCCGAAACCGGAAATCAGGCAAAAAAAGGCCCACCCTTTAAGGTAAGCCTTTGATTTTACTGGTGCCGGCACCAAGAGTCGAACTCGGGACCTACTGATTACAAGTCAGTTGCTCTACCAACTGAGCTATACCGGC
This sequence comes from Pseudomonas neustonica, assembly GCF_003797945.1. Lineage (GTDB taxonomy): Bacteria > Pseudomonadota > Gammaproteobacteria > Pseudomonadales > Pseudomonadaceae > Halopseudomonas > Halopseudomonas neustonica. The sequence goes on from NZ_RKKU01000009.1 coordinate 8,174, forward strand.
ATGGGCACGCATTATATATGCCTAAATTTTTGTGTAAAGCCATGCGACGCATCAGTTTGCATTTAAGTGCGTTTTTTTCTTCAGTGCGGCGTCTGGTCACTTGTGCATTACTTTTCGTTAATCACTTGACTTAACACGTGCAAGCTGTTGTTTTGCCGAGTTTATCAACCGTGATCAATTTTCATACGAAAGCTGCCAGCACTCGTAATTACTGGCCCTCAGAGAGTTACCACCGTGTCATCAACACAGTTATGCACAGCTGACGTGGATAACCTCAATTATGCAAAATCTGTGGATAAGTCTGTGCACTAGCAGTTCATAGACTGGTGATTAATTGTCAGACATTTTTTCTGCCAACAGCAGCAAATTGCGTGGCGTCAGGCTTGGCGCGCAGAATTCGCCAAGCTGCACCCGGTAGCCAGCATCCTGCAGGTAGAGCGCGCGGTCGAGCAGCAGCCAGATTTCCAGCGGGCGGCGAAAGAGCCCGCGCACCAGCTCCAGGTTGCGTACCTGGGCAAGCCGCTGCCAGCCGCGGCTTTCGAGTTGCGTCCAACTGGCGGGGGCTGCCAGATGCAGCCGGTGGTGCGCAGCCAGGCTATGACAGAAACCGGCGAAGCCCTGGGCAGTGCCGCCTAGCGGCTTTGATGGCGTGGATAAGTACTCATCACGGCCCCGCTCTTCCCGTTGCCATAGGTCAAAAGCCAAACGCCAGGCCATAGAGCGATCACGTTGTTCGCGCTCACGGCGCCCAGCCGTAACCGTCTCCTGTAAAGGCAACCCCAGATCATCTCGGCTTAGCTGCAAGCGCGCCTTCCGAGCGACTACAGAGAGCGGCTGATAGTTTTCCCCAGCAATGCGGTTATAGCAGCAAGGCGACAGTGCCAGTTGGTGGCAGCTACGCGAGACAACCCGTTCAAGCAAGGTGGTATGTAGTTGGCCACAGGCATGCAAGGCGACCAGACTATCGCTGTTATCGAACAGCATAGAGGCATCAGCGGCCAATACGTCCTTGTCCATATGGGTAGCATCAATACCAAGCGCGCTACTAAGCTCTGCACCAGCCAGGTTCAATGCCGGGTCATGCTCCAGACAGCTGAGTGACTGCCCGCCCTGCCAGGCCAACAGGCGGCCTAGGTGGCCCTTGCCCGCGCACCAGTCGACCCAGCGGACGGTGGGCTGATCAAAGCGCGCAGTCGTGGCGTAAGCAAACTCGGTAATCTGCTGCCATTTGCGGCCGGGGACATGGCGGTACAAGGGTTCAGGGAGGTGCCCGGTAGAGTCGCCCTGCCAGCGCGGCAGCCGACAAAACTCCTGCGCCTCGGCGGCTAGCTGCGTGAAGGGAGCCGGTGCGCTCAATAGCTGAGGTTGATGGTGTGCAGCTTCTGCCTCGGCCAGGGTTCGCTGTCGCAGCCAACCGGACAGTTCAGGGTAGTCGGCCTCCCACTCGAGCGTGAGTTGAGTGAATGGCTTCGGGCGCCACAGTTGCTGGTGTTGCTGCAGCCAGCAATCAAGCTCAGCAAAGCGCTGGGCAAAACTCACACGAGCTTGCTCAGCGCGATTGCCGACTGGCATCAACCTTGAGCCAGCGTTCTACCAAGCGAAACAGCTGGGTAAATACCAAGGTAATAATCAGGTACATCGCCCCCGCCACCATGAAGAACAACTCATATTCATAGGTCCGCGAGTTGATAGTGCGGATAACTCCCATGATATCCATCATGGTTACGGTGTAGACCACCGCACTGGCTTTGAGCATCAAGATCACTTCATTGCCGTAGGCAGGCAAGCCGATACGAATGGCGCGCGGCAGAATGATGTGCTGCAGAGCCTGACGCTTGGACATACCCAGTGCACGAGCAGCCTCAACTTCTCCCGGCGGAACCGCCTGAATGGCGCCACGCAGGATCTCGGCAATATAGGCAGCGGTGTGCATGGTCATGGTGATCAACGCACACCAGAAGGGCTCACGCAAATAGGGCCAGAGAAAGCTGTCACGGACCACCTGAAACTGCGAAATACCGTAATAGACCAGAAACAGCTGCAGCAGTAGCGGCGTGCCGCGAAAAAAGAAGATGTAGCTGTAGGGTAAGGCACGGATATACCAATGCCGAGAGGCGCGCGCCAACCCCAAGGGGATCGCCACAAAAAGACCAATCAGCACAGCCAGGCCAACCAGCTGCAGCGTCACCAAAGTACCGTCCCACAACTGCGGTAGAAAGCGCTCAATCAGCGCCCACTTCTCGGCCAGAATCATAGCTCGGTCCTTACATAGCCACGATTGGCCCGGTTTTCAAACCAGTGCAGCGCACCCATGATAAAGACCGTTAAAAACAGGTAAATGCCAGCGGCCAACAAGTAAAAGGTGAAAGGCTCCTTGGTCGAATTGGCAGCGGCCTGCGCCTTGCGCATGATTTCATCAAGCGTAATCAGCGACACCAACGCGGTGTCCTTGAGCAGAATCAGATATAGATTCCCCAGACCCGGCAGTGCGACGCGCCAAAGCTGAGGCAGCGTTATACGATAGAAAATACGCCAATTGGACAAACCCAGCGCCAGGCCGGCCTCTTTTTGGCCAGTCGGAATGGCGAGCAGCGCACCCCGAAAAACCTCAGTGGCATAAGCACCGAAACATAGTGCCAGTGCCAGGGTGCCGGCAACAAAAGGGCTGAGCGAAAAACGCGGATAGCCAAAATAGGCACCCAGCGCGTTGAAAGCGGATACGGTGCCGAAGTAGATCATCAATACCCAGACGGTTTCCGGGATACCGCGTACGACCGAGGTGTAAAAGCCACCCAGACCACGTGCAAAGACATTGTTCGACACCTTGGCAGACGCACCGAGCAGGCCGAACAATAGGCCAACGGATACCGCGGCAAGGGACAAACGAATGGTCATCCAGGTCCCTTCGAGCAGGGCTGGACCGAAACCTTGTAAATCAGGCATGGGCATAGTTCCAGGCCGGGCCCCGCAGAGCCCGGCTGGTCATCAGTAAATGCTGAAAGGGAAGTACTTGGCGTTGATGTTCTCGTAAGAACCGTCGTCAATGATGGCTTGCAATGCAGTATTCAGGCGCTCACGCAGCGGGTCACCCTTGCGTACAGCAATACCGATCTGGTCATTGTCGAACACGGGCTCGCCCTTGAACTCAAAGTTGGCGCCAGCGTCGCTTTGCAGCCACTCGTATTGCACGAAGTTATCTGCCAGTACGCCGTCAATGCGACCGGAGTTCATATCGAGGTACGCGTTTTCCTGGGTGTCATACAGACGAATATCCACGACGTCAGCCATATTGTCTTCGAGCCATTGGCCGGCGATGGTCGCACGCTGGGCGCCGATCGTCTTGCCTTTCAGGCTAGCTTCATCGACTTTGAAATCAGCTGACTTGGGAGCAACAAACTGCAACTTGTTGGTGTAGTAAGGATTGGTAAAGTCAACCGCCTGTTTGCGCTCGTCGGTGATCGACATGGACGCGACCAGAAAGTCGAATTTGTTGTTCAGCGCGGGAATGATGCCGTCCCAATCCGAGGTCACAACTTCACAATCAACTTCCATCTTGGCGCACAGGGCGTTAGCGATATCGAGGTCAAAACCAACCACTTCACCACTGCTATCCACCAGGTTAAATGGAGGGTAGGCACCTTCAGTACCGATGCGCAGCGTCTCGGCAAAAGCCGGAGCACTCATAAACAACGCTGTGGCGGTTGCCAGCAAAACTTTCTTGTATTGTTTCATGGACCTACTCCTATTTGTGGCTTGACATGAACTGTCTGCAGCGTTCGGAACCGGGGTTATCGAACACCTGATCCGGCGTACCGATCTCTTCGACCAGCCCTTGGTGTAGAAATACAACCTGGCTCGAAACCTGTCGAGCAAAACCCATTTCATGGGTAACCAACAGCATAGTACGTCCTTCATCCGCCAATGCTCGAATTACCGTCAACACCTCGTGAACCATTTCTGGATCAAGTGCTGAAGTGGGCTCATCGAACAGGATGACGCGCGGCTGCATGGCCAGCGTGCGAGCAATCGCGGCACGTTGCTGCTGGCCGCCGGACAGCTGCGCCGGGAAAGCGTGGCGCTTGTCGGCTATACCGACCTTTTCCAGAAAGGCTTCGGCCGACTCTACCGCTTCAGCCTTGGACTGACCCAGCACACGACGAGGTGCCTCGATAATGTTGTCGAGAATGCTCATATGCGGCCACAGATTAAAGCTCTGAAAAACGAACCCAACACGTGCCCGCAGACGATTGATCTGCTTGCTATCGGCAGCAACCAGCTCGCCACTGCGCGCAGGCTTAAGTTTGAGCTCTTCACCGGCAACCAGAATCTGGCCTTGATGGGGGTTTTCCAACAGGTTAATGCAGCGCAGCAACGTACTCTTGCCTGAACCGGAAGAGCCGAGAATAGAAATAACGTCGCCATCGTTGGCGACCAGGTCAACGCCCTTGAGCACCTCAAGGTCGCCGTACCGTTTGTGCAAGTTGCGCACTTCTAGAGCGGGCGAAGTCACTTATCGTTATCCACTAGGCTTTTAGCCGTCAGGTGTATTACCACCGCATTTGTGATGCGGCAGCCGGGGTGCAGCGTTCTCTGCAGACGCCCGGTCGTCATATTCTGGCAAAATTAGCACAGCTAATCCGCATGACCAAGAACCCTCTTTCGGTCACGCCGCTAAAATCACAGGCAAAACGCTTGCCAAGATGCCAGCTAGACAGCTCTCAACTGCCAAAAACAAAAAAGCCCGCTGGGGTTGCCAGCGGGCTTTCGTAATAAGTGGTGCCCAGAGACGGAATCGAACCGCCGACACGAGGATTTTCAATCCTCTGCTCTACCGACTGAGCTATCTGGGCATCAAGGGCCGCTATTAAACGGTTTAAGCCTTTTTGTGTCAAGCGCCAAACGAAAAATATTTTCTACTTATCAGCCGCTTACCCAAACATCATGCGCTCGGAGGCACGTATCCCTCGGCTTGAGCGTAATCTTCACCGGCCAGAAACTTGTCCATTTCAGCCTGGATAAAGCGTCGATCTTCCGGATCCATCATGTTCAGGCGACGCTCATTGATCAGCATCGTCTGGTGCGCCTGCCAGTCATCCCAGGCGCGCTTGGATACATCCTGAAAAATCGCTTCGCCCTTGGGACCGGGATAAGGCGGCCGCTCTAGACCGGGCAGTTCTTCTTTGAATTTGCGGCACATAACCATGCGTGTCATCGCGGGCTCCTTCAGGCAACAGTGGGAACATAGGACTCAACCAGTTTCAGCAGCTTTTTAACTGGCGCTGCCAGACCAAGACGACTGGGCTGGCGCAGGTTATACCAGACCTGCCCCGCTTCAGCCACGCCAGCACTGGCGTCCACCCGTAGCAGCAACGGCTGAATATCCAGATGAAAGTGGCTAAAGGTATGCCGCAGCGCCGGTAAAGACTCACGACTATGAACACGCAGCGCCTGCACACCTAGCCACTGGGCAAGCTCTTCCTCGCCATCCAGCTGTGGCGGGCACCAGAGGCCGCCCCATAGGCCACTCGGCGGCCTGCGCTGCAACCACACCTCGCCATCCTGATTCATCAACAAGGGCATCACGCACTGGCGTATCGGTACTACCTTGCGCGGTTTGGACGAAGGGAAGCGGGTAGGCTCACCGAGCATTCGCGCCTCACAGCCGTCCTTGAGCGGACACAGCAGGCAGGATGGTTTAGTGCGAGTACACAGGGTCGCCCCCATATCCATCATGGCCTGCGTGTAGTGCTGCACCCTGTTTTGGGGCGTATAACGCTCTGCCATGCTCCACAAGCGGTCATGCACCTTCTTTTCGCCCGGCCAGCCCTCGACCGCGCCAAAACGCGCCAGTACCCGTTTGACGTTGCCATCCAGAATCGGCGCCCAGATCCCCATACTCAAAGAGGCGACCGCGCCAGCGGTCGACCGGCCGATACCGGGGAGCTCAATCAGCCCCTCAATACTGCGCGGGAATTCACCGGAGTGCTCGCTGACCACCAGCTTGGCCGCCTTGTGCAGATTGCGCGCCCGACTGTAATAGCCAAGCCCGGCCCACAAATGCAGTACCTCGTCGTCACTGGCGGCAGCCAGGGCATGCACATCCGGGAGCGCTTGCATGAAACGCTCGTAATAGGGAATGACGGTGGCTACCTGCGTCTGTTGCAGCATGATCTCAGACACCCACACGCGGTAAGGCGTCATGCCCTGCTGCCAGGGCAGGTCCTTGCGTCCGTGCAGGTCATACCAGTCCAGCACCCGCTGGGCGAAGTCATCAGGGCTCAATTGGAAAACAACCCCTTGAGTGCATCGCGCAGCTGAGGTGCCTTGTCGCCCAGTTTCTCGTCGATACGCTCTTCCAGCTTGCGCTTGGCTTCATTGCCAAGTAACTGGCCAGCTACCCGGGTGACGCCCTCGCTATCAACACCACAGCTGCTGGCCGCGTTATGTAAATACCCTTGGCAGCGCACGGGCCACTCGACCCCCACATAGCGCTCGTTAACCTGGCAGGCTTCATCCGGCATGTCGCTCTTGTCACCTTCCAGCAGCAGACCAATGCGATAGTCCAGACGCTGATCTGGCAGATTAACTTCGCCTTTGCCCTTGGCCGTGATCCCCGGCAAGGAGGCGACCAAATCGCGATTGGTGATCTGGCCATCACGTATGCTGAAACTACCGTTCAGCTGTCTGAAGGGGGTGTTTTCACTACCATGCTCGCCACTGAGCGACTTGCGATTGGCCAGGGCGATAGCGCGGCATAGCTGCTGCTCGAGATTCACCCCCAGCAAAGCGCCATCGTCTACCTGGAAGCGAGCGTTGCCGCCCAGAGTATTCATCCAGCGACGCATGCTGTTGCCGCGCATGCTCAGATCCATATTCAGGTTCAGATCGCCACGTACCTGAGCCGGCACATCGTAGGCCTGTTGCGCAGCAAGCGAATCCAAACCAGCGATCTCACTAGTCAGGGACACTTTGACCGGAGTCTGGCGGGTGTCAATTTCACCTTTGCTGGCGAAGGTGCCGGAGAATATTCCGCCATCGAGCTGTTTGAGCTGGATGCGACCATCGCGCGCCACAACCTCTACCTTAAACGGCTGGATGCTTTGGCCGGTCAGGGTGAGCTGCTTCAGTGCGAGGCTACCGTCCACATCGAGGGCGGCCAAGCGCTCCAATGGCAATACCGACTCATCACTCCATTCTGCTGGCGCCGCGGTCGACTTGCTGCCGCCAGTTTGCTGCGATGCAGTGCCATCTTTCTCCTCGACCGCGGGCAGATAGTTATCCAGATTGAGGCTATCGCCCGCCAAGTTAAAGCGCAGCGCCTGGCGCTCAAAGTCAGCCACGCCCATTTGCCCTTTCAGGGTTGCACCGTCAACCAACAGACTCAGATCCCTGAGCATCATGCTGGTAGCAGAGCCATCCAGCTTGGCGGACAGCGCTATCTGCGAAAGTCCGCCCGGGTCGGCCATATCGGGCAACTCCTGCCCCAAATCACGTAGCAGATCGCGACCATCAAACTCGGCCACATCAATCTGGCCCGCTAATGTCGGCGCAGTATCCAGGGCGGTGACCTTCAATGCGCCGGTCGCGCGCATATCGCCCAATGACATACGCAGCTGGTTCAACTCTGCCACCTGTGCGGTCAAGTCCAGCAGGCCATCGCCTTGCAGCTGGAGATTGATGGCACGACCGGAGAAGGGTTCGCCACTGGCGTCCACTTTCATCTCCACAGCGCTGAACTCGTAGCGTTTCAACCCGAGGTCGAACTGAGCAACGGTTTTCATATCCAGGCGTACGCGCAACGCGGGCTTATCAGTAGTCAACAGCCCTAGAAAACTGACATCAAAGGGTTCGCCTTCGATCAACGCGCCCGTGGTCAGATTGGCCTGATCAAGGCTCAGTACCTGCCCGCTCTGGCGATCTTCGTAACGTACGCTGGCATTAGTCACCTGCACACTTTCAACCGCAAAATCCATCTGCTTGTCTTCAGTGGTAGAGGGTGCACCGGAACCGCCATCAGCGCCTTCGGCTGCAGCAGATTCCTGCGGGCCAATGCTGGCCCAGTTACCTACGCCGTCATCACCTTTGACCAGTTGCAGGTGCACGTCGTCAAGAATCACATCACTCATGCGCAACTGACGACGCAACAAGGGCAGGACCTTGACGCCAAGCCCCAGAGAGCCCACCTGCGCCAGCGACTGATCTGGATGCTCAATGGGTGCCACGCCCACATCCTTGAGCTCAATACCCAGCCAAGGGAACAGCGACCAACCGATATCGCCACCCAGGGTCAGCTCAATATTGGCCTGCTCACGTGCGGCCTGCTGAATCTCTTCCTTGTAATCATTCGGATCGAACATCCGGGTGAGGAAAAACAGCACGCCGACAGCCAGCACCGCAATGCCGAACACCACCAGCCCTAGTACCTTGGCAAAGGCTTTCATCACTTCTCCTTATTGGCCCCGCCGAAAACACTTCTGCGGGGTAATACAACCTTGATTTCAGCTTTGATTTCAGCTGGCGTCCAGCATCCGACCTACCTGATCCGCCAGCGCTAGACTGGCAGTCAATCCCGGCGACTCTATGCCAAACAGGCTGATCAAGCCTTTCACGCCATGCGTAGTCTGATCTTGGAGGACGAAATCCATGACCGGTTCCCCCGCCCCGCTCAGCTTGGCCCGAACGCCAGCGTAGGCCGGCTGCAATCGCTGCGGATCGCAGCCGGGCCAGTAACGCTGCACCGCTGCCGCGAATGGTTGGCGACACTCTTCATCCACAGCGTAATCCAGCTGATCGACATAGCGTACATCGGGACCAAAACGCAGCTGCCCACCCATATCCAGTGTTGCATGCACACCCAAACCGGCCGTATTGACCTCCGGCATAGGGTAAACCAGATGACGGAAAGGCGACGACCCGGCATAAGCAAAATAACGGCCCTGGCACCAGTGCACGGGTGGCACCTGCCTCACCCCGGTTACCGATTGCTGCAACTGCTGCGCAAAGAGTCCGGCGGCATTGACTACCTGCCTGGCGGTAAGACGAAAAGGGTCAGAGCCGCTCATACCTTCGACCGCCAACCCCGCCCCACAAGGCACAATACGCTGCACCTGACTGCGACAGATCAGACTGCCGCCGGCTGATTGCAGGGCAGCCTCGAAGGATTGCATTAGCACATGGCTATCCACAATCCCCGTCTGCGCCGAGAACAGCCCCGCCACAGCCCGCACCTCGGGCTCCATCGCACGCACTTGCGCCGCATCAAGCCACCGCAACGCCACGCCGCTAGCCGCCGCATTGGCCTGCAACCGCTCGAGAGCGGGAATCTCCTCTGGCGTCACGGCTACCAGCAACTTACCAATACGCCGGTGCGGCACCGCGTACTGCTTGCACCACGCGTACAGCAGATCGCGCCCGGCGACGCACAATCGCGCCTTGAGCGAACCCGGCGGATAATAGATACCGGCGTGAATGACCTCGCTGTTGCGGCTGGAACTGTGCTGGCCGATCCAATCTTCCTGCTCAAGCACCAGCACGCTGCGCCCAGCACGCGCCATGTGCTGCGCCAGGGCCAGCCCCACCACACCAGCACCAATCACTATCAGGTCAAAATCCGTCGTCATAGCCTCTATCTCTGAGCTCTAAACACCCGGTCATTTCACTACGCATTCTGCCCAGGCCTCAGCGCCGATCACAGCCCACTAGCCCAGCGACCAGAGCAATCAATCAGGCCAATAAGTCCGCGGTAGCCCAACCGGGCCACAGACACGTATAATGCCCGCCCTTGACCGACAATTTCAGCGGAGATTCATCATGGCCGAGCGCAAGGCCAGTGTCGCGCGCGACACTTTGGAAACCAAGATCAATGTAGCCATCAACCTTGATGGAACGGGTGCGGCAGACTTTGACATTGGCGTTCCCTTCCTTGAACACATGCTCGACCAGATTGCCCGACATGGCCTGATCGACATGACCATCAAGGCCCGAGGCGATCTGCACATCGACGACCACCACACGGTTGAAGATGTGGGCATCACGCTGGGCCAGGCCTTTGCCAAGGCCATCGGTGACAAAAAAGGCATCCGCCGTTATGGCCACGCCTATGTACCTCTGGATGAAGCACTGTCACGTGTCGTGATCGACTTTTCCGGTCGTCCCGGCCTGCAGATGCATGTGCCCTTTACCCGCTCCAGCGTCGGCGGCTTTGATGTTGACCTGTTCATGGAGTTTTTCCAGGGCTTCGTCAATCACGCTCAGGTTACCCTGCATATCGATAACCTGCGCGGTGTGAATACACACCACCAGATTGAAACCGTGTTCAAGGCCTTTGGCCGCGCACTGCGCATGGCTATCGAGCAAGACGAGCGTATGAGCGGCATCATGCCGTCTACCAAAGGCTGCCTGTAATCCATGTCGAGTCATGTAGCGGTTATCGACTACGGCATGGGCAACCTGCATTCGGTTGCCAAAGCACTGGAGCATGTCGGCGCGCAACAGGTTGAAGTGACCAGCGATCCACAGGCCATACTTAATGCCGATCGTGTGGTACTACCTGGCGTTGGCGCGATCCGCGATTGCGTCAGCGAACTGCGCCAACTGGGCCTGGATCAGGTGGTACTGCAGGTCGCCAGGGAGAAACCCCTGCTCGGCATCTGTGTCGGTATGCAGATGCTGCTGGAGCACAGCGAAGAGAATGGCGGCGTTGATAGCCTTGGCCTGTTTCCCGGTCAGGTGAAGTTTTTTGGTGACGAGCTGTACGACGCAGACGTACGCCTCAAGGTGCCGCACATGGGCTGGAATCAGGTGCAACAAACCATCGACCACCCGCTCTGGCACCGCATTGAACAGGATGCCCGTTTCTACTTTGTGCACAGCTACTACGCCGCACCCGGCAAAACCGGACAGCTGGCCGGGCGCTGCCATTACGGCGTCGACTTCGCCGCGGCACTCGCGCAGGACAATGTATTCGCCACCCAATTCCACCCTGAGAAAAGCCACACCAACGGTCTGCAGCTGCTGCAGAACTTTCTCGCCTGGGATGGGCGCTGGTAAAGATCAGAGCTGCAGGCTGCAAGTCGCACGTCGCAAGCAAACCCGCTTGCCGCTCGCCGCTTGAAACTTGAAGCTCTTTTTCCAAAGGAAAAAGTTATGCTCATTATTCCCGCTATCGACCTCAAAGACGGTGCCTGCGTACGCCTGCGCCAAGGCCTGATGGACGATGCAACGGTGTTTTCCGATGACCCGGTCGCCATGGCCGCCAAATGGGTCGAGGCCGGCTGCCGTCGCCTGCACCTGGTCGACCTGAACGGTGCCTTTGAAGGCAAGCCGGTCAATGGCGCCGCCGTGACTGCGATTGCCAAGCGCTACCCCGACCTGCCAATCCAGATCGGTGGCGGTATTCGCTCACTGGAAACCATCGAAGAGTACGTCAAGGCCGGTGTCAGCTACGTCATCATCGGTACCAAGGCGGTAAAAGAGCCTGAATTTGTAGCCGAAGCCTGCCGCGCCTTTCCGGGCAAGGTCATCGTTGGCCTTGATGCCAAGGATGGCTTTGTCGCGACCGACGGCTGGGCCGAGGTCAGCAGCATTCAGGTGATCGATTTAGCCAAGCGCTTTGAAGCGGACGGTGTCTCTGCCATCGTCTACACCGATATTGCCAAAGACGGCATGATGCAGGGCTGTAACGTGGAAGCCACCGCAGCGCTGGCGAATGCCACCTCGATACCGGTTATCGCCTCCGGCGGCATCCATAATCTGGGTGATATTCAGACCCTGCTGGATACCACCACACCCGGCATCATCGGCGCCATCACAGGCCGTGCTATTTATGAAGGCACGCTGGATGTCGCGGTAGCACAGGCCCTGTGTGACGAGTACGCGGCCAGCAATAAGTAAAAGCTGGAAGCTGGAAGGCATGCGTCGGGGAAGCTCGACGTCAAGCACATACAATACTTGGGCCGAGCAGCATCGGCCGAATTCGATGCTTTTGCTTTAAGCTTCCAGCTTTTAGCTTCAAGCTCGCCAAAAGATCTGGAGCTAATTACCTATGCCGCTCGCCAAACGCATCATCCCCTGCCTCGACGTAGACAACGGTCGCGTGGTGAAAGGCGTCAAGTTCGAGAATATCCGCGATGCTGGCGACCCCGTTGAGATAGCACGCCGCTACAACGAGCAGGGTGCCGATGAGATAACCTTTCTCGACATCACCGCCAGCCACCAGGAACGCGACACCACGCTACATACAGTGGAACGCATGGCCAGTCAGGTATTCATTCCGCTGACCGTGGGCGGCGGCGTACGCACGGTTGCAGACATTCGCAACCTGCTTAATGCCGGTGCCGATAAGGTCTCGATCAACACCGCAGCCGTGTTTAATCCGGAATTTGTGGGCGAGGCCGCGGATCGGTTTGGCTCGCAATGCATTGTGGTTGCGATTGACGCCAAGCGAGTGTCCGCTCCAGGCGAGCCGGGCCGCTGGGAAATCTTCACCCACGGCGGTCGCAAGCCAACCGGACTGGATGCAGTGGAATGGTCGCGCAAAATGGAACAGCTGGGCGCAGGCGAAATATTGCTCACGAGCATGGATCAAGACGGCGTTAAAAGCGGCTACGACCTGGGCGTCACGCGCGCTATCAGCGATGCGCTGCATATCCCGGTCATTGCCTCTGGCGGCGTCGGCAACTTGCAGCACTTGGCTGACGGCGTAACCCAGGGCGGCGCAGACGCCGTGCTGGCCGCCAGCATCTTCCACTTTGGTGAATTTACCGTCGCCGAGGCAAAAGCCTACATGGCTGAACGCGGCATTGAGATGCGCCTCTAAGCGGGCCAGCTCAGGTTAATGCGGGCGCGTCAGTAGCGCCTGCACACTCACCAGCCTTACACCCTCGCGCTCTTCCAGTTCCGGCAAGCGGCGCTCGAGAAAACTCAGACTCTCAGGATAGGGATGACCAATCAGCACCGCTGAACCCTGCTTGCGCGCCAGCGCCAACGCCCGCTTAAACTCCTGTTCCAGCCCTGCCGTGCTGCGTTCGTTATCCAGAAAGACATCACGCGATACGCTATCCACATTCAACGCCTGCGCGGCAAAAGCCGCCTGCGTGTCCTTGGTTGTGCGGCTATCCACAAAAAACAGCTGGCGCGCAGCCAGCTGCGCCATCAGCCAGTCCATGCGCTCGCGATCGGCCGTCAGCTTACTACCCATATGATTATTGACGCCCTGAATCGGGCTGAACGCATTGAGACTGGCCTGCAGCCGAGCATCAAACACGCTTCTACCCATCTGTGTATCCAGGCCGCCCTCACCCATCGAAAGCGAGGCCATGCTCTCCATCGGCAGGTGCAGCATAACCGGGTTGCCCGCTTCGGCAGCGAGCCGGGCCAACAGCTGCGCGTTGGGCGTGAAAGGCATAATGGCCAGCGCCACCCGTCCCGGTAGCGCAATGACCCGCTCACCCGCAACGCGGCTTTGGCCTATATCGTCAATAATGATACTCAGCACTGGGACCCGCAGCGATGGCTGTGCAAACGCTGCCGGGGCAGGCATCTCAGGAATGACGACGGGAAGCAGCTCAACAGCCGGCACGCCGGGCTCCGTCAGCAGAACCTCGGCAGCCGGCGGGACAGGGCTTTGCGGAGCATCAGTCGGCAACGGTGAAAGCGGTTCACTAGCGACGGGAGCTGCTTGCTGAGCCGACTCAGCGGCTGGTTCTGGCGGCTGCTCATCAGTGCACCCGCCCAAAAATAGCGCAGAGATCAGCAACCAGGCCATCAACAGCCGCGATACGCGCGCGCAATCAGCTGCAGCTATAAATAGCCTGACCACCTGCTGAACTTACTGCACGCGTTCGCGGGCGACGTTCAAGCCTTTCAGCAGGCTAACGGCCTGGCTAAGCTGATAGTCATCAGCCAGAGGGCTGGCATCTTGACGGGCAGCCGACGTCGGACGCTCATTGCCACTGGCGTTGTTCAGATGGCCAGCCAGATCAGCCTCACGGTAGCTGATTTCACTTTCATCCAGCGTCAGGTGGGCACGCTCCACTCGGATATCCGGAACAATACCCTGCGCCTGAATAGAACGACCCTTCGGCGTGTAATACAGCGCGGTGGTGAGCTTGAGACCGCGATCATTGTTCAATGGCAGCACCGTTTGTACCGAGCCCTTGCCAAAACTGTCGGTCCCCATAATCACTCCGCGCCCCAGATCCTGCAGCGCACCAGCAACGATCTCTGAGGCAGAGGCTGAGCCGCCATTGATAAGTACCACCAGGGGCACGTCGCCGGAGGGATTATTGCTGGTCGCACTGAAACGCATTTCTGCATTACTCAAGCGGCCCTTGGTATAGACGATCAAGCCTTCGTCGACGAAGGTATCTACCACTTCGACTGCTGACTGCAGCACACCACCTGGGTTGTTACGCAAATCCAGCACCAGCCCCTTGAGCTCGCCATCGGCTTTCAGGCGGTTAACACTAGTGCGCACTTCGTCCCCGGTATTGACCTGAAACTGGGTAATACGCAAGTACGCATAACCGGGCTCAAGCATCTCGGACTTAACACTCTTGACCTTGATAATGGCGCGCTCCAGCGACACCTCGAACGGCCGACCGTTATTTCTCACCAGCGTCAAACGAATGCTACTGCCGGGCTCGCCGCGCATTTTGTCGACCGCATCCATCAGACTCATGCCCTTGACCGGCTGATCGTCAATCTTGACGATCAGGTCGCCCGCCTCGATACCCGCCTCGGCGGCGGGCGTGTCATCGATCGGCGAAACCACTTTGAGAAAGCCGTCTTCCTGACCAACCTCAATACCCAAGCCGCCGAATTGGCCCTGAGTCGAGTCCTGCAAACCGGCAAATTCATCCGGCCCCATATAGGCGGAGTGCGGGTCCAGTCCTTCAAGCATGCCGCGAATCGCATTTTCCAGCAGCGTGGCGTCATCCACCGGCTCAACATAAGCCGTGCGGATACGCTCAAACACTTCAGCGAAGGTACGCAAGTCATTCAGCGGCAGGGGAGCAGCAGCCTCCTGTGGTGCTTCTTGCGCATACACAGGAGCCAAGCTGAGACTCAGGCTCAGGCCGGCTACGAACAGACTACGCACTGCAATCATGAAACTCTCCCAACGCAAGAAAGACGGACAGCAACCAAGCTGCGAACAGGCGACAACTCAGGTGGCATCATCCCGACAGCATACACCAGGCCAATGGATCAAGGGCCTGCCCTCTGTGACGGATCGCAAAATACAGCGATGGTTCAGGTAAACCGCCACTATTACCTACCGTAGCGATAGCTTCGCCCGGCTGTACCCAGGTGCCCACCTCGCGCAGCAAAGTCTGGTTATGGCCATAAAGACTGAGGTAGCCGTTGCCATGATCCAGAATCAGCAACAGCCCGGAGCCACGCAGCCAGTCCGCGAAAACCACGCGGCCGCCGTGGATGGCATGAACCTGAGTACCTAACGACGCGGAAACCAGGAGGCCATCCCACTTCAGCCGGGCATCCCCGCCGCGCTGACTGCCGTAGCGAGAGACAATGCGCCCACGCACCGGCAGCGGCATCTTGCCTCGCGCCTGGGCAAAGGCAAGGCCGCCAGCAGGCCAAGCAGCCGGCGTCTGACTGGCATTCTGATTTGCACTCTGGCTTTGGCTGGAGGCTTGGCTCCTCGCGGGAGGCGGCGTAGGCGTGGGCAGGCTGGTAATGGCTTCGTCCAGCTGCTTGATCAGTTTGTTCAGCGCCGCCCGCTCGGACTGCCGCGCGGCGAGTTTCTGCGCTTCTGAACGACTTTGTCCCTGCAGCGACGCCAGCAACTGGGTACGCTTATGCTGTTGTGTCTGCAGCGCGCTTTCACGCACCTCCAGATCTTCGCGCGCGCCTCGCAGGTCGGCTTGCTCGCGCACGATCTCGGCACTGGCCAACTGAATCTGGCTCAGCGTGTCATTAAAGCGGTTAATCTCCTCCACACGCGCCTGCCCCACGTACTCGTAATAGCGCATCATTCGCGCCATGCGGCCCGGGTCATCCTGATTAAGCAGCACTTTAAGGTACCCCTGCTGCCCGGCCATATAAGCCGCCCGCACCTGCTGGGCTATTTGCTCCTGCTGAGCTTCCAGCGAAGCCTGCAGCTCCTTAGCCTGTTCGCGCAGGTCCAGCAAGCGCGTCTCACCGTCGCGAATCTGCTGCTCTAGCTCGCTGCTTTCGCGCTTGAGCCGGCCGATATCCGTTTCGCTTTCTTTCAGCTCGGACTCTAGCCCGGAGACTTCCTGCTTCAGCCCATCGAGCATATCCTTCAAGCGCTGAATATCGGCCTGAGTCTTTTCCAGCTCAGCACGCGCCGCACGCGAATCGGTTTCCTGCGCAGCGGCAGGCGCGGCCGCGCTCAGCACCAGCACACTCATGCCAGCGGCGATCACCGCTCTACCGCAAAACCTTGCCGCTACCAACAGCCACTCCATCGGCCCTGCCTCCCGCTGCGGATAAATAGGTTTCAGAGCCGAGTCACAATTGAACGACCGGTCATTTCTGCCGGCTGCGGCAAGCCAAGCAGTGTCAGCACGGTAGGCGCCACATCAGAGAGGATGCCGCCATCGCGCATCTCGACGGCACGCGGCCCCACATAAACAAAAGGCACTGGCTCACAGGTATGAGCGGTATGCGCTTGTCCTGTCGAGTCATCTGCCATCTGCTCGACGTTGCCGTGATCAGCGGTAATCAGCGCTTCACCACCGACCTTACCCAGCGCCTCTTCAATTCGCCCAACACACTTATCCAGGCATTCTACGGCGGCTACGGCGGCATCGAACACACCGGTATGGCCGACCATATCGCCATTGGCGTAATTAACGATAATCACGTCGTAGCGCTGCTGCTCAATGGCTTCGACGATCCGGTCAGTAACTTCAGGCGCGCTCATTTCCGGCTGCAAATCGTAAGTCGCCACCTGCGGTGAAGGGATCAGAATACGTTCCTCGCCGTCAAAGGGCTCCTCACGTCCACCGGAGAAGAAGAAGGTCACATGCGCGTACTTTTCTGTCTCCGCGATACGCAGCTGGGTTTTGCCCTGCTTGGCGAGATACTCACCCAGGACGTTATCGAGCGACGCTGGCGGATAGGCGCAAGGAGCGGGAATAGTGGCCGCATACTGCGTCAACATGACAAAACCGCCCAGATTGAGTTTGCGCCCGCGCTCAAAGTCACTGAAAGCAGGTTCCACGAAAGCGCGACTCAATTCACGTGCGCGATCAGCCCGGAAGTTCATAAACACCACAGCATCGCCATCTTCAACCCGCACCGCATCGCCAATAGTGGTGGCCTTAACAAACTCATCACTCTCGCCGCGCTCGTAAGCGGCATTCAAGGCATCAACAGCGGTCGGCGCGGAGAACTCGCCCTGCCCTTCGGCGATCAAGCGATAAGCAGATGCAACGCGATCCCAGCGGTTGTCACGATCCATCGCAAAGTAGCGACCAATCAGGCTGGCAGTGCGCCCCTTGCCCAAGCGGGCATAGGTTTGCTCCATCAATTGCAGCGAGGGTGCAGCGCTCTTAGGCGGCGTATCGCGCCCATCCAAGAAGCCGTGCACGTATATCTGCTGCGCACCACGCTTGGCGGCCAGTTCCACCATGGCCGCCAGATGCTCCTCATGACTGTGCACGCCGCCTGGCGACAAGAGACCCATAATGTGTACCGCGCGACCCGCACTGACGGCCTTATCAACGGCGGCACAAATAGTCTCGTTGGTAAAGAAGTCACCGTCATCGATCGCCTTGGTAACCCGGGTAAAATCCTGATAGACCACCCGTCCAGCGCCCAGATTCATGTGACCAACTTCAGAATTACCCATCTGCCCATCCGGCAGCCCCACATCCATGCCCGAGCCGGAAACCAGCGTGTGTGGCGCGTTAGCCCACAGCCTATCCCATACCGGTGTATTGGCAGCCATGATGGCATTGGATTCCGGCGACTCGCTGTGACCGAAGCCATCCAGAATCATGAGGACTACGGGCTTTGGGGTTGCTGTCATACTGAATGAACTCACAGGTTGAATTGGGCGAAGAGGACCACAGCCAACCAGGGCTGTGCCAGGCGACAAACTAAGTCTACAGTTTACTTGCCAGGCCCCGAGCTGTCATGCTCGGTTCCGCCCCGGTATTGCATCGACCGTTCGCACCTGCACAATGCTTTTCCCAGGCGCGTCACCCCCACTCGTTATTCGATGCCCACCTTGGTGTATACTCGCCCCCTTTATCGATTTTGGAAGCATCTCCAATGCAGTTTCTTCAGCACTTGATTGAATTCATCAGCGCCCACTATCTGCTAACCACCGCCTTTCTCGTCGTACTGGCGCTGTTGCTGTTTACCGAAGGACGTAAGTCCGGCACCGCGGTCAGCACCCAGCAGGCAACGGCCATGATCAACCGCGAAAATGCCATTGTTGTCGACCTACGCCCCAAAAAAGAGTTTGCGGCTGGCCATATCGTTGACTCCATCAACATCCCGTATGACAGCCTGACCACTCGCATCAGCGAGCTGGACAAGCACAAAGGCAAGCCATTGCTACTGGTTTGCGCCGCCGGTCAACACTCGGGCGGTTGCGCCAAGCAACTCAAGGCAGCTGGTCACGACAACGTCGCTCGCCTGTCCGGCGGTGTTGGCAGCTGGCGCTCAGACAATCTGCCGCTGGTGAAATAATATGGCAAAGGTCGTAATTTACAGTAGCAACTACTGCCCCTTTTGCATGCGCGCCAAGCGGTTACTCGACAGCAAGCAGGTCGAGTACAAAGAGATCAACGTCGATGGCTTGCCTGCCGTGCGCGCAGAAATGACGCGCCTGGCCGGTGGCCGAACGTCGGTGCCACAGATTTGGGTCGGTAACACCTACATTGGTGGCTGTGACGAACTCTTTGTCTGCGAGCGCTCTGGACAACTGAACAGCCTGCTGGCAGGGTAATCAGCCGATTTAACCAACGCTTTAAACCACACTAACGAGCACTTCATAAGGACCGAACATGGCCGAAGAAAACCAGAACAATCAAGCCGCCAACGGTGCAGCCAGCCAGCCGCAATTCAGCCTGCAGCGCATCTATACCAAAGACATTTCCTTCGAGTCCCCGAAAGCGCCCAGCGTATTCCAGACCCAGTGGAACCCACAGGTTAATCTGGACCTGAACACGCGCCACACCGAGCTACAGGAAGGCATGTACGAAGTCGTGCTGACGCTGAATGCCACCGTCACTAATGGCGACAACGAAACCACCTTTATCGCCGAAGTGCAGCAGGCCGGTATTTTTGCCATCAATGGTCTGGACGAAGCGGCTCTGCGCCATACCCTTGGCGCCTTCTGCCCGAACATTCTGTTCCCCTACGCACGTGAGGCGATCGACAACCTGGTTCTGCGTGGCAGCTTCCCTCCGCTGATGCTGTCACCAGTCAACTTCGACGCACTCTACGCTCAGGCCGAGCAACGTCGCACCGAAGAAGCCGCTGGTACTGCCTGATTCTTTTGGAGACAGCGACAATAGTGGCGCCCCTTCGTCGGGCGCGCCACACCGTTTATCCCCCGCTTGCAACCGTCCGCAACCACCACTGCGCTGAAACCGACTTTAGCCTTGTGCGCCATGCAGCGCATGCTCTAAGGTAAGCAACCGCAAATTTGCAGAAGACGGAATATCGCATGACCCTGCCGGCCTCCCGCCCCCTTTACCTGCTTGCCTTCATTGCCTGTGTGTTGCTGATGGGCGCCGCCCTGTACCTGGAACACATAGTAGGCCTCGAACCCTGCCCGCTCTGCATAGTGCAACGCGTTGCCGTGATCCTGATCGCGCTGACTTGCCTTGCTGCAGTGCTGCACAACCCCAAGCCGAACAACGAAAAGCGCACCACTGCCCGCTGCTACGGCGCACTAGTGACCCTGATCAGCGTGTTTGGCGGGGCCATTGCGTCACGCCAAATATGGCTGCAGCATCAGCCTGCCGACGAGCTTCCTGCGTGCCTACCAAGCCTGGACTACATGCTGGACGTGCTACCGTTCCAGGAAATGCTCAGCCTGGTCTTCAGCGGGACCGCAGAGTGCGCCGAAGTAAGCTGGACCTTTCTTGGTCTGAGTATTGCCGAGGGCACACTGATTGCCTTTGTCTGTTTCGCAGTGTTCGGCCTGATGCAACTGGTGCGCAGGGTCGACTAATCCTGACTGGAGTCTTGTCGATGAAAAAACTGTTAACGGTACTGCTCTGCTGCGTTCTGGCCAGCTGCGCCAGCCCCGATGTTGAGCAATACGCGGCGGAGAAACCAGCACTCTCGCTGCAGGACTACCTCAATGGCGACCTGCAGGCCTGGGGCATGTTCCAGGACCGCAGCGGTGAGGTGATCAAGCGCTTTCACGTCAAGATGACAGGCACCTGGGAAGGCGACACCGGCACACTGGATGAACGCTTCACTTACTCCGACGGCACTACCGAGCGCCGGGTCTGGACCCTGACCCGGCAACCCGATGGCAACTGGCAGGGCACCGCGGACGATGTAGAGGGCGTTGCGCAAGGCACGCTGGCAGGCAATGCGTTCCACTGGCGCTATACCCTGCGCCTGCCGGTCGGTGGCCGTACCTGGCTGGTCGACCTGGATGACCGCATGTATCTGGTGGATGACAACGTCATGCTCAACCGCGCCGTGATGAGCAAATGGGGCTTCACCCTTGGCAGTATCACGCTGAGCTTTTATAAACCTTGAAGCGCAGCTGTCGAGTGGCCTATTCTGTAGCGACAACGAAAGAACATATACCCATATAGTCGGTCCGCCGGCACAGCTTGACGAGGTGGAACATGCTGGACAGTTGCAGAAACTCCCAGGAACGCTGGGGCGGTGTTCACCAGTTGATCGACCGCTGGCTCGCAGAGCGCAAACAGCTCATTCTGCACTACACCAACTTGCGCAAGCGCGAGGCACCAAAGAACGCCCCGGACAATGAACTGGCGGCCTTTTGCGATGCGCTCGTCGACTACCTGTCAGCCGGCCATTTTGAAATTTATGAACAGCTGATGCGCGAAGCGGAAGATTTCAAAGACCAGCGAGGCATTGAACTGGCCCACCAGGTTTATCCGCGCATCGAAACCACGACCCGTGAAGCGGTCACCTTCAACGACACTTATGGCCAGCCCGACTGCGGCGTCGATGAAGACACCATGCAGACTCGCCTGCAACACCTCGGAGGCTTGCTGCATGAGCGCTTCGAGCTGGAAGATTGCCTGATTGAAGTACTGCATACCGCTCACAAAGACATGCTCAGCACCGTCTGACCCACAGGAAATGCCAGTGACCAGCACCGATAAAAGCACCACCACCGCCAAGCAAGACGACAAGGTTTCCAATCCTCTCAACCTGCTGCAAACCTTGACCAGAACGCTCAACGAACACTTGGCGGATGCGTGCAACCAGGCCGAGCAGGACGCACAGAAAGCCTTGGCCAAGCTGCAGCGCCAGCAAGAAAAGCTGGATCTCAAGCTCAGCCAGACCAAGCAGAAACTCAGCGCGCGGGAAGCCGAGCAGCCAGAGAAACCAGCGAACAAAACACGCAAGAAGCTGGCCGAACTGGAGTCAGCCAAGGTCGAGCTACATGAAGCCCGACTGAGAGCCGAAAGCTATATCAAGCAGTTGAGCAGCGATGTACGCCAGACCCTGCGCCTTGCCAAAGGCCTCGAGCGCATCGACACTCAGGTTGGCCAGGCACTGGAAAAGCGCGACAACCCAAAACCTGCAGCCAAGCCTCGTACACGACGCCCCGCTGCGCCGCGCAACAACAATAACGCCAAGTCATCACGCGCGCGCAAACCCAGACCCGCAGCCAAGCCCACTACGCCGCAGTCGAACTAAAGTCGGCGACAGCGGCTGCATACTGATCAAGCAATGCTTGCAGCCGCTCACCACTCTCTCCTCCGCCTTGCACCTGCGCCAGCACGCCAAGCTGCTCAACCAAGGGCAACCTGACAGGCACGGACAACTCCGCAAACAACGGCTCCAAACGCCGTAACTGTAACAACTCAGCTTCCAGCTCAACCGCTTTCACCTGTTGATACAGCGACTGTGCCGACTCATCCTGCTTGAGCTTGCGCCGAACCAGTCGTAATGGCTTGATCACCTGGTCCTGCCAGGATTGCTGCTGCGCAAGCATTGGCAACATATCCTCGTGCGACACTCGCCGACCCTGGGTCCATAACCACGCGGACGCCAGCAACAGCAAAACGTCCAACCCACACTCATCCTGCAACGCCAGCAAGGTACTCATCACCCCTGGCTGCTGATAACAATCCAGCGCCCAGCCAATCAAACTATCGCGATCTTCACTCATTCTTGTATCCCCTGCTCACAGCACCTTAGCGCGCTGATATACTCGCGCCCTATGATCACCATTGAATCCCTTACGTTACAGCGTGGCCCATTGCGGCTGCTTGATGACGCCAGTCTTACCCTGCACTCAGGCCAGAAAGTTGGCCTATTGGGTACCAATGGCGCCGGTAAATCCAGCCTATTTGCACTGCTGCGCGGAGAGCTTGAGCCCGATGCTGGCAGTTGCAGCCTGCCCGCCGATTGGCGTATCGCCCATATGCGCCAGGAAATCGAAAATCTGGATCGCCTGGCTGTGGATTACGTGCTGGACGGCGACCTGCGCCTGCGCGACATTCAGCACCGCTTGCAACAGGCAGAAGCGCAACAGGCCGCCGAGCAACTAGGCAGCCTCTATGGTGAACTGGAAAGTCACGATGGTTTTACCGCAGATAGCCGCGCACGTACATTGCTTGCTGGCTTGGGCTTCAGCAGCGAGCAATGCGACCGCCCGGTTGGTGACTTCTCCGGCGGCTGGCGTATGCGTCTCAACCTGGCGCAGGCCCTGATGCGGCCATCGGACCTGCTATTGCTGGATGAGCCCACCAACCACCTGGATCTGGACGCCATACTCTGGCTGGAAGACTGGCTACGCAGCTATCCGGGCACGCTGTTACTCATATCCCACGACCGCGACTTTCTCGATGCAGTGGTCGAGCATATCGTGCACGTTGAAGGCCAGAAACTGAACCTTTATCGTGGTGGCTACAGCCAGTTTGAACGCACTCGCGCCGAACGCCTGGCACAGCAACAGTCAGCGTTCGAGAAGCAGCAAGCGCAACGCGAACACATGCAAGCCTATATCGCGCGCTTTCGCGCTCAAGCCACCAAAGCCAGACAGGCGCAGAGCCGCCTCAAGGCGCTGGAACGCATGGAAGAACTCGGACCAGCGCATATTGATTCGCCGTTCTCCTTCAGTTTTCGCGAAGCGACCAACCAATCCACACCCTTGCTGGACCTGGACAAGGGTCAACTGGGGTATACCGGCAACAGCATACTCGCCAACGTCAAATTGCAGCTCGCGCCTGGCGCCCGTATCGGGCTGCTCGGCCCCAACGGCGCAGGCAAATCCACGCTGATCAAGTCACTGACCGGCGATCTGCCGTTAATTGGTGGCGAACTGAAAACCGGCGAGCACCTGGCTATCGGCTACTTTGCCCAGCATCAACTCGACAGCCTTGACCCTGACGCCAGCCCGCTGCTGCATTTGGCGCGACTGGCGCCGGATGAGCGCGAACAGACATTGCGCAACTTTTTGGGTGGCTTTGCCTTTCAGGGCGACCGCATTGATCAGGCGGTCGAGCACTTCTCGGGTGGCGAGAAAGCGCGTTTGGCGCTGGCTCTTATCGCATGGCAAAAACCCAACCTGTTGCTGCTCGACGAACCAACCAACCACCTCGACATGGAAATGCGTCACGCCCTGACCATTGCCCTGCAAGCCTTTGAAGGCGCCATGCTGCTGGTATCCCACGACCGCGCACTGATTCGTGACACCACTGATGAGCTTTGGCTGGTTGCCGACGGCAAGGTTGATACCTACAACGATGACCTGGACAGCTATACCCGCTGGCTGGCGCAGTTCCGCCAACAACAAGCCGCTGCCGCACAACCCGAGTCCAACAGCGCACCCAAGGTAGATGCCAAGGCCCAGCGGCGTGCCGCAGCAGAGCACCGGCAGCGCCTGGCGCCGCTGAAGAAGGCTGCTGACAAACTGGAGCAGCAACTGGCTGGCGCCAACGAGGAACACACACAGATAGAAACCGAACTCGGTGACCCCAGCGTATACGAGGCCAGCAACAAGGACCTCCTGAAACAACTGCTGGCCAGACAGGCCAGCTGCCAGCAACGTATTGCCGAGCTGGAGGAGGCCTGGCTGCAGGCGCATGAGGAACTCGACGAATTACAGGCTGCCCTGGCAGACGAGTAACCGCACAACGGAGCAAACATGATTCTCTGGATTGATGCCGACGCTTGCCCCAGACCGGTACGCGATGTTGCAGTAAAGGCGGCGCGCCGCAAGCAGATCGAGCTGGTCTTGGTCGCCAACAGTGCCCAGCAATTGCCGCCGGGGCCGGGCGTGCGCCAAGTAATTGTTTCCGCTGGCGCAGACGCGGCCGATCATTACATCATCGAGCAAGCGAGCCAGGGTGACCTGGTCATTACCGCCGACATACCACTGGCGGCTGGCCTGGTAGATCGCCACGTTACCGCGATCAACCCGCGCGGCCAGGTCTATGATAAAGCGAGCATCGGCGACCGCTTGGCGATGCGCAACCTGATGGATGAGTTACGCGGCGCCGGCCTCGCCGGTCGCGGCGGACCAGCGCCCTACAGCGACAAAGACAAACAGGCGTTTGCCAATTCACTTGACCGCCTGCTGTCGCGCGGCAACTAGCCGCGCTTGGTAGCAAACTGACGAACCTGGTCGTTTAACTGCCCTCGAACAGCCTCCAACTCACTTGCCAGACGCGCCAACTCGACGGCCTGATCGGCATTGGCGGTAGCAATATCGCCAATGCCGTGCAGATGTTTAGCCACATCGTCACCTACGCTAGCTTGCTCCTGAGTAGCGGCCGCGATTGTAGTGTTGAGGTTTGCGATACTGGCGATTTCTGCCACGATTCCAGAGAGAATCTGTGCACTATTTTCAGTAACCGAAATACACCTTTCGACTGAATCCTGGCTGCGTTCCATCGCGCCGCGCGCCTGCTCTGAAGCACGCTGCAAGCGCGATATAAAATCCTGGATTTCGGCAGTTGAACGGGCAGTACGCTGCGACAAATTACGAACTTCATCAGCTACTACTGCAAACCCACGACCGTGCTCACCGGCACGCGCCGCTTCGATAGCTGCGTTCAATGCCAGCAGATTAGTCTGTTCGGCCACGCTCTTGATCACATCAACCACCTGATCAATATCGACCGCTAATTGTGCTGCGCCATCAACGGCAGTACCGGTAAGGCGAATATTTTCTTCCAGCGAGTTCACCTCCGCACGAATACCCTCCATCGCCCTGTACCCCTGCTGGGCGTGACCATCTGCACCCTCGGATGCTGCAGCTGCATCTGCCGCGTTACGCGCAACCTCGGCCGTCGCACGACCAAGCTCCTGCATCGCCTGGACCATGTATTGGGTTTCACTCTGCTGGCGCTCGGCACTTTGGCGAACCGCGACGGACTTTCCCGTAACCGCCTGCCCCACTTCACCCAGCTGCTCCAGGCTATCACCCACGTCAGCGACCATTGCATCTAGCCCGCCAACAAATCGATTAAATGAGTCAACCATAGGGGTACGCATCGCTACGCGATAAGTTAGGTCTACTCTCTCGCCCTCGACCATCATCATCGCCGTGGCTCGCCCCATAGCCTCGCCCTCCAGCGCATCGCGATAGCCTAATTGCGCGAGATATATCAATACGGCCGCTTCAACCACGACATAACCTGCATGCACGAAAACCAACCCGAAGGTCAATCCTGGCGCCAGCCATACCCCCTGCAATCGTGATTGCAAATAGAAAAACATGAGGTGATGGACTGCAATAACCAGCGTCGCGACCAGAATTGGCATCCAATCACGGTAATAGATAAGAAAAGCCAGTAGAACGAAAATGGAGAAATGCATCTCCATGGTGCCGCGGCTCTGATTAATATGCAGCGCCGCCATTACCATAAAGGCAGCCCCTATAGCACAGCGAAATAAGCGCCCACCTTTACCCAAAGCGTGCAGGCCATGCATAACCATCAGCGTGCCGCCACCAACAACTAGAGCCTGAGCCCAAGTCCCATACCAGGAGGCCAGTGCCAGGGAGGCGAGCATACATAGCCAGAGCACACCCAGCATGACACGGTCAGCTTGCAGGTAATGGGCATCAAGGCTCAGAGACTGGGGAACTGTTGGATTCATCAATAGCTATCTCACCGGGATCAAGGTCACACAAACAAGCCACCGCATCCTGGCGAGTAATTGCTACCTTGCGTCCGGCTAGCAGGGCTTGCACCACTGGCTCGACAAAACTGCTGTCAGTTGTACAGTGAGCTCCGTCACTGTAAGGCCCTACATAGGCTAACTGTCCTTCAGCGTCCCAAATAGCAATTGCAGGGGCACCGGGCCAGTTCGCCCATAACTCAGGTATCGGCCAATAAGGCAGCACCTTGAGGCCGTCAGTCAAACCGTCGGTACTGCGCTGTCCGGAGCGCGCGAACTCTACCCCCTGCTGCGCAAAGCGCTGGGTCATCTCATCCACATAAGCTTCATGCCCTGCACTGCAGGGGCAGCCTGACTGCCACACGTGGACAACCTGAACATGCCCGGGAGCAAAAGGCGGGCTGACGGCTTCCCCCTGAAAAAAGGCCGGCCGCTCGAACGACTTCACGTAGCGCGCTTCGAACCACCAGTAAGCCCAGACAAGGACCGCGAGCCAGATCAATAGCAATAACAGGGTCAAACCCCGGCGAAGCCAGATACGCATCAACACCATCCAGACAAGGAAATAGCACTGCATTTTGCCACATACCAGCGGACCAATTGACTGATTGAGCGCAGCGAAAGCTGTGTGAATCAGCATTAACCGCAGCGACTTGTGTCAACTGCTACTCATCTTCAGGCATAACAGCGCCCATTATCTTTGCCGCGCGCAGTACTTGGTTTAATTTTGCGGTCTACCGAGATGATCACTTTTGCTTTCATCTTCCGGCAGAGCGACCAACCCTCATTGATCTGTCGCCGCTATTTCAAGGAAGATGACACAACGTCTTGGCAGCTCGCTGCCGAGCAGGGAAGCCGCAGTGTACATACTCACTACCCTCGACCTGACGACGCTGACTGTCACTCTGACACTGGTGACCCTCAGCATGACACTATTGCTCGCACTGGCAGCCTGGCATGCAGGCACCGAGCAAGGGCTGCGACATTGGGCACTGGGTAACTGCGGCCTGATGCTGGGCCTGATGCTTAACGTCAACCAGGAGCACCTGCATCACAGCCTTTCCATTATTCTCGCCAATGGATTGATGACGGCCGGACTTGGCGTCATCTGGCTTGGCGTACGCGCCTTCAAAGGCCGCAGCCAGCCCGAATGGGGGCCCATCAGCGCCGCAGCACTGATCATGCTAGCACTCTGGGTTTGCCGCTTTCAGCTGGGCAGGCTGGATATCTGCTACGCCATCAGCTCGCTCGTGCTTGGCGGCTTTTTCCTGATGTGCGCCAAGGAGCTGCTGATACGTGCGGCCCAGCCGCTGCGCACAGCCTATTGGTTTACCGGCAGCATAGCGCTGCTATTCGGTATTTGTTTGATTGGGCGCCCGCTCGCCGCACTCAGTGGCTTGCAGAGCGACCACCCGGCCTTGGACAACCCACTACAAAACCTGACCCTGCTGGGCGCGATGCTGGCGCAGATAGGCATGGCCAGCGGGTTCATTCTGATGACCCATTACCGGACGGCCGAGGCGCTGCATAGACTGTCCGAACGCGACGGCCTGACCAACGCGTTGAACCGCAGAAGCTTGCAAGAACAGGCAAAGGCGCTGCTGGAGATAATGGCTGAGCGCAAACAACCAGCAACCCTGATAATGGTCGATGCTGACCACTTCAAGCGCATCAACGATGAGTTTGGCCATCAAACAGGCGATGCCGTGCTTTGCCATCTGGTCTCGAGTATCAGCCAGCATTTGCGCAGCGACGACCTGCTCGGGCGCTTTGGCGGCGAAGAGTTCACCTTGATATTGCCAGGCCTGAACACCGAGCGTGCAGCCCAGGTAGCCGAACGCATACGCCAAGGCTTATGCCGTCACCCTTGGGAGCAGGAAGGTCAACCCGTCTGGCTTAGCGCCAGCCTTGGAGTGGCCTGTTCGGAGCACCATGGTTACGACTTCAGCATCTTGCTGGCCGCCGCCGATGCAGCGTTGTATCGCGCCAAGGCATTGGGCCGCAATCGCGTAGAGTTAGCGCCAGAGCCTGGCGCAGAGCTCGAAGAAAAAACAGCCTTACGCCTTCTGTCACAATTCCGTCATAATCTGGACGTATAAACGTCAACCAGATAGGTGCATAGTGGATTGTATTCCACCGTACCAATGGAGTTTTCGTGAGCCAGTCTTTTGTACCACGCCCGTTCCCCCTGAGCCGTCCCCGCCGTATGCGCCGTGATGACTTTTCACGCCGCCTGATGCGCGAGAACACCCTGACCACCGATGACCTGATCTACCCGGTTTTTGTCCTGGAAGGAGAAGGTCAACGCGAAGCCATCGCCTCGATGCCCGGCATCGAACGGCTGTCCATCGACCTGTTGCTGGAAGAAGCAGCAGAGCTGGTAGACCTTGGAATTCCCGCGATAGCGCTTTTTCCGGTGACGCCGCTGGAGAAGAAATCGCTGGACGCCGCCGAGGCTTATAATCCGGAAGGCCTGGCTCAGCGTGCGACCGGCGCTCTGAAGGCACGCTTCCCAGAGTTGGGTGTTATCACGGACGTAGCCCTGGACCCGTTTACTACCCACGGACAGGATGGGATTATCGACGACAACGGCTATGTAATGAATGACATCACCGTCGAGATTCTAGTCAAACAGACACTGTCCCACGCTGACGCCGGTGCCGATATTGTGGCACCCTCTGACATGATGGATGGCCGCGTTAGCGCCATGCGTCAGGCGCTGGAAGACGCAGGCCACATTCATACCCGCATAATGGCCTACTCGGCCAAATATGCCAGTGCGTACTACGGCCCGTTTCGCGACGCCGTCGGCTCTGCCGGCAACCTCGGCAAGGGCAACAAGGCTACTTACCAGATGGACCCGGCCAACGGTGACGAGGCACTGCAGGAAATTGCTGCTGATCTGGCCGAAGGTGCGGACATGGTCATGGTTAAACCCGGCATGCCGTATCTGGACATTGTCCACCGCGTCAAAGAAAGCTTTAAGGTACCGACATTCGCCTATCAGGTTAGTGGTGAGTACGCCATGCATTGCGCCGCCATCAACAATGGCTGGCTTAGTGAAGCAGTGATTCTCGAATCACTGATCGCCTTCAAACGTGCCGGCGCCGACGGCATCCTGACCTACTTTGCCAAAACCGCCGCGCGCCAGTTGCGCGAGCAACAATCAAACTGAACGAGGCCCCCATGCCAGAGCTCAACAGCAGCCGCGAAAGCAACCCGCAGGAAGCGACCACAAGTAACGCAGAGACAGCGCCCAAAGTTGAGTTGCTGCCACGCCCGGCAGCCGTTAGCGAAAAGCCTATGGATCCCGCGCCAATGGCCGACATCAACGCGCCAGAGCTCTATATTCACCGCGAGCTGTCACAGCTGCAGTTCAATATCCGCGTACTTGAGCAGGCACTGGACGAGTCCTACCCGCTATTGGAGCGACTCAAGTTCCTGCTGATTTTCTCCAGCAACCTGGATGAGTTCTTTGAAATTCGCGTTGCTGGCCTGAAAAAACAGATCACCTTCGCTCGCGAGCAAACCGGCCCGGATGGTCTGCAGCCGCAGCAGGTTTTGAGCAAAATAAGTGAGATTGCACACCAGCACATCAGTCGTCAGTACAGCATTCTCAATGACATCCTACTGCCCGCACTGAGCGAAAAAGGTATCCGCTTTGTTCGCCGCCACCAATGGACTCACAAGCAGACATTATGGATTCGCCGCTTCTTCCGCCAGCAGGTGGCGCCGGTTATCAGCCCCATAGGGTTGGACCCGACGCATCCCTTTCCGCTGCTGGTCAACAAGAGCCTGAACTTCATCGTGCAACTCGAAGGCATCGACGCCTTTGGTCGCGACTCGGGCCTGGCGATCATCCCTGCGCCGCGCTCGCTGCCACGACTGATTCGCCTGCCAGAAGAGCTATGCGATGGCGGCGATAACTTTGTATTCCTGTCGTCGATGATTCACGCACATGCCGACGACCTGTTCCCCGGCATGAAAGTTCTGGGCTGCTATCAGTTCCGCCTGACGCGCAACGCCGACCTGATCGTTGACCCTGATGAAGTCGACGACCTGGCACGCGCACTGCGCGGCGAGTTGCTCTCACGCCGCTACGGTGACGCTGTTCGCCTTGAGGTAGCGGATAACTGCCCAAAACCACTGACCGACTTTCTGCTGCGCCAGTTTGGTTTGAGCGAAGCCGAATTGTATGAGGTCAACGGCCCGGTTAACCTGACCCGGCTATTCTCCATTACCGGACTGGAAAATCATCCCGAGCTGCAATTCCCTACCTTTAGCCCGGGAATTCCCAAGCTGCTGTCGAGTGCCGACAATCTGTTCCAGGCCATCAGCAAGCAGGACATTCTGCTGCAGCATCCCTACGAGTCCTTCAGCCCGGTGGTCGACCTGCTACGCCAGGCGGCACAAGACCCTAATGTGCTGGCGATCAAGCAGACGCTGTATCGCACCGGCGCCAACTCCGAGATCGTCAACGCCCTGGTTGAGGCCGCGCGGAACGGCAAGGAAGTGACGGTGGTAATCGAGCTGCGGGCACGCTTTGACGAAGAGTCGAACCTGCAGCTGGCCAGCCGCTTGCAGCAGGCCGGGGCTGTGGTGATCTACGGTGTGGTCGGCTTCAAGACGCACGCCAAGATGATGCTGATCCTGCGCCGCGAAGAGAAAAGCCTGAAGCGCTACGTACATATGGGTACCGGCAACTATCACGCTGGCAATGCGCGCCTGTACACCGACTACAGCATTCTGACTTCGGACCTGGCGCTCACTGAAGATGTGCACAAGCTATTCAACCAGCTGATCGGTATGGGTAAGACCCAGCGTATGAAGAAGCTGCTGCAAGCGCCCTTCACACTGAAAAAACGCCTGCTCGAACTGATCAACCGCGAGACCCTGAATGCCCTGGCTGGCAAGCCTGCGCATATCATTGCCAAAGCCAACTCACTGACCGATGCCAAGATCATCAAGGCGTTGTACAAAGCCTCGCAATCGGGCGTCAAGATTGACCTGATCATTCGCGGCATGTGCTGCTTGCGGCCCGGTATACCCGGCGTCTCACACAACATCACCGTGCGCTCGATTATCGGCCGCTTCCTTGAACACAGTAGGGTGTATTACTTCCTCAACGACGGCCAGGATCAGGTGTGGATGTCCAGCGCCGACATGATGGAGCGTAACCTCGACAAGCGCGTAGAGACTTGCTTCCCGCTGGAAGGCAAGAAGCTGATCACCCGCGCCAAGCAGGAGCTACAGGTGTTTCTGACTGACAACACGCGTAGCTGGATACTGCAGAGTGATGGTTCCTACGTGCTTAGCTCGCCCAGCGGCAACCAGATTGCCCGCAGCGCGCAGAACGCACTGCTGGAAAAACTGGCCAACTCACCTCAGCGTACCGTCAACCTGTAACTGGCCTTGGCCCAATACAGGGCTTCCTGGTCGAAGTCAGCCTGCGTCAGCGGGTTGGCTTCGAGCCAGCCCTCGGGGAAGTGCAGAATCAAGTAGTCCTGCCCCGCCTCGACGGCCAGCTCAGGCATGTCCTGATTACCACGAATGTGGTGATAGAGAATGGCCAGCCGCAGAATCATGCATAACCGCAGCAAGGTCCCGGCGTCATCGCCAAACTCACTGAGACGCTCGGCATTGGGCAGGTTGCGTCGATGACCGCGCACCAGTAGCGCCAGTGCCTGCTGATCCTGCCGGGAGAAACCGGGCAGATCGGAATGTTCAATAAGGTAAGCACCGTGCTTATGGAACTGGTGATGCGCAATATCCAGCCCCACTTCGTGCACCCGCGCGGCCCAGATCAGCAAATCAGCCTGCTTGCTGACCGACAGGTGCCACTGCTCGTCCACCTTGTGCATTAAACGCTGCGCCTTGGCCTCAACCCTGGCTGCCTGCTCCATGTCGACGTGGTAACGCTCCATCAATGCACTGAGCGTCCGCTCGCGAACGTCCTCGTGCTGCTGAC
The DNA here is from genome assembly GCF_003797945.1 of Pseudomonas neustonica. Taxonomy (GTDB): domain Bacteria; phylum Pseudomonadota; class Gammaproteobacteria; order Pseudomonadales; family Pseudomonadaceae; genus Halopseudomonas; species Halopseudomonas neustonica. The sequence goes on from NZ_RKKU01000009.1 coordinate 40,437, forward strand.
GACCCAGCAAGTCATAGAGCACGCCTTCACGCAAGGCCCCCTCTGAGTGCGCCATGCTTTCAATACCCAAGGCATCAAACATCGCTTCCAAAATAGCCAGTCCCGCCGGCAAGATAGGCTGACGGTCAGCCTTCAGGCCCTGAATATCCAGTTTTTCAACATGCGTTGCCTTCAGCACCTTGCGCTTGAGCCATTGCAGCCCCTCACGGGTCACCTCGCCCTGACCTTTACCGGCGGCTTGAATGCATTGACCAATAGTGCGAATCGTACCCGAGGCACCCACTGCCTCGGTCCAGCCGAGCCGATGGATGGCTTTCTCAATATTCATCAACTCCAGCCGCGCTGCGGTATACGCCTGACTGTAGCGCGCGGCAGTAATCTTGCCGTCAGCAAAAAAGTGCCGACTGAAAGATACACAACCGACATTGAGACTTTCACGCAGCAGCGACTCAAAACGTTCACCGACAATAAACTCAGTGCTTCCGCCGCCAATATCCGCAACCAGGCGACGACCGGAGTCGTCGGCCAATGTATGCGATACCCCGAGATAAATCAGACGGGCCTCCTCCCGACCAGAAACCACCTCTGCGCGATGGCCAAGAATCTGCTGCACCTGCCGAATGAACTGACCACGATTACGCGCTTCACGTAGCGCGTTAGTGCCGACAATACGGACCGCGCCCGATGGCAGCCCGTTGATCAACTGTGCAAAACGACGGAGACAGTCAAGACCCCGCTGCATAGCCTCTTCGCTGAGCATGCGGTTCTCATCCAGTCCCGCCGCCAACTGCACCTTCTCACCCAGGCGCTCCAGAATGCGTATCTCGCCCTGATCAACCCGAGCCAACACCATGTGAAAGCTGTTGGAGCCCAGGTCAATCGCCGCTATCAACGAGAAATCGTTCTGATGTGAATCAGCCATGCAGTTGTCCCTTAAGTCGGTTGTGTCCCGATTCTACCACCCGCGAGGTGACAGTTGTCTGCTGCGCAAGCTTCACGGAGCATAGAATCCATCAGCTTCCGCTTCGCGCTTGGGTGGTGCTATGATGGGCCAATTATGTATTTTAAAACCCTTGGAGAAACGCATGAGCGATTTGATAGTGCATGTCACAGACGGCAGCTTCGAAGAAGAAGTGCTCAAGTCTGACACCCCCGTCCTGGTTGATTACTGGGCAGAATGGTGTGGCCCCTGCAAGATGATTGCCCCGGTTCTGGACGAGATTTCCAAGGACTACAACGGCAAGCTGAAAATCTGCAAGCTGAACATCGACGAGAATACCGACACACCGCCTAAGTATGGCGTACGGGGCATCCCGACGCTAATGCTGTTCAAGGACGGCAATGTCGAAGCGACCAAGGTCGGCGCTCTGTCCAAATCTCAGTTGGCAGCCTTCCTCGACAGCAATATCTGATGTCTCAGCCCCAGCCCAAAAAAGCTGGGGCGCATTTTTCTGCTAAAACCTAGACTCCGCGGCAAAGCGGTGCTAGATTTGCTTTCCAACTTCCGGTCGCCCCCTGCGACAGTGGCTCATTTTTTCTACAGCCAACTCATCGCCCCATTCCAAATGGCGGCCGAAAACCAACCCTATCCTGCCGACAAAACTATTGCTCACCGACCCTATGAACCTGACTGAACTCAAACAAAAACCCATTACCGAACTGCTCGAAATCGCTAACCAGATGGCCCTGGAAAACATGGGTCGCTCGCGAAAACAGGATGTGATCTTTGGCATTCTGAAAAAACACGCGAAAAGTGGCGAAGATATCCATGGCGATGGTGTCCTGGAAATCCTGCAAGACGGTTTTGGCTTTCTGCGCTCAGCTGACTCTTCTTACCTGGCTGGCCCTGATGACATCTACGTCTCGCCCAGCCAGATCCGTCGCTTCAACCTGCGCACAGGCGACACCATCGCCGGCAAGATCCGCCCGCCCAAAGACGGCGAGCGCTATTTTGCGCTACTGAAGGTCGATTCGATCAACTTCGATCGCCCGGAAAACACCAAGAACAAGATTCTGTTCGAAAACCTTACCCCGCTTTTCCCTGATGAGCGCCTGGTCATGGAAGCCGGTAACGGTGCCACTGAAGACCTCATGGCCCGCATCATCGACTTGTGTGCGCCGATCGGCAAAGGCCAGCGCGGCCTGCTGGTGGCACCGCCCAAAGCAGGTAAGACGCTGATGTTGCAAAACATCGCCTCGAACATCGCACGCAACAATCCCGAGTGCCACCTGATCGTATTGCTGATCGACGAGCGCCCGGAAGAAGTAACCGAGATGCAGCGCACTGTGCGCGGCGAAGTGGTTGCCTCTACCTTTGATGAGCCACCAAGTCGCCACGTACAAGTAGCCGAAATGGTGATCGAAAAGGCCAAACGCCTGGTTGAGCACAAGAAAGATGTCATCATCCTGCTCGACTCCATTACCCGTCTGGCTCGTGCCTACAACACCGTAATCCCCAGCTCCGGCAAGGTGCTTACCGGTGGTGTCGACGCCCACGCCCTAGAGAAGCCAAAGCGTTTCTTTGGCGCTGCGCGCAACATCGAAGAAGGCGGCAGCCTGACCATTATCGCCACCGCACTGGTCGATACTGGCTCGAAGATGGACGAAGTCATCTACGAGGAATTCAAAGGTACCGGCAACATGGAGATCCATTTGGATCGCAAGATTGCCGAGCGACGCACCTTCCCTGCGATCAACATCAACCGCTCCGGCACTCGCCGTGAAGAGCTGCTCACTAGCGAAGATGAGCTGCAACGCATGTGGATTCTGCGCAAGATTCTGCACTCCATGGATGAAGTTGCCGCGATTGAATTCCTCTTGGACCGTCTGAAAGACACCAAGACCAACGACGAATTCTTCCAATCGATGAAGCGCAGCAAGAACTAACCCTCAGCTGTAAGCTACAAGCCTCAAGCGGACCGCACAGGCTTGTAGCGCTTTGCCTTGTTTCTGCCGCCGTTCTGTTGGCGAAATGGCAGCAGGTCAAACTTCCAAGCGGCAAGCTGGCCTCAAACAGCTTGCCGCTTGCCGCTTGAGGCTTGAAGCTCAGATGCAATACTCCGATTTACGTGATTTCATCAAGGGCCTGGAACAGCGCGGCGAACTCAAGCGCATTCAGACTCCAGTCTCTCCAATCCTGGAAATGACTGAAATTTGCGACCGCACGCTGCGCAAGGGCGGCCCCGCATTACTATTTGAAAACCCCACAGGTTATGACATGCCGGTACTCGGCAACTTGTTCGGTACGCCTGAGCGTGTCGCCATGGGCATGGGTGCAGAGAGCGTCAGTGAACTGCGTGAAATCGGTAAGCTGCTGGCTTTTCTGAAAGAACCCGATCCGCCAAAGGGATTGAAAGACGCCTGGTCCAAACTGCCGATCTTCAAAAAGATCATCAACATGGCCCCCAAGGTAGTGCGCGACGCGCCGTGCCAGGCGACCGTGTTCGAGGGTGACGACGTCGACCTTGGCCGGATCCCGGTGCAGACCTGCTGGCCAGGCGACGCTGGACCGCTGATTACCTGGGGACTGGTGATCACCAAGGGGCCCCACAAGGAACGCCAGAACCTGGGCATCTATCGCCAGCAGGTGATAGGGCGCAACAAGGTCATCATGCGCTGGCTAAGCCACCGTGGCGGCGCGCTCGACTTCAAGGAGTGGCAGGAGAAGCACCCTGGCGAACCCTTCCCGATTGCAGTGGCCCTGGGCGCCGATCCGGCAACCATACTCGGCGCCGTTACCCCGGTGCCAGACAGCCTGTCGGAATACGCCTTTGCTGGCCTGCTACGCGGACAGCGTACCGAACTGGTCAAATGCCGCGGCAGTGATCTTCAGGTACCCGCCAGTGCAGAAATCGTACTCGAAGGGGTCATACACCCCGGCGAGATGGCCGATGAAGGCCCTTTTGGCGATCACACCGGCTACTACAACGAGGTTGATCGCTTTCCGGTATTTACCATTGAACGCATAACGCAGCGCGAAAAGCCGATCTATCACAGTACCTATACTGGCCGGCCGCCGGATGAACCTGCGGTACTCGGCGTTGCACTGAACGAGGTTTTCGTACCGCTGCTGCAGAAGCAGTTCAGCGAGATCACCGACTTCTACCTGCCGCCCGAAGGTTGCTCTTACCGCATGGCGGTGGTGTCGATAAAAAAACAGTACCCGGGCCACGCCAAGCGGGTGATGCTGGGCGTCTGGAGCTTCCTGCGCCAGTTCATGTACACCAAATTTGTGATCGTAGTTGACGACGATATTAACATTCGCGACTGGAACGATATTATCTGGGCCATCACCACACGCATGGATCCCAAGCGTGACACCGTGATGATCGACAATACGCCAATCGACTATCTCGATTTTGCCTCCCCCACTTCCGGTCTTGGCAGCAAGATGGGGCTGGACGCCACCAACAAGTGGCCAGGCGAAACGAGTCGCGAATGGGGCACCGCGATTCACCAGGATGAGAACGTAAAACAACGCATCGATGCTCTATGGACAGAGCTGGGCATCGATTGATGAGACCTTGTTGAGAACTTAATGATAGTCACGCTACAACCTTCAGGCTTGACCCTGGACATCCAACCCGGCGAGCGCATTCTGGATGCCGCACGGCGGCTGGGTTTTGACGCCCCGCAGAGCTGCCGCAACGGCAACTGCCATGTTTGCGGTGCGACCCTGTTAAGCGGCAGCGTTATGCTTGCCGATGGCAGCCATACCGATAGCGGCGACATCTATACCTGCGTGGCAGAGCCCACAAGCGACTGTGAGCTGCAATGGGAGGGGATACTTGCCCCAGGCGAGCTACCAGTGCGAGAGCTCGCCTGCCAGGTCAGCGAGTGCGTCAACATTGGCGCCGATGTCTGGCGCGTGCGCCTGCGCCTGCCCGCAGGCAAGCCATTGCGCTATCACGCCGGTCAGTATCTTTTGCTGGAGCGCGACGGCGCAGAACCTGCGGCGTTTTCCATCGCGTCAGCACCTCAAGAGGAGCGCACTCTTGAGCTACACATACTGAATCGTGACCCAGTCACTCACGCCGTGATTGAGTACCTGCAAAAACACCGTATTGCTCGCGTTCAAGCGCCCTTCGGAGATGCATGCGCTCGCGTATTGCCGGACCAGCCGCTAGTACTAATTGCTGCGGGTACTGGTTTGGCTCAGATGCAAAGCCTGATCGAGTCCTGCCTGAACCAAGGCTTCAAACAGCCAATCCATCTTTACTGGGGCGTACGGCATAGTGCCGATTTCTATCAAGCGCCGCATTGGTCACAGTGGCAAGCACAGCCCAACGTGCATCTGCATCAGGTTGTCAGTGACCAGGCTGATTGGACAGGAAGAGAAGGGCTACTGCATCAGGCAATCTGCGAAGACATCGCCGACTTGGCGGGTTACCGTTTTTTTGTCAGCGGCTCCCCAGCGATGGTGTATGCCACCCTGGATGCCCTGGTAGACGCAGGCATGCCAGCGACGCAAATGCACGCTGACGCCTTTGCGTACGCGCCGCGTTGAAGCATAGGATGACAGTTAGCGGGTCCGCACATACACTGGCATGAAAGATGGTTAGGCTAAACCTGTCAGCCAAGAGGAATCATGCGCCAACTCCTGACCCTGTGCGCTCTCAACCTATGGCTGACGACATTACCCGCTTCAGCGATAGAGTTGAACACCCTCGAGTGGCCACCCTATACCGGCGCCGGCCGGCCTGGACAGGGAGTCAATATCGAGCTCATCAGGCAGGCACTGATGAGCCAAGGACAGCCCCTAAAGGTCAATTTCATGCCTTGGAACAGGGCTATAAAGTCAGCACAGACGCTTTCCGCGCAGACTGGCTACTTCCCGGTATACCGCTCACAAGGTGCAAGCTGCAATTACTCGGAAAGCCTCGGCACCAGCCTATTGGTCATGGCTCAGCGCCAGGACAGTGTGCTTAGCTGGAATAGCATTGACGATCTTGCCGATTATAAAATTGGCGTTGTCAGCGGTTACAACAACTCTCCCGAGTTTGACCAAAAAGTGTCTGAAGGAAAACTACAGGTTGAAAAGGCGGCGAGCGATCGACTCAACCTGCTAAAACTACTGTACCGGCGCATCGACTTCGCCGTGATCGATAGCGAGGTCATGGCGTACTGGCTGGAAAATGACCCCGAACTACGTCAAAGCCCGACAGCACTAACATATCACCCCATGCCGTTGGCTGAACTCACACTGCATGTTTGCTTCGTCTCTGGCCCCGAGGCAAACCATGCGCGTGAAGTGCTGAATCGCGGACTAAAGACACTCCAAGCGCACAACCCGCAGAGTCAGACCGAAGACGGGAGCGGCAGCGCCGGCAAGTGATCCTCGAGTATCTCAAAACCGTCCCGGATAGTGCGTTGAGCTCCGGCACTATCGCCCATGCGATCCAGTAAACGCGCTAACTCGGCGCAAGTCTGGATATCGCGCTTACTGGCAAAGCTGGCTTCCAGATAATCCCTTGCCTTACCCCACAAGCTGTTTCGCTGAGCCAGACGTCCCGCGGCCAAAAGCAAGGTCGCGTTATTCGGATGACTCTGCAACCATTGTTCTGCTGTAGCCAGCTGACGCGCAGCGTCGCGACCTTGCAGCAAACCATACAAATTCATCAGCCGGTCGTTGTAACTGCTCTGCAAAGCTTTTCGCAGCGCTTCCTCAGCCAATACATCGCTACCCTTGGCGCGCAACTGAAGACAGTACGCTTCCACTACCAGGGGATCGTCGTGCATACGCTTGGGCATCTGCTCCCACGCAGCGATAACCAGGCTGGCCGGGTTCACATCGGCAGGTGCGGCGCGCTGGCCCGCCTGCTGCAGCAGAGCGCTGTGAACTTGATACTCCAACGCATCCTGATCGGCCGCCTTAAGCACCTGCTGCTTACGTAACTCTGGCAACAACTCAAGCAGACGCTCCCAATCCTCCAGACGCAAATACACCTGACTCATCAGTTTGAGCGCATAAAGGTGTTTGGGATGATCCTTGCGCAACCGAGTAAGGGTCGCCAGCGCCTGTTCAAGCTGGCCTCGAGCGATCTGCAACTGCGCCTGGGTTATAGCAATGGCAACATCAGCCTTGGGGGTCGTTTCGTAGGCCTCGCGCAATAGGCTGTCGCACTCACTATAGTCCTCCATCTCCTGCGCAGCTCTGGCAGCAACCAGGTAATTGATCAACGGCAATTCAGCATGCGGTGCGGATTTTTTCAACAGCCGCAGCGCTGACTTCCAGTGCCCTTCCGCAAACTCCAGTAACCCGCGAGTCGCCACCACGTTGGCTCGCTGCTGAAGGTTGCGCTGCGACCAGGGGTTGATGCGGCGTCCCGAGGCATTAATCACGCGGATCACCGCCCGCACCAGCAAGATCAGTAGGCAAAGCGCCAGCAGAAAGCCAAAACCAACCCAAATACTGGTTTCAATCGAGACATTACGCCAGGCAATCAACAAATACCCAGGATCTTCCGCGATCGCCATGCCCAATAAAGCCGCCACCAGCAGAACAGCGAGAACCGCTATATAGCTTTTACTCATCGCCGGCCTCCGACTGTTTAGCCGCAGAGGCAGAACGTCGATTCTGAATATAAGTAGCCAAGCTTTGCTGCAGCGGCGCCAACTCAGGCGGATTCAAGCTCACCGCCTGCTCATGCAGCTCCTGCAATTGCTTCTGCATGCCCTGAACCTGCGAATTTTTCAGCTCGAAATACTGCGACAACATCTTTTCAGCCTGTGTCAGGCTAGCTTGATACACCTCAGTCTCGCCGCGCAGGGCCGCCCATTGAGCTTGCTCCATGGTCAACTGCAAGGTGCGCTGGACGCGCTGCATCTCAGCTTCGTCCAGCAGAGGCGTAATCACCTTGCCGCGCTGGAAATCAACCCTGACATAGCGCTCCAGGCGCATCAGCACGCGATCCCAACGATCGCGGCGCTGCAGGCGATCAGCGTATTCTTCTTCAGTTGAAACTTCATCCGGATCAAACTCGGGGACCGGTAACAGCACCAAGCGCTCAACCTGGTCACGCAGCGCGGCAAGACGCAGAAAGACACCAGGACGATCCAGCTCCGGTAGACCTTCAAGCTGTGCCTGGTATTGCGCCAACTGTTGACGAACGCCGTAGAGCCCACTGTCCGGCATCGACTTGAGGATGCCATCTACCGTACCCAGCAGCTCGCGCGCCGCGTTTACATCCTGCACCGCCAGCAAGCGCAGCGAAGCCAGGCGCAACAGATATTGAGCTTCAGCCAGCTTCCAGTCTTCTCGACCATCACCCTGCAATATATCCAGTCGCTCGCCGATGGCTTGCTGACTGCGCTGCATTTCTGCTACCAGCCGCTGCATGGACTGCCAGTCATCGCCCTGTGGCACGCCTTCCAGGCGGCCATTCATTTGCTGCAAGCGCTGCTCACCGCCCGCCTGCACTTGCTCGAGCAAGACTTGCATCTGCACTTGCTGTGCCTGGCGCTGCTGCCACTGCCACAGACTAAAGCCAAGAGCTACAAGAGCAACCAACAGTGCCAACCAGCCTAGCCCCCGCCCATTACCGGGAGATTTGGCCCTGGGCGGCACGCCAGGCTTGGCTGGCTTACGAACGGCATCCGGCTTGGCCGCGGACGCAGACGTCTTCGACTCTGCCTTGTCATTCGAGGCCGCTGGTGCAGATGATGGTTCTGCAGCGCTCGACGCTGTGCCGTTATCCGTTTTGTTATTCGATTCTGTTGGTTCCACGCCTTTCCCCTTTAGTCCTTCAGCGGGTGTGCCCGCACAGCCTCGACGATGGCTGCATCATCTGCACCCTTGCAGATTACTACATCGTGACACCCAAGGTCAGTGGCCTGTGCCGCAACCCTGGCACTCGGCACCCAGCAGCGCCAATTGCGCTGGCGCTCCCAGTCGGCGCCCGCCGCCTCGTGCCAATACAGTAACGACTGGCTACTGAGCACCACTATTCCACCAACGCCCCGCGCAGCCATGAGCGACAGCCCGCTAGACAAACCTTCTGCGACGCGCCGCTCATAGAGTTCAAGATAGTCGACCTTACCGCCTGCAGCGCGAACCTGATCGGCGAGATGCTCGCGACCACCCAGGCCACGCCATATCAAGACCTTAAGGTCCGCACGAGAAAAATGCGCCTGCCATAGCGGCAACCGCAGCAATGCTTCGCTGTCCTGACCATCACCTGGCAACTGCACCGGCAAACCAAACTGCTGCAGCGGCTTGGCACTGCCGGGGCCCACCGCCAGCCAGTCGATACCGACCGGCGTCTGCGGCCAATACTGATCCAGTCGCTGCAGACCCAGGATCGCCGCCAGCCGACTGACGACGATAACCACCTGATAGCGGTCAAGCTCGAGCATCAACCGACGCTGTTCGCCCGTCTCAGTGAGGGGCGCAAGCTCCAGTAGTGGCAGGCTTTCACTGCTAACACCCTGCTGCTGGAGCTGTTCGGCCAGCCGCTGATTATCCTCCTGCTGACGAGTGAGCAACACGGACTTACTCACCGCGGCGGCTCACCTTCATAGACGGCGTCGAGGATGGCTTGCGCGCCTTGGCCAAGCAAATCCTCGGCGACCGAAATACCCAATGCTTCAGGATCGGACTCGGCTCCAACCGCTTCAGCCCGGAGCAGGCGGGTTCCATCCGGATCGCCAACCAGCCCACGCAGCCATATTTCCCCATTGGCACGTTCGGCATAGCAGGCGATGGGTACCTGACACCCGCCGTTAAGGCGAGTATTCAACGCTCGTTCCGCGCGCACACGCAACGCGCTGTCTTCATCGTTCATCTGCGCCAGCAGCGCATGCAACTGCGTATCGCTGGTGCGACACTCAATGCCGACTGCGCCCTGGCCACCGGCCGGCAAACTTTCTTCCGGCGGCATGGCATAACGTATGCGGGAATCAAAACCCAAGCGCATCAAACCGGCCGCGGCCAGAATGATCGCGTCGTACTCGCCAGCATCCAGCTTGGCCAGACGCGTATTCACGTTGCCGCGCAAGAAACGCACTGTCAGATCTGGGCGACGCGCCATCAGCTGCGCTTGCCGCCGCAAACTGGAAGTCCCGACGACACTGCCTGCCGGCATCGCATCAACCTTGTCGTGATGATTCGACACAAAGGCATCGCGCGGATCTTCACGCTCGCAAATCGCATAAAGCCCAAGGCCTTCGGGAAATTGCATGGGCACATCCTTCATGGAGTGCACGGCAAGATCGGCTTCGTCATTGATGATCGCCGTTTCCAGCTCCTTGACGAACAGGCCCTTACCGCCAATTTTGGCTAACGGCGAGTCAAGTAGCTGATCGCCACGGCTGACCATGGGCACCAGGCTAACCTGCACGGAAGGATCGAGTTGTTCGAGGCGCGCTTTGACGTATTCGGCCTGCCACAGGGCCAAAGCGCTCTTGCGGGTGGCAATTCGCAGATGTCGAGTCATGGGATTCTCATTAAAAACCAACCTGCATGATACGCCATGACCTTCCGGGCATCCATGCGGGTCGCTGACGCATCACTTTTGCAGATGATCCATCAAACGGCGCACCCCCGGCACGTGGCGGCGACTGACCGTCAGAGTCTCGCCCTCAAGATCCCTCAGGCGTAATTCGGAATGGCCCATGGCCGTGCGCTGAAGGCATTCGATGCGCCGGCGCGCCACCAGTGCGTTGCGATGAATACGGACAAACTCGTCGCCAAACTCTTCTTCCAGCGACTTTAGCGGCTCGTCAAGCAGGACCTCGCCGCCGAGATGGCGCAAGGTGACGTACTTGTGGTCGGCAATAAAATAGAGCACATCCTCAATCGGGATGAGTTCAATACCCTTACGTGTACGTGCGCTGATGTGACTACGCGCCTGCCCGGTTTCACCTTGGTCACTGGCTTTGCCAAGGCTCGCCAGTTGCATGCGATTAGGCCGCTGTGCCTTGGCCAGCGCGCTGGCCAGATCTTCGCTACGCACCGGTTTCAGCAGATAGCCCACCGCGCTGACCGCGAATGCATCCAGTGCGTATTCACCATGCGCGGTACAAAAGACCACGGCGGGCGCGTCACTGCTTTCACAGAGCTTTGCGGCCGCTTGCAAGCCATCCAGGCCAGGCATGCGAATGTCCAGCAGCAGGATATCCGGCCGCAACTCTGCTACCAAGCGCAGAGTCTCGTGACCATTACTGGCCATATCTGGCAGGACCTGATAGCCAGGCAGCGCGCTAACCAGCCGGGCCAGGCGCTCGCGCGCCAAGGGTTCATCGTCAGCGATCAGTACTTTCATGCCTCAATGACTTCTCTGCTGTAGTGAAGACGTTTGCCTACAAGGATAGACCAGCCTGCTGAAGAAGCATGAGCCCTCACGCCAAAGCTCGACCTTAGCCTCTTCACCGAACAGCGTCTGCAAGCGTGCACGGATATTCTCCATCGCCATCCGCGCACCCTGATGATTGCCCGTTTCTTCAGGACAGGTGTTACGCACCATAAGTTCAACCTGCTGATCGGCGTACTCGGCAGTGATAACAATTTCGCCGCCATCAAGTCGCGGTTGCAGCCCATGCAGAATGGCGTTCTCCAGCAGGGGCTGCAACGTCAACAATGGCATGGGTGTGGCATCCGGCAAGGACGCCACGTGCCAGATAACGCGCATACGGTCGCCCAGACGGTACTGTTCTATACGTAAATAGCCTTCGCATAAGCGTCGCTCCTCAGCCCAGGTCGCCAGACTGTCGGCACTACCCAGATTGGCACGAAAAAGATCGGAAAGATCCAGCACCGACTGCTCCGCCTTGTCCGGGTCGCTGGCAATAAGGCTGACTATGCTGTTGAGGCTGTTGAACAGAAAGTGCGGACGGATTCGCGATTGCAGCGCCTGCAGGCGAGAACGCAACTCGGCCTGACTTTGGCGCTGCCACTGCTGCTGCAAATAAAAATAACGCAGCAGTAGACTGGTCATGATCAGCGCGATCACGCCGTGGCGGAGCAATTGCTCGGTTTGCCAGTGAAAGGGGCCTGACATACCACGATAGACAATCCAGTCACCTATTACCGTAAAGCCGAGCGTCAATCCCACGACCACGGCAAAGCAAGCCGCAATCGCCAACCCCAGCGGTCGGCGCTGCATCCAGCTGCGCAGGCGACAAAGCAACGCCGCCGAGAGCAATACCACCCATTGTACGAACAAAGAGGCCATTGCCAGCCCCAGCCAGTTGAAGCCATCTACTGCCGGCTGCGCCAAAACCCAGACCAGCACCACCAGTTGCGCCAACACCACCAGGGTAAAAACGGCAACAGACGAGCACAGGTCGGGGAGGAAAAAATCTTCCCCGGCATAAGGTTGCTTGAGCAAGGACCAGAATCCGTTCTTCATTACCCAAGTGTCTGCCAGCCGGACGCCATCGCGCAAGCGTGAAATGATATGCTATGGGCTTTTACTTGCCGCGGAAAAACCGACATATGAGCCAAGACCAGACAACAAATCAATCCTGGGGTGGCCGGTTCAGCGAACCGGTTGATGCCTTCGTCGCCCGCTTTACCGCCTCGGTGGATTTCGACAAGCGCCTTTACAAGCACGACATCCAGGGTTCCATCGCCCACGCCACCATGCTGGCTCAAGTCGGCGTACTCAGCGATGCCGAGCGCGACACCATTATCGAAGGCCTGCGCGCGATCCAGACTGACATTGAAAACGGCCAGTTCGACTGGCGTGTCGAGCTGGAAGATGTGCACATGAACATCGAAGCCCAGCTGACCGACCGTATCGGCATCACCGGCAAGAAGCTGCATACCGGACGCTCACGCAACGACCAGGTAGCAACCGACATTCGCCTTTGGCTGCGCGAAGAAATCGACATCATCCTGGTTGAGCTCGCGCGACTGCAAACCGGCCTGCTCGACCAGGCTGAGCGCCACAATGCGATCATTATGCCCGGCTTTACTCACCTGCAAACCGCACAGCCAGTGACCTTCGGCCATCATCTGCTGGCCTGGTTCGAGATGCTCAGCCGTGACCGTGAGCGTCTTCTGGACTGCCGCAAGCGCGTCAACCGCATGCCTCTGGGTAGCGCGGCACTCGCCGGTACCACCTATCCGATTGACCGCAATATCACCTGCGAGCTACTCGGTTTTGACGCCGTTTCCGGCAACTCGCTGGACGGGGTATCCGACCGCGACTTTGCCATCGAATTCTGCGCTGCTGCTGCTCTAGCAATGATGCACTTGTCACGCTTCTCTGAAGAGCTGGTGCTCTGGACCAGCGCACAATTCAATTTTATAGAACTGCCCGACCGCTTCTGCACCGGCTCCTCGATCATGCCGCAGAAGAAAAATCCGGACGTCCCTGAGTTGGTGCGCGGCAAGTCCGGGCGTGTTTACGGTCACCTGATGGGCCTGCTGACCCTGATGAAAAGCCAGCCACTGGCCTACAACAAGGACAACCAGGAAGACAAAGAGCCGCTGTTTGATGCGGTCGATACCCTGCGTGACAGCTTGCGCGCCTTCGCCGACATGATCCCGGCCATCCAGCCACGCGTAGAGGTTATGCGTGAAGCAGCACTGCGCGGCTTCTCAACCGCGACCGACCTTGCCGACTATCTGGTGCGTAAAGGCCTGCCATTCCGGGACTGCCACGAGATCGTAGGTCACGCGGTCAAGTACGGTGTAGACCACAAGAAAGACTTGGCAGAAATGAGCTTGGCAGAGCTACGCCAGTTCAGCGACCAGATTGAACAGGACGTATTTGAGGTATTGACGCTGGAGGGGTCGGTAAACGCGCGCGACCATATCGGCGGAACAGCACCGGCTCAGGTGCTCGCTGCGGTAACGCGTGGCCGCGAGCAGCTAAACCGCTGACTAAAGTGCGCCGCGCCAAGCGGCGCCACTTGTTACTGCGCACAAAAAAGCCCGCCGGACATACGTTCGGCGGGCTTTTTAATGGCTAACAACTAGCCCTCGTCTGTCTGCTCGACCGACAACACATAGTCACCTGTTTTGCCGTTTTCATAAGACTTGGCCGTCAAACGGTAGCTGCCAGCGTCCAGATAACGACCGATACGCGAGTTGGTACCACCGGCACCATCGTCATCCTCAAGATCCATACCTTGACCTTCCATGTGCAGCACGGCATCAAAGTCGGATGAGACCAGATCAACTTGGTAAAAACCCGGCTCGCTGATGACCAGCGTGACCTGGCTACCTTGGTCACCGCGCAAACGTCCGGCTACCGCTTCTCCAGGGCGAACGCGGTCACTTCGACTGCTGACCGCCCGCACAGAGCTGGTCAGCGTAAACAAGCCTGCGGCGCCGTTCACGGTAGACGCGGAGATACGATAATTACCGGGCTGAACCAACGCGGTAATTTGGGCATCATAATTATCGCCGCTATCGTCATCCTCAGCATTAACACTCGGGCCTTGCAGCTTCAGGTAGCTATCCACATCACTGGAACTCATATTGACACGGAGCAGAGCGCGTTCGGTGATGTTTATCCGGTAATGCTTCTCACCGCTATCGGCCAAACCGTTAATGGTCTGACCTACACTAATTTCACCACCGTTGGTTAGCTCCACCCCCTCAGGTAATGCCTTGCGACCAACCTGCAAATCGTAAGTACCTTCCGGTGGCTGATCTAGAGCGGTGGCGGTAACTGTGTAAGTAATACCTGGCTGCAATTGTGTTACCAGCTGTGAGTCGGTTGACTGGGCAGTATCGTCATTTTCCAACTCCAGGCCACCACCGCTGAGCTTGAGGACAGTATCAAGCTCACTTGATCCCAGGTTGATCTCATACAGCCCCGCCTCGCCAACAGTGAGCTGGTAGTCGTTGGCGTTTTGATTACGAGACAACAGACCGAATACAGATTCATCAACCTGCAGATCGCCGCCATTTTGTGCGGTAATCGTATCCAGCTCTAGCGTAAATGGACCATAACCATTATCCGAGCCACCACTAACACCCAGTCGATACTTGCCCGTTGTTTCCGGAGCCAGGTGCAGAGACCCTTGGCTTGGACCTCCTACAAGTTGACCTCTGTCATCGACCAGCGTCAGGACGGCATTTTCCAACGCGCCAGTCTGACGCACACGAACTAACTCGCCCGCCTTAAGATTTAGGTAAAAGGACTGATAACGCGAGCCATCATTAACGTTGATTGGGCTTGAACTGGTTATTTCGCCCTGCAGGCGAGAAGGTTCAGTGCTGGAGACATTAGTCGCTGCATTCATGCCAGCACAACCCGAAAGGGCAACGGCCAAGCCGAGTGCGAGAGTGGTACGAGAGAACGGAAAGCTAAGAGAAGACCGCATGCAAAATCCTTCTGGAAGTTGAAACATCCTGAGCAAGTGCCAAAAAGACACCCTTGCCGCGCTAGTGAAGAAAGGAAGATTATGCCCCATCTGGCAGTGGTCGCTCCACTACCGGTTCTGGGTATGTGCGCCACTCCCGTTTTCTAGCCTGATATTGGCTGTTGCTGGGTAATACAGTGGATATTGCCACCACCAAGCAATATCTCACGCCCGGGCACAGTCACGACTCGCCGTTCAGGAAACAGTCTCTGCAATATTTCCAGCGCCACCTCATCCTGCGGATCGTCAAAAGCAGGAGCAACGACGCCATCATTGACGATAAGGAAGTTGACGTAGGAGCCGGCCAGCTGAATTGCGGGGTCACGCGGCTGACTGCCGGGTACAACAGCCACACCGGCACACTCTTGCTGCGTCGCAAAGAGGGGGCCCGGGATAGGTATACGATGAACCAGCAACTCCCGCCCCTGAGCATCACGCTCAGTTTCAAGCACCCTGGCAGCAGCCTGGCAACGATCGTAATTGGGGTTGGACTCGTCATCGGTCCAGGCTAGCAACACCTCACCGGGCCTGACGAAGCAGCAAAAGTTGTCGACGTGCCCATCGGTCTCATCATTGTAGAGGCCGGATGGGAGCCAAATAACCTTGCTCACACCCAAGTGATCCGCCAACAAGAGTTCAATCTCTTCACGCTGTAAGTGCGGATTACGGTTGGCGTTAAGCAGGCACTCCTCCGTGGTTAACAGCGTCCCCTCGCCGTCAACGTGAAAAGAGCCACCCTCGAGCACAAAACCCTCGGTGCGATAACGCGGGCAACGCTCAAGCGCCAGAATCTTGTCTGCCACCTGATCATCCAGCGCCCAATCTGCATAAAGCCCGCCGTTGTCACCGCCCCAAGCGTTGAAGGTCCAGTCAACGCCGCGCAGGCCACCCTGACCATTGACCACGAAACTCGGGCCAGTATCGCGCACCCAGGCATCATTGCTGCTCAACTCTATGACCCGAATGCCTGGATGATCGAGCACTGCCGCGGCAGCGGCATACTGCTGCGCACTGGCGCAAACAGTCACGGGTTCGAAGCCGGCAATCGCCTTGGCCACCTCGGCAAAAGCCGTCTGCGCCGGCGCAGCCTGCTCACGCCAGTTATCCGGTCGCTCGGGCCAGATCATCCAGGTCTGGCTATGCGGTGCCCATTCAGCGGGCATGGAGTAACCATCCTGACGAGGTGTGCTATGCAGGGTATACATGGGCGTTCAGGACTCCAGTGAACCGTCTAACGTTTTAATCGGGCCATACAGGTTGGGCCGGCGATCACGGAATACGCCCCAAGCGCTGCGAATGTGTTCCAGTGCATCCAGATCGAACTCCTGCACCAGCACACCGGTGTCGGTTTCATTCAGTTCCTGCACCTTCTCACCAAATTGGTTAGCGATGAACGAGGAACCGTAGAAGGTGATGTCGTAGTCGCCCTGCACCTCCTTGCCAATGCGATTGCTGGCCACCAGCGGCATCAGGTTTGCGCCTGCATGCCCCTGTTGCACACGCTGCCAGTGATCACGCGAACTGATGCCGGGGTCGTGCGGCTCGCTGCCGATTGCGGTCGGATAGAACAGCACCTCGGCTCCCATCAGCGCCATGCTGCGGGCGCATTCCGGGAACCACTGATCCCAGCAGATACCCACGCCAATCTTCGCGTAGCGGGTTTGCCACACCTTGAAACCGGTGTCACCGGGATTGAAGTAGTATTTTTCATGGTAGCCCGGGCCGTCCGGAATATGGCTCTTGCGGTAAACACCCAGGTTACTGCCGTCGGCATCAATAATGGCGATGCTGTTATAGCGCGCACGCCCCGCCAACTCAAAGAAGCTGATTGGTAACACCACGCTCAGTTCCTTCGCCAAGGCCTGGAAGTGAGCGATGGCGGGATTGTTGTCGACGGCTGTCGCCAGCTGTAAATAGTCCGCGTTGGGCTTTTGACAAAAATAGGGGGTTTCAAACAGCTCTTGAATCAGGATGATCTGCGCGCCTTGCGCAGCAGCATCACGCACCAGCTTTTCAGCTTGAGCAATATTGGCCTCACGATCCCAGGAACAGCTCATCTGGGTTGCAGCAACAGTGACGGTACGGGGCATGTCTCACTCCTGATTGAGTAAATAAATCTCACTCTTTATATTCGATAAATATCGGCAAATCAATCAACCAAAAAACAAATATGAATAAAACAACACTTATATATCGATTTTTATCTGCCACAACAGCTACATCAAGGCGAAACGAATAGCCCGGCAGACGAATGCACAAGAACCATCAAGCTTGGCGGCCATTATCGAGCGGATCTTGTCGATAAAAATCGGCCAGATGCTGGTAAACCTCTGGCCAAGTATGGCGCAGCAGCGCCGGGCGCTCAAAAAAGGTCTCGGACAGTACCGCAAAAAACTCCGCAGGCGCCTCCAGCGCGTAGGCGTCGATCGGCAGTGGCTGACCAGCCGCAGCGCGGTGACCCAGATCATCCCAGGCGGCAGTCATATCGCGCTTCCAGGCCGCCGGACTCATGCCGTGGTGTAAAGGCGGAGCTCCATTGGCGCCGTCATGCCGCATGTCCAGAGTATGCGCCAGCTCATGAATAACCACGTTATAGCCATCACGCTGACCGGACAACTGAACATCAGCCAGCGACAGCACCACCGGGCCGCGCAGCCAGGCCTGACCGCTCAGCGCACGTTCGCCCTCATGCACCACGCCCGCTTCATCTCGCCAGCTGTGCTCGGCCCGAAAAGGGCCGTCATAGAGAATCAGCGTATGCCAACGGTCATACCAGTCCAGCCCAAGCTCCAGTACCGGCACCACCGCCATACCGGCGATACGCAAACAGAGCTCATCACTGGCCTCGGCATCCCCCGCCGCGTGCAGATCCTTGCGCAGTAGTAGCCGCAGAGCCAGATCTTGTAGCTTGGCACGCCGCGCGTCGCTTAGACCTTGATAAACTGCCCAGTCGCCCAAAGCCTGCTGCCACAACTCAGGGCTGATATTCATCTCCGCCAACTGGCGATCTTCACGCCATTCGGCAAAACGTTTGAACAAACTCATGACATCTCCTCGCTTGCTGGCGGCAACAGGGCTGGTAGGTACAGGCCCAGATAAGCCGTCATCATGCGCGTCGCTTCCTGACAAATCGCCGGTGTCAACTCGCCGTGCTGCTGGTAATCAACCGCCAGCAGCTTGTCTGCTGCCTGCATCGCCAAGGTGAATATATCAACCTCGGCAGGGAGCACCGGCAGCGAGAAGAACGCTTCAAGACAGTCCTGGAAGCGCCGACCCAACTGACGATCATGCAGCCGATCAGCCTGGCGCACGGCACTGAGTTCATGTGCCCCCAATAACAATTCGCGCGCCGCTGCGTTGCTTTGGTAGTAGCCCTGAAAACGCCGTTCCAACTCCGCGACCAAGACCATCCAGTTCGCGGGCGCAGGCGCTAGCGGCTGCAGCAGAAGCGCATCCAGCTCGACAAATACCTGCTGCGCCAGAGCGACGAGCACATCACCGGTTTGCGGAAAGAAGTGGTACACAGAGGAAGGCGGAATCTCGGCCTGCTCGGCAATAGCATAGATCGACAGGTCAGCAAGGCCCTGCCGATCAAGCAACTCCCGCGCGGCATGGAGTATTCGCTCAATACGCTCCTGACTACTGGCGCGGCGTTTGGGGACAGATCGGCTCATTAAAATCTCGTTCAGCGGCTATCCTGCAGACGATACCACAGCAGCGCCAAGGCTCTGATGGCAGTCTGTAACGGGGCACCCGGCGGCACCGGCCAATGCTTCGCACGCGCCATCAGATCAAAACCAGCAGCGTCGCCCTGCACCGTTTGCGCCATCAACTTTCCAGCCATCCCCGCCAGCGCCACGCCCTGCCCCGAGTACCCTTGCGCAAAAAGCGTACGCCGACCCAGACGACCAAAAACCGGTGCCTTGCTCATCGTCATCGCGACCTGACCACCCCACAAGTACTCAAAATCCTCTTCAGCCAGCGCCGGAAAAACCAGCGCCATGCGCTCACGCATGGTTGCGCGCAACGCGTTCGGCTGAGCATCACGCGCACTGGCGCGACCACCAAATAGCAGCCGGTTATCAGCACTAAGGCGGTAGTAATCAATCAGCGTATTCATATCGCAGACGGCAGCACGGGACGGTATCAACTGCGTGGCCAGCTCGCCCAGGGGCCTGGTTGCACCCACGTAACTACCAATCGGCATAAAGCCTTTGCGATACCAGGGCAGTAATTTGCCAAGATAGGCATTGCCAGCCAGAAGCAGATGCTGCGCATGCACCTGACCAGCAGCAGTGCGAATGGTTACAGTACGGCCATCTTCTTCGTAGCCGAGCACCGCCGAACGTTCGAGTATCTGTGCGCCGGCAGCCTCGGCGGCGCTTGCCAGCCCAAGAGCATATTTCAGCGGGTGCAAGTCACCACCACCCCAGTCCATTACACCGGCCTGATAATCTGCCTTGAGCAGAGACTGCAATGCATCGCGGTCATAAAACGCCAACTGGTCGTAACCTAAGGCTTCCAGTTCATGCTGCCAGCTCTGCAATTCGGGAACGTGCCTCGCCTTGTTTGCGACCAGCAAAATGCCGGCCTTGAGGTCGCAGTCGATATTGTGGCGTTTCACTCGACTACGCAGCAGTTCAACGCCATCGAGGGTGAGCTGCCAGACTTTACGCGCATCGTCCGCGCCAAGCTCGGCGACGACACGGCCGTGATCACAGCCCAGCCCAGGGTTAATCTGCCCCCCATTACGGCCTGAACAACCCCAACCAACCTGTTCAGCCTCCAACACCGTGACCCGCACACCGGCTTCGGCCAACTCCAGTGCGGCAGAGAGCCCAGTAAACCCTGCGCCTACAATACAAACATCGGTAGTGATATCGCCCTGCAAGGCATCACGCTGCGTCACATCGCCAACACTGGCGCGATACCAGGAATCATTCATCGACATGCCATTCCCCAGCCCATAAGAAAATCCCGCCAAGCGGCGGGATTGTCTTTACTAATGTCACCCGCTTTAAGCGACTGCTTAAACCGTGTGCAGATACCACATGTATTCCAGATCGGAGATGGTCTTCTCGAACTCTTCCATCTCACTCTCTTTGCAGAGCACGAACACATCGAGGTATTCCTCACCGATGTACTCTTTCATCACTTCCGACGTTTCCAGCGCGCGCAAGGCATCGCGCAGGTTGGTCGGCAATGAGGCTTCATGCTGATCATAAGCATTACCCTCAGTCATTTCCGGCGGTTCAACCTTATTACTGATGCCGTAATGAATTGCCGAAAGCAATGCTGCCATCAGCAAGTAAGGGTTGGCGTCAGCCCCGGCCAGACGGTGCTCGATGCGCATGGCCTCAGGCTCGCCACCCGGCACCCGAACAGCAACGGTGCGGTTATCGATACCCCAGGTCGGCGCGCATGGCACGAAGAAGCTCGGGCTAAAGCGACGGTAAGAGTTGACGTTGGGACAGAGGAAAGCCATGTACTCAGGCAAGGTCTGCAACAGGCCGCCTACTGCCCAGCGCAGGTTGTCGCTGAGCGTGCCGTCGGGGTTAGGCGAAAAGATATTATGCCCCAACTCATCAAGCAGACTGATATGCACATGCATACCGTTACCGGCCTGATCATAATAAGGCTTGGCCATGAAAGTCGTGTCCATTTCATGGTCGTAAGCTACGTTCTTGATAACCCGTTTAAGCAGCACGTTGTAATCGCACGCGATAACCGGATCATCCACGTGATGCAGATTCACCTCAAACTGCCCCGGTGCCGATTCGGCCACGATGGCGTCAGCGGGGATGCCCTGCTCGTGGGCAGCTTCGATGACGTCCTCAAGAAATTCTGCATACTCGTCAAGGTCATCCATCGAATAGACCTGAACCGAGTTGGGACGCTTGCCAGACATCGGTGAGCGCGGTGGCTGCGGCCGGCCGGTGAGGTTCTCCTGGTCAATCAGGTAGAACTCCAGCTCGAAGGCAGATACGGGGGTCAACTTGAGGTCTTTAAAGCGTTCGACGATGCGTTGCAATACATAGCGGGGATCAGCGAAGAAGGGAGTCTTGCGGTCAAACTCATACATGGTCATTAACAACTGACCCGTTGGCCGCTTCTGCCAGGGCTCTATATTAAGAGTACCCGGAATAGGCAAACAGATCCGGTCGGCGTCACCGATTTCCAGACCCAGTCCTGTTTCTTCTACTGTCGTGCCCTGAATATTCAAGGCAAAAACCGACGCTGGCAGAGCGATGCCTTTCTCAAAGGCCTTCAACAGCGCAGAGCGATCAATTCGCTTACCGCGCACAATGCCATTCATGTCTGCAATAAGCAGGTCTATAAAGTGTATTTCCGGATGCTCGGCTAAAAAGGCCTCAGCTTCCTGGATGCTGACGGGCTCGTTCGCTGTCACAGCATCCGCTCCGGCTTGGGGTTGCATGGGTTGTCACCTATATTTGTAAAATATATCAATCACGAAAGTCGCAAGGACAGAGTTAATCTGAAAGGCTGCATGGAGTCAATAGAGCAAAAGCTGCACATAATAGGTGCACACTGCACCAAATAAGGCCGCAAGAGCCATTTATGAGCTCCATCTCAGCGCGATTCGTTCTTCGATTTTGGCGTTTTGTGTTAAATATTTTTTATTGCTATTGTATGAAAAATCGAACAACAATGATTTCGCGTAAGTTATTCACCACAGACCTTGGACCCCTTCCAGCTATGTCCGTCGAACGCAAACCACTAATTGGCATTACCTGTTGCACCGAGCAAATCGGCCTGCATCCTTTTAACATTGTTGGTGAAAAATACATCCTCGGCGTCGTCGATGGCGCCAATGGCCTGCCGCTGCTGATTCCGGCTTTAGGGAGCGCCCTGGATACCGAGCAACTGCTGGAATTGCTCGATGGCATCATGTTCACCGGCTCGCCCTCCAACGTCGAGCCGCACCACTATAACGGCGCTGCCAGCGCAGAGGGCACCAAACACGACCCCAAGCGCGACGCGACCACACTGCCGTTGATCAAGGCGGCAATAGCACGCGGCGTACCGGTACTCGGGATTTGCCGCGGCTTTCAGGAAATGAACGTCGCCTTCGGTGGCAGCCTGCACCAACGGCTGCATGAGGTCGGTGGCTATATCGAACACCGCGAGCCCAAAGACCAGCCGGTCGACATTCAGTATGGCTTATCCCACGAGGTTCAGGTCGAACCGGGAGGATTGCTCTACGATATAGCAGGCTGTAGCTCAGCGCAGGTCAACTCTCTGCATACGCAGGGTGTAGACAAACTCGCGCCCGAGCTGCAGCCTGAAGCCAGAGCAAGCGATGGGCTGATCGAGGCATTCTCGGTCCGCCAGGCACCCAATTTCGCCCTCGGCGTACAGTGGCATCCCGAATGGCAGGTAAAGAACAACTCCTTTTACCTATCCATTTTCCAGGCGTTTGGTGACGCCTGCAGAGCCCGTGCGTCGCGGCACTCCTGAGGCAATTATGAACAAGATTGAAGCGTGGTTGAAAGAACACAAAATTACTGAAGTAGAGTGTATGGTCAGCGACCTGACCGGCATCGCCCGTGGGAAAATTGCCCCGACGATGAAGTTCATTTCGGAAAAAGGCATGCGCCTACCCGAAAGCATTCTGCTGCAATCAGTAACCGGTGATTACGTCGAAGACGACATCTATTACGACCTGCTGGATCCGGCCGACATCGACATAATCTGTAAGCCGGATGAAAACGCCATCTACCTGGTACCGTGGGCGCTTGAGCCTACGGCACAGATCATTCACGAATGCTTCGACAAGATGGGCAACCCTATCGAGATGTCGCCACGCAACGTGCTCAAGACCGTACTCAAGCTATATGAAGAAAAGGGTTGGCAGCCAATAGTAGCGCCAGAGATGGAGTTCTATCTGACCAAGCGTAACGAAGATCCTGATTTGCCCTTGCAGGCACCGGTGGGTCGCTCTGGCCGTCAGGAGACCGGACGTCAGTCATTCTCCATAGATGCAGCCAACGAGTTCGATCCGCTGTTCGAGGATATGTATGACTGGTGCGAGGCCCAAGGCCTGGACCTGGATACGCTGATCCACGAGGAAGGCACCGCCCAGATGGAAATCAACTTCCGTCATGGTGACCCGCTGCATTTGGCCGACCAGGTACTGGTTTTCAAGCGCACCATGCGCGAAGCCGCACTCAAGCACGACATCACAGCCACCTTTATGGCCAAGCCCATTACCAATGAGCCCGGCAGTGCCATGCACTTGCACCAGAGCATCATTGACCGCAAGACCGGCAAGAATGTCTTTTCCAACGAAGACGGCAGCATGAGCGAGCTATTTCTGCATCATATCGGCGGCCTGCAGCGCTATATCCCCGAGATACTGCCGCTGTTCGCCCCCAACGTGAATTCGTTCCGTCGCTTCCTGCCCGATACTTCGGCACCGGTTAACGTCGAATGGGGTGAAGAGAACCGTACCGCCGGGTTACGCGTGCCGGATTCCAACCCGCAAAACCGCCGTGTAGAGAACCGTCTACCCGGTGCGGACGCCAACCCCTATATCGCCATTGCCGCCAGCCTCTTGTGCGGCTACCTCGGCATGGTTGGCAAAATGTCGCCATCAGCCCCGGTTAAAGGCCGCGCCTACGAGCGCCGCAACCTGCGCCTGCCATTTACCCTCGAGGCAGCGCTGGAGCGGATGGAGCAATGCAAGGATGTGGAAGCCGTCCTGGGCAGCAAGTTCTGCCGAGGTTACGTCGCCGTCAAACGCGCCGAACACGAAAACTACAAACGGGTCATCAGCTCTTGGGAACGTGAGTTCCTGCTACTGAGCGTTTAACCCGCTTCATTACAGAGTCTGCCAAGCGCCAGCCCGCTTGGCAGCACGGAGATAAGGAGTACCGAATGAACAGTGAGCACAAACTAAGTACGGCCGAGCTACAGGCCATGGACACAGCGCATTACCTGCATCCCTTTACCGACCACAAGGAGCTTGGCGAGCGCGGCACGCGCATCATCGAGCGTGCCGAAGGGGTATACCTGTGGGATAGCGAGGGCAATAAGATACTCGACGGCATGGCTGGCCTGTGGTGCGTGAGCATCGGCTATGGCCGCAAAGAGCTAGCTGAAGCCGCCTACAAGCAGATGCTGCAGCTGCCCTACTACAATAGCTTCTTCCAGTGCGCCAATCCGCCTGCAGTCAAGCTGGCCAAGGCTATCGCCGACATCGCCCCAGAGCACATGAACCACGTATTTTTTACCGGTTCAGGCTCAGAATCCAACGATACCGTACTGCGCATGGTGCGCCGTTATTGGGATCTGAAAGGTAAAAGCAGCAAGAAGACCATCATCAGCCGTATCAACGGCTACCACGGCTCGACAGTCGCCGGCGCCAGCCTGGGCGGCATGTCGGTCATGCATGAGCAGGGGGACCTGCCGATCCCGGGTATCGTGCATATCCCGCAGCCTTACTGGTACGGCGAAGGCGGCGACATGAGCCCCGACGAATTCGGTATCTGGGCGGCACAACAGCTGGAAGCCAAGATTCAGGAACTGGGTATCGACCAGGTCGGCGCCTTCATTGCAGAACCTATTCAGGGCGCTGGCGGCGTCATCATTCCACCAGACACCTACTGGCCAGAAATCAAACGCATCCTGGCCAAGTACGACATTCTGCTGATTGCTGACGAAGTTATCTGCGGCTTTGGTCGCACCGGCGAATGGTTCGGTAGCCAATACTATGATCTCAAGCCTGACTTTATGCCGATTGCCAAGGGTATGACATCTGGCTATCTGCCCATGGGCGGCGTGATCGTCAGTGACCGCGTAGCGGACACGATGATCGAGCACGGCGGCGAGTTCTTCCACGGCTATACCTACTCCGGACATCCGGTAGCGGCGGCAGTCGGCCTGGAAAATTTGCGGATCATGCACGATGAGAAGCTGATCGACTACGTCAAGCAAGAAGCGGCACCGTACTTGCAAGAAAAGATTGCCGAGCTGGCGGAGCACCGTCTGGTTGGCGAAGTACGCGGTGTTGGATTGCTCGGCGCAATCGAACTGGTAAAAGACAAGGCGACTCGGGAACGTTTCCCGGACAAGGGATCAACCGGATCTCTATGCCGCGATTTCTGTGTCAGTAACGGCCTGGTGATGCGTGCGGTTGGCGATACCATGATCATGTCGCCGCCACTGGTAATCAGCAAAGCCGAAATCGACGAGATGGTTGGCAAGATCTGGACTGTGCTGGACCAGACGGCGGAAAAGCTGGGCGTTTAAGCGCCCAGCCCTGCAACTGACTATGCTTGCCAAGGAACGTTTTACCCAAGGGGCGCCAAAGCATCCCGACACTGCATTTCCAAACAATGGATGGAGAGCTGAAAGATGATCAAGCATCTGGGCAAGACACTGCTCGCAACCGCTACCGCTGTATCCTTCAGCGTAGCGGCTCAGGCAGAAGGCGTGGTGAACGTATACAACTGGTCGGACTACATCGCGGAAGATACGCTGGCCAACTTCCAGGAGGAAACCGGGATCCGCGTTGTGTATGACGTATTCGACAGCAACGAAGTACTGGAAGCCAAGCTGCTGTCCGGTAGTTCGGGATTCGACATCGTCGTACCGTCCAACCAGTTCCTCGGCAAGCAAATCAAGGCGGGGGCCTTTATTCCGATGGATCGCAGCAGGCTGCCAAACTGGGAAAACCTGGATCCAACGCTTCTGCGGGCACTCCAGACCAACGACCCCGGCAACCAATACGCCTTTCCTTATCTATGGGGCACTACCGGCATTGGCTACAACGAAGCCAAGGTTAAGGAAGTGCTGGGCGAAGACGCGCCGATTAACTCCTGGGATCTGGTATTCAAACCAGAGAACATGGAGAAACTGGCGTCCTGTGGCGTAGCCTTCCTTGATGCCCCCGCGGAGGTCATCCCGTCTGCCCTGTTCTATCAAGGCCTGGATCCTAACAGCACCAATGCCGCGGACTATGAAAAGGCGCAGGAACTGATGATGTCGGTTCGTCCGTACATTACCTACTTCCACTCGTCCAAATTCATTACTGATCTGGCAAACGGCGATATCTGTGTCGCTGTAGGCTGGTCGGGCGACATTCTGCAGGCTGCCGCGCGGGCCGAGGAAGCCGGCAATGGCGAAGAGGTCAAGTACGTCATTCCGAAAGAAGGCGCCGCCATGTGGTTTGACATGATGGTCATGCCGCGCGACGCAAAAAATGTCGATAACGCTTACACCTTTTTGAATTATATTCTCCGCCCAGAGGTGATCGCTGAGATTTCCAACTATGTGGCTTATGCCAATGGCAACAAGGCATCCAAGCCCATGATAGATGACAGCGTACTGAACGATCCTGGCGTTTATCCTAGTGACGAGACGCTAGACAAACTGTTTACCTTGGCTGAGCTACCACCCAACATTGAACGTGTCCGCACTCGCGTCTGGACCCGTATCAAGTCAGGCCAGTAACTCACAAGACCCCATTAGCGATGGCCGGTGGCGTTCCGCCCCGGCCGAACCCAAGAAATCAGACCAGGTATAAAGCTGGAGTCTGAATAGGAGAGACCATGAAGCGTCCCATGCAGAAAACATTAATGGCCTTGACCACTGCCGCCCTCATAGGTGGCGTGGCGACGGCTCAGGCTGACGGCAAGCTGAATATTTACAACTGGTCGGACTACATCGCAGAAGACACCATTGCCAATTTCGAGAAAGAAACCGGCATTCAGGTGACCTACGATGTGTATGACTCCAATGACGTACTGGACGCTAAATTGCTGACCGGTCGCTCGGGTTTCGATATTGTCGTACCGTCCAACAATTATCTGACCAAGCAGATCGCCGCCGGCGTGTACATGGAGCTGGACCATAGCAAGTTGCCGAACATGAGCAACCTGAACCCCGAATTGATGGAGAAGATGGAAAGTATCGATCCGGGCAGCGCACACTCCATTCCCTATTTGTGGGGCACCAACGGTATTGGCTATAACATCGAGAAAGTGAAAGCGGCACTCGGTGACGATGCACCACTGGACTCCTGGGCACTGATTTTCGACCCCCAATACACCAGCAAGCTGACCAGCTGCGGTATTGCCATGCTTGATTCGGCGGACGAGATGCTGCCAAACGCACTGGCTTACCTGGGCCTGGATCCGAATACCAATAACGCTGACGACATCAAAAAAGCGGAAGAGCTGCTGCTCGGTGTGCGCAAAGACATCACCTACTTCCACTCTTCACGCTATATCTCTGACCTCGCCAACGGTGACATCTGTGTCGCTGCAGGATTCTCCGGCGATATCTTCCAGGCTGCTGCACGTGCCGAAGAGGCCGAGAATGGTATTGAGATCAACTACATAATCCCCAAGGAAGGCGCCACTTTGTGGTTTGACATGCTGGCAATTCCCAAGGATTCCTCAAACCCCGACTCAGCTCACGCTTTTATCAATTATGTGCTGCGTCCTGACGTGATCGCGCCGATTACCGACTATGTCGCTTACGCCAACCCCAACAAGGCATCGAGCGATCTGGTTGATCCGGAAATCCGCAACGATCCGGCCATCTATCCGTCTGACGAGATCATGAGCCGACTGTACGTCAACGTACCTCGTTCTATGGCTGGTCAGCGCTTGATGACTCGGGCCTGGAGCCGCATCAAGTCAGGCCGCTAACAGTAACCTGGATAAGGGCTGCCCATGGGCAGCCCTTATTGGATGTGCCACAGAATATAAGCTCGACGCGGCGCAAAGGCCGGGTCGGTAATAACAAGTGCATTCTGCCTTCCCGATAGCGCAGAAGCCGGTGGAAAGATACGCGGAGAAAATTATGGTTGGTGCAGCAGGGGCCATGAAACAGGCCATGGCCAAAGCCGAGCCCGATGAGTACGTTAAAATTGAGCGCATCAGTAAGCGTTTCGATGATTCGCTGGCAGTCGATGACGTCAGTCTCACCATCAATCGAGGCGAGATCTTCGCGCTTTTGGGTGGCTCTGGCTCAGGTAAATCTACCCTGCTACGCATTCTTGCTGGCTTTGAGCGGCCAACTGAAGGTCGGGTACTACTCGACGGCCAGGATATTACCGACCTACCGCCGTATGAACGCCCCATCAACATGATGTTCCAGTCCTATGCGCTCTTCCCGCATATGACCGTTGAGCAAAACATCGCCTTTGGTCTCAAGCAGGACAAGATGAGCCGCACCGAGATCAACGATCGTGTGCAGGAGATGCTTAAGCTGGTGCACATGACCGAGTATGCCCGGCGCAAGCCTGATCAACTGTCTGGCGGGCAGCGTCAGCGCGTTGCGCTGGCACGCTCACTGGCCAAACGCCCAAAAGTTCTGCTACTGGACGAGCCAATGGGCGCACTGGACAAGAAACTGCGTTCACAAATGCAGCTCGAGCTGGTGGAAATCATCGAGCGTGTCGGCGTGACGTGCATCATGGTGACCCACGACCAGGAAGAAGCCATGACCATGGCCCAGCGCATTGCGATCATGCACCAAGGCTGGATCGCGCAGGTCGGCACGCCAATGGATATTTACGAGAGTCCACTAAGCCGTCATGTCGCCGAGTTCATCGGCAGCGTGAATATCTTTGAAGGTGAAATCAGTGTCGACGTGGAGGATCACGCGATCATCCAGTGTCCGGTGCTCGACCACCCGATCTATGTTGGACACGGTATCTCTACCCGTGCCCAGGATAAAAATATCATCTACGCGCTGCGGCCGGAAAAAGTCTGGGTTTCCACCGAAAGACCAGATACCGAGTACAACTGGTCACACGGTGAAGTACACGATATCGCCTATCTTGGCGGCCACTCGGTGTATTACATCAAGCTCGATAGTGGCTTGATTGTGCAGGCCTTCATGGCTAACTCCGAGCGCCGCTTGCCGCGGCCGACCTGGGAAGACGAGGTTTACATCAGCTGGGAAGACGACAGCGGGGTTATTTTGCACTCATGAAAACGCCATCGCTCTCACGACTATTGCCGAGCGGGCGCCTGTGGGTCATCAGCGTGCCCTATCTATGGTTGCTGCTGTTCTTCCTGCTGCCGTTCGCCATCGTACTGAAGATCAGCTTCTCGCAGGCGGCCATTGCTATCCCGCCCTACGATCCGATTTTTCAGTACATAGAGCAAACGCTCAACGTAGTGCTCAATTTCGGCAACTATATTTTCCTCTCGCAGGACGGCCTCTATCTGGCAGCCTATCTCGGCTCGCTGCAGATTGCCTTCTTCTCGACCGTCATTTGCCTGCTACTCGGCTACCCGATGGCCTATGCCATCGCTCGGGCACCGAAAGAAAAGCAGCTGGTGTACCTGTTATTGGTGATGATGCCAACCTGGACCGCCATCCTGATCCGCGTATACGCCTGGATGGGCATTCTCAGTAACAACGGCCTGCTGAATACCGCGCTGATGTACATAGGCGTGATCAATGAGCCGCTGCAAATTCTAAACACCAATATCGCCGTCTATATCGGCGTGGTCTATGCCTACCTACCCTTCATGGTATTGCCGCTGTATGCCAACCTGGTCAAACACGACAACACTCTGCTGGAAGCCGCAATGGACTTGGGGGCAGGCAAGATCAAGGCGTTCTGGACCATCACCATTCCGCTGTCCAAAAGCGGCATCATCGCCGGCTCGATGCTGGTCTTCATTCCGGTGGTCGGTGAGTTCGTCATTCCCGAGCTGCTGGGCGGCCCGGAAACCTTGATGATCGGCAAGGTGCTGTGGCAGGAGTTCTTCAACAACCGTGACTGGCCGGTGGCATCCGCGTTGGCGATAGTGATGCTGTTGATCCTGATCGTTCCCCTGATCCTGTTCCACTATAACCAAGCCAAGGAAATGGAGAAGAAATCATGAGCAAGCGTCCCGGTTTCTCCACCGTCATGCTTTGGCTGGGGCTGGCATTTATCTACATCCCCATGGTTATTCTGGTGATCTACTCCTTCAACGCCTCACGTCTGGTTACCGTGTGGGGCGGCTGGTCGGTGCACTGGTATGTCGGCCTGCTGGACAACACCCAGCTAATGAACGCGGTTAAGCGCAGCCTGGAAATCGCCTTCTTCACCGCCTGCGCAGCTGTCTGCCTGGGAACCCTGGCAGCATTTGTCATGACCCGGATCAAGCGCTTCCGCGGCCGTACCATGTTTTCCGGTCTGGTCACCGCGCCGCTGGTTATGCCAGAGGTGATCACAGGTCTGTCGTTGCTACTGCTGTTCGTGGCTATGGCGCAGATGGTCGGCTGGCCTGCAGAACGTGGCATGGTGACCATCTGGATCGCCCACGTCACCTTCTGCACGTCCTATGTAGCGGTAGTGGTCAGCGGCCGCCTGAGCGAACTGGATCAGTCTATCGAAGAAGCCGCCATGGACCTTGGCGCACGCCCCTGGAAGACCTTCCTGCTGATCACAGTACCGATGATCGCGCCGTCGATCGCTGCAGGCTGGCTACTGTCCTTCACTCTGTCGCTGGATGACCTGGTACTGGCCAGCTTCGTATCGGGCCCCGGCTCGACAACCCTGCCGATGGAAGTTTTCTCGTCAGTGCGCCTGGGTGTCAAACCCGAGATCAACGCCATTGCCAGCGTGATTCTCCTGACGGTGTCGATCTTCACTCTGATCGCCTGGCTGATTGCCCGCGGCGCCGAAAAACGCCGTGGCAAGCCACCAGAAGACGACGAAGCGGTCAGTTGGCAGGCGGTGATAGAAAGCCGTCGCAACTAACCCGTTCTGATAGCAAGACCAAGACCTTCGGCCAGGCCTATTGCCCTGCCGAAGGTCTGTCCTTCCGACCGGACTCACGTGCGCAATCAAACCCACTCCGGTTACCAGCCCCTCCTTAGCCACAGAAAACGGTTGGCATTTACGCAAAAGAGATCTAATCTAACCGTATTGAATGAACATTCATTCAATACGGTTGCAGTGCCCGGTAACGCACTGTACAAACCAGCGATAGTGGTTAGAATGCGTAAATGAACACTCATTCAACCCCCGAAAAAAAACCTCGCCCACGGATCAAGGATAAGCGCCAGGCCATCCTGGACGCAGCTTTGAAAGTCTTTGCCGCAGGCGGAGTTAACGGCGTTCCCATGCCCGCCCTAGCTGAACAGGCGCAGGTCGGCACCGGTACTATCTATCGCTATTTCAGCAGCAAGGAAGCCCTGGTCAACGAGCTATTTCGCGAGCAGAAACGGGCAAACAGCATAAGGCTTTACGGCGGATTGGATCTGACGCTGCCGGCAAAACAGCTGTTTGCAGCGGTCTGGCAACGCATGGCGGATTTCAGTCGCAGCGACCCTGACGCTTACATGTTTATGGAACTGCAGGATCACCGGCCCTATCTCGATGAGAAGAGCCGTGCGCTTGAGAAAAAAATTCTCCGGCCAATCGTTACCCAATACCGGCAGTTGCAGCAACAGGGACAATTTCGTAGCGACGTACGTCCGGAAGTGCTGATGAGCCTGGTATGGGGCGCCTTTGTGAACCTGATCAGGGCTGAGCGCGACGGTCACCTGATACTGCAACAAAGCGACATAGATGCCGCTTTTGCAGCGTGCTGGACGATGTGTACGGGCTGATCCATACCTTGCTGCCTGGCAAACAATATAGGCAGACACAATGAACAAGGTTGCAAAATCCATCAGCACGCTGGGCTTGGCTGCAGCACTTAGCGGAGGTGTTATGGCTGGCGAAGTAGAAGACAAATTCATGCAAATGATTGAAAGTGGCGATGCCTATTCAGCCGAGACATTAATGCCATTGTTCGAGCAACTGGAACCAGTCAACCTGGATTTCATGCTCGGCACCTGGCATGGCGGCAAGTTCGACGGCGGCGTCGAGCCCGACCCCCTGAACTGGTATGGCAAGCGCTTCAACAGCATTAACGATGTGGAGCCCATTCTCTATCCCGGGCCGGACGGTGAGCTGCAAAATTACGAAAAACTGGGCCGTGCACAAATCCGCGAGATGGTATTTGCCGGCCAGGTTTCCGCGGCGCTGATCTATGATCAACAACCCATCATCGACTACTTCCGCAAGGTGAACGACAACGTTGTGATCGGCCTGGGCGATATAAAGGGCAAACCCTTGGATTTCTTCTTCCACCTGACCCGCGACAAATAGCCAACGCTGCGCCAAGGCGCAAATAGGGTTAGGATATGGCATCGCCAACGTCGGTTCACACCGGCGTTTTTTTTGCCCCTGACTGGAGAGCCCCGTGTCCAAACTGGTCCCCGCCATCGACCCCGACGGCCTGCTTGAATATTCTGTGGTCTTTACCGATCGCTCACTAAACCACATGTCTCAGACCTTCCAGCAGGTCATGCGCGACATTTCCAGCACCCTGAAGAACGTCTACAACGCACAAGGCGTGGCCGTGGTTCCCGGTGGTGGCACCTATGGCATGGAAGCCGTTGCACGCCAGTTCGCTCACGACAAGAAATGTCTGGTACTGCGCAATGGCTGGTTCAGCTATCGCTGGAGCCAAATTTTTGAGATGGGCCGCATCCCGGCCAGCGAAACTGTACTCAAAGCCAGCAAGTCGGACGCCAGTACTCAGCCGGAATTTGCCCCGGCAGCAATTGAAGATGTGGTCGCAGAGATTCGCAGCAACAAACCGGACGTCGTCTTTGCACCGCACGTTGAAACCTCTGCCGGCATTATTCTGCCTGACGGTTACCTGCGTGCAGTAGCTGATGCAGTGCACGAAGTCGGCGGCCTGTTCGTACTCGACTGCATCGCCTCTGGCACCGTCTGGGTTGATATGCAGGCCTGCGGTATTGACGTACTGATCAGCGCACCGCAGAAAGGCTGGAGCGCGTCACCTTGTAGCGCGCTGGTCATGCTCAGCGCGCACGCCGAAGCAGCACTGGAAACCACCACCAGCAGCAGCTTTGCTGCCGACCTGAAAAAATGGCGGCAGATCATGCAGGCATACGAGAACGGCGGTCACGCCTACCACGCAACCATGCCGACCGACGCCCTGCTGGCCTTCCGTGACACCATGCTGGAAACCCGTGACTACGGTTTTGACAAGGTCAAACAGGAACAGCTGGAGCTAGGCCGTGCGGTGCGCGAGCTGATGCATGACAAAGGTTTCAAGAGCGTTGCCGCTGAAGGGTTCGGCGCACCCGGTGTGGTCGTCAGCTACACCACCGACGATGGCCTGCAAAGCGGCAAGGCTTTCGGCCAACTCGGTCTGCAGACCGCCGCTGGCGTCCCTTTGATGTGCGACGAACCAGAGGGCTTCAAAACGTTCCGCATCGGCCTGTTCGGCCTGGACAAACTGCACAACATTGACCGTACCGTACTAACCCTGCGCAAGGCATTGGACGAGCTCTGAGCTAGCTCAGCGGCAAGCGAACCCGGCCTTATACCGGGTTTGCTTTTTGTGCTGGAAGCTGGAAGCTGGAAGCTGGAAGCTGGAAGCTGGAAGCTGGAAGTGATCAGGGTGGCGACTACGTTCAATCGTTCAAGCTCCACGTCGCAGAACAACCCAAAAACCGTACTCGCTGCGGACTACTTCAAGCTTTCAGCTTCAAGCGTACAGCTGCGCTCACCCCTTGGGCTGCGCCGCCATAATCTCTTCCATCTTCAGCCCCGTAAGACCATGAATAGTGCGCCAAAGATAGAACAGGATTGCCATCATCATGATCATGGACGGGATGGCGATCATCGGGTAGCTGACCAGCGTCATCTGCCCCAACTCTTCATTGAAGGCTTCAGTGCCGGCCGGGCTGATAACGATCCATTTCGCAACGATGTAGTTCATCACCGAGGAGAAGAAGAACGTACCCGCCAGGAAGTAGGTCGCACGTAGCAGACGCTGGTTGAATATCTCGACCTGCCCACGCGCCTGAAGTCTTTCTTGCACCCGCGCCACGTTGATTACTTTCTCGTTGTACAACAGGGTACGAATCAAGGGGTAACGCGTGCGGGTAGACACCAGCACAGCAATGCCAATCACTCCAGGCACAGCAGCCTCTTTCACCGCCAACCACTGCGGATCCAGCTTGAGCAAGCCAATGCCACCGGTCAGCAAGACACTGACGACCCCGAGCAAGGCGATAAAGTTAAATTTCCGGTACTGGATAAGCTCAAAAAGCCCCCAGCACAAGGGCAGTGCCAGCGCCAGAATCAGCGCCTTGCTGGCACCCAGATCAGCTTCACCACTGAATTTCATCAGGATGATTGATGGCAGCAGGATACTAACCAACAGATCAACCATCGGGCGGGGTTTGTGTTGCGGCGTTGCAGATTTTGCGTCAGTCATGGCGGGGATTGAAGCCTCTACCGGAAGGAATGCAGGGATCATACACCGGCCGGCGCAGCGCTCCCAGCGCCGACCGACCAGTTGTTTGGAGTGTCAGGTGAGTATGGTGGAGACCAGATAGCCGGTGTAGCCTATGTAGGCCAGCAATAGCAACACACCGTTGACTCGTGTGACCTCGCCGCCCTTGCCACGGCTACCAAAGCCCATAATCAGCAACAACAGAGTCAAGGCAAACATCACCACCCAATCACGCTGCAGCACGAGCGGGTCAACCGCGAGTGGAGAAATACCGGCGGCAATACCCACTACCGCCAGGGTGTTGAACAGGCCTGAGCCGATCACATTACCCAGCGCCAAGTCATGCTCATTACGGCGAATGGCAGCCAGGGACGACGCCAGCTCCGGCAGTGAAGTACCGATAGCAACAACGGTCAAACCGATGATCAGATCACTAACGCCCATGCTTTCTGCGATATACACAGCGCCCCAGACCAGGATGCGCGAACTAACAATCAGCAGCACCAGACCCAGCAAAAGCCAGAAGATCGCCTTGCCCAAGGGCATAGCATGAGTGGCAACCTCCTCTTCAAAGTCTTGTGACAAGCTGTCACCACGCCCCCGCAGTCCCTGAAAAATAGACCACCCCATGATCAGGAAAAACGCGCCGAGTAGTATCCAGGCGTCCGTGCGGGACAAGAAACCGTCAATAAGCTGATAGCCCACCAGCAGAGTAATGCCCAGCAGGATAGGCAGTTCCTTACGCACCACTTGAGAGTGCACCTTGATGGGACTGATGACTGCAACCAGACCGATAATCAAGGCGATATTGGTAATATTGGAGCCAAAGGCGTTGCCCAGCGCCAAGCCCGGATTACCCTGTCCCGCGGCCAGCGCCGAGACCACCATCTCCGGTGCCGAGGTACCAAAACCGATGATCAGCATACCAATCAGCAAGGGTGGCATACCGGCATGATTCGCCGTTGCCGAAGCACCATCCACAAAGCGATCCGCGCTCCATACCAATAGAGCAAGACCCGCCACTACCGCCGCCAGAGCCAACCACATCATCGCATACCTGTATCGTGTTAAAGGCGCCATTATCAGTGAAAGGTCGCCCAGGTAACAGGGGCGAGAGGCTGCAGATTTTACAAAAGAATTCAGCTATCTTTCGTGGCGGCCGATAACAGAGTGTCGCCGCCGACCGTCCCGATAAAAGGCTGCACACACAAGCTCTTTGACTAGACTGTGAAACAGGACACTTAATCAGGCCCAGGAACGGCCGAAAAGCTAAAGGTAAGACAATGTCGCTAAACCGTTCCTTACGCCAACAAACCCTCCTGCTCATGGGCGGGAGTCTGTTGCTAATGTTGCTGGTCGCGCTGGTCACCGTCAGCTCACTCGCCGGTGATGTTCGCTCCTATCGCAGCCTACTGGAGAATCCGGTGACTGCCGCCAATCTGATCAATCGCGCCAATCTGGAATTTAAGAACCAGGTTCAGGAATGGAAAAACGTTCTTCTGCGCGGCGGCGATCCGGACGACCAACAAAAGTACTGGAAACAGTTTGAAGCGGCAGAGCAGTCAGTTGAAGCGACCTTGCAAGAGATCAAACAGCTCGACGTCAGTGCCGCTACGCTGACAGAGATAGACAAACTCAGCAACGCACACCAACTTCTGGCGACCAAGTATCGCACCAGTCTGGATGCCTATATTGCAACGGGAATGGACCCGACCGCCGGCGACCGCAGCGCGCGCGGTATCGACCGTGACGTCAGCGAGCAAATGCAGGCACTGTCTGACAACATCAATAGCGGCGCACTGAGTAGCAGCAGCGCTATCAACCAGACCGCCACACGCACACTATGGTACGGCCTGATTGGGCTCTGCATTGCGGCGTTGATCATTGGCGCCGCCAGTATGATGCTGGTTAACCGACGCTTGGTTAGCCCCATCACCCGTCTGATCAATCAAATTGATCAGCTTAGCCAAGGCCGTATGGGCGACCCCATTACCACCGATCGGCAGGACGAACTGGGCACTCTGGCGCGCGCCGCCAATCAGCTACGCAGCTTCTTGAGCGATACCTTTGCTCAACTGCAGCGCAGTACCGGCGAGCTGGACCGCGCCAGTGGCGAGCTGAATACCATCGCCACACGCATGGCCCAAGGTAGCCGAGACCAGTTCTCTCGCACCGACCAGGTCGCTACCGCCATGCAGGAAATGTCAGCCTCCGCCGCCGAAGTTGCGCAGCATGCCGGCGAGGCTGCCCGTGCTGCAGACGAAGCAGATACCAATGCCCAGCACGGTGGCCAGGTCATGCAGCAGACTATTCAAGCGATGCAAGAGATGCTGCAGCAAATTACGCATACCACCGATGTGATCCGCAGGCTGGAAGGCGACAGTAATCGTATCGGCAAGGTACTGGAGGTGATTCAGGGGATTGCCGAGCAGACCAACCTGCTAGCGCTGAACGCCGCCATCGAGGCGGCCCGTGCCGGCGAGGCTGGCCGAGGATTCGCGGTAGTGGCCGATGAGGTACGTACCCTCGCCCAGCGCACGGCCGCGTCTACATCGGAAATCCAGCAGATCATCAATAATGTGCAAAGCGGTGCATTGGAAGCGGTACAAGCCATTGAAAACGGGCAATCACGCAGCGAAGCCAGCATGGAGCATGTGACGCTGGCGGGTGACCGCCTGGGGCAAATCACCCAGGCCATCGAATCGATCCGTGATATGAACCGCCAGATATCGACTGCGGCGGATGAACAAACCAGCGTGGCGGAGGATATTTCACGCAACATTACCGAAATAACCGATATCGCCAGCGCCAACCAGGCCGAAGTCGATAACACTGCCCGCGCGAGCCAAACCTTGCACGGACTGTCCAGCGAGCTCAGCACACTTACCCAGCGACTCTCGGCGTAAGCGTGTTAACCAAAATAAAGCGGGTGGCCTAAGCCACCCGCTTTACGCTTCAGGCGCTGGCCGCAGCGGCCTGCTTCTGGCGCTCTTCCTCATAGAGTTCTTTCTTCGATAGCTTGCCAACCGGGGTCTTTGGCAACTCAGGTCGAATTTCCATGCTCTGCAAGCGCTCATGCTTACCCAGGCGGCTGGCAAGAAAGTCCTGCAAGGTCTCAAAACTGAATGCTTCAGCGCCGGTTTTGAGCTTAATGAATGCTTTGGGCGCCTGCCCGCGATAGGCATCTGTTACACCGATCACCGACACTTCCTCTACGCCGGGGAACTCGTAGATAGCCTCTTCAATGGTACGGGGGTATACGTTATAGCCGCTGCACAGAATCATGTCTTTGGTGCGATCGACGATATACACAAAGCCATCAGCATCCATGTAGCCAATGTCACCAGTACGCAGGAAACCTTCGCTGGTCATGGCTTCAGCCGTCGCGTCCGGCCGGCGCCAGTAACCAGCAGTAATGTTCGGCCCCTTGATGCACACCTCTCCCTTTTCACCCACCGGCATCTCGGTTTCGCCGCCATCGAGCTGCAGAATACGGATATGTGAACCTGGCACCGGGATACCGCAGGAGCCCGGTCTTGGCGTGGCATCTTTCGGCGTAAAGGTGCCGGTTGTGGTGGTTTCAGTCATCCCCCAGCCTTCGCGCAAGGTGCAACCGGAACGATTGAAGTACTGCTGCTGCACTTCGACCGGCAAGGGCGCACCACCGGAGTTGGACATTTTCAGCGAGGACAGATCATAGTTGGCCGTCAGCGGGTGACTCAGCAGACCAATAAACATAGTCGGCACGCCCGGAAAGGTAGTGATTCGACTTTCACTGATTTCCTTGAGTACCGTGGGCACGTCAAAGCGCGGGTGCAGATAAAGTTCGGCCGCAGCGCGCAGACCGAAAATCATGTTCACCATCAGCGCGTAAATATGGAATGGCGGCAACACCGCCAGCACACGCTCCTGGCCCGGCTCTACTGCCGCACTCAGCACCTCCCGCAGTTGCGCGCAAGAAGCCGTAACATTGCCGTGGGTCAGCATAGCGCCCTTGGGTACGCCCGTGGTACCGCCGGTATATTGCAGGACCGCCAAACAGTTATCGGGATCGTCAATAGCATGCTGCTGATAGTCGCCCTGGTTATCCAACAGCTGCGCAAAACTGCTGCAGTCATCGCCTAGAACCGGCGCCGCTTGTGGCCCCAGGAGGTTGCGCTGCTCATCGCTGGCCTGTGTGCAGAACTCAGTCAACTCGCCCACCACCAGATGGCGCAGGCGAGTCGTCTGCATCAGCGTCGCCATGCGCGGATAGAAGGCCTGCAGCCCCAGGGTGACCATGATATCGGTCTCGCTATCCTCTATCTTGTGCGCCAGCGTGCGCTCGGCATCCAGCGGGGAATAATTGACGACAGTGCCGCCAGCGCGCAGAACGCCAAGGAAGCTGATGAAGTAATGCGGGCAGTTGGGCAGGTAAAGGCCTACATGCACCCCAGGCTTGACACCCAAGCGCTGAAACCCACGAGCTGCTTGCGCCACCTTGTGGCTCAACTCACGGTAATTCATCTTGCTGCCGAAAAAGTCGATCGCCGAGTTCTCCGGGAATTCGGCAACTGCTGCATCGAGCAACGCAGGAATCGGTTGCGCCTCAAACGGCAGGTCCCAACGAACATTTTCAGGGTAAGACGGTATCCAGCGCGGTGCGGTAGCCACAGACGTTGCCTCCAACAAAGTAGGTGATTCAGCCCTATCACCGGCGCGCGGCGTGGGTCGTTTTATTTTGTCTCACGTTAGACCCACAAGCGGCTTTGGAGAACTCATATCCATAGCAGATATGTCGACTCATAGGCAGCACATCTGCCTGTCGCCGGGACGACAATGAAAAACGCACTGATAACGGCACGCAGGGCTATTGCCCGATGCACTGGCAACAGGCTATACAGGGCTATAAAAAAATTCTGCCATTCGGAACCCCCATGCGTAAACGCCTTGTACCGATCCTGATAGTAGCCACGGGGATCGCCATCTTTATTCTGCTGCGCCTCACCGGCGACGATCCAGCCCCCGTCAACTCACAGGAGCGCAGCTGGCGCGTTGCGACAGAAGTTATTCAGCCTGATGCCTTCGCACCTCGCTTGACACTCTATGGCCAGCTGGAATCGCCCTTGCTGTTTACTGTGGTTGCACCTATGGCCGGCCGCATCGCCTCGTTACCGGCAAAGGATGGCGAACAGATAAAGCAGGGGGAGCTGCTTATGGCGCTGGATGAAGCAGACATCCAACCTCGGGTCGAGCAGGCCAAGGCCGATCTGGAAGATGCCAAAGCACAGTTGCAGAGCGAAAAAATAGCGCATCAGAACGATCTGCAGGCGCTGCGCCTGGAACAACGCATTCAGGCTAACGCGCAAAAGAATCTGGAGCGCACCGAACAACTGATAGAGCGCGGTGTACTGCCAACGGCCGAGCTTGAAAACAGCAAGGACGCGCTTGACCGCTCCGCCCTCACTGTCGCCATTCGTCAACGCAGCATCAACAGTTTTGCATCACGGTTGCAGGCCCTTGAAGCACGTGTTGCGCGTGCCCAGGCAACCTTTGACAGCACACTGCGTGACGCTGAGCGTAGCCGTTTCCTGGCCCCCTTTGACGGTGTCGTGGGCAACGTACAGGCCGCCGTTGGCGATCAGGTCAACGTCAATGCCGCGCTACTCGACTTCTACCCTTTACAAGGTATGGAGTTACGCGCCGTGGTACCGCAGGTTCATAGTCAGAGCTTTAGCCAGGCACTACAGAATGGTCAGCAGCTGAAAGCACGAAGCCTGGATGTTGAGCCACCGATCCACCTGACCCTTAAGCGTATCGCCGGCCAGGCCGACGCGCGCGGCGTGGAAGCGCTGTTCAGCGTTGACCAACCGCAGCCGGGGCTAAGGCTGGGCAACCTGCTGGCGATTAGCGTCGCGCGGCCGGTGCGCAACGACAGCGTTGCGCTACCCTACAGCGCGCTTTACGGCAACGACACTTTGTATCAGGTGCTCGATGGACGGCTACAACGTATCCAGGTACAGCGCGTCGGTGAGACCATGAATGAACAGGGCGAGCGCCGGGTACTGGTGCGCTCGACCGAGCTTAAGGCGGGTATGGAAGTGGTGACGACTCACCTGCCCAATGCAGTCCAGGGTTTGAAAGTTGAGGCCTCGGCGCCAGCCACGAAAGATGCCACGGGGCAACAGCCATGAGTGGCAGCAGCCCGCTGGCGTTTTTTGTTCGTCACAAGGTCGCCGCAAACCTGTTGATGCTGGTTATGCTCGCCGGCGGCCTGCTCGGCTTGAGTCGCATGAACATCCAGTTCTTCCCGACCTTCGCGCTCGACTTTGTCACCGTGCGCGTGATCTGGAACGGCGCCGCTGCGGAAGACATCGAACAGGCCATCACCATCCCGCTGGAGCAGCGCCTGCGCAGCATCCAGAACCTCAAGAACATGACGTCCACCTCTGCGCAGGGCGTGTCGAGTATTACCCTGGAGTTTCGAGAGGGTACCGATCCGGTTATCGCTCTGGATGACGCAAGACAGCAGGTCGACGAATTCCGCAACCTGCCTGCAGACGCAGAAAAACCCGAGGTGGTGCGGGTCGCGCGCTATGACCCTATCGCCAAATTGCTGTTGTACGGCCCCTATACGCCGCACGAGTTGCGCACCATCGCCAACCGGCTGGAAGACGACCTGCTGACCAGCGGCATCGATCGTATTGAAAAAGCCGGCTTGCCCGAGCAACAAATCAGTATCGAGATCCCCAACACCACCTTGCAGCAACTTGGCCTGTCACTGGATCAAGTGGCCGACCGGGTCAATGCCGAGTCCCGCGACTTGCCCGCCGGGCAGGCGGGCGAGCAGGACTCGGCTCGAGAACTGCGTGCCATTGAACAACGACGCGACGCCGAGCAGTTCGCCAATATCCCGCTACAGCCGAACGGCACCAGTCACTTGCGTCTCGGTGACATTGCCGAGATTCGCCAGGAGCCCAGACGCAATCAGGTCCTGCTGCGCTACGCCGGCCAGCCTGCCGTGGAGCTGTCATTGCAGCGCGCTGAGGACGGCGACTCACTCGAGGCCGCGCAAGCACTCAATACTTGGTTGGAGCGGGTAAAACCTACCCTGCCACCCGAACTGAACATGCATGTCTACGATCAGTCCTGGCAATTGATCAACGACCGTATCAGCTTATTGGTGAACAATGGCTTAAGCGGCCTGGTACTGGTCATGGTGCTGTTGTACCTGTTTCTACCGGCCCGGGTTGCACTCTGGGTAGCGGTGGGCATCCCAACCGCGTTCCTTGCCGCTATGGCGGTGTTCTGGCTGATCGGTGGATCAATCAACATGATCTCACTGTTCGCCCTGATCATGGCACTCGGGGTTATTGTTGATGATGCTATCGTCGTAGGCGAGGATGCCGACGCGCACTTTCGTGCTGGCGAGCAGTCACAACGGGCCTCGGAAGGCGCGGCCAAGCGGATGTTCTGGCCCGTAGTGGCCTCATCATTAACGACTATCGCCGCTTTTATGCCATTGCTGATGGTCGGCGGGATTTTTGGCAACATCCTTGGCGACATTCCCATCGTCATGATCTGCGTACTTATCGCCTCTCTGCTGGAATGCTTTGTGGTGCTGCCACACCACCTGCGTTCCGCTTTCAAGCCCGCCACCAAGAAAAACACGGGGACGTCGCGAACCGCGCTTTTGATGGGCAAGGTCGACGCGGTGCGTGGCCGCTTCGACAAGGGCTTCAACGACTTTCGTGACGGCCGGTTTCGCCGATTTTCCGCCATGGCGTTGCGTTATCGTGGTGCCACCCTGGCTTGCGCTCTGGTGACCGTCATCATAACTATCGGCTTGATGAGCAGTGGTCGCATCGGCTTCAGCTTCTTCCCTACGCCCGAGCCACAGATGCTCCAGGCCAACGTCAGCTTCGTCGCCGGCACTCCGCGGGACACCATGATCCGCTTTATGCGGCATCTAGAGCAGACGCTGGCTGAAACCGAGACCGATATGGGTGGTGACCTGATACTGACTGCGGTCACCCGAGAGGGCCAGGTCATCAGCCAAAATGCCGGTTCCCGTCAGGGTGACAACCTGGGTGCCATGCTGATTGAAATGGTATCACCGGATCACCGTGATGTGCGCAACAAGGCCTTTATTCGCGCCTGGCGCGAGCGTATCAGGCTGGTGCCGGGCATAGATCAATTGAATATTACCGAGCAGGTAGGGGGCCCTCCCGGCAAGGATGTGGACGTACGCCTGACCGGCAGCAACCCGGAACAGCTGAAAACCGCCGCCGAGGCGCTCTCAGTCATGATTGCCTCAATCGAAGGCGTGCTCAGCACTGAAGACGACATGGCCTGGGGCCGTGAGCAACTGGTTTACAGTCTGACACCGTACGGCCAGTCACTGGGCTTGAGTATCCAGAGCGTGGGCCGCCAGCTGCGCGCCGCCTACGATGGCCGCCTGGCGCAAATTTATCAGGAGGATCAGGACGAGATCGAAGTTCGAGTGCAACTGCCACGTAGCGAGCGCGAGAGTCTGGCCAGTCTGAGCGAGCTGAGCATTCGTCTCGACGACGGGCGCTTCGTGCCACTGGGCCAAGTGGTCGAGTTTGGCAACAACCAGGGGTTCGAGTCGCTACGCCATGCCGACGGCATGCTCGCGACCGACGTAACCGCCGATATTGATGCCAGCCAGACCACCGCAGGCCAGGTGCTGAAAAGTATCGCACTCGAATTGCCCGAGCTGGCCAACCAATACAACGTGCGTTACAGCTTTGAGGGCCGCTCAGTCGACCAACAGGAAACGCTGGCCGATATGCGCACCGGGCTGATTATCGGCCTGCTGCTGATGTACACGGTTCTAGTTTGGGTATTTTCTTCCTGGAGCACCCCGCTGATCGTCATGTCCGTTATTCCGCTCGCGCTGGTAGGTGCCGTGTTGGGCCACTGGGTGATGGGGCTGAATCTGACCATACTGTCGCTATTCGGGCTGTTCGGGTTATCCGGCATCGTGGTGAATAACTCGATTATCCTGGTCAGTTTCTATCAGGATCAACGCCGCCTTGGGCTGGCGGTGAACGAGGCCCTGAACGAAGCCGTAGTACAACGCTTGCGCGCCGTCCTGCTAACCTCGCTGACCACCATTGGCGGCCTGTTACCCCTGTTGTTCGAGACGTCCTTGCAGGCGCAATTCCTCATCCCGATGGCGACCTCCATTGCCTTCGGCCTGGGGTTCTCTACCCTGCTGGTGCTGATAGTGGTGCCAGCCTTGTTGTCATTGTTGGAGGGCTGGAAGGAAAGACGCAACGAACGCCGCGCAGAAGCGCCAGGCTGATGCGCTAAAAAGAAAGCGGCTATCAAGCAGTGGCGTCGAACGTGTCAATTGCAGATGCCGCGATTTGGTCAGACGACGAGATGGCCAGCTCGCTTACACAAGAACGGCTCCCGCAGGAGCCGTTCTTGTGTAGCTTGTAGCTTGTAGCTTGTAGCTTGTAGCTTGTAGCCAGAAAGCTTACTTCTTGGCCACTTCCAGCGTCTTGGTGATCGCCGCTACCGCTGAACCAATATTGCTCAACTCTGCCGGCAGGATCATGGTGTTGTTGGTCTGAGCCAGCTTACCGAATTCCTTGACGTATTGTTCAGCCACGCGCAGCGATACGGCCTCCTGGCCGCCCTCAGTATTGATCGCTTCAGCAACGCGGCGCAGGCCCTCGGCGGTAGCCGTGGCGATCAGTTCGATCTCTCGGGCCTTACCTTCAGCTTCGTTAATCTGGCGCTGCTTGTCAGCTTCAGACAAGTTGATGGTTTCCTGCTTCTGACCTTCAGATACATTGATCTTGGCTTCGCGTTCACCTTCAGACTGAGCCACGACCGCGCGACGTTCACGCTCTGCACGCATCTGTTTTTCCAGCGCATCAAGGATGGTTGCTGGCAGTTCGATGTCTGCAATCTCGTAACGCAGAACTTTAACGCCCCACGGCTTGGCCGCTTCATCCAGCGCCTGAACTACCTGAACGTTGATGGTTTCGCGCTCTTCAAAGGTCTTGTCCAGATCGATCTTACCCACGACCGAACGCAGTGTGGTCTGCGCCAACTGCATGGAGGCGTAGCGGTAATCGTTGATACCGTAACTGGCCAGCTTGGGGTCAACTACCTGCAGATACAGTACGCCATCAACCACGACCTGAATATTGTCGCGGGTCACACAGGCCTGGCTAGGCACATCAATCGCTTCTTCTTTCAGCGTGTGCTTGTAG
Source organism: Pseudomonas neustonica (assembly GCF_003797945.1). GTDB lineage: Bacteria > Pseudomonadota > Gammaproteobacteria > Pseudomonadales > Pseudomonadaceae > Halopseudomonas > Halopseudomonas neustonica. The sequence goes on from NZ_RKKU01000009.1 coordinate 85,288, forward strand.
GAAACACGATCAACGAACGGAATCAGCAAGTGAAAGCCCGCTTCCAGCGTTTTTGCATACTTACCGAGTCGCTCAACGATAAACGCAGAACGTTGCGGTACGATACGCGCTGTCTTGGCCAGGGTAACAATGACCAGGACAAGAAACGCGAGTGAGAGAATAGTAGCCATTTCCATGTTTTAAAGCTCCGTGGGGTGATTAAGATTTTTCAGGTCGCTGAGCGCTGACCTGCAACACGATACCGCTATGGTTCAATACCCATGCCGTGTCTCCGGCCTTGAGTGACTCATTTGATTCTGCATCCCATTTGGCGCCGTTAAGCTGCACATGACCGATGCCATCAATAAAATCGGTCAGCACGGCAACACGCACGCCCAACAATCCAGCGTCATCCTGATCACGCGCAGCCAGATCAACCTCGCTACCACGCAACCAGCGGTTGAAATGCCGGCGCAGGTACCAAAGCGCGACAACGCTGATCAATGCAAAGAGCACTAACTGATAGGGCAGAGAATCAATCACGCCGAACAGCGTGAGTAGTCCGACTACCAGTGCGCCAATACCAAAGAACACCGCCACCATTGCGGGAATGAAAAATTCTGACAGCAACAGGGCCAGGCCCAGCAACAACCAGAACGCGTAACTCGTCAAATATACAGTCAACATTAGCCTTCCCTGTGTGCAGGGCCTCCTGTACTGCGGCCTGATGGAGAGTACCAGATTGCCTTGGCAAATACCCTGCCAGCGTCACCACCGCAACAGACAGTCCTGCTACAGCGAATCAGCTTTGCTAAGCTGTTCACAAACTAAAGGGAGTTACTCATGCCTCAGTGCTTTATTCGGTTATTTCTTTTCGTCGTATTAGCGTTCAGCGCCAGCCTCACTTCAGCCAAAACACTGCAAGTGGGTATTACGGAAGTACCTCCCTTCGTGATGCAGACCGAACGCGGCGAGTGGGAAGGCATCAGTATTGACCTGTGGCGCGCCGTAGCACGAGAGCAGAACATTGAGTATGAGTGGGTTCCTTTATCGTTTTCCGAACTACTCAGCCAAGTAGAAAGCGGCAAAATAGATGTGGCGGTGGGTGCGCTAACCATGACCGCTGACCGCGAAGCGGCGTTTGACTTCAGCCATCCGTTCTACCAGACCGGGTTGGCCATTGGCGTACCGCGCACCCCAAAGCATGGCATTCTGCAAAGCCTCAAGGCACTCTTCAGCTGGGAGTTTCTCAGTGTCATAGTCGCGCTCGGCCTGCTGCTGTTTGCTGTGGGCATCATTCTCTGGGTCTGCGAGCGGCGAGCTAATCCTGAGCAGTTTGGCGGTAAGGCCAGCGAAGGTATCGGCGCCAGCTTCTGGTGGGCGGCAGTGACCATGACCACTGTCGGCTATGGCGACAAAGCGCCTGTCACTCTGGCGGGTAGGCTGGTGGCGCTGGTATGGATGTTCGCAGGACTGATCATGGTCGCCAGCTTTACCGCCGCGATCACAACCTCGCTGACGGTCAGCAACCTGCAGTATCAGATTGGCGGCCCGCAAGACCTGCCCGGCAGCACCGTAGCGACCATTCCCGATACTGCAAGTGCGCGCTACCTGGAAGACAATCGCGTGGTGCGGCGCGAGTACACCAACCTCACCGATGCCATGCAATCTGTCGTGGATGGCAATACCGACGCCGTCGTATATGACCGACCCCTGATGCAGTTTCGCAATCAACAACTGGGCGATCAGCGGCTGGATCTGGTACCCGGCGTTTTTGAGCAGCAACTCTATGCGCTTGCGCTGCCCTCAGGCAGCCCGTTGCGCGAGTCCGTTAGCGAAGAAATACTGCGTATAACCGAGTCGGACGAATGGCGCTCAATCCAGGCAAATTACCTTAGCGAAACCAATTAAAGAAAGAGATCACCGGAAAACCGGCTTTCCGGTGATCGGCTCACTGCAGCCACCAATTTCGACAAAAAGTGAACTGCAGTTCATCGGATTTCTCCGGTGAATGACAGCGGCGCAGAGCCAGTGACTGAACAGTCATAATCTGCCGACCATAGCGCCGCATAAATGCCCGCCCAAAAACCTTCATAAGCGTCTCAGCGCTGACTATTCTCAGAGACCTCAGGCAAAGATCTGAGTGTCTCAAGACGATACAAACAAAAACAAACACAAGGGATTTCGTCATGTCGAATAAAACCCGACTGAGTGTCGCCTGCGGCCTGATAGCCGCATTGGGTGTCAGCACCCAGGCTCAGGCTTTCTGGTTCAGCTCTTCGCAATACACCAAGACCAAGTACCCCATCGTATTGGCCCACGGCATGCTGGGCTTCGACAGCCTGCTGGGTGTCGATTACTGGTACGGTATTCCCGCCGCGCTGCGCAAGGATGGCGCCACTGTCTACACCACCGAGGTCAGCCAGCTCGACACCTCCGAAGCCCGGGGTGAGCAGCTGCTGGCGCAGGTTGAAGAGATTGTCGCCATCAGCGGCAAGCAGAAGGTCAACCTGGTCGGTCATAGCCACGGCGGCCCCACCGCGCGCTACGTCGCTGCAGTACGTCCTGACCTGGTCGCCTCGGTCACCAGCGTAGGTGCACCGCACAAAGGCTCTGCCACAGCTGACTTCCTGCGCCAGATTCCAGAGGGCTCTACCGGTGAGGCGATAGTGGCCGGGCTGACCAATGCCCTGGGTGGCTTTATCAACCTGCTTTCCGGCAGCAGCTCCATGACCCCGCAAAATGCGCTGGGCTCCCTGGAGTCACTCAACTCCGCAGGCGCCGCAGACTTCAACGCACGCTTCCCTGCTGGCATCCCCACCAGCGCCTGTGGTGAAGGCGCCTACAAGGTCAATGGCGTGCGCTACTACTCATGGGGAGGCACCAGCCCGCTGACCAATATGCTCGACGTCTCTGACCTGATCACCGGCGCAGCCTCGCTGACCTTCAATGGCGAAGCCAACGACGGCTTGGTTGGACGCTGCAGTTCGCACATGGGCATGGTTATCCGTGATAACTATCGAATGAACCATCTGGATGAGGTCAATCAGTTTCTGGGCCTCACCAGCCTGTTCGAGACCGACCCGGTCACCGTTTATCGACAACAGGCGAATCGGCTGAAAAACGCCGGTTTGTGAGACAGTCCGCGCGATCACTAAAGGTGTGATCGCGCGGCGACCAGACCAGGTAACAGAGTTAACCCATGAAATTGATCATTTATCTGCCACTACTGGCTGGCGCACTGCTGCTCGGTTGGCAGTTGCTGGCCGAAGATCCCCTTATTGCCAGCGACAAAACACTGACAACAGCGGCGTCCACAGCGACCACTGCGCCGCTGCCGCAAGGCTTGATAACAGAGTCCAACAAGAGCGCAGCCCAGCCAATGCCCAGCTCCCTGCGCGGCACCGAGGTTGACGGCCAATTACAGGTCGATGCACACGGCAACCTGGTCATCAGCGACCAGCTGCGCCATCTGTTTGACTACTACTTAAGCGCCGCTGGCGAAGAACGGCCCGAGCAGACACAAGAACGCGTGCGGCAGCAACTGACTGGGCAACTGCAAGAGCCAGCGCGCGGCCAGGCTTTGGCTATCTTTCAACAGTATCTGGACTATCTGCAGGCGGTCGCAGCACTGGAGCAGGACTTCCCGGTACTCGATGACCTCGACGCACTCTGGGCCCGCGAAGAAGCCGTTCAGCGTCTGCGCGCCAGTCTGTTCAGCGCCGAAGTACATCAGGCGTTTTTTACCAGTGAAGAGGTGTACAACCGCTTCACGCTTGAACGGCTGGCGATAAATCGCAACCCGGATCTCACCCCATCGCAACGCGCCGACGACATTGAGGCACTGCGGGAAAACCTGCCGAGCGAGATGCAGCAACTCCTGGTGCCGCAACTGCACCAGGAATTGCGTCGCCAAACCCAGGCACTGAGCGAGCGCAATGCCGACCCGCAAGCGCTGCGCGAACTAAGGCTCAACCTGGTGGGCACCGAGGCTACCGCTCGGCTTGAGACCCTGGACCAGCAACGTGCCGACTGGCAGCAACGAGTCGAACGCTTCAACCGCGAGCGCACCAGTATCCTGCAGCAACCCGGCCTGGCAGAGCAGGACAAGCAAGCCGCTATCGAAGCACTGCTGCAGCAAGGCTTTGCGCCCAACGAGCGGCTACGCCTATCGGGCCAGGGTAAAGGTTAGAGTCTGCGCAAGTTAGCTGCCATACTCAGAGCTCAATACGCCCGAACCAGGAGGCAGCCATGCGCGCCGACGAGTTTCTAAAAAAGCACGGTCTGGATCAGGAAGAAGACAAGGATATCAGTCTGCGAGGTCAAGCCCTGGAGCGAGCGTTACACCCCGGTCGCCCGCACGCCGGGACGCCCCACGACTGGGAGGACTGGGAACGCTATCAGGCCGAAGAGAAAGCTAAAGCCGCACAGAGCAAAGCAGAGCCCAACAAGAAAGCAGATGACTAACACCGCCAGATACGGGCTGATGCTACTGGGCGTGCTACTGCCATTGAGCACTCAGGCCAAGCCCGCTTACGCGCCAGAGGATATACTCGGCTGGTCAGCCAAAACCTTTGCGAAACCAACGCACTATGCGCTGGACACCAGCGCTTCCCCGCTAAGGTTGCAGGCCGATTGCCGCAACGGCGAAGCCAGCGCGCTGTTTATCGAGCACCCCGTAGACCTGCGTGAAACGCCGATTCTTAGCTGGTCATGGGCGGTGAGCGGCGTGTATTCAGGCCTGGATGAAACCAGCAAAGCCGGGGACGACTACCCGGTTCGCGTGTACGTAGTTAAAGATGGCGGGCTACTGCCGTGGCGCACATTGGCCGTGAACTACGTGTGGTCCAGCAGCCAACCGCAAGGCAGCCACTGGTCCAATGCGTTTACCGCAAACGCGCAGATGCTGGCGGTCCGCAGTGGCGCGCCAGAGCATCCCGGGGAGCTGGTGTCTGAGCAGCGTAACGTGCGCGAAGACTTCAAGCGACTGCACGGCCAAGACCTGCAGCAAGTTGATGGTATTGCCTTGATGACCGACTGCGATAACGCCGGCCAGCCGGTTACCGGCTGGTACGGCGCCATTGAGTGGTTACCCGCTACTTCTGCACCCAGCCGCCATTAACCTGAATGTACTGACCTGACGGCGTGCGCTCGATCGCCTTCTGCCCGGCGATGGTTTCCACATCGCTGAGCGAAATCCCATTGCTCTTGGCCACGCGCTGGTACTCTTCCTTACGCGCAGCATTGATCTGCCGCGCCACTTCAGCGGCATTGCCACCACTGCTTACTACGCCCAGATACCCATTGGGCTGCTCACCAAGCTGACCGGCCTGCTTGGCTGCCGGCAAAGCTGTCATGGCTTCATTCAAGCTCAAGGCCCATGCTGCGCTGCTACCCAAGAAAAATAGCATGCACAATGTAAAAAGCGTTTTCTTGCCCATCGTCATAGCCCCTCTACCAATGCGTGCCTAAAACAGCCCGCTGGATTCGTTGAACACTTCGTCCAATTGTTTATCTACCTTGATGTAAATCTCATGCTCAATCTTTACGTTCAGGTTGATATTAATTGGCTCGCTAGGAGCGGCCAGCTGCACCGTAGGCCCTGCACAGGCCACCAATAGCAAACCAGAAGCTCCAATCAACAACCCTCGCCAATGCATAGCTACTCCTTGTTGGGCTGCAGACGCTGCTTGAGCAGACGCTCCTGTACCCGTTGCTGAATGATATCGCTAACCTGACTACTGAGCTGCAGACTGGTCAGCAGAGCCGGAATATTTTCCTCCAGGTTTACGTTGAGATTAACCTGGCGCCCCTGCTGAAAATTCGGGTTACTGCCCTGCAGACTCAAGCCTAACTGCAGGGTGCCGTCCTCGGCATAATCCACTTGGCTGCTAAGCACAGTATAGTGAAAGTTATCCAGCGCTCCCGCCAACTGCCGCATACCGGCATTGCTTTGCGCCAGGCGCTGCAGCTTGTCGGACTGATAACGCAAAACTCCACCCGGCTTGCGCGCAGCTACCGCACCCGCATCAATCATCAGCTCGCCGTCTCGCAACACCGCCGGTAAACGGCCATCCAGAGTGCCGCGCCCGCTCAAACCCTCTGTGGGATAGACTGCAAACAGGGTATCCAGTTCAAGTCCCTGGATATCAAATACCAACCGCTGCTCTGGCGCCGAGAAGTCCAACTCCCCGGGTTCGGCGCTGACTTGACCACTGAGCAGCTGCAACTGCAATTTATTGAGCTGCAAGCGCCCATTCAAGGGATCGTCGACCCGCGCCGAGTAGCGCCCACCTGCCTCCAATGGCCCCATTTCCAGACCTGGATTCAGACTCTCAAGAGTCAATGCCGAGGTACTTAGCAGCATGCCGCCGCCCTGCATCTTGAACTCAATCGGCATGGTCAACCCACTGAAGGCGCTGCGATCATAAATACCCTTGACGCCAGACAAGCCGATTTCGCCCTGCACGCTGCTCCCGGAAATACTGCCGGACGCACTCAGCGATGCGTTGAGCTGACCACTAGACAGGCTCAGCAGCGGCGGCCACGCTACCAGCGTCTCGGCCAAGGGGTTAGCCGCTCGAAAGAACATGGGCTGCAGCGTGGCTTTGGCCTGCCAGGGTTTTGTCGCCGGTAGTTTAAAGTCAGTATCCAGTGCGAATTCGGCCGCATTGCGCACGCTACCCTGCCATGCAAGAGCGCCGTCGGCATAACGCCAACGCCCATTGATACTCCAGGGTTGAGGCTTTAACTGAGCCTGGTCCAGTTGGCCGATACTGCCGCTCAGTTGGCTACTCGCAGAGGGCCCGCCAGGCGCCTGCCAATGCTGCTCGTAATTTAATTCTGTCAGTTGCATGCTCGCCTTGCGCAACCCAAGATCAGCCGCGCTCAACTGCAGCTCGGACCACGCCAAGGTGGCAGCGGATGCTGCTTGTAGCTGCACCCCTTGGCGATCCAGGGTGCCGCTAATAGGTGCTGCCAGATGCAGATCACGCAGCCGCACATCCTGCTGTTGCCAACGGGCCAGCTGGAGATCAAGCACACTATCCAGCAGCTGTAACTGCCAATCCTGCTGCTGCGCCGATGGCAACAACAAGGCCATATCACCGGCCAATTGTGCATTCAGCCCCTTAGCACCTGACAGACCCAATACGCCGTGAAATGGCACCCTCTCCCCGGCCGCCAGCGCGATGCCGGACGCAGGAGACACCTGCAACTGCAGTTGCTCTGGCTGCAGGTCGCCGGGCAGCGCAAGGTTACCGGTCAACTGTAATCGTGCCAGCGTCAGTTGCGCATCACTCTGCAACACCTGCCAGCGGCCCTGATCTGCGCTTAGTGTTAGCACAAGCTCACCGCTCAGATCACCCCAGCCGGCCAGCGACAAGGGTTCTGGCAGAGCAAGCCGGGCGTCCAAAGCAACGCGACCGGCCAGCCAATCGATCCAGTCGACTGGCGCTTGCAAGGCGTGCATATCCCAATCCAGTGCGAGCTGTGCGCCCGGCGGGAACTGGCTGACGGGCAGACTGCCGAGCGTTATCCAATTGCCGAGATACTCATACAGGCCTGTGGTCTCTGGCCAGTCAGGTACCTGCAGGCTACCGCGCCACTGGTCACGCCCTAGCCAGTGTGACTCGATCTGCGCGACCACCTGCTGATTGATCAGCAGATCGCCCTGCAGCTGCAGCTGTTCGCCATCAGCCTGCACCTGCTGCTTTAACAGAAATAACTGCTCACCTGCCTGCAGCACAAGCTCGGCGCTGGCCTGCACCGGTTGTCCGCTAGCCAAATCTACCGCGCGGCGCTGCACCTGCAACGACCCGCCCAGCTCACAGAGTCCCGCTTGGCAAGGCAGTTCTACGCGCAGCACATCCACAGCAACCTGATCGGGTAACCAGTTGAGCAACTGCAGCCACAGCTCTGGGGCCGCCAGGCCGGTGCCCACCGCGCTAGCGCCAGCGGACGAGTCAGCGCGCGCTTTCAGGCTGAGTTGCAAGCTCGACACCTGCACCGCGCGCAACCGCGGACCATCTCGCCAACCTGGCACCAGATGCAGCTGTTCCACTGCCACCTGTCCTGTCGGTATAGCAAAGCTAATTTGCCCAAACTGCACGCCGCCGCGCTGCCAGCCAAGCTCTTGCCAACGCAGATCGTGCACGCCGGCATCGGTCAGCGCGCGCTGCGCCCAAAAGCAAGCGAGCGTCAGCGCCAACAGGGATAACAGCAGAAAAACGAATAGCACGCCGAGCGTTTTGCGCATGGCAGGTCTCATAACCGGGAGCAGATCACAGGTTAACATGCAAAAACGTCACCAAGGTTGACCTGGCAAGGACAGTACCAACTATAATCCGTCCTCCCGGCTGTCGAGCGCCTCGATAAACCGTATAGAAAGGAACTACAGACAGGACGTCAAACGGAGAGCAATTTCCGGGCGTTCAGGCGTATTTTGTAGTCCGAACACTAAATCAAAGGAAAGAAAGTTTCATGAGTCCTATGAACTGGTACCTAGATGTTCTCAAGAACTATGCTGTCTTCCAAGGCCGCGCTCGCCGCAGCGAATTCTGGTATTTCACCCTGTTTCACTTCATTGCCATCGTAGTCCTCTCGGTTATCGACGGTGTGCTGGGAATAGCGTTGCTGTCCAGCATTTACGTTCTGGCTACGCTGATTCCGTCCTTGGCCGTTGCCGTGCGCCGCTTTCACGACACGGGTCGTAGTGGTTGGTGGGTATTGATTGCGCTGATCCCCTTTGTTGGCTCAATCATCTACCTGGTATTGATGTGCTTTGAAGGCGAGCCACAAGCAAACGCCTATGGCCCTAACCCCAAGGGTGAGACTGCAGGCCCCGTAGCCTCCTAAGTCTCAGGCCGGGCACGTAAACTAAGTGTCCGGCTGCCGTTTTCCTTGCGTATCCCCGCTGTAAGCCCCAGGCTATATTTCTCTTCAGCCACAACTTATTGCCATTATGTTCAGGTCTCGCCCGTTCAGCCGCCGCTACCCAGCGTTACTGCTTCTTGCCGTCGCATTGAGCGCCATACTCAGTTCCTGCCAAAGCATGCCGGAAGGCTTGTCTGTCACGGGCCCAGTGCGCTCCGCCGAGCGACTGGAAATACTGCGTGATCAGACCTATCAGAACGCGCAAGGCACCGACCTGGTAGACCAGGAAATATTCGATGAAGCGTTTCGTCTTATCGCTCAGGCGCGAAGATTGGTGGTTGTCGATATGTTCCTGTTCAACGCGTTCGCGGGTGAAGACAGCTACCGCCCGCTGTCCGAACAACTGACCAAGGCGTTAATCAGCGCCAAGCAACGTCATCCTGATATGCCGGTAGTCATGATTACCGACCCCTTCAATACTCTCTATGGCGGCCTGCGCGCACCCGAGCTGGAACAGCTGCGCGCTGCCGGCGTCGATGTTGTGCTCACCGACATAGACCGACTGCCTGCTTCAAACCCGGCCTGGACCGGTATCTGGCAATTGTGCTGCAGCTATCTGGGCAACAACACTGAGGGTGGCTGGCTACCTAACCCGGTCGGTCCAGGCAAAATTACCCTGCGCAGTTATCTGCATCTGGCCAACTTCCGCGCCAACCACCGCAAAACCCTGATCGTCGACAACGGCGAAGACTGGCGCGCGCTGGTGACCTCGGCCAACCCCCACGACGCGAGTAGCCGCCACCACAACAGTGCCATTGTCTTCAGCGGCGCGGCGGCGCTGGATTTGTTGCAAACAGAGCGCGCCGCCGCACTGGTCTCGGGGTACACCGCAGCCCAAGACTGGCCAACCGCCCCCGATGCATCCGGTAACCCCGATCTGCCACACATTCAGATACTGACCGAAGGCGCCATTGAGCGCTCACTGCTGGAGCTGGTAGCGTCAGCGCAATCAGGCGACCAGCTGGACATGGAGATGTTCTATCTGTCCTCACGCCCGGTCATTGAGGCGCTGATCGACGCGCAAGCGCGCGGCGTGCAGGTGCGTGCCATTCTCGATGCCAACAGAGATGCCTTTGGTCGTGAGAAAAATGGTATCCCAAACCGGCAGGCTGCCTGGGATCTGCATGAGCAAGGCGTCGCCGTGCGCTGGTGCGCAACCACTGGCGAGCAGTGCCATCGTAAATGGATTCGGCTGGAGCGCAGCCAGGGGATAACCGAGGTGATCAGTGGGTCGGCCAACTTTACTCGCCGTAACCTGCATGATCTGAATCTGGAAACCAGCGTACGACTTACTACCCAAGCTGATAACCCGGAGATAGTTGCCATGCGCGCGGGCTTTGAAAAGGCCTGGAGCAACAGCGATGGCGGCATTCACAGCCTGCCCTACAGCGCCTTTGCTGATAATAGCTATTGGCGTTACGGGCTCTATCGCTTTATGGAAGCCAGCGGCCTGTCTACCTTCTGACAGACCGCTGATCAGTCGTACGCTAGCTCAGCTCAGCAAAGCAGTCAGCGATGATATCCATACCCGCCTGCACTTCCACATCGGTGGCGGTCAGTGGCACCAGGATACGGATAACGTTGCCGTACTGTCCGCAGGACAAAAGAATCAATCCCTTCTCGCGAGCCTTGACCACCAACTGAGCGGTTAGCTCGGCGTGCGGGCCACCATCACTGGTAAAGAGTTCGCAGGCCACCATGGCGCCCAGCCCGCGTACGTCACCAATGCGCTTGTCGGTCGCGGCGATATCTCGCAAACGCCCACTGATCAGTTCGCCCAGGGTACGGCTGCGGGCCAGCAGATTCTCTTCTTCAAAGACCTCGAGTACCGCCAGTGCGGCGGCACAGGCCAACGGATTACCCGCATAGGTGCCGCCCAGGCCACCCGGTGCGATGGCATCCATTGCCTCGGCACGACCACAGACACCCGCTACCGGGAAGCCACCAGCAATGGATTTGGCGAAGGTAGTCAGATCTGCCGCCACACCCATTTGCTCCATCGCAAAAAAGCTGCCGGTACGTCCGGCGCCAGTTTGCACCTCATCGGCGACCAAAAGGATACCGTGCAGATCGCATAGCGCACGCAGCTTGGCCATGAAGGCCTGACTGGCAACATAGAAACCACCTTCGCCCTGGACCGGCTCGATCACGATCGCGGCGATATCCTGCGGCTGGGCATCGTTCTTGAAAATACGCTCAATGCTCGCAATCGCGTCGTCATCGCTAACGCCATGCAGCGGGCAGGGAAACAGCGCGCGATAAACGCCGCCCGGCATCAACCCCATCCCCGCCGAGTAAGGCGCCACCTTGCCGGTCATCGAGAGCGTCATCATGGTGCGGCCGTGGTAGGCGCCGGTGAAGGCAATCACGCCCGCCCGACCGGTCGCCGCGCGGGCAATCTTCACCGCATTTTCCAGCGCTTCCGATCCCGTGGTCACCAATAGCGTCTTCTTCACGAAGTCGCCGGGCACCAGCTCGTTAAGCTTCTCGCACAGTTCGATGTAGGGCTCATACGCCAGCACCTGAAAGCAGGTGTGCGTGAATTGCTCCATCTGTCGCTTCACCGCATCCATGATCTTGGGGTGACGGTGCCCGGTATTCAACACGGCTATGCCACCGGCAAAATCGATATACTGCCGGCCTTCCACATCCCACACAGTGGCGTTTTCGGCCCGTTGAACAACCAACGGATGAATCTGGCTCACTCCGCGGGCAACTGCAGCATTGCGTCTCTGCATCAAGGACTCATTCGTCTTGCTCATAACTGCCTCGCACTCATAAATGGGAGTCAGGCTCCCGTGAAGTCGAAACTAGAGCGGCTCAGATGCCGCCCAGACACAAATACTTGATCTCAACGTATTCCTCGATGCCGTACTTGGAGCCCTCACGGCCGAGACCGGATGACTTCATGCCGCCAAAGGGCGCTACCTCGGTAGAGATCAGCCCGGTATTGATGCCCACCATGCCGTACTCCAGTCGCTCCGCCACACGGAATACCCGGCTCAGATCGCGCGCATAGAAGTAAGCAGCGAGGCCAAACTCGGTATCGTTGGCCTGACGTACCACGTCCGCTTCATCGCTGAAGCGGAACAACGGCGCCAGCGGGCCGAAGGTTTCCTCACGGGCAACCAGCATGCTGCTGTCGACGTTGGTGATAATGGTCGGTTCAAAAAAGTTGCCGCCCAGCGCATGCGGCTTACCACCGGCCAGGATCTCGGCGCCCTTGCCAATAGCGTCGGCCAGATGCCGCTGCACCTTGTCTACCGCATTGCTATCAATCAGGGGCCCGGTGGTCACACCAGCCTCGCTGCCATTACCCACTTTGAGCTGAGCAACTGCAGCCGCCAGCTTCTCAGCAAAAGCATCGTAGACAGAATCCTGCACATAGATGCGATTGGCACAGACGCAGGTCTGACCGGCATTGCGGTACTTTGAAATCATCGCGCCTTCAACGGCGGCGTCCAGGTCAGCATCATCAAAGACGATAAAGGGCGCGTTACCACCCAACTCCAGCGAGAGTTTTTTCAGGCTTGGTGCACACTGCTCCATCAGCTTGATGCCCACGCCGGTCGAGCCGGTAAACGACAGTTTGCGCACAATAGGGTTGCTGCACAGCTCACCGCCCACGTCGCGTGAGGCGTCTACATCGGCGGTAATGACACTGAACAGGCCGGCAGGCAGGCCAGCCTGTTCAGCCAGCAAAGCCAATACCAGCGCAGAGAAAGGCGTCTGCGGTGCCGGTTTCAGTACCATAGCGCAGCCGGCTGCCAGCGCCGGGCCAGCCTTACGGGTAATCATTGCAGCAGGGAAGTTCCAGGGCGTAATCGCAGCCGTGACACCAACCGGCTCTTTTTGCACGAGAATGCGCTTGTCCGCCTGATGGCCTGGGATGACATCGCCATAGATGCGCTTGGCTTCTTCACCAAACCACTCCAGAAAAGAGGCAGCATAGGCGACTTCACCTCGGGCTTCGGTCAGCGGCTTGCCCTGCTCAGCGGTCATGATGCGCGCCAGATCCTCTTGATGCTGCAGCATCAGCTCGAACCATTTGCGCAGCACCTGCGCGCGTTCTTTGGCCGTGCGCTCACGCCAAGCCTGTTGCGCCTGCTGCGCGGCTTCAATAGCGCGTCGCGTCTCCGCCGCCCCCATATTCGGCACACTGCCCAAACGCTCGCCATTGGCCGGATTGAATATCTCGGTTCGAGCACCGCTGTCGGCCTCGCACCAGCTACCATTAACAAAGGCTTGTTGGCGAAAAAGCTCGGGGCAGTGTAGTTCCATTTAATAAGTCCTCATCTAGAGCGAAAATCGAGCATGCGTAACGCATTTAAAACATCGATGTTTGAAATTTCAAACATGCTATGCGCAGCGCTGCGATCAGGCAATACCCCGGATGAGAAAAAACAGCGAGAAGGGAATAAAGCAATACTGAAGGATACGATCAGGTGAACGGCCTGCAAGAAAGCAGGCCGGGAGCACCAGGATCAGGCCGCCGTTTCGCCCTCGAAGAGCTCGGTAGGCGTACTTTGACCGTCCTCCAACAGACCTGCCACACGCTGCAAACTGGCCAACAACATAAGTTGCTCCCAATCAGCGAGCTTGCCAAAACGATCAAGGAAAGGCGACGGCAGCAGTGCAGGCTCTGCCTGAATCACAGCCACGCCTTTTTCACTGAGTGCCAAGTGGACTTTGCGCTTGTCACTTTTACTGCGAATACGCTGCAGCAACTCGCGATTTTCCAGCCGGTCGATGATGGTGCTCAAGGTCGCTTGCGACACGCTGACCTGTTTAGCCAAGTCACCCAGAGTACTTTCACCCATCGCCTTGATACTGTGCAGGATCAACAGCTGAATAGGTGTTAGCCCGCTGTGGCGACCAAGTCGTTTGGCGTGAATCTCACTGGCTCGCTGTAAACGGCGCAGCGCCAGATATAAATCGTGCATCATGTGCATAAAAAACTCCCGGCCAGCGCCGTAAAAACAGGCAGCATTTTGACACAAAGCCTAAATATTACAGTAGTAACTAGATGCATTTTCTGCAAAGCCGCTGCACGCCGCTTTAGCCGCAATTAAAGACAAAAAAGCATCGCAATATCGTAGATTATTACACGTATTTTATTTTTACTTCAAAGTAATTATCTTGCCAGTGAAAATTCTTTACTGGTTGTTGCGCATTTTTCTAAAGAATTAACCATGCGGTATGAGCGGTCTTTCCCGCTACTGACACAAGCAACACACTGCTAGACTGCAGCCACAGAACATCGCTTCGCTCCTACAATCGCCTTAACCAAAAGCGAAATCACATGACCCATCGCACCGCCACCGTCGCCGCTATTCTGGCCACGCTCGCCGGCCACGTCAGCGCTGCTGAGAGCAGCCTGAAGCTACCCACCCAGACCATACTTGGCACAGATCCAGCGGCAGCCAACGACAGATTGCCGTCCGCCAGCAGTCATATCGACAGCGATCAGATTAGCCCTTACAGCCTGGGTGCCAATCTCTCCGAGTCGCTGCAACGCTCGCCTGGCATACTCGCGCTGAATCGTCAGAACTACGCGCAAGACGTGCAGATATCCTCTCGCGGCTTCGGCGCGCGCGCCCAGTTCGGCGTGCGTGGCGTGCGCTTGATTCAGGATGGCATTCCGCTGACCATGCCGGACGGCCAAGGCCAGCCAGCGCTCTTTGACCTCGACGGCATGCAATACTTCGATGTGCTGCGTGGTCCGCTGAGCGCCCTTTATGGCAATGCGTCAGGCGGAATCATTCAGGGCTTCACCGAGGCAGCTCCGCTACATCCAACACTCGACAGCCGCAGCGCCATTGGTAGCGACAACCTCTGGCGTTCACGCTTGAAGTACGGCGGCCAGCATGGCGACCTCAGCATCAACGCCAACGTGTCCCGACTGGAAACCGATGGCTATCGCGATCACAGTAAAGCGCAGCGCGACATGGCCAATTTGCGTCTGGGCTGGGACATCGACGATGCCTCCAGTCTGACGCTGCTGCTCAATAGTCTTGATCAGCCTGAGACACAGGACCCGTTAGGGCTTACAGAAGAATCTTTGAAAGAAGATCGACGTCAGCCTGGAGGAGCCGCAGTAGCGTTCGATACACGAAAATCCGTCCAGCACGAGCAGATTGGCCTCAATTATCAGCGGCGCCTAACCAATGACGACCAACTTACAGTGATGATTTACGGCGGCCAAAGGGATGTACAACAGTACCTTGGGTTCGCCGGCGGAGGGTCGTCGCAGGGAGGTGGCGTAATCGAACTAGACCGAAAGTTCGGCGGTGGTGAGCTGGGGTGGCAACGTCAGACCGAATTGTTCAACCTGCCAGTAGAGCTGGCCGCAGGTCTGACTTACGGCTACCAAGGAGAGGGTCGCAAGGGCTTCGCCAACAACGGCGACGACAAGGGCGATCTTAAACGTGACGAGTTCAACCGGGTCGACAGCAAAGAAGCCTATCTGATCAGCACTTGGGCGTTGACCAACCAATGGAGCCTAACCGCTGGCTTTAGACACAGCCGGGTAGAGTTTGAGTCTGAAGACGATTTCCTCAGCGATGGGAGTGATGACAGCGGTAGCGTTGATTACCAACAAACCACACCAGCGCTGGGCATCAGCTATCAATGGAGCCCAGCTCTCACTTTATATGCTGCGGCCGGACAAGGCTTTGAAACGCCGACCTTCCAGGAACTCGCCTACCGCCCTAGCGGAAGCGGTTTGAATTTCGACCTGCAGCCCAGCGAGTCGCGCAATGCCGAGGCCGGTTTAAAATTTCGCCACGGCAATACCCGATTAGATGCCGCGGTATTTTATACACGTGTCGAAGATGAAATCGTCACTGGCGCGCTCCAAGACAACGTAGGCCGCTCTACTTATGCAAACGCGGGACAGTCAAACCGACAAGGCTTGGAATTCGCCTTAGAACAACGCCTTGCCTACGGTTTTAATGCTTATTTAGCGTACACCTACCTGGAAGCTAAGTTCGACGAGTATATCCATAGCGATGGTCAAGATTATTCCGGTAATTACCTGCCCGGCGTACCGCGCCACAGCCTTTACGCCGAGCTGGAGTGGGCACCATCAAACGGCTTTAGCACCGCATTGGAAGCGCAAAGCCTAAGCCAGCGTTACGCCACCGATGACAACCAGTCCAAAGCGCCTGGCTATGCCGTTTTCAACTGGCGCGCCGGCTACCGGCAGGAACTGGGCAGTTGGGCCCTGGAGCCTTTTGCGCGCATCGACAACCTGGCCGACAAGCAGTACATAGGCTCACTGATCGTCAACGGGGCAGGGTCTCGTTACTACGAGCCAGCACCGGAGCGGAACTGGTTGGTGGGCGTTGGTTTGCAGTATCGCTGGGACTGATCGTCCCGCGATACCGACCCTTGTTTCAATCAAGGCTCCGCAATCGGCCAGGTACCGCGCAACATCGAGCGGCGCCTGGCTGCAGACTTGGTTGGCCGGGTGTATTTGCTTTGCGTCAGCGGCCAACAAAAAAGGGACTAATCCGCCCGACGGGGCAGCTTATCCTGCTCACACTCAGCCTGATCCACCGCCACCGCAGCAAATGCGCCGCGCCGCCAGGCGAGCAACACAAACACCAAGGCGGCAATCGCCATCATCATGGGCAAAGCATGGGTATTGAGCCACTGACTGGCCGCGCCAGTAGCGACTGGCCCGAGCAGGCAGCCTAGCCCCCAGAGCATGGCGATATGGGCGTTGGCGCGCACCAGAGCATCGTCACGAAAGCGCTGACCCACCAGAATTATCGATAAGGTATACAGACCACCAGCGCTCGACCCAAAGAGCACCAGCACCGGCCAGATCAACACCGTATGCAGCACAAAAGGCATTGCCAGGCTACTCAGCAGCAAGATCACACCACAGAATTTAAACAGCGCCGTGCGCGAGAACTTATCAGCCAACCAGCCAATCGGCACCTGCAATATGGCATCACCCACGACCACAGTACTGACCATTATCAGCGCCAGCTGCTGGGCGAATCCCTCGCGAATCAAATAGACCGGCAGCAGCGTTAGCGTCATGGTTTCAAAGCCAGCGAACAACACCATGGCCCAGGCAATCGCTGGCATGCTGCGCACAAACTGACGAAGGCCACGTCCGGCGCCAGCGGCGGCATCAACCACCGGGGCACCAGATACGCAGAACAGCAGGCCGACGCCGCCAACCAGCAACGCTGTCGCCAGCCAGAAACCGCCATCACCTTCAGTACCGATAAAACCAAGCAGCAGCGGACCGCAAAATTGACTAAGCGCGAACGCGCTGCCGTATACCGCAACCAGCCGTCCACGCAGACGATCGACTACCAATTGATTGATCCAGCTTTCGCCGATCACGAAGGTGACGGTCAATGAGATACCCAGCACCAGACGCAACAACAGCCAGACCGCATAGCTCGGCCAAACCGCCAGCAGCACGACAGAGACCGCACTGCAGGCCATAACCAGGCGCAGGGCATTCTCCGAGCCGAGTTGCCCCGCCAGCCGTCCGGTGAGTTTCGCGCCCAACACAATACCGACTGCCGGCATACCCGCCATAACACCAATGGCAAAGGTGCTGTAACCCCATTCGTGCAGACGCAAGGAAACCAGCGGCAAGGTAACGCCAAGCGCCAGCCCGACAATTACCACTGCCGCCGTTACGATGCCGTAGGCCTTCCAATTCATAAATGAGTCCGAAAAAAACAAAAAAACGACGGCCAGCCGCACACCCAAGTGCAAAAACTGACCGCCGCCATAGCTTCTAGCTTCTAGCTTGCGACTTGTCGCTTGTAGCTCGAGACTTGCCGCTTGCCGCTACTTAAAGCTTGATCCAGGTCGACTTCAGCTCGGTGTACTTATCAAAGGCGTGCAGCGACTTGTCGCGACCGTTACCCGACTGCTTGAAACCACCGAAGGGCGCGGTCATGTCGCCGCCATCATACTGATTGACCCATACGCTGCCGGCGCGCAATGCCAGGGCAGCGCGATGCGCCTTGGAGAGATCAGCCGTCCAGACCGCCGCCGCCAGACCATAGATGGTGTCGTTGGCAATACTCATCGCCTCATCAAAGTCATTGAAGCTAATCACCGACAGTACCGGCCCAAAGATTTCTTCGCGGGCGATGCGCATACTGTTTTTTACATCGGCAAAAATAGTCGGCTCAACAAACAGACCGCCGGTTTCTTCCATCACCCGGTTGCCGCCCATAACCAGTTTGGCGCCGTCCTCGCGACCGGCTTCGATATAGCGCAGCACGGTCTCGATTTGGGTCGTGTCCACCAAGGCGCCAACAGCGGTATTGGGGTCCAGCGGGTGGCCCGGTGCCCAGCTGGCTTTCAACGCAGCAGCGACCTTCTCGACAAAGGCATCCTTGATCGACGCCTCAACCAGCAAACGCGAACCGGCGGTACAGACTTCGCCCTGATTAAAGGCAATTGCGCTGGCAGCGGCCTCTGCTGCGGCATCCAGGTCAGGCGCGTCAGCGAAGACCACATTCGGGCTCTTGCCACCGGCCTCCAGCCAAACGCGTTTCATGTTGGATTCACCGGCGTAAATCATCAGCTGCTTGGCGACGCGTGTTGAGCCGGTAAAGACGATGGTATCAACATCCATATGCAGCGCCAGCGCCTTACCCACGGTATGGCCATATCCAGGCAAGACGTTAAGAACCCCAGCCGGAATACCGGCTTCGAGCGCCAGCGCGGCGATACGGATGGCCGTCAGCGGGGATTTCTCGGAGGGCTTGAGTATCACCGAGTTGCCAGTGGCCAAGGCCGGGCCGAGTTTCCAGCTCGCCATCAGCAGCGGGAAATTCCAAGGCACAATAGCCGCCACCACGCCGATCGGCTCGCGGGTAATCAAGCCCAGCTCATCGTGCGCAGTGGGTGCAACTTCGTCATACACCTTATCGATCGCCTCAGCGGACCAACGAATCGAGTTAGCCGCGCCGGGAATGTCCACGGTCGTCGAGTCACCAATCGGCTTGCCCATATCGAGGGTTTCCAGCAGCGCCAGCTCTTCACAGTGCTGGTCGAGCAGATTGGCAAAACGCTGCATCACCCTCTTGCGCTTGGCTGGCGCCTGACGCGACCAGACACCGCTGTCAAACACGGCACGGGCGTTGGCGACAGCCTGATCGGCGTCGACCTGATCACAACTGGCAACCTGCGCCAACACGCGGCCATCGATCGGCGATACACACTCAAACGTCTCGCCGCTGGCGGCGCCTTGATACTGGCCGGCAACAAACGCCTGCCCCTGAATCTGCAGGGCGGCAGCGCGCTGCTCCCAATCCTGACGGCTTAAAGATGCTGACATGACAGTGACCTCTGTGAAGAACACCACACCTGGGTGTCCGAAAAAATGGACGGGCAATGTCGGCCACAGTAATAAGGCACGATTTAAAATTCAATATATTTGACACGAAACCCATCAGATACCGGCCAATTTCTTTTAATACCCCCTTTTTCGTTTGTTATTTTTGACATAGACTTTGCCCAAGTTACGACTTACATCGCCACCAAAGGCTGCCCGCACCCACCATGTCCAACGGCACCCGCCAGGAAGGTCACATGAACAGCATGCAACAACCCCCGTCTGCCCAGCAGGATCTCAGTCTCGATCCGTTCTGGATGCCTTTTACCGCCAATAGACAGTTCAAGGCGCGTCCACGCTTACTGGCCAGTGCCGAGGGCATGTTCTATACCGATGTGGAAGGTCGCCAGGTCATCGATGGCACCTCCGGCCTCTGGTGCTGCAACGCTGGCCATGGCCGTCGCGAGATCGCTGAGGCGGTGAGCAAACAAATCCATACCATGGACTATGCTCCCACTTTCCAGATGGGCCATCCGCTGCCATTCCAACTGGCCGAACGACTGGTCGAGCTGGCACCTGCTGGCCTGGATCGGGTGTTCTACACCAACTCCGGATCAGAGTCGGTCGATACCGCGCTAAAAATTGCCCTCGCCTACCAACGCGCTATTGGCCAAGGCACCCGTACCCGCCTGATCGGCCGTGAGCTGGGCTACCACGGCGTTGGCTTCGGCGGCATTTCAGTCGGCGGCATGGTCAATAACCGCAAGGCTTTCGGCGCATTGATACCCGGTGTCGATCACCTGCCGCACACCCTGGACCTGGAACGCAACGCCTTCACCCAAGGGCTACCGCAGTTTGGCATGGAGCGCGCGGATGCACTCGAAGCGCTGGTTACCTTGCACGGCGCAGAAAATATCGCCGCGGTAATCGTCGAGCCGATGTCAGGCTCTGCCGGGGTGATATTGCCACCCAAGGGCTACCTGAAGCGGCTGCGTGAGATCACTACCAAACATGGCATCCTGCTGATTTTTGACGAAGTGATCACCGGCTATGGCCGTGTCGGCGCACCCTTTGCTGCGCAGCGCTGGGATGTCACGCCCGACATCATGACTACTGCCAAGGGTCTGACCAACGGCGCCATCCCCATGGGTGCGGTCTTTGTCAGCAATGCCATTCACGACGCCTTCATGCAGGGCCCGCCGGGTGCCATTGAGTTTTTCCACGGCTACACCTACTCCGGTCACCCAGTCGCCGCTGCGGCGGCAATGGCAACGCTGGACATCTACGCCCGTGACGGTCTGTTGACCCGCGCTGCCGAACTGGAGAGCTACTGGGCCGAATTGCTCCATGGCCTCAAAGACCTGCCCAACGTGATCGATATTCGTAATACCGGTCTGGTCGGCGCCATCCACTTGTCAAGCCGCGAGGGTGCGCCGGGTGCGCGTGGTTATGAAGTATTCGATAGCTGCTTCTGGCACGGCGCAATGATTCGCTGCACCGGTGACATTCTGGCCATGTCACCGCCGCTGATCGCAGAAAAGCAGGATCTGGACCGTCTGATCGAGATTGTCAGCAAGGTCATCAAGCAGACCGCCTGACCCCTTATTCCCCTTATTTAATCGCCCGGCTAACGGCCGGGCATTCACTTACAACTTCTGGTGACTTTCAATGACACTGCAATTGACCCATTACATCAACGGCCAGCGCAGCGCTGCCAGCGCGCGCACCCAGGCCACCTTTGACCCCGCTACCGGGCAACAACGCGGCGAAGTCTCGCTTGCCAGCGCCAGCGAAGTAGAGCACGCCATTGCCAATGCCAAGGCGGCCTTCCCCGCCTGGGCTGCCACCACCCCGCTGAACCGCGCGCGCGTACTGTTCAAATACAAGGCTCTGCTCGAAGCCCACGCCGACGAGCTGGCCGAACTGATCACCCGCGAGCACGGCAAGGTATTCGATGACGCCAAGGGCGAGCTCACGCGCGGCATCGAAGTGGTCGAGTTTGCCTGTGGCATCCCGCACCTGCTCAAAGGTGAACACAGCGAACAGGTTGGCGGCGGCGTCGATGCATGGTCACTGAACCAGGCGCTCGGTGTGGTTGCCGGTATTGCGCCGTTCAACTTTCCGGCTATGGTCCCCATGTGGATGTTCCCCATCGCCATCGCCTGCGGCAACACCTTCATCATGAAGCCGTCCGAGAAAGACCCGAGCGTCCCTATGCGTCTGGCCGAGCTACTGACCGAAGCGGGACTGCCGAACGGCGTATTCAACGTGGTCAACGGTGACAAGGAAGCGGTCGACGTACTGCTGACGCACCCCGACGTACAAGCCGTCAGCTTCGTTGGCTCCACGCCAATCGCTGAATACATTTATGCCACTGGCTGTGCCCATGGCAAGCGCGTACAAGCACTGGGCGGCGCCAAGAACCATATGGTGGTCATGCCCGATGCGGACATCAACCAGACAGTAAACGCACTCATGGGTGCCGCCTACGGTAGCGCCGGCGAGCGGTGCATGGCCATCTCCGTCGCGGTCGCGGTCGGTGATGTCGGCGACAAACTGATTGCCGCGCTGGAGCCCAAGATCAGAGAGCTGAAAATCGGCAACGGTATGGATGCCGGTATGGAAATGGGCCCGCTGGTATCTGCCGCGCACCGCGACAAGGTCAAGGGCTATGTCGACCAAGGTGTCGCCGAAGGCGCAAAATTGGTGGTTGATGGTCGCGATGCAGTGGTCGCAGGTCACGAGCAGGGCTACTTCATCGGTGGCTGCCTGTTCGACAATGTCACCGCCGACATGGTGATCTACCAGGAAGAGATTTTTGGCCCGGTTCTGTGCGTTGTCCGCGTACCCGATTACGCCAGTGCAGTAAAACTGATCAACGACCACGAGTTTGGCAACGGCACCGCCATCTTCACCCGTGACGGTGACTGCGCTCGCCAGTTCTGCAATGAAATTCAGGTAGGCATGGTCGGCGTCAATGTGCCGATCCCGGTTCCTATGGCCTTCCACAGCTTCGGCGGCTGGAAGCGCTCACTGTTTGGTCCTCTGCACATGCACGGCCCAGATGGCGTGCGCTTCTACACCAAGCGCAAAGCCATTACCTCACGCTGGCCAACCGGCATTCGCGCAGACGCCGAATTCGCCATGCCCACCATGAAGTAAGTCAAACGCCCCGGCCATAGCGCCGGGGCTTTTCATTGCCAGACCGGAACCCGATAAATGACGATCAACAGCATCATCGATTTCGCCACCGCCGACACCCCGGCAGAACACTACCGCCCAGATGCAGCCAAAGTGCTCAAAGGCGACCCCGCGCAGAATGTGCGCAATCATTACAGCAGCCCGGACCAGCAGTTTTCTGCGGGCGTATGGGAATGTGAACCAGGGCAATGGCAGGTCAGTTACAGCGAGCACGAGTACTGTGAAATCCTTGCCGGCGAATCCATCCTGCATGACGATCAAGGCGGTAGCCGCACCGTGCGTACCGGTGATCGCTTCGTGATACCCGCCGGCTTTTCCGGTACCTGGGAGGCAGTGTCGCCGACCCGCAAGGTGTACGTCATTTTTGAACCAGCCACCAGCAACGGCCTATAGCCGCTGGCCATAGGCCGCAATTGACGCGAAGGCTACAAGCTTCTAGCTTGAAAGGTGCGACTCGCTGCGGGATGGATCCTTGATGCGCCCATTATTATGCCTTTGCCTGACCGCGCTGCTGACGCTACAAAGTCAGCAGCTGATGGCAGTAGAACCCCCAGTGGAATTCGGTTTGGCCGACTTTCCGCCCTATTTCTATGTCGATGAACAAGGCGAGCCCGCAGGCGCGGTTCGCACCCTCGCCGACGCTTTGTTCGCCGAAGCAGGGCTAAGCTACCACCTGCGCGATTATCCACCAGCTAGGCTGTATAACCGCCTCAAGAGTGGCGATACGCAGATCACCATGGCTGCCAAAGACCACCCTGAGTTCAGCGCATTCGCCTTGCAGGGCAAGCTCCCCTTGCTTAGCCTCAAACTCAACGTCTATCGGCACGTGGAAGCTCCGCCGATCCGCAACCTGCGCGACCTGGCTGGCCATAGCGTGATACTGATCGGCGCCTATACCTATGGCGCACTCAGCCAAGCGCTGCAAGACCCACAGCTAGGGGTAACCCTGACGCGAGCAGCAACCCATCAGTCCGCACTGCAAATGCTGCTGCACCGCCGGGCTGAATACCTGATCAACTATTCGGACCCCATGACCCTGCCGATGCGGACCGTCCCGCAAGGGCAAATCGTGGTAGAACCCTTGTCCCGGATCGAAGTCTATCTCTTCGTATCCAAGGCCACAGCACAGGCAGAAGCACTGCGCGATCAACTAGACGACGCCCTACTGAGGCTCAGAGAGAGCGGCGAGCTGCGGCGCATACTGGATGCCGCCCAATACGCCAACTAGCCCGCACGGGATCGGCAATTACAAAAACACTGTGGTCTGAACGTGACCAAGCAGTTACAGTTTTCGTCATCATTTGACATCAGAAAATCAAATATACCGTTCCGAACGCCGGAGACTGCCTGTTCATCTGTGCTCACCGCCCGATGCGACCGCTCCGATTCCGTTCAGCCCACCCGAGGCACAGGGACACAGTGAGGAGTCTTGCGTGATGTCGCGTTTACCGGTCATTGTCGGCTTTGGCGGATACAACGCCGCCGGCCGAAGCTCATCCCACCACGGCTTCCGCCGGATGGTGATCGAATCACTGCCCGCCGCCGAGCGCCAGCAGACACTGGTCGGCCTGGCCGTTCTGATGAAGCTGGTCCGGGTTGAAAACGAGCAGTATCTGGATGCCGACGATCAGCCTCTGAGCGAGGCCGACATCGAACAACGCTTCGGTCAGCAGATACTCGATGGCACCCTGGTGCGCCGGATTGAAAAACGCCACCTGGATGTAGACGCCGCCCACTGGCAAAAGAACCTGACCATTACCGGCGAAGCAGGCAAGCCCTTCTCCTTTATCACCTTGAGCAAGCAGCTCCCCGAGCCGTTGCCAAGCGACTGGGCGGTAGAAGCACTGAACGATACCGACGTCATGGTCACCGTTTATGACGGCTGTGACATCAAGGTCGATAGCTATCGCTCACTACCGGTCAAATCCGCCGGCCAACTGCCCAGCGGCATGGAGCCGGGTGAACTCTATGCCTCGCGCTTCCATCCACGCGGTTTGCAGCTGACCATAGTCGCTGCTACCGATGCCCTGCGCTCGGTGGGCATTGAGTGGCAAACCATCGCTGATGCAGTCGAGCCCGATCAAGTCGCCGTATTTGCCAGCAGCGCCATGAGCCAGTTGGATGAAAACAGTTTTGGCGGCTTGATGCAGTCGCGCCTCAAAGGCAACCGCGTCAGTGCCAAGCAGCTGGCTCTGGGACTCAACAGCATGCCTGCCGACTTCATCAACGCTTATATCCTTGGTAGCGTCGGTACCACGGGCGCGATTACCGGCGCCTGTGCCAGCTTCCTGTATAACCTGCAGAAAGGCAGTGACATGATCACCAGCGGCCGCGCCCGCGTGGTGCTGGTCGGCAATGGCGAGGCGCCTATTACTCAGGAGTGCATCGAGGGCTACGGCGCCATGGGCGCATTAGCCACCGAAGACGGTCTGCGCCAGGTAGGCGGTCAGGAAGAGGTCGACTTCCGTCGCGCCAGCCGCCCGTTTAGTGCCAACTGCGGGTTCACTCTGGCCGAGTCCGGCCAATTCTTTGTACTGATGGACGATGCGTTGGCCATCGAACTCGGCGCCGATATTCACGGCGCCGTGCCCGATGTCTTCATCAATGCCGACGGCTTCAAGAAGTCCATCTCGGCCCCCGGTCCGGGCAACTACCTGACCATGGCCAAGGCCGTGCACAGCGCCATGCAGATCGTCGGTCCGGACGCCGTCAAGGAACGCAGCTTTGTGCACGCACACGGCTCCAGCACCCCGGCCAACCGCACCACCGAGTCAGAAATTCTCGACCGCGTCGCCGATGCCTTTGGCATCAATAACTGGCCGGTTGCCGCAGCCAAGGCCTATGTCGGCCACTCGCTGGCCAGTGCCAGTGCCGACCAGTTGATGGCCACGCTGGGCAGCTTCCGCTATCAGATTATTCCCGGCATCAAGACCATCGATGCGGTTGCCGACGACGTGCATCAAACCCATCTGCAAATCAGCACCCAGGATGTCGATCGCCAGAGCAAGCCACTGGAAGTTGCCTTCATCAACTCCAAAGGTTTTGGTGGCAACAACGCCAGCGCACTGGTACTCGCGCCCAGCGTGGTAGAGCGCATGCTTGCCAAGCGCTATGGTGAAGCTGTGTTTGCCGATTACCGCGCCCGTCGGGAACAGACCCGCGCCAATGCCGCTGCCTACGAACAGCGTGCGCTCAAGGGCCAGCTCGATATCATCTATAACTTTGGTCAGGGCATGATCGACGAGCACGAGATTGTGATCAGCGATACGGATATCAGTATTCCGGGATTCAGTAAGAAATTGAGCTTTCGTAAGGATGAGCGGTTTAAGGATATGCTGGACTGAGGCTTGGTATTTGCGCTATCAGAGCCCTGGCCATTTTGGCTGGGGCTTTTTTGTATCGCCTATCAACATCGGTCACAGCCTCACACAATGAGCTCAACCTTGTCTTGATAGAGCGGCACGCATTTATTGAACATCTTGATTTGGACTCACTCAGCTTTTCGCCTTTAGGCGAGTCAGGGGGAGATGCTTGCCCATCTCCCCCTAACAACCCCCTAGGGCACCCAGCTGCGCGGCCCTGCGGGTTCGCTGCGTTGCTTAAGCTGCCGGGGGCCACCTAGCCGGCCGCACGCAAACTCGGCGCTGCGCGCCTCACACACCGCGAGGACCTTTTTCCCGACAGGACTGCGAGCTCAGGCGTTTCGACCCCCTTCCAAGCTTTCGAGTAACGCAGCGGTTGAGCGATTAAGCCGAGAAATTTGGGGGCGCCTAGCCTGAGGAGCATAGCGACGAGTTCCGCAGGCGCGCTAAACACCGAGTAACGCACAGAAGCAGCAGGCCAGCTTGGCTGGGGACGCCCTTGCTGGCGAAAAACATGCGTGAAAACGACAGAAATATCTAACCACCCTCTCCAAAACAGGCTTTGACCTCGGATCGCGAGAAGCAAAAGACCAACTGGCTCATCAACTTACTCTGCTGATGAGCCAATCAAGCCAGCGTGCTCAAGCACCCTCTCAAGCCGCCTCATCCAACTTCGCCAACCAGACCGCCTGCTCAACCTCCGGCAACATACTCGCGGTAATGCTGTTGCGCGCCAGCGCAATCGCCTGCTCGCGCGTCATATCCAGCGCATCCCGCACGGCGACAAAGTTGGCCAGCATGTAACCGCCAAAATAGGCCGGGTCATCGGAGTTGATGGTGACTTTCACGCCCTGATCCAACAGTTGCAGAATGTTGTGGTCCTGCATCTGCGCAAAGACTTTCAGCTTGGTGTTGGAGAGCGGGCAGACGGTGAGTGGCGTCTGTTCGGCAATCAAGCGCTCGACCAGTACCGGATCTTCTACGCAACGTACGCCGTGGTCGATACGGATGACGCGCAGCAAATCCAGCGCCTGCCAGATGTAATCTGCGGGGCCTTCCTCGCCAGCGTGAGCCACCGCCTGCAAACCCTGTTCGCGCGCCATATCGAATACCCGTACAAAGCCCTCGGGCGGATTGCCGTGCTCTGCACTGTCGAGCCCTACGGCAACAAAGTGTTCGCGCAGGGGCAAGGCTTCCTGCAGAGTCGCGATGGCTTCATCCTCGCTCAGGTGGCGCAAGAAACTGAGAATAAGCCGCGAGCTGATGCCCAGCTGGGCCTGCCCGTCAGCCAGTGCCCGGCTAATCCCCTTGAGCTGGGTCGCGATGGCAATACCCCGCTCGGTGTGCGTCTGTGGATCAAAGAAGGGCTCGACATGCACCACGCCATCGGCTGCGCAACGCTCAAGATAGGCCCAGGTCAGGTCGTAGAAATCCTGCTCGGTCTGTAGTACCCCCGCACCCTGATAGTAGATATCCAGAAAGTCCTGCAGGTTGCTGAACTGGTAAGCCGCGCGCAGTGCCTCGACGTTGGCGTAGGGCAGTTGCACACCATTACGCTCGGCCAGCTGAAACAGCAGCTCGGGCTCCAGGCTACCCTCAAGATGCAAGTGCAACTCGGCCTTGGGTAGTTGGCGTAGAAAGTCGTTATCGGCAAAGCTCATCGGCTGATTCCTGATCTAGTCTGTATAGCGCAGACGATAGGATACAGCGCGCCATGAGTCCATCCGCAAAATAACCTTAGACGGCACACCCGCAGAGTGCGCCGCCCTGAGTTAAGGCCTGACGCTTTACTTGCGCGCCTTGGCGGCAGCAATAAACGCCGCCATTTCAGCGTTCTTGGCCTCTTCGATCTTCTGCACGTTAGGGTTCTTGGCCAGCTCGGCCAGCAAGGCTTTGGCCTCAGGCAGATCAGCCAACAGGTCAACACCAAACAACTTGCCCGCCACCGCTGAGGCCAGATCAATGCTGAACAGGAACATAATGTCGGCAATGGTCATCTCACTGCCGGCAATATAAGGCGCAAACTTGGCGTGACGCTTGAGCGCGGCAATACCACCGAGCAAGTCGGCTTTGGCTTTATCCTTGACGGCCTGGTCGACCTTGCCACCAAAGAAGACTTCCATATAGCAACTGCGCGCGGGCAGCTCGATATACAGCTCGATCTCTTTCGTCAGCGCCCGTACATAGCCACGCTCGTAGGGATCGCTTGGCAACAGCGCCTTGCCGCCCTGGGTTTCTTCAATGTATTCCAGGATCACATTGGTTTCGTTAAGAAAGCCCTTGTCGGTCTCCAGCACCGGCACCTTGCCACGTGGACTGATGGCCAGGAAGGCTTCGTCCTGGCTGCCGTGCACGTGAACCATCTCGAAATCAGCACCCTTCTCCAGTAGCGCCAGCTTAACCATGTTGAAATAGTTACTGACGGCAAAGCCATGAAGCTTGATCATATTGTTTTTCTCCATTGTCCTGCGGGTATGAAATGCTGCACTCTTGTAACGCTGCACGGAAAGAATATCCAGCGCCATCATGACAATGAATGGGCTGCAAGAGATCACCCAGTGGTAAAAGCCGTTCGCGGCTTTACTAGCTAGACTGCAAGCTACTCCAACAAGAGGTAACGCCCCTATGCTGAAACCCGACGAAGTCGCCGACATCAACCTGCTTTGCCAATTCAACCTGGCCAATACGCTGGAGGGCTTGAAGATCCACAAGCACGAGGCCGATACGGCGCTGGTCGCCGCTGTTGAGCGACTCCACAAACAGGGGCTGGTAACCCAGCACGATGGCGGCTATCTGACCAGCCTGGGGCTGGACGCAGCGGAGCACGCCCAAGCGCTGCTTACCATTCTGCGCGCCGATCCAGCCTAAGCGAGGCAGCTGATGCCGCAGGCAGGTGTAATTCATCCACTGATTGACGAAGGCATTGATCGCAAGGCGCTGAATACGCTGCGCAAGCGCTTCATGGCACTCAATCAGACGCGCCTGCGGCGGGTGCTGCAAGCACTGCCAACGCGGCGGTACAACGTTCTGCAGCTGATACCGCTGTTGTTTGACGTCAACTATCACCTGCTGCCCGGCTTTGTCTCGCGTGAAACGCCCCATGGCCTGGCCGGCTATGAACCCGAGACGGCCGCGCTGCAAAGTGCCCAGGCACTGACTCGCAGCTATCAATACCGCCGTCACCCCGCCGGCTTTTTGCCGCAGATTATCGGCCTCTACCTGATGGGCAGTGGCGGTACCATTGGACAATCCGAACACAGCGACCTGGATATCTGGGTCTGCCATCAACCTGACCTGTCGGAAACGGCGCTAGCGGAGCTGACCAGCAAGTGTCAGCGGATTACCGACTGGGCGGCGACACAAGGCAGCGAAGCGCATTTCCACCTGATCAACCCAACCGAGTTCAGTAGCGGCGCGCGCAATAACGAACTCGCCGGAGAAGACTGCGGCAGCACTCAGCACTATCTGTTGCTCGACGAGTTCTACCGCACCGCCATCATGCTTGGCGGCCGTTACCCGCTCTGGTGGCTAGTCCCGGCATATGAAGAGCACCAATACGACAGCTACGCCGAGCAGCTGCTGAGCAAACGCTTTGTGCGTGGCCAGGACAGCCTGGACTTTGGCCATGTGGCCGGCGTTCCTGCTGGTGAGTTTGTCGGAGCTGGCCTCTGGCAGCTATACAAAGGGATCGACTCGCCCTACAAGTCAGTGCTCAAGTTGCTGCTGACCGAAGTGTATTCAAGCGAGCATCCGCAAGTGCGCTGCCTCAGCCTCGACTTCAAGGCCGCCATCTACAACGGCCAGCTCGATGCCGACGAGCTGGACCCCTACGTGATGCTCTATCGCCGCATTGAGCGCTACCTGTTGAACCGCAAAGAGCTGGAACGGCTAGAGCTGCTGCGCCGCTGCCTGTATATCAAAGCCAACGTGCGCCTGAGCAAACGCAGCGGTCTACTCGACTGGAAGCGTAACCTGATGGAAAAGCTGGTGCGCGAGTGGCAATGGGGCCCGCGCCAGCTACAGCAGATGGACAGCCGACAGGAGTGGCGCATTCGCGAGGTCAGCACTGAGCGGCGTCAACTGGTCAACGAGCTGACCCACAGCTACCGCCTGCTGTCGCATTTTGGCCGCAGCCATGGCGTGATCAATCAGGTTACCAGCCGCGACCTCTCCTTGCTCGGCCGCCGTCTCTACGCTGCCTTTGAGCGCAAGGCCGGCAAGATCGAGTTTATCAACCCCGGTATCAGCCCCGACCTCAGCGAAGACCTGCTGACACTGGCGCAAGCGCCAGCGACGGACTACAGCGAAGCTTACTGGAACCTGTACCAGGGCAGCCTATCCATCAACGAACTGGGCGACCACCCGCCACTCAAGCGCTCACGCCGGCTCATGGAGCTACTGGCCTGGGGACACCGCAACGGCATGAT
Organism: Pseudomonas neustonica; assembly: GCF_003797945.1. Classification (GTDB taxonomy): domain Bacteria; phylum Pseudomonadota; class Gammaproteobacteria; order Pseudomonadales; family Pseudomonadaceae; genus Halopseudomonas; species Halopseudomonas neustonica. The sequence goes on from NZ_RKKU01000009.1 coordinate 115,515, forward strand.
CGACAGCGCCACGCGCTTTGCGCTGTATCCCGGCGATAGCACGCTCAGCGAATTTGAACTGAGCAATTTGGTGCTCAGCCTGCAACAGCAATTTCCGCTGCCGCTGCCCGCCCTGACCGAAACGGCGTTGTCGCGTGCCAGCGAACCCTGCCATGTGCTACTGCTGGTCAACATCGGCCTCGACCCGCTACCGAGTAACAGCCAGCATAATTTGCACATGATCAGCAGTCACACCGACGCCCTGGGCTACTCCGGCATGCGTGACAACCTGATCCTCAGTATCGATCAAGTCTCGCTCAACAGCTGGAACGAAATGCTGGTAACCCACTACGAGGGCGAAGAAGCCTGCATGCAGGCGCTGTGCGACTATCTGAATCAGGGCCGCGAGCACAAACGCCTACCCGAGCTACAGGTGCGCTGTTTCTGCCGTAATCGTTCCAGCTCCATCGCGGAGCGCGTTGAAGGCCTGTTCCGCGATGCCGCTCAGCACCTGCTGGCTAACCCACCGGATCGTTTTTTGGTGCAGGTGCAGAACGGTTTCCGCCTGTTGGAGTGGCGCGACGAACAGATCAATATGATCGAGCTGGCCGATCGCCCAGCACTGCTGCGCAACCTGGGCCGCTCCCGGCCGCGTCACAGCAAGCTCGCACTGGATGCCTACGCCCTGCAGGGGCAAGACCTCGCGTTGATTCTGCAACACGAAAGACCTGGCCGCATACAGCTGTTCTATCGCATCAAAGCCAACTGGCAGGTCGAGGTGAGCTTGCTGGATGAAAGAGGCGCTCTCTGGACTCACCAACAGAGCTACCGCGACGAGCAGACTATGCTGCTGCCGCTGCTACGCTTTCTAAACGGTATCCGGTTACGCCGGCAGGTAAAAGAGAGCCTGGAAAGCAGTATCTGGGAAGGCGAAGTGCAGCTCTATGCAATCCAGCCCGCACACGACGGCAACCCTCTGCGGCTGGAAGAAAAACCCTTGCCACGCGATGGCCTGAGCGCTGACTTCTACGCGGTGCAGGCTATCGCCGAGCCCTCAGGAAAGCAGGGCTTCAACGTCACCATCTTCTGTGATCATCGGGAATTTTCCGAGCTGGAACACGGGCCGCGACTCTATGCCGAAGTCGCCAAACACATCCTCAGCCAACGCCAAAGTCGTGAAGCCTACCCCTGCTACATCACCGACCTGGACCTATCCGCCATCGATCCCGGCGAGCGCATGCAGACCGCACAATACCTACGCTACCGACAGCAGCTGGAACGCGCCTTGAACCAGGCAATGGGCGCGCTACGCTAATAGGCTAAACTGCCCGCCAACTAGCTAAAACACGCTGTCGGGCAGCGTCGCCCTATCGGGCGCATCCAACGCAGCATACTCCATACCCAGGCAGTCACAAACGCACCGCCAGGCCGGATCAACGTGGCTTAGCGAACTAAAGATACCCGCGTTAACAATCATCCCATCGAGCAGCACCAGCAAATAGCTCGCCTTGGTCGCCGCCTCTTCCACGCCCATGTCGGCCAGCAGTCTACAGAGCAGCTCCCGTACCCAGTCTTTATGCAACCGGGCCACCACCAGATAATCTTCAACCTGATGAAACTCACCCGCCGCCTTGATAAACATACAGCCGTAAAACTGACGCGAAGAAAACCAGCGCAGATGCCAATTAAACACGGCCTTAAATCGCTCAACCGGATCGGCGTACTCCGCCAACCATAGTTCCAGCGACTGCTTGAACCGCTCGTGTCGCAGCCGGAGCACCGCCTCAACCAAAGCTTCCTTGGTTGCGAAGTATTTATACAGGGTCATCTTCGACACCTGCGCCTCATCCCGAATCAGGTCTACCCCGACAGCCTGATAACCATGGCGGTTAAACAGCGTCATCGCGGTATCGAGAATGTCGTCACGCTTACCCATAAGCCTGCCCGTTGTTAAAAACGCCGCGCACGAAAAAGAAATTGTACAGATCGGTACATTTGCGTATTGTACCGATCTGTACAAACCTTAACACAAAGGCAACTCCATGCTTCACAAAATCAAAGGCACCAGCGTCTGCCCGCCCCGGCCAGACCTTATGCAGATTCTTACCGGCCTAGTTGGCGGGATTCTGGGAATTAGTGCGATTGCCTGGTTAACCCAGCTGGCTGAAGTGCCCTTGCTCATGGCCCCCTTTGGCGCTACCTGCGTACTCCTGTTCGCGGCACCCAACGCCCCGCTGGCGCAGCCACGTAATGTGATTGGCGGTCACTGTATTGCCGCGCTGGTTGGCATCGTCATCTTCCAGTTAGCTGGCAGCGGCCCGCTGGCCATGGCCATCGCCGTAGGCGTCGCTATCGCGCTGATGCAGGTCTGTCGAGCAGTACATCCGCCCGCTGGCGCTAACCCTCTGGTAATCATGCTGGCAGGCATTCACGAGTACCATTTTCTGCTCACACCCGTCCTGGCCGGTTCAGTGATCCTGGTTCTGGTGGCGCTCGTCATCAATAATGTGGGCGCCGGCAAGCGCTGGCCGAACTATTGGTTTTGAGTAGAGCGAGGCCCCAAGGCTTTCTTCAAACTAAGCCGCCAGGTTCTGCCGACTAAGGGTGTTAATCCTCGCTATCTGAGCTCGCATCTGGCTCTGTGCTTGCTTGAAGGCCTCATCGTCCATATCGCGCCAGTAGCGCGGATGACGGCCTGCGGCTTTGTCGTGTTCGACCGTGGTCGCATCGTTAACGCGGTGCTCTTCAAACAGCGGGGTATCCGGGAGTGCGTGGTTGGTATCCATGTAGTTCTGAATAAAATCCCACAGCGCACAGTGCTGATTGATATTGCGGTCGGGCGGCTGGATGTCGCCAAAGTGAATGCTGATATCCGAGTAACGATGCTCGATACTGAGCACGTTCATGGGCAAGCCCTGGCGGTCGGGGGTGGTATTAACGTAGGCATCAAACTCATGGAAAGGCGCGCGCTTTTCACTCACCTCCCCGCGGCGGTATTTGAACACCGTCACCATGCCGTTACGGCGATTGAGTTCCCATTTCGGGCCTTTCCCGGGTTTGATCCAGAGGCGTGGGAATTTGTGAGTTACCAATACCGCCAGCATCCAAGCAGAGAAACAGGGGAGGGTGGCTGAGAAAAAAACAAAACCGAACGACTCAAGAAAAACAAAAAAATAGTCCTTGTCAGCCATCAATGATTCCATAATCGCTAACAATGCGCCTAAGAATAAAAAAATAAAAAAACCAACTTTTGCAAATCCACCGAGGTATAACCAGAAATGGGTTCTACCCGCCCAGGGCGCATGCCGGTAATGCTCATGATCGCAACGATCGTGGAAATCAATATGCTCCATCGGAGCGGGCTCATAGGTTCCCTTTGCTATCTCTTGGTCGCGCTGTAAACGGTCACTTTCCAGTGACCGCAAACTCGATGGCTCTGGCATCATAAAGCTATCGGGTACGATCTCTTGGGTGTTACCCCAAGGCAGCCGCTGCCCCGCCAGCTGCTTTAATCCAGAGCGCGGTTTTCCCGGCGGCTGACGTTGCAGGTTGGCCGATGAATAGGCGGTGGTAGCATAGGGTGATTGAGTCATCAGCTGCGCAGCGCAGGATTGACTGGAACAATGGCGGTGACTTGTTTAGCGGGGGTGAACATCCATTGTTCCTGTCACTGCGCGGGAGCGGCTAGCTCTGATGCTTCGACAGCGCAGCATTTTATCCGACGCTTACAGCGGACGATGTGCGCTACTCATCAGAACGACGCGGCAGGCTGGGCTGCAAAGCCAAAAAGAGCTGGATACTGTCGACCTTGCGCACCAATACAGCCGATCAAGAGCTACCCCAGCGCTCAGGCATATATCTGGATATAGGCTTCTTCATAAGGCGTGGAATCCGGCAACTGGGCACGGATGATTTTGATTAGCTCGTTGTAGTGGGATTTGCGGCAGTAGATCTTGCGGATAGAGCGAATCATCTTGTCTTCAATTTCGGCTTGAGGGTTGTAGTAAGTAAAGCCCAAGCCAATGATCGAGCGCCGCCGAAATGCCGTTACTTTGTTGAACTCACCCCACGAGTGCACGATGTGATGATAGCTTTCATGCATCTTCCGAAACTGGCTGGACGTACCCATGCGCAGATACATCAGGCCGATCAGCCCCGGCCCCGCTATTGCTCCGATCAGCGCCGCCGGGTGCACCATCACCAGCATCAGCATCACCACTCCGGTGATCACGGCCAGCCACTTCAGCAGGGTGGGCAGCCACTCAGGGAAAGCCTTCCACTCACAGAATTCCAGCCCGGAAGCTGTCAGGCGGTAGGCGAATTTGGTTTTTTGGTGGGTCATACTCACGACGACTGACAAGAATAAAGCCCACAAGAAAATTGTAAGCAAGACCTGGCCTAGCAATGTCTTCGCCGTGTCGAACCCAAGCCAAGCAGCAAATGGCGTTACTATAAAAAATAAAGCCGCGAAAATCCCATTCGCGATATCCGTATTATAAGGCCGTGCTTTCAACGACCACTCGGCCAGCGCAGGCTCATCCTGATACTGCCATTGCAGCTGCGGCGGCAGGGTCAGGGGTTTGCGTGTAAACATCTCAGGACTCCGTGGTCGGAACAGGCAAGGTAATGCGCCGCGCTGGTGCATCTGAGCGCGAAAGTAGCTCACCGTCGATGGGCTCATCGTGCAAGGGGTTACTGATCAGTTCAGCATTTCTCGGCGCGCCTAGCAGGCTAGCTCTGAAGGTGTAACTCGCAGGTACCTGGGTATCGGGCTCCAACACGTCGGCATAGGTAACTTCCAGCTCCACGTAGGACGCGCCGCTGACCGGTATCCAGGTACGCCAATGGTAGTGGCTGGCCTCAGAAGACACTGTACGTTCACGCGGCTCGGCAAACAGCGGAGTGGGCTTGCGCGAGGCCATACTGACACTGGCCTTGCGCACCAAGACAACCTATGAAGTGATACCGCTACGCTCCCGCATAAATCTGGATATAGGCTTCTTCATAGGGCGTCGAATCCGGCAACTGGGAACGGATGATTTTGATCAGCTCGTTGTAGTGGGATTTGCGACAGTAGATGATTTCCTCCCACGGGATCATTCGGCCCTTCCCGTCTCCTCCTTCAGGGTTATACCACTCGAAATCTAAGCCAATAATCGAGCGCCGCCGAAATACCGTTACTTTTTTGAACTCATCCCACGAGTGCACGATGTGATGATAGCTTTCATGCATCTTCCGAAACTGACTGGAGGTGCCCATGCGCAGATACATCAGGCCGATCAGCCCCGGCCCCGCTATCGCTCCGATCAGCGCCGCCGGGTGCACCATCACCAGCATCAGCATCACCACCCCGGTGATCACGGCTAGCCACTTCAGCAGGGTGGGCAGCCACTCAGGGAAAGCCTTCCACTCACAGAATTCCAGACCTGATGCCGTCAGGCGGTAGGCGAACTTTGTTTTTTGGTGGGTCATGCTGAGAATCATCGAGCCAAATAAAAGCACACCAAACAGTGTAAGAAATAGCTGCCAAAAAAGTGTTTCCGCAGAATCAAATCCTAACCATATAGCCAGCGGCAGAGCTATCATAAAAACCGCAACGCACAACCCATTTGCAATATCCGTATTATAAGGCCGTGCCTTCAGCGACCACTCGGCCAGCGCAGGCTCATCCTGATACTGCCATTGCAGCTGCGGCGGCAAGGTCAGGGGTTTGCGTGTAAACATCTCAGGACTCCGTGGTCGGAACAGGTAAGGTAATGCGCTGCGCTGGTGCACCTGAGCGCGACAGTAGCTCACCGTCGATGGGCTCATCGGGAAAACCGGGGGCAGATGAACATTTCCAGCTGAACCGCCCCAAGGCTAATTGCCCCGTGGGCAAAGGCAAAGGCGAGAGAAACAGTGTTTCCGTCATACCTTGTGTACGAATCTCGCCTACTTTCGGGCGCACGCTTAGATCAACACTGCTCTCATCGGCGTCACTTTCATCCTTACGCTTAAATAGCCTATTGAACATTTGCGGCCTTCGGCACGATAAAGCTATCTAGCACAGCATCTTGTGTATTACCCCAAGGTAGCCGCTGCCCCACCAGCGGTTTTAATCCAGGGCGCGGCTTGTCCGCCGGATGACGTTGCAGGTTGGCCGATGAATAGGCGGTGGTAGCATAAGGGGATTGAGTCATCAGCTGCGCGGCGGTGGGTTTCCTAGAACAATGGCGGTGACTTGTTTAGCGGGGGTGAACATTCGTTGTTCCGGAGCGGCTAGCTCTGATGTCATGACAGCGCCGGGTTTGAGCCGACGCTCGCAGTATGCGGTGTGCACCAAGAATCAGGCAGACTACTCGTCCCCCACTTCACGTCGTGCTGCTGCGAACACCGCAGCCATAGACGCGTTTGGCTGCTTGGCCCATATGCGTTTGGCTGCAGCACTCTGGCGCTTCAACAATTCGCTTGGTTTAGCCCATTGCTCCTTGGGTAATGGCTCTGACCATTGCGCCATTTTTTTCGGAATTGAAGTCTTGGGGCGGCGTTGCAACCAGAGCGCTTCGCGCTGTGCGAGAAAGGCAGGTAGAGACCACAGCGTCATTATATGATAGAGATACCAGCCGAAAACCATCCAGAGACCTACCTCACCCTCGCGGTAGCGTCGATGCAACCGGCGACGGGCATTACGAAAAGTATGCAGCCCCTCATAGGGAGGATCGCCAGGGTTACGTAGCTCCTTCTCACAATGAATATCTTCAAGACTATGTACTTCATATTCCATGTACGCTCGTATTGCTTCCCACGTACTGATTGCGAGTGGAATAGCGGAAGTAGGGTATTCAAGAAGACAGTCGCTACCGCTAGTCTCATCGTGGAAGCCAATTCCCATGGCGTATTGACGTTGAACGCCGTACTGGGTCACGCCCTGCGCTTCCGTGGTCCAAACAGCCAAGCTTTCCCAGGGTACGATATAGGCTTTAATACCCCCCTCTGGCACAAAACACACTTCGCGGCGTTGACGGTTGAAACGAGGGGCGACGAGCCCCTGCTCCTTGATACGACTAAAATACCAAGTAAGTATGCAGATCAGAAAAATAATAATGCAACTGAAAGTGGCTACACCGACAAACCCAGTATAGGTGTTATAGAAAAAGTCCTTAGCGTCAAACCAAGTACCACCAAGCAAAAGTGTACCTCCTCCAGCTATCAGAGGAAGTATCAACACAAACAAAGCAAATAACGTAAGAGGTCCGCCAAGTATCATCTGCCATGAAAATAACGTGGCTCGACCAGAGCCATACACTAGGTAAGTATCATTAAGACTTCCGACAACTTCTTCATAGTCTATCGGGGCCTGCTGGGTTGGGAGAGGTAAGGGGGCCAAATACGTAATAACACCCGAGAGAAATGGCTGCCTATCACCCGCCTTCGGGTTATGTTTAAGGTACTCGTGCGCTGCGGGCTTGTTACGTTTGGTCATCACTGAGCCTGCTGTGTGAGGAAGTACGGATCCACAACCCTTTTGGGGGCTTGTTCGCCTTTTGCACGGAGCTCGGAAGTCGAGTAGCTACCTTCAGTAAGAGTCCTTAAGCGAATGCTGTGCTCTTGGGGAATGTAGCTACCCTCCTGATCAAGTATCTCAATGCGAACGACTATAACTAAGTCAAGTTTAGCCGTACTTTCCGGGAAAGCGGAGCTGGTGATCGTTAATTGTAACGGCCCAGAATTGCTCATCGCTGTATTCATGACTATATCTTCACTAATTGGCTGCCAATGCTCTACTTCTCTTCGCCCCTCCTTACGAACCTGATAGCCAGCCAAGGACAATTGTACCAGCGCCGGGTTATTTTCAACCTTAAGCAATGATTCTCGGCTCAGGCCCGGCAACTGAATGCCAACCTCTACTCCCTGATATACCCCGATAGCGCTGCTCAGCCAATTACCCTGACTGACATGGCGCAGCTCAGCAACAGGCGCGCTCAAAATCGCTTGAAGCTGGTTCTGATACTCAGCTAGGGGGAGGTTATCGCGCTTATCCAAATCACGGCTCCACGGCGTTGTTTGTAGCCAGGCGTCGTGGCGACTGAGATTGTTCCAGTTGTACCACCAAGTACCGCCCAGCTCGAGCACAGTAAAGATGGCGCCTACAAGGTTAACGCGTAAAAAAACGGATGATAGCCTTAACCCTGCTACAGCCCAAGATGTGCCACGCATGACAGCTAAACCCGCATGCGCGCTGTTATACAGCCCGTACCCACTAGCGCCGGCTATACCAGCGGCACCAACCATGGCCGTGGTGGCTCCATACTGCGCCGCACGGTTACCAGACCTTAGTGCCGCTATCAAATTGGCATGATGCCGCCCTACGGAATAAACTGCAGTTATAAGCATGGCACCATATCCCACCAACCCCAACCCCAAATGCAGCTTACCCAACAACAACTTCACATTCCTTGCGGAATAGTATTTCAAACTACTTTCCAATGCGACAATGCGAGCATTGAGCGCAGTATTCGCAATTGACTGAGAAGCCATAAAACCTGACGCCGCGGTAGAAGCTATAGCCGATCTGAAGTCAGACCATTCTCTGTTATGTTCACCCTGTTCCATTGTTTCGCGCCAGACATGTATCAAGTTGGCTGCTTGAAGAACCGCTATCAACACCCCAACCCCGTCGCCCAGCATTCCAGCCGGACCCGCTTGAGCGTAGCCTCGCCCCAGATTACGCCAAATGCCGGTGACTGCCTCGTGCTGCGAACCAGATAATAATAAGGTGAGGCCAGGGTGCCCCACGCTACTAGGGCTAATGCGAACGTTGGAGTCGGGTACTTTGGAAATAGGTGTCAGCTTTCCGAGCAGCCTACTCTCAAGCGTACGACGCAGATCTCTGGCCTCTTTGAACTCATCCAGTGCCTGCTGAGCTGCTGGAGATTGATGCCCAGAGTTCTTTTTGGCTTCGGTATGCCTCTTGCGAAGTCTTGCCTGTTCAGCTTGGGCCGCAAACACATCATTAATTTCTTGCCGCAGGGCAGCCAAATCATCTGCGTCTCCTACGGTAAAGGTAACACCCTCTTTGCGTGAAATATCAAACATCCGCTTGACAGTAGCTGGGGGGAGGCTGTCAAACAGTTCCTCCATAGAAGGGATTTGCTCAAGATGGGTGGCTTGCAACGCCTGTTCTACCGACCGGGAGAACCCATATGCCAGTGCAGGAGTCAGGGTATCGTGGGCGCTTTGTCCAAGAACGCGCGCACTTTCCGGCAGCTCATCCAAGGCAGGAAGAAACGGTCGTTCAATCTCCCGCAGTTTATTAACCCACTCCGGAGTAAGAGTTATCAGCTTGTAGGCCGCATCGTTCAAAGTAGCCAAGTTAGTACTTAACGTAATTTGGTCCGCTAAGGGTAGTGTGAAAAAGAGTGGCCGATCATAGTCCGGGTTCTGCTCAAGCCAGCCACTAATGGCTTCCATAGCATTGTCATTGCGGCAAATGTCTTTGAAACACGCATACTGAGCACTAAAAGCCAAGCCTATTTGCCTAGCCTCATGAAGGTCGTAATACCAGGCTGCATCATGAAAGCGGTTATTACTAATCATCTGCAAGCGATCAGCCGTTATGGACTCCAGCAGTCTATCCCAGCGATTTAGGTTTGCGCGGTGGCGTTCTAGCACAGCATCCATAGACGGTCTGTCGATAAGATCGTTGATGCCTCGCTGGCCAAAATCAGCCCCAGAGAGAACACTTTGAACCCGCTTATTATGTTCTTTCTTGACCTGAATTATCGTCTGTCTATGCGTCTCAACAAAGGTTGGATCAGCACCTTCCATACATTGAGCGAAGTAATAGTCCTCGACAGCATCCACTTTTTGCTGGCCCAGACGAAGTGCGTTTGATGGATTGATTTCTCGATCGATTTCTCTAATTCTAGCTTTAAGATCAGCGGGCAGAGTTGGATCATTGACTCTAGGCAACCGACCGTTGTTGCTGCCTACATTCAGCCAATCAATCAAGCTTTGTCTTGTTTGCTCTTGCTGAGGATCTAGAAGTTTTTTCAGATCCTCAAACATGACTTGAACGTCAGGCAGGTCGGAAAATTCCGCTATTTGGTCTAACCCCTGCTGAGTCATCAGCGATAGCGAATCGATATAGCACGCGAGCATGTAGTCTCGCTTATTGGTCCCAGGCTGCTCGCCTCCACTTTCCCAGTCGTCGATCCAGGTGACCACCTCATTCTGGAAATTAGCCAAGTCGCGCATCACCCCAATATCATCCCTGACAATCAGGCAGAGCGAGTCATCCTTGTACTCGTTCAGCACCTGTTTTTTTAGGGAATCAACAGAAGTTTCTTGGAATAGGCCTCGTGGCTCCCAAAGATAAGGCAGGTTTTCGTCAGGATGGGCCCCTTCAGGCAGCTCGGGTGCCTCTGTTTCTTGCTTACTTTCAGCCGCTTCCGCCAGCCAACGCTCGGCCTCCTCCCACGTCATCAAGTGAGCGCCACCCGTTGCGGGGTTTGCGCTCCCCGGATTGATCTGCTGCATGAACCTGGCACGGTCTGCGGGACTGCCAATGACCTGCGAGCACTTGGCGGCGGTCCATTGCACCTCGGAGTAAGCAACATGCAACATGCTTTGGCGAGGAAACACCAGCTTGGCCGGTCCGATATTGTTTGTGCGGGTATTTGAACGAACTTCTGCGTCTTGCCATAGCAGTTTACTTAGAGCGCCATCGCTTACCTCATATTCATGTAAGAAGCCGGTTTCTTCTTCGATAACGTACAGAAAGCCATCGCGGAGAAGGCGAATCCCCAATGGGCGCGACTCCAGCTCATAAGGCATTACCACTTCGCTACTAGGATCAAGCGTCTCGACCAGACCGTAGCGCAAAGGCAAAAGCTGCAGCTTCAGATTCATGAGAGGACACGCAGCCGTCGCGGCCCTGCTATCATTGCAACTTCTTGCGCTTGCTGCCTCATTGGCTGGGCTTTGGCGGGGTGGTTGCTGCGCTGTCATACAGGATTCCTTTCCAGCAATGCCACTCTCGACTCTGCAAGGTTGGCTGCGTGCTCAATACGTTGTGAGGGTGATTGCGGGCCTACTCTGGTTACTAGCTCTGCGATATCCGGGTGACGTTCAAGAACATCCCAGCCCAGAAAACCAAATACGTTGGCATACAAGGCTATATCCCGTTCGCTGGTAAAACCCGTCTGATAGGCCTGATCTGCCAGCTGATGAACTCTGCCCCACTGTTCTGAATCAGGTACTGCGGATAAAAAATGCGGGAAATACTTATTGATATGGCTCTGGAGCCATTGAACTGTTTGCCGGAAATCAACCTCACCAAGTGCAGCAAGCTCCGCTTCGCTCAATCGATATGGCAACCTGCTCAATACCATTTCAGTGCTTGGCCGCTGGTGCGAAAGCCAAGAAAGACTTGCTGAATCATAAGCTCGCAATTGGTCAATTGGGCCAAATAGCTCGGAATGATTATTCTCTGCTGCAAGCCCGAACAAAGCATTCGCCACTGCAGGATCGGCTAAGCGCAGTAGCATAGATTGGCCCAACGGATGCTCGACACTTATCAGCTTACGAAGGTGCTGGACTACCTCTTCGCTTTCCTTTGAGCTAAATATCAGATAACCCCACTCCTGCGATTGATTCGCCAAAAACTCATTAAGAATAGCGTCATTTTTACCATGCAGCTTAACCAGAAACGGAGACACATCGCTTAATTCGACCCAGGGTGTTTCCAGGTAAAGCACTTCGTATTCGGGCGAATCTGACCATTCATAAATTTTTCTTGGCAAGGCTTCTACGCTGATTCCATCGAGCAGAAGGTAGCTATTTAAATGCCATGATCCACCGCTCAGTGCTTCATCATGCATTGGCAGCTCCTTCTTTCGCCGCTTCGCAGATCGCGCAAAGAGGCTTCTTCTGCATGAGAGCTTGCCTCTGGTTTACTACCAGCAGCTTACCCGCCTCACTCACATCCACAGCCGCCGCAGCCCCCGGCAACGCCGGTGCTGCCCCGCTGCCCTTGCCCGGACTACCGCCCGAGTTGATCTTAACGCTGGGCCCGACCAGGGTGACACCGCTGGGGTCTAGCTTTACGAAGCTGCCGCCGACCTTGAAGGTGATTTCCATACCCGCTTCGAGCACCACTTTCATGCCGCTGGAGAGATGGATTTCGCTGCCCGCTTTGACCAGTTGGCTGTCGCCGAGTTTGACGTGCTGGCTGGTGCCGACGGTCAGGTGATCATTGGCCTTGACCTCGGTCTTGCGCTCACTGTGGGTGGTGCGGTGCTCTTCGGCCTTGAACTCGCTGTAGCTGTTGGCCTCGACGGTGTCGTGGCGTTCGTTGCCCACGCGCACCGTCTGGTTGTGCTCGATGTTTTCGTCCCAGTCTTTCTGCGCGTGCAGGTAGATCTGTTCTTCGCCCTTTTTGTCCTCGATGCGCAGTTCGTTGTAACCACCGCCACCGGGGCTGCTGAGGGTTTTGAATACGCTGCGGGTTTTGTGCGCAGGTAGCTCATATGGGACTTCGTGTTCTTTGTGGTACAGGCAGCCGGTGACCAGCGGTTGGTCGGGGTCGCCTTCCAGGAAGGTGATGAGCACTTCCATGCCGACTCGGGGAATGGCAACGCCGCCGTAGCGGTCGCCCGCCCAGCTAGAGGCAACGCGCAGCCAGCAGCTGGTTTTGTCATCAGCTTGGCCTTCGCGGTCCCAGTGGAACTGCACTTTTATGCGGCCGTACTGGTCGCAGTGAATCTCTTCGCCCTGCGGGCCGGTGACCACGGCGCTTTGGCTGCCCAGTACTTTGGGCTTGCGGTGGTTGAGCTGCGGGCGCCAGATGATCTGCCAGGGTGTGGCTTTGAAGTGATTGCGGTAGCCCTGGGTGAAGCCATCACTGGTTTTGACGTCGCTGGTGACGCCTTCTTCCAGCACTTGCGGCTGTTTGCCTTCGTGGTGGATTTCGGTCAGCAGCCAGAGGTCGTTCCAGTCGGCGCGGGCGTGGCCACTGAGTGGCATAAAGTGACCACTGCGCAGTTGTGGCTGGTCGCTCAGCCCGTCGGCCAGTTGCTGTTCGGCGCGGTGGCGTTCGAGGTTGATCTGGCTGAGTTGTTTGCCACGCTCGCGGTCGGTGAAGCGGCCGGGGTAGTCGTAGTCTTCCAGATCGGGCTCGAGGGCCTTTTGTTGATCCTGTTCGGGGTCTGCCGGCGTTTTGTACGCGGCTTCCATCAGCAGGCGCGGTTTTTCAAAGTCGTAGTCGCGGCGGGTGACGCGGCTGGGCCGGGTTTCTACCCGCAGGCCGAAGCGTTTGACCACGGGCTCGTCGGCGACCATGCCGGTGCCCTGGCTGTAACCGATCTGGGCCAGTTGCGGGAAGGTAGTCTGGTCGTCACCAAAGACGATGACGTGGCCTTCGCGGCTGTGTTCAAAGTGGTAGTGCAGGCCTTCTTCTTCGCACAGGCGCTGGATGAAGTGCAGGTCGGTTTCGTCGTACTGGGTGCAGTAGATGCGTTCAGGGTAGCTGGCGTTGAGTTGAAAACGGTAGGCGTCGCCCTGAATGCCATGTTCTTCCAGCAGGCGGCTGATGATGTCTTGCACGGTGAGGTGCTGGAAGATGCGTTGATTGGTTCTGTGCGCCAGGTAGCTAAGCTGGGGGCGCAGGCAGAGGTGATACCGGGTGAGGCGTTTGCCGGCTTCGCCCTGGGCGAGTCGGTCGATAAAGCCGTGGATGCCAGCACCCTGGCCCATGTCGAGATAGGCGGTGTGATGCAGCAGCGAGCCCAGGTCGATGTCGGGCTGTTCGCTGATCAGTTCCAGTTCAAAGGCAAAGGGTTGGTTGAGGGCCTCTTTACCGGTAAAGGCCAATACCTTGAAATCGTGGGCAGCGCCGTCGATGTGTAGGGTGAAGGCTGCTTCATTGGCTGGGGAGAACATCCGTTGTTCCTTTCGCTGAACTGGTG